>NZ_JADCJZ010000001.1 GCF_014982725.1 Thermophilibacter gallinarum | reverse complement strand
ACAAGACGAAGCCCTCGGGGTCGGAGTAGTAGCGCCGCCCCCCACGGTCATGCCAGCCCACCTTGACCACACCGTCGCCGGCGGCGTGGACCCACCTGCCGTCAACCGTAAAGGCCCCGGTCCAGAGCTGGCCGTCGTCGATGTCGAGGCGGTAGCGCTTGCCGTCGAGGTCGAGCCAGCCGCGCACCATCTCGCCCCTGGCGTCGTAGTAGTAGGTCCGGCCGTCGAGGGAGGCCCAGCCGGGCGTGACAGCCCCCGAGTCGTCGGCGCGGTACCACAGGCCGTCAACCGTGTACCAGCCGGTCCAGAGGTGGCCGTCGTCGATGTCGAGGCGGTAGCGCTTGCCGTCGAGGTCGAGCCAGCCGCGCACCATCTCGCCCCTGGCGTCGTAGTAGTAGGTCCGGCCGCCAAAAACCTGCCATCCAGGTTCAGAGGTATCTGGGGCATTGAACGGCGTAAATGCACTCTGGTCAACACCACCAATTATACCAGGAATGGAAGCACTACTTGTATACTGCCACCCATGAAACGACGGCTCATATGGATTGGCAAATGTAAGTCGATAGTTATACTGCGCAACCCACGAAGTCAGCCGCCAGATCTTAGGAGAATTGAGCGGTCCCTGAAGATAGCTCGTGTAGCTGTATACGTTAACATTGCCAATGCCGTAAGACTTAAGCGTATCAACATAGGCTGACACAATGGATTCGTAGACGCTGACTTCAGTTGGGGGCGTATGGCCTGTCCACGTCCACTCTTCAAGGTCATAAAAAATCGGAAGCGTGGGATCAGCCCCATATCGGTCAATCAGTGCCGCCGTCCAAATCGCCTCTTCTTTTGCAAAAGCATCATCATAGGCGTAACTATACAGATAGAGACCATATGGAATCCCGAGTCTTTCGCACTCTGCGATGTTCCTGGCTGCATAATCATCCTCATTACCAGTACCATACCCGATGCGAATGATTGCCGCGTCCACCCCTGATGCTTTAACCTGGTCCCAGTCAATTACGCCCTGCCATTCAGACACGTCGATAACGCGCGCCGCATGATCAAGATAAACGGTCCCATCACCATTATAAAACGTTGTATCGTCCCAATATGGAGACGTCGCAAAGCTCTGAATCCCATCTGCAGCAGACATTTGGCGGGGGTTGGGCATGTCGTCATAGTACTTACTGGCGTAAGCCTTGAGCTCCTCGTAGCAAGCATCTAAGGACAGAGACTCTGGCAGATACAGAGTCTCGTGCTCCCGGGGGGGCTCCTCCGCAGAGTCAGACACTTCCGTGACAGGCTCATTCACGCTCGTGCCGATAGCATCACCAGCCTGTTTAACATCGTCTCCTTGTGCACCGTTTTCCTCAGGCACCTCCAATGCATCAAGCACTTCTGTAAGCTCATGCTCACAATCCGTGTCGAGCATACCGTCAGGTTGTTCTGCTGCAGAGAGCTCGCCCCCATGCGACAGGATTTCACTCGCAAAGGCAGGAGATGCGCCGGCCATAAGAAGAGCGGCCACCAAGAAGAGACTTACAGATATTCTCATAGAGAAGTACATGCTCACTCCTCATCACGCGTTGGCTCCGAACAGAGATATGACGCATTTTGGGCATCATTAGGCAAGTATATACATACATTGCGGGATCGAACCGCCATCAGTGGTTAACGTCTGCAACGGGATGGACTGAGATGGTTGATCGGCTAGACAAGCTCATCAACCCCTTTTGTAATGATGCCCTCGGATGGGGGCATCTTATTGAAACAGGGCCGTAAAAGTCCAAACAATCCGTTCCTGTAGGAATAAACTGCCGGCGCGTCCTCGATGAAGAAGCCCGGGGTGAAACTCATAGAGTACGCGCCAGCAAACTTGATGAGAACAATGTCTCCCTCGGCAAGTTCCGCGCTGTCGTGGAGCTCGCACATCCTGTCGCTCTCCATACAAGTAAACCCGCAGAGTTCCTGTTTGGCGACAATCCCCTGAGAAGCAGTAAAGAGCTCCATGGGATACGAGGTCTTCTTCATCTCGTGGTCGATGTTCAGGCGGGAGAGCTCGCTCACCACGAACCGCGTTCCTCGGACGTCCTTGGCATCGACGACGCGGCCGACGTAATACCCGGGCGTGCAGATGACCGCCCCGCCGGGCTCGACATAAAGCGAGACGCGATTCCTATCCAAGCCCGAAAGCTGCTCAGAGATGGCGCGCGCATATTCCTCGTACTTGCCCTCGTTACGCTTGCCGCCACCGTAATAGCCTCCGCCCATGTCGACGTAGGCGAGGTCTTCGGCGAGGGCATAGTCATCGATGATCTTTGCGGCATGGGAGGCGAGCACGCGATACGTCCCTGGGAACCGGCCGTACGTCGTCACGTGCATGTGGAGGCCCACGACGCGAGCGCCGGGAATCCCCCTGATTTCACTGATTGCCCAGGCGAGGTCGCCGTCCTCATAGCAGAAGCCGAACCTGCCCGGCTCCGAGCCACCGATCGTCTGTCCGGGACAGAACCTCTCGAGGTCGATGTTAGCGCGCACCCCCACTCGAATATCCGCATCCCCTTCCTCAGAGAGCTCCCTCAGCCACCTGATCTCCCGGCGGGAATCCACGTTGACGACAGAGCCGCTCCGGACGGCGAAGCGGAACCACTCCCTCCCCTTCACCGGGCCGTTGAAGATGATCTGGTCCGGTGAGAAGCCGCGCAACAGGGCGAGGTGATACTCCTCGTCGGAGACGACCTCTGCCATGCACCCGCACTTCCGGGCCTCGTCGAGAATCCACGGGAAGGGATTTGTCTTGACCGAGTAGCCCACGCACGACCTCGGTCCCCATGACTCGGCCAGGGCGCGAGAGAAATCGAGGAGGTTCTTCTCGAGCTCCTCCGCGTCAAAGATGAAGCAGGGCGTGGCCAGCCCCTCGAGCTGCTCTCTGGAAAACATGGACCCCCCTTGCCCTAGCAGTACGCAGCCGAGTCGCCGTAGCGCTCAACGAAGAAGTCGGAGAACCTATTGAGGGCCATCTCGGTCTTGTAGTCCTCAAAGAGCTCCCTCGGGCCGAACTTGGGCTCATAGCCGAGGTTTCTCCTCGCCTTGTCGACGTTCATGAAGTAGTTGACGCAGTCGTGCATCTCGGGTCGATAGTCTTTCTTCGGGGCGGGGTCACCGGCGCCAAAAACGTCGATGATCGTCGAAACGAGCGTGTCCAGGGAGGTCATGCTCCCGGTGCCAACGTTGTACATTCCGCTTACGCCGGGGTCGGCGAAGAGCTCTCGCCAGGCCATCTGGCAGAAGTCCTTCACGTAGATGAGGTCCATGCCCTTCTCGGGGTCTCCCCAGACCTCGAGGTCCCTGCCCTCGAGAGCGCGCTTGATCATGAGGCGATACGAGCTGGTCGCGGGCTTGCCGTCATGGTAGAGGGTCTTGATCTCGGGCATGTAGCAGTAGATGTTGGGGAGTCGCAGCCCAAAGAACGCAATGCCGTACTCCCGCTCGTAGTTCCTGCAGATGTCCTCGGCGGCGCACTTAGTGATCGCGTAGACGGAGTGGTCTCCCGTAAGGGGGACGCGGCGGGGCATGTCGTCCATAAGCTCCGTCAGCTCGTTGAAGTACCCGTCGTAGTCCGAGATCGTCTGGGTATAGATGATTCTCGTCGCTCCGCTGCGACGGGCGTACTCGAGAACGTTGAGCGTCCCCATGACGTTGGACTGCACGTACGCGCGAGGGTCATAGCCCTCCATGTAGGCGGGAAGAGCTCCCGCAAAATGCACGACGGCATAGACGCCCTCGTCGGGAAGCGACCCAAAGGTGGACTCGTCATCGATGTCAACCTGCGCATAGGAAACCTTGCCGGGGTACCTTGCGCCGAAGAACGCGACGGGGTGCCTTCCCGTGGCAACGACCTCCCATTCGTCGGAGAGCTCGGAGGCAAGGTGGTCGGTCGTGTAGAGGCCGAGCGTTCCTGTTGCGCCGAAGACAACGATTTTCTTCTTGTCCATCATCACTCCCTTGGTTGGTATTCCTAAACTCCCAGTGAATAGACCAAAATCCCGCCCACGATAAGCGCGAGGGCAAGCGCCTTCCTTCGCGTAATCCGCTCCCCAAAGATAACCACACCGAAAAAGGTAACGTAGATGTAGCTGGTGGCCTCGAGTATGGGGCCTAAGGACAGGGGCACCACCTTATAGGAGACGACGGAGAGCAGGGTCGCGCACACGAAGATGGCGTACGCGAAAATGACTTGCGGATTGAGATATTCTGCCAGCACGGAGTCATGCTCCTTCATCGCCGACTTCTTGAGGAGAACCTGCGAGACGGCGCTTATGAAGACGCCGAAGAGATAGATTCCGGAGAAGACGAGAAGCCCGGCGCTCACTTCTCCTCACCGTCCTTCTCGTCCCCGTCGGTGGAGTACAGGACGACACCCGCCATAACAATCGCGGCTCCCACGACCATGCTGGCGGTAACCTGCTCGTGGAAGAACATAAAGCCCCAGACGATTCCCCAGACGACGGTCACCGCCTTATTGGCAAACGCGACAGAAAGCGGGAGTCGCTTGATAATCTGCTGCCACGCAATGGCATAGACAAAGAGCACGAGAAGCATGCACCCGTAAAGCGCGACGAACTCGAAACTGAGGAAGGGCTGCGAGGAGGCAAGCTTGCTGAATATGCCCGAAAGCGAGTAGACGAGGAGGAGCACGTGAAGGGCAGCGAAGATGCCCGCACTCGCCCGCCGCCTCACACCATTGCCGAAGCCTTCACTCATGGCTGCGCCAGACCCCGTCATACGCGACCATCTCGCTGTGATACAGCAGGTTCGACCCGTCCTCGGCCCTCACCCGAACGACGTCGAAAAGGCGGTTCGTGACATCATCTATCTCCTCGTACGAGCCCGCGGCAAGGTAGATCCTTATAACATAGGGCTTGTCGCCCACTCCATGGCGGATGAACTCGCCGGGGGCATAGTACGAAAGGACGTCACGCACCTCGGGCATACTCTCCGCCTCCTCAAGACCCTCGATCGACGCGATGGAGCCCTCGTACCCGTGAAAGTAGAGTCCGGCGCTCACGCGGTCCAGATACGGGGAATGCCCGGCCAGCCTTTCGCGAACACGATCTCGATCGTAGACGTAGTCGAGAAGAAGCTCCTCAACCGAAACGTCCGAGGCGAGCTCAAGAAGCTCGTGCTCGTACCCAAAAATTCTTCCGGCGCACTCGCACACCTGTAGACCCCGGCCCTCGCTCCAGAAGAACTGCATGCAGAGTGGTCCGTCTTCCATCCCGACGTAACGCGCGACCCTGGAGACTATGTCGCGGGCTTCCTCAATGACAATGTCCGTGAGTCGGCTGGGATACACGATCCTGCTCACGTGGGGTGTGGCGTGAGCAATCTCGTGCGACTTTTCGCGGTCCGCGATCTCAAGGACCACGGGCTCGCCGTCGACGATCCAGTTCATCATGTTGAACTCAAACCCGTCGTTGTACTCCTCCGCGATGATGTAATCCGCGTCAGAGAACGAGGAGGTCTCGTCAAAGTACTCGATAGCCTCCTCGGGCCCGTCGATGACGTGGATGCCGTGGGAGCCGTAGGCGTCCACCGGCTTGACGACGCACGGGAAGCGGAGGTCTTCAAGATCCTCCGGCGCGGTTTCCCTGCGCACCATCACCGACTTGGGATGCGGGACCCCCAGCTCATCGAACATGCCCTTCATAAGCACCTTGTCGCGTAGGAAGCGGAGATGCTCGGAGTCCAGATAGGTGGGGAGACCCGTTCTTTCGGCAATCGCGACAAGGTTCTCGGCGAGGACGTCCGAAAAGGACGAGATGATTCCGTCGGCACGTTCTCGCGCGCACATCTTCGCCACAGCCTCGGTGTCCCTCACGTCAATGGTGTACGCCTTGTCAGCCACTCTCTTTGCGGGTCCGTTCTCGTAGCCGTCGCACACTATTACATAGATGCCACGACGCTGAGCCATTCGAACGAGCTCAACAAACTCGTCCATAGACCCCAGAACAACGAGGCGATGACTAGTCTCACGCATCTTCGTCTCCCCCATCCTCGATAACTTCCTTAAGTACGTACTGGGGCGTCTTGCTCACGGTCATCGTGAGCCGACCGAGATACTCGCCGATGAGTCCAAGGAAAAGGATGATGATGCCCGAGCAGAGGATGATCGTCACCATGAGCGAGCTCCATCCCGTCTGGATGGAGGGGTCAAGCAACTTCTGCACCACGAGCAGCACCGCCCAGACCAGTCCGAGCAGACCGAGGACCGCACCGGCGATGGAGGCGAGCCTGAGCGGAACCATCGAGAAGTTGAGTACCGTTGACCACAAGCGGACGAGGGTCCTGAGCGTATACCCCGACGTGCCAACCTCGCGCTCGAAGTGCTTGACCGTGACGTTGACCATATTGTGGGTCGTACGAAACATGAGGCCTTGGATGTAGACGTAGGGCCCGTCATACTTGATCATCTCATCGGAGACGAAGCGCTTCATCACGAGGAAGTTACTCGCCTCAATGCCCTTGGGACGACCGGTGAGCACCCTCATAGTCCACAGCGTGAAATCGGACCCGAGACGACGCCACAGAGCCTCCTTGTGCTGCGGGTACTGGGCGAAGACGACATCATGCTCGCCCTTCTCAATCTCATCGAGCAGCAGTCCGCACTGGGAGGGATGGGTCTGCATGTCGTCGTCCATCAACATGACGTAGTCTCCATGAACGTACCTGAGGCCGGCGATGATGGCGCTGTGCTGGCCAAAGTTCTTGGCGAAGTTGACGCCGATAATTGACGGGTTATCTTTGCAGAGCGAGCGAATACGGTCGAAGGTTCCGTCGGTCGAGCCGTCGTTCACGAGTACAAACTCGTAACGATACCCCTTCGAAACGAGAACGTCTCGGGTCATGGTAACGACCTTTTCGATAGTGAGCTCGGAGTAGTAGCACGGAATGACTACCGAGACGAGTCTCCCCCCTGCCTTGAGGTTACTTCCTGCCATAGAACTCCCTGACGGCGTTGATGACGGCATCGCGGTCGCTCTCGGCCAGCCCGTAGTACAGGGGCAAGCGCACGAGACGATCTGATTCGGACGTAGTGAAGGTATCCTCGCCCGCAAAGCGCCCATAGCGAAGCCCGGCGGGAGAGGAGTGCAAGGGCACATAGTGGAAGACGGCACTGATCCCGCGCCTCCCAAGGAAGGAAATCAGCTTGGTGCGCTCCTCGAGATCTCGACACTTGAGGTAGAACATGTGCGCGTTATGGGCGCACTCCGCAGGCACCGTTGGAAGATCCACGAGACCGCGCTTCGCGAGAGGGAGGAATGCCTCGTGATACGCATCCCAGGTTGAGAGGCGGTCCTCGTTGATCTTGTCGGCAACCTCGAGCTGGGCCCAGAGGTACGCCGCATTCATGTCGCTCGGAAGGTAGCTGCTTCCGTACTCCTCCCAAGTGTACTTGTCCACCTGACCGCGGAGGAAGCGCTGCCTGTTGGTCCCCTTCTCGCGGACAATCTCAGCGCGCTCGTTGTACTTCTCGTGGTTGATGACGAGCGCACCTCCCTCACCCATCGAGTAGTTCTTGGTCTCATGGAACGAGTAGCAGCCAAAATCGCCGATGGTCCCAAGCGCGTGCCCCTTATAAGTGCTCATCACCCCCTGGGCGGCATCCTCCACGACAAGAAGGCTGTGGCGGCGGGCGATGTCCATGATCGTGTCCATCTCGCAGGCGACGCCGGCATAGTGGACGGGAACGATGACGCGCGTGCGGTCAGTAATGGCAGCCTCGATCTTTGCCTCATCGATGTTCATGGTGTCAGGGCGAATGTCGACGAAGACGAGCTTAGCGCCCACGAGCACGAAGGCGGTCGCCGTGGTGGAGAAGGTGAAGCTAGGGAGAATGATCTCATCTCCGGGCTTAATGTCACAGAGAATCGCCGCCATCTCGAGCGCCGTCGTGCCGCTTGTCGTGAGCAGTGCCTTCTGTGCCCCGAACCTCTCCTCGATCCACCCGTCGCAGCGCTTTGTAAAGGAGCCGTCGCCGCAGATCTTGCGGTTGACTGTCACGGCCTCGCGCACGTAGTCGAGCTCCGTGCCAACGTACGGAGGGACGTTAAACGAAATCATCTCTGGTTACTCCTCGGAAAGGATCCTGCGGTTGCCGTACATGCTCTCGAAGTACTGCCGATAGGAGCCGCTCGTGACATGGTCGACCCAGCGCTGATTGCCCAGGTACCAGGAGATGGTGCGGCCGATACCGTCTTCGAATGGGGTCTCGGGCTCCCAGCCAAGCTCATCGTAAATCTTGTCCGGAGCAATTCCGTAGCGACGGTCGTGACCCTTGCGGTCCTCGACATGCCTGATGAGGTCCGAACTGATGGCCGGGTCACCGAGCCGCCCGGAGAGCTCCGAGATAATTCGTTCGACGATGTACATGTTGTTGCGCTCGTTGTGGCCGCCCACGTTGTAGACCTCTCCGACGCGTCCCCTCTCGAGCACGAGATCAATCGCTTTACAGTGATCCTCAACGTAAAGCCAGTCGCGTACGTTGAGTCCATCCCCGTAGACCGGAAGAGGCTCGTGAGCCATGGCGTTGTGAATCATAAGGGGGATAAGCTTCTCAGGGAACTGGTAGGGACCGTAGTTGTTCGAGCAGCGAGTAATGTTGACGGGAAGCCCGAAGGTGTCCGCATAAGCGAGGACAAACATGTCCGCAGAAGCCTTGGAGGCGGAGTAGGGGCTGTGGGGGGAAAGCGGGGTACTCTCACGGAAGAACGCGTCAGGCTCGTCGAGCGAGAGCGTGCCGTAGACCTCGTCAGTGGAGACCTGGAGGTACCTGTGGTCGCCCGGTCCGCTCTCGCTCGTCCACGCGTCGCGAACCGCGTCGAGCAGCGAGATGGTTCCGAGCACGTTGGTGACCGCAAAGACCGAAGGATTCTCAATCGAGCGGTCGACGTGGGACTCAGCGGCAAAGTTCACAACGTAGGTGGGATCATACTCGGCAATCAAGGCACGCATACGCGCGCGATCGCAGATGTCTGCGTGAACAAAGGTATAGCGCGGGTCGTCCTTGACGGGGGCAAGATTCTCCAGATTGCCCGCATAGGTAAGCGCGTCAACGTTCACCACACGCACTCCATCATGGTTAGCAAGGACAAACTGAACGAAGTTGCTCCCGATGAATCCTGCGCCTCCGGTAACCAGATAGGTCTTCATTTATCGAATTCCTCCTAGAAGGGCTGCTTGCTCGCGATACGCCTGAGATACCTGCCGTATTCGGCCTTGTCGTGTCGATCTGCCGCTCTGAGGACGTCTTCGCGGGTGATCCAGCGCGCATTGAAGGCGATCTCCTCGAGAGCAGCGATTTTCACGCCCTGGCTCCGTTCGATGACGCGAATGAACTCACTCGCCTCATAGAGGGAGTCGACGGTACCGGTATCGAACCAGGCGAACCCGCGGCCAAGCGTCGTAACGCTAAGCATCCCCTTCTCGAGGTATATGCGATTAAGGTCCGTAATCTCGTACTCGCCGCGCGCGGAGGGCGTAAGCGACTTCGCGTATTCGCAGACGTGGCTGTCGTAAAAGTAGAGGCCGGTAACCGCATAGTTTGATTTGGGGTGCTCGGGCTTCTCCTCAATGGAGAGGGCACGGCCGAACTTGTCGAACTCCACCACGCCAAAACGCTCCGGGTCCTCTACGTGATAGCCGAAGACCGTGGCACCGCGCTCACGACGAACCGCGTCGGCAAGGTAGCCGGTCATGCCGCTGCCGTAGAAGATGTTGTCTCCCAGAACGAGAGCGCACGAGTCTCCGTCGATGAAATCCTCGCCGATGACGAAAGCCTGCGCGAGACCATTTGGCTCAGGCTGGACGGTATAGCTCAGTCGGATACCAAGATCACTCCCACTCTTAAGCAGGCGCTCAAAGTTTGGAAGATCTTCCGGAGTCGAGATGATAAGGATGTCCCGAATGCCTGCCATCATGAGAACAGATAGCGGATAGTAAACCATCGGCTTGTCATAGACAGGAAGCAGCTGTTTTGAAGTCACCGAGGTGAGGGGGCTGAGCCGCGTACCAGACCCACCGGCAAGAACGACGCCTTTCATCAATTCTCCAACCTATTAGGCTATCGATGACAGATATTGTACTGGGAGTAAGGTTAGCACAGACAACAAAAGAGGATTCGCCTCCATCGATATCATCGTAAAGCACACAAGCAGAGATATGGAGTTGAACTACAACCTTTTCGAAAATTAGATCATTTGGAGCTGGAGGGTTTTCCCAAGCTCAAGCAACAGCTTCTTATCACGATCAGATACTAGAAGTATCAGCGGTGGAATCAATTCCTCAATTCGAAAAAACACGTAAACACTGATAGATTTGATGCGAGAATCGCAAGCTTCCACTCAAGAACGCATTCCTGAAACAGACTCGAACTCAACAAGGGGAGTACCCAAAACATAAACGAATGGATATGCGCTAGTCCCCCATTGCCTTCAGCCATCCTGCCCCTGTAACCTAATTATTGGCGACCCGCGTCCCCGGGTTCATGGACGACGGCCGGTCGTTGCCGATCGCCTCGTGGTGCCTGGCGAGCCTGGCGGCGTTCGCCTCGGCATCCCGCCTCATAGGGCAATGAGCGCGAACAGACCACCCATGTTCTTGCGATAGTCAACCCCGAACTCGCGAGCCAAGGAGTCGGCGAGCGTCTTCTGGCATGCCGCCGCGTCCATCGGCGCCGTGGTGTAGCGCAGGTGCAGGAGCGGCCAGACCTCGAAGCAGGGGTTCGACCAGAGGGCGTGGAACGTGCAGGCGGAGTCCGACGCCGCCGCACACTCCCTCTCTACCCGGTCGAACTCGTCCGCCGGGAAGTCGTCCTTGTCGAACACGAGCCAGACGTGGTCGAAGGGGTCGGGCGCGTATCGGCAAAGCTCCTCAGCGTACTCGAGCAGGCCGAGCGTGTGCTTGCCGCTGCCGCTGCGCCAACCGCGCCTTCCGGCCGCCATGGCCTAGCCCCATTCCTCGATGCGGGTAAGGTGCGGGTCGGCCCCGTAGCGGCCGGAGAGGTACTGCTTGTCGAACGCCGCGTTCTTGCTGACGAGGTTGCCGTTGGGCTCGTGCAGGTCGGAGAGCGACCAGAGCTGGCTCGCCTCGCTCTCGTCGCGCGCGGCGAACCAGATCTCGTCGCGGCGGAACACGTCGTTGCGCATGGTGGACACGTCCTGGCTGGTGAAGATCAGCTGGGCGCCGCCCTTGTTCACCTCGGGGTCCTTGAACAGGAGGATCACGTAGCGAAGGAGCTTGGGGTGAAGCTTCGCGTCGAGCTCGTCCACGAGGACGGTGCCCCCGTTCTCCAGCGCGCTCAGGAGGAAGCGGGCGAGCCCCATCAGCTTCTGCGTTCCCGCGGACTCCTCGGAGAGGCGCAGCTCGTAATCGGAGCCCCCGACCGAGTGCCGGACGTACACGCGCTGACGCTCGCCGTCCCCGTCGCGCTCGACGCGGAACCCGTCGACGTGCACGTCGACCGCCTTGAGGAAGCGGACTATCTTGGGAGAGTCCCTCTCGTCGAGCATGTCCTCGAGAACGTGCTCGAGGTAGCAGCTGTTGTAGTTTAGGTAGATGCAGTCGAGGAACCAGCTCGCTGCCTGGTGCACCGACTCCAGGTCGCTGTTCATGTACAGATACGAGAGGTACGGTATTGTCGGGTTAAAGTTCACAGATACCCCCGCGCGACGCAGGGACGGTCCAAGCTCAAGCTCCTCAGCCATTCAATTGAACAGCGTCGCCGAGCGGGAGGCCCCCACCTTACGCCGGAATAAATCCTCGCTGACTATCTCTGACGCACTGACCGCGAGTCCATAGCGATACTCATAGTCGCCGACACGGTAGTAGACCTCGAACTCCGAGGGCTGACGAGAGTGTGCGGCATCAAACGCAAACGGAGAGCAGCGCAGGAGTCGAGGCGTAGATCCCTCCGGCACGCCCTTGCCACGCATTAGAGAGAAAATCGGTCGCGCAACGGCGTTTTTGACGTATCCAAGCGCCTCGAGGAGGTTGGATTTGCCGCCAGCGTTAGGCCCGTAGACCGCGGCAACTGGAAGAAAACTCTGCGCATCGGAACTCGTTCGAAGGGACCGTGAGAACTCCTTCATGGAAGACGCCTACATCGTGAGCGTTGTCTCATCACGATAGGACCGGTAGTTGCTGAACGTAAACTGGCAAAGCATTTGCTTACCTGTCTCTCTAAAACGTCATTTAATCACAAATTTCAACTATTTATTCTAATTAAAACGCTTATATAGGTTCAATCAAGCTCTTTTACTGTCGGTAGCATCAACTCAGCCTTCGTCCAGAGATTTGCATTCCATAACGGGAGCCGTTCACGCGCCGAAAGCTGTGTTGATTACGTCACCATAGTTGAATTGCTATGAGAAGCCCTCCTCTAGCGACAAGGCAATAGCCAATAGCGCCGCAACAACCTAGCCGTCTCTGAGCAAGCCTCCTGTTCAAGGCTCCAATTTGGAAAATGGATTCGCGCCTACCCTCAACGGGTTCACCGAAGACATAGAAAACGGGACGAACACCGTAAAACCCTCAGGGCTCGCGATTCATGAAGCACTACGAAAATCACTTTGAAATTATATCAGTTTATTAAACAACATGTAATAGATGTAGCTTGCCGATTTCCGACAGGCAAGAATCAACTGATTGGAGGATTTACAATGACGGGCGATAAACGGGCAACATTGGTTGCAGAGGGACTCATAGACTATCTCAAGAGTAAGGGCTGGCATGCCTGCACCTACAAGGAGCTCGCCGAACACCTCAACAGGTACCACAAGGAAGTGCTTGAAGGCTCAGATCTCCGCCCCTTCCACTACCGCAACCTGAGCGACCCTCTCGGCAGGCTCATGAGGAGGTGCCGGGACGCCGGACTCCCCTACCTCTCCGCCTTCGTGGTGAGGTCCGACTCCAAGCGGAAGCATTTTGAGGGCGCGCCGGGTCTTGGGTTCTACGACATGTACGAGACGCTGGGCAATCCCGGCGCTCCGGACAACGAGCAGCGCCGAAGGATCGCCGACGAGGAGCGGGCCAAGAGCCGAAGCGTCTCGCGGGAGGAGTGGCGCAAGGCATTGTGCGGCAAGGTAAGCGCCTAAGACGCGCGGCACGCACCTGTTTATAATCAACGAAATGTGGATTGGAGAGTCATGAAATCGCAGCGGATAATTATCTTTACCTGCTCGGCAATTTGCGTCTGTTCGCTCGTGCTTTTTCTTTCGACTCTCCCTCCCATTCCTCCCCTTTCTGACAATGCTGCGAACGACCTTCTTCTTGGTATCTTCAGCGGCGCACTCGTTGCGATACCCGTTGCCTACATCGAATATCGAGAACGGTTGCACGAGCTTGATCAGCAATTCTTCCCTTGCGCTGCCGAGCTGCTAAACACCGTTGCGGGGATTTACGAAATTACAGATGGCGAGCCTTTCTCCAATAACCTCCTGATCGAATTGCTCGAGAGCATGGAGAGACGCCGTTACTTACACGCCCTCTCTCCGCAGGGGGATGCAGACCACATCAACAGTGGCCCTGAATTCAGGCGTCTCTTACCCGACTGCGACGAAAACGCTGCCAGAGAGGTAGCGCTCCGGGCAGTGAAATGCAAAATCTTCGAATTAGACCGGTCTTCCTGGGCATATCTCAAGCTTCGAGACTATCGCTACCAGAGGCTCAATTCGCTTGGGCGGGCATACGGCTACATGCTCTGTCGCTTTAGTGCCAGGCAGCGGCAGGTTAACAAGCTTCTAGATCAAGCAGAGGCAATTCGGGAAAAGACGGAGCTCCATGCATCTGATATTGGCAACATCTGCATCTTCAAAAACTGCGAGTATAAAGACATGCTTGAACAATTCGAAGACATCCAATCAATCGTTGATTATGCACATGAGCATGGATGCTCATTATCTGTAGTCCTGCGCTCGGCTGTTTCACTGCAAAACGCTTGGATTAGCCCAGCTCGAGCAGACCGTCAGCACGAGAGGAATAAGGCGGCCACGGCATTCTTTCAGTTGTTTTACCCTCTCGTCTCTTCGTCATCTTGGCTAGAAAAGGGAGAAGTTCCCTCGGAGCCGTGGTGGTAGAGACACGCTCATATCTGCTAGCTCAAGCTGATGCAAGCTGAATGGCGTAGGGGAACGGCGTACCGTAAGAACGTTGCAGGTTGGCTGTCTAGCGTCGTTGGCGTTCGTCTCATGAGCGAAGCCGATATACGGTGGCAGAGCCCCTACCCTCGCTTGCTCTCAGCCCTCAGACGTTTCTCGAGGAAGTAGATTCTCACGCCTTGGTACTCGCTCTTCTTGGTTGTCTCGGACTCGAGGGCGTCCAGCTGCTTTTTACAGTGCGCAGGCACAGACTTTCCTCTTTCGTCAAGCCTTTTGAAATAGCGTCCCAGCTCGTCAATTACTGTCTTGCGATTCTTTCTGAGCGTCTCTTGATTCAGGTTGAGCGTCTTAGTCAGGTCGTCCATTATCTCCGACCGCTCGCTCCTGATTCTTCCATCTCGGAAGTATCTAATGTCCACGAGAGTCTGCGGCTTGAGCGGGTTCACGGTCATATGCTTGTTCCCCCGAGCCCGGTCACAGGTCAGCCCGTTCTTGTCGCGCTCAAATCCGTCACACACGACGAGCTTGTTCCCGTAGTCGACCGAAAGCGGGTCGTCGGAACCACGCCCCTCCGCCTGAGCGTCGTATCTGGGGTGGCCTTGACCTCTTTGATCTTGAGCTCCAGCTCTATTGGCGCAGCGCCCTTCTGAATCGGAATCATAGGCAGTCGACAATCTCAAGCTCGAGCGCGGTACGGGCGGCAACGAGGTCCGTGTCGTTCGGCCCGATCCCCCGTTCAAGGTCGTCGAGCATCTTCTCCGCAACGGCAAAATCGGGCTGCTCCATGCGGCTCAGCTGGTCGAGCTTGTCGTAGAACTCGTCAAACTTTCGCTGTATCTCCTCGGGGCGCTCGGGGGCACCCATAACGCTTTCGAGCGTGCGCCCCACGTCGCTCCCATACGTCTGGTCCGGCGGTAGCTCGGCACTCTCGCTCATGCCGCCCTCGCCCCCGCTGAGAACCCGGACGTGCTCCGACCTCACCGACGAGACGACTATGGGGGCATGAGTGGTGACGATGAACTGCACGTTAGGAAAAATCGAGCGAAGGTCGCCGAGAATCTGCGCCTGCCAGAGGGGGTGCAGGTGGAGGTCGACCTCGTCAATAAGCACGACACCCGGGCTTTCCAGGACCCGCTCGCCCAGCATGGGGTTGAGCAGGGCCATGCGGTACGCAATGACCGCGATCATGCTGAGGGTGGTCCTGTATCCGTCACTCAACAGGCCCATGGGCATTCTTCTGACGCCGCCCTCGCCGTCGAGATACGTGACCTCGATGTCGTCGGTGTCAAAGTTGTAGGAGACCTCGACGTGATCCTTCTTGGTGATTCTCGCAAAGCACTGCGCGACAGCCCTTCTCACAGCTGCATAAAGGGCGCTTCTCCCGTCTGGCGAAAGACCCTGCGCCCGCCGTGCGTCCTGCACGGCCATTTTGAAGAACCAGGAGAGCATTTGATCCTCGTTCGTCTCCGCGTCAAGCGCGTCGCGATAGCAGTCCAAGCGAGAGAAGCGCTGCTTGCGCTCGGACTTGCGGCACTTCTTGGCCCACAGGCGCCCGGTTCCGTAGTACGACACGACGGGGAGCACGAGATTTGTGTCTCCCTCCTGTACGCGTTGGGCTATCTCCTCGGACCAATTGACCATAAAGCCGGCGTCACCGTAGGTTGTTTTTCCCTTTGAGGTGGTGAGGCTCCTGGTCCAGGTGCCGGACTGCATATTCTCCGAGATGTCCCCAGAATCCGTCGGCGCGACAAAGCCCCGAGCCGTGACCTCAACCGGATACTGCCCCTGCAGGTCAATCGTCTCGCCGTAGTCAAAGGTCTTCACGCGGACGTCCGAGCGAAGAATCGACCTGGTTGGGATGTTGTCAAACTTTATGAAAAGCGTACCCACCGCGACCGATGCGGCCGACAGGAGCGACGACTTGCCGGACCCGTTGTTGCCAATGAGGACGGTCATGTGGTCGTCAAAGTCTATGGAAAACTTCTCAAAGCGGTGGAAGTTCCTCAGGTCCAGGCTCTTGAGGCGAAGCACGAGCTCCATGGGTCCCCCAGACTATTGGGCGGTCGGTTTGCGTCCCTTTTATCAGTAGGGTGACAAGACAAGAAATGCGCGCCTTGTCACGCCGCGTGGGGCCCCGGTTGCCCGGGGTCCCATTCGTATTGTGAGGCGAGCCGCGCCGCCCGCCGTTCTTCTCGTCCGTCGTTCTCCCCTCTGAATTAACGCGCTAAATCGAGCAAGCGCGTTATTCTCAACTGCGAATATAGAAATCTGTGCCTAATCGAGCGCGTTAATTCGCGTCTACCATGAGTGCCTCGAACGAAGAGGAGTGTGTGGGACGCGGTTCTTGGGATATCGTGCACACTCTGGAGGTACCTGCGTACCAAAGTTCGCCAACGAGGAAATCAGCGCTGAGGACCTCGCCCTTGATCACCGCATGGACATTTCCGGCTCCGTCTATGCGCGCATGAAGGAGCTTGGAATCACTCAGAACGAGCTTGCCGAACTCTGCGACATGGACAGAAGCCAAATCTCACGCATTATCACCGGCAAGCAGAACATCACCCTGAGCACGCTCGCAAAGCTTGAGGTCGCCCTGTCCTTCAGGATGGACCAGGGGTTCACGTATCAAACAAAGCAGCTTTTCGTTCACGGTTTCTCAGTTTCTGTTCCGAAGCAGAAAGAGCAATCGAAACTCAACTGGAACACGTCCGACTGGACAACCACCACTAACTTCTCGGTGGCCAAGGTACTTACGTTTCAAGGGGAGGCGGCATGAGCAGCGGCGTACTCGCTCCTATCGTCATAGACCACCTCTGGGTCTCCGACATTCAGTTCAGCATCCTTGGCGACCCAGCAGAGAACATGAGGCTCAACGTTCAAGAGCAGCACCGCATAGAAGCTGCGACGAAGGACGAGTCGGGCAGCTATCACCTCGAGGGGTCGCTTCTCGTTACCGCCGACCTTGTTGACGAAGCCAGTCCCGAAAGACCCCTTGTCCACTCCCATGCCGAGATTCGCATCTGGGTGTCGGTTCCTGCAGCGATTGACAAAATCGGGGAAGATCCGCAGCGCTATCTAGCGGCAAACGCCATATCCATTGCCTATTCGCACGCTCGCTCCTCAATCATGGTCCTGGCCGGAATGTCGCCGATCCAGTCCTTTATCCTGCCGGCCGTTCTCCCCTACTCCATCCTCGACGAAGGCGCGAACGGTGAGCCGGATTCTTCTGAGGAAGAGTGAGGGAGCCATCTCCCGAACCTCGTCGCGCCAAGTGGGGCCTCGGTTGCCCGGGGTCCCTTTCGTGCTGGAGGGCGAGCCGCGCCGTCCGCCGTTCTTCTCGTCCGTCGTCCGCGCCTCTGAATTAACGCGCTAAATCGAACAAGCACGTTGTTTTCAACTGCGGATATAGAAACCTATATCTAATCGAGCGCGTTAATTCGGGACCACCATGAGCATAGAGACGGGAGATGGGTCATGGTTCCGCATCACAGAGAGATTCCGGACGTCCTGGCCCAAAGGATCTTCAGGGAGGCTGGAATTCGTTAGGACGCGCCGAGAGGAGCACGCATGCGCTTTGGGGTTTACGAGTTCGAGGTGTTCCAGGAAGAAGGCTACTACCTTGCCTTTCCCTACGACCTTGAGGGAGGCACCCAGGGTGAGAGCTTCGAGGACCTCTGCCTCATGGTTGCCGACTGGCTCAAGGTGACCATTGAGGAGTACGAGGTGAAGGGCCTCGAGCTCCCTGCGCCCACGTTCGGGAACGTGACGCGTCACGGGGGCACGAACATGGTCTTTGGCGTCTCCGCCGGTTTGGAGACCATTGAGAAGGTGACGGCGTCCGAGGCGGCGCGCATGCTGGGCGTCACGCAGGGCCGGATCTCGCAAATGGTCAGGGACGCGCGCCTCTTTGGCTGGAGGGAGGGACGCAACTCCTACGTCTCGCTCGACTCGGTGAGGGCGCGCCTCGAGGAGAGGCCGCGCGCGGGCCGTCCGTGCAGGGCCGTGGTTGGGGCGTAGGCCAAGGCGCCGCGCCCTACCCGAAGAGCTCCGCGTCCAGCGCGGCGAGCTCGGCCGGCGGCGCGGACGGGTCGCAGCCGAAGGACTCCGCCACGGCGCGCGCCTGCAGGCGACGTAGGCCGGCAGCGTCCTCGTCGCCGGCGGCCTCGTAGAGGCGCGCGAGGCGCTCGAGCGCGTAGCAAACGCAGGCGGCCACGGAGTCGCCCATGCCGGAGAGCACCATCATGGTCACGAGCGAGTCAGGCGCGAGCGAGAGCGCCGTCGCGTGGTCGAGCTCGAGGAGCTCGCCGATCTCCTGCTCCGTGGCAACGAAACCGTCCTTCTCGCCCGCCGCCGCGCGACGCAGCGCCCAGGAGACCCCCTCCACGAACTGACCGATTATCTCCAGGACGTAGTCCCTCTGCAGCATGAGCGCTCCTCTCGACGGCTCACAGCATAGCGCAGCGCGCTACAGGAGCGCGAGGGTGCGGCGACAGTTGGCGGCCACGGGCCCGAAGAGGTGCTCGCGGAGCTCGTCGGCGCCGGGGAGGTCCGCTGACTCCTCGAAGACCTCCTCCATGGAAACGGGAATCTCCTGCGCGAGGTCGGCCACGAGGGCGCGGCATGACTTCAGCGTGAGGCCCGCGCGATTGAGCAGCGCGGCGAGCTCGGGATCGCCCGCGCCCATATAGCACTCGAGCGCGCCGGCGCCGATGCGCCCCACGCGGTTCTCGCCTCCGACGGACATGGCAAGGCGCAGGCGGCGTCGCAACTTCTCATAGGCAAGGCCGGAGGCGACGTCGTACATGGGGGCGAGCATGGCGGCACCGCCGGCGCCCAGCAGCAGGGAGTAGTTCTTTGCGTGAGCGTCGGGCGCCCCGACGAGCGCGTTAAAGAAGAGCTGGTGAGAGAATGTGAGCAGGTTAAGCTTGCGACGGCTCGTTCCCGCCAGCAGTGGCAGTATGTCGCGCACCGACGGACCGCCGTCCTCGGTGTACTTGCAGTCCGGCATGACGGAGAGCGCCTGGCAGAGGTCCTCCTGGTGCAGGCGCACCACCCTGCCCGAAGCGTCTCTCACGCGGTCGTAGCGCTCAACAATCAGCGCGGGCTCGTCCTCGAAGAAGCGATAGTCCACATGCGCCGTGGCCACGCCGCAGCGCTCGGCCGTGCGCATGCACACGTACTCGTTGAGCGCCTGCAGCCTGAAGCCGACGACCCCGTTCTTGAATATGTGCGTGGTGGGCGCGGCGCCGCGGCACTCGTACCAGCGGCCGCCCTCCCCCGCAAGCGCGAACTTCCCTTGGTTGCCGCCGAGCGACCACCGCTCCTCGAGGCCCATCCACGAGACCTCGGGTTCGTCGCGCACGGTCTTGAGACGCAGCGCAATCTCGCGGTCCGTGAGCTCACGAAGATCGTCGCCGCGCGCGAGCGCCTCGTCCACGCGATCCGGCGCACAGAGCTGCACGGCACCCGGACAGTCAAGGCCAATGTGTGCGAGCAGCGTCACGGGGTTGTTGGCACTCACCCCGAGCTCGCGGCCAATGGCGCGCCGCTGGAGCTCGCTGTCTGGCAGCAGACCAAAGAGGTAGGGCCGCAGCACGTCGGGACCGTAGACGCGGTTTGAGACGGGCATAGAGAGCGAGAGGGGCGGACCCTGGTAGCCCTCGTCATAGGTGAACGTCATGAGACCGTGCTCGTCTTGGTGGACGGTCCCGGCAGCCACGCCGGAAACAAGGACGCGAAGGTCGAGAACGGCCATGGCTAGATCGCCTCCTCAGGAAGCGAGATTCCCATGTCATTGACGATGAAATCCCTGAGAGCGGCGCCGTAGTCGAGAAGTCCGAACTCACGGTTTCGACGTGTGGACACCGGCGCGACAAGGCTCCTCTGGGGTATCGGCGCAGAAGCGGCAACGCTCACAGGCGACGCGATCTTCTCGCCCTGCGCCGCGAGCGAGAGCCCAAGGGCGTCGAAGACCGCGAGCAGCTTGTCGAGCCTGATTCCCGTGGCGTCGCCCAGCTCGAGCGAGGCGAGCAGCCGCTCGGAGACGCCAGCCGCCGCCGCGAGCTGCGCGCGCGTGAGGCCCTGGGCCTCACGTGCGCGGCGCACGTAGATCCCGGCCTGACGGGGTGCTGAAATGGGCATGGTGTCCACGTTCTTCTCGCCTCCCTGTGCATGCAAAGTTTTGCGTATTAGTCTATCTGCAAAGTTTTGCATGTCAAGCGAGCCGGCTCATTTGCCGAGACGGAGCGTTTGCAGAAAACATCGCCAAAAACCGGAACGTTTTCTGCATTTGCTCCGTCTCGCCGAACATGGCGGCGAGAGAAGCGGGGGAGCCGAGAAGAACCGCGCTCCCCTACTCGCTGCGGAGGGCCTCCACGGGGTCGCGACGGCTGGCGGCGCTGGACGGGATGAGGCCCGCGACCAGCGTGAGCGCGACGGAGATGCACACGAGCGCCAGCGCCGAGCCCGCGGGGAGATTCATGATCCCGGCCACGTCGAAGTCCGCGAGGACCCAGGCGTTCACGGGCACGGACACTGCCACGACCACGGCGATCGCAAAGACGCCCGAGATCAGTCCCTCGATGAAGGTCTCGGCGTTGAAGACGCTCGCGACGTTGCGCTTGGAGGCGCCAATCGCGCGCAGGATGCCGATCTCCTTCTTGCGCTCGAGCACGCTGATGTAGGTGATGATGCCGATCATGATGGAGCTCACCACGAGCGAGATGGAGACGAAGGCTATCAGCACGAGCGAGATCATGTTCACGATGTCGGTGACGCTGCCCATGATGACGCCCACGTAGTCGGTGTAGGTGATCACGGCGTCGTCGTTGCCGGCGGCGCGCTGCTCGTCGTTGTAGACGTCGATGAGGTCGACCACGCGCTCCTTGGCCTCGAAGTCCTTGGGGTAGATCTGGATCGCGGCCGGGTCGTCCGGCGTGGCGTAGCCGAGCGTCTGGAGGTTGTTGTCGTAGGTGAGCTGGGACGCGTTGGCGTAGCTCTCCATGAGCGAGGCCAGGTCCTCGGCGTCCATGTTGAAGTGAATGGAGCTCGCGAGCGCCTGACCGTCCACGGAAAAGGCGCTCTGGAGCTGCGCGAGGCCGCCGGCCACCTGGTCGGCGTACTGGGAGAGCAGCTGCGTCATGGCGCTCTGGAGCTGCTCGGAGACGGCCGCGCCGATCTGCGCGGACATCTGCTGCACGAAGGACTGCAGATACGGCGCGAGCTGGCCTGAGACGTAGTCGGAGAGGATCTCCTGGACGCGCTCGCGCACGGCGGGACCGGCGACCTCCTCGATCTGCGCGAGGGTGGCCTGGGCCTCGGGGGTCTGGAGGTAGGTCGCGAGGTGCGCGACGAGCTTCTGCGCGAGGTCGGGGTCGTCGGGGTCGATGCCGTCGGCCTGCTTCATGAAGCCGCCGATGAGCTGGCTGGCGAGCTCGGTGACGTCCTCGACCTGCTCGGGCGTGAGCGCGGGGTCCGCGAGCTCGTCGTCGAGGATCGAGGAGAAGTCCGGCGCCGGCGCGCCCGCCACGAGAGAGTCCATGTCGATCTGGCCCGCGACGCCGGAGAGGTCGATGTCGAGGCCGGAGAGGTCCAGGCCCGAGGGGTCGAAAGCGCCCTGGAGCGCGCTCGTGTCGAAGGAGAAGGCCGAGCGCAGGCCGTCCTCGTCCACGGAGAAGAGGCTCCCCAGGTCGACGCCCTGGCGCGCCTCCTCCTGCAGGGTGTCGAAGGACTTGCCGGTGAAGATGTCGACCTCGGGGTCGGCGAGCTGCTGCTGGACGATCTGGGAGTCAGCGGCGCGGTCCATGAGCACCTGGGTGAGCGCGGGCGTGTAGGCGATGCCGGCCGAGAGCGCCTTGGCGTCGGAGCTCTCGTTGGGGCGCACGACGCCGACGACGTGCAGGTCGAGGCCGGCCTCGACGGCGCTCGCGACGAAGTCGGCGTCGGAGGACATGTCGGTCCAGCCGCCCGTCTCGGCGTTTCTGCGGTAGAGGTCGGAGGGGCTCAGCACGCGGAAGTCGAGCGCGAGGGCGTCGTCGTAGGTGAAGTCGACGTCCGCCTCGTCGATCTGGGTCTCCCCCGCCGTGCCGCTCATGGCGGAGTTCACCATCTCGGTCAGGTCTGCCGGGTCGAGCACGCCGATGCCGTAGAGCGTGTAGTCGGAGATGCGGCCGCTCTGGGTGAGCACGAGCACGCACTCGTCGGCGGCGGTGGCCCAGCGGCCGGCAACGACGTCGTACTGGGACTCGAGGAGCTCCTGGTCGTCGATCATCTCGTTGAAGACGCTCATCCCGCCGCCGGTCATGCCCGCCGTGGCGGTGCCGGACGCGCCGCCGGTCATGGCCGTGGAGAGCGCGTTGGGGTTGAGCTGGACCGCCCCGTCAGAGGTGTCGGCCTTGTAGACGAGCGGCGTGAGGCCGTAGTCGTACTGGATGGCGTTCACGTAGGAGTCGAGGTCGTCGGGGTCGGACTCGAGGTAGCTCTTGAGACCGGAGAGGTCGTTGGAGCCCACGGAGGCGAACATGTCCGTGAGCATGGTGAACTCGGGGATCTGGTCGGGGTCGTCGTCCTTCTCGCCCGCCTGCGCCTGGGCCGCGTCCTCCGAGAGCATGCCGGAGATGTCCATGCTCTGCTTGGTTATGGACAGCGGGTAGCTGGAGAGGGTGTCCTCCTCCACGCGGGCGATGTAGTCGTTGACGCCGTTGGCCAGCGCGAGGATCGCGGCGATGCCGATGATGCCGATCGAGCCCGCGAAGGCCGTCATGATGGTGCGGCCCTTCTTGGTCATGAGGTTGTTGAACGAGAGGCCGAGCGCGGTGAGGAAGCTCATCGAGGTGCGGCGGGCGGCCTTGGCCTCGCGACGCGGGGCGGAGGCGGGGTCGAAGGGGTCGGAGTCTGCGGTGACGCGGCCGTCGGCGAGCTCCACGATGCGCGTGGCGTAGCGGTGCGCGAGCTCAGGGTTGTGCGTGACCATGACGACGAGGCGGTCCTGGGCGACCTCCTTGAGCAGGTCCATGACCTGCACGGACGTGGCGGAGTCCAGGGCGCCGGTGGGCTCGTCGGCGAGCAGGATCTCCGGGTCGTTGATGAGGGCGCGAGCGATGGCGACGCGCTGCATCTGGCCGCCGGAGAGCTGGCTCGGGCGCTTGTTCACGTGGTCGGCGAGGCCGACGCGCGCGAGGGCGTCGAGGGCGCGCTGTCGGCGCTCGGCGCGGCCGACGCCCGAGAGCGTGAGCGCGAGCTCGACGTTGGCGAGGATCGTCTGGTGCGGGATGAGGTTGTAGCTCTGGAACACGAAGCCGATGCGGTTGTTGCGGTAGGCGTCCCAGTCGCGGTCCTTGTACTCGCGGGTGGAGATGCCGTCGATCACGAGGTCGCCGTCGTCGAAGTGGTCGAGGCCGCCGACGATGTTGAGCATCGTGGTCTTGCCGGAGCCGGAGGGGCCGAGGATTGCCACGAACTCGCTGTCGCGGAAGGCGACGGAGACGTGGTCGAGCGCCACCTGCGTGAATCCAGTCGTGACGTATTGCTTGCAGATGTCCTTGAGCTCGAGCATGGGGGTCGGGTCCTTCCGGGGCGTTCGGCAACGTTTCTACGGTACCCAACTTGGGTCGCGGGATGCGCCGATCTTCTCGGCTTCAGCGCGAATTCACGGAGCCGGGGGCGCGGGCGGCCAGTACGCGATTTCCCACGTTTTGGGCGGGCGTTTCGTTGGAAGTCGCGTATTGCGCTGCGTCGATACGTGATTTCCTGCGAAATCGAGGGCGGAAACAATGGAAACCGCGTACTGGACGAAAGACCGAGAGGCTTCGCAAAACGGGCGCTCGTGATGAATCGAGAGGTCGGGTCATGCAAAACTGACGCTCGTGATGAAGGAATTAGAGGCCGAGCGGGCCAAGGAACGGTGGTTCGTATTCTTATATTTCTTTTACCTCGCCATATGTTGTTTCGAACTTGTCTCGAAATGGGTGGAGGTCGAAAAGACTCATCACGAGCGAGCGTTTTGCATTCGGGCACGTCGAAATTCATCACGAGTGGGCGTTTTGCAGAGCGAGACGGCTCGTCGGCGGCGGAATCATCACCCGAACGCGGTCGTGGGGTCGGATAACGTGCAGATGGCGCTAGTACGGCGGAGGTGGGCGTGGAAGTGGGTGTCGGAGCCGCCGGGCACCTCGGTGAGGCCGGAGCCGACGAGCTCGAAGGGCGCGCCGGCGGGGCTGGCGAGAAACGCCCGGATGACGGCGTCGTTCTCCTCGGCGAGCACGGAGCACGTCGCGTAGACGAGCCGGCCGCCCGGGGCGACGTGCGCCGCGGCCGACGCGAGCAGCTCGGCCTGGAGGGCGGCGAGCTCGGCGGGCGCGGACGGGTCGAGCGACCAGGCGATCTCCGGGTGGCGGGCGAGCGTGCCGGTGCCGGAGCAGGGCGCGTCGAGGAACACGAGGTCGAAGGTGCCGAGGTCCTCGGGCAGCGCGCGGCCGTCGGCGCAAACGCGGCGCACGTGGTCAGCGACGCCGGCGGCCTCCATGCGGCGGCGCGCGAGCTCGGACTTGCGCGGGCTGACCTCGACGGCCGTGATCTCGCACGGGCCGCCCGCGGCGATCGCCGCATTTTGGAGCAGCAGCGTCTTGGTGCCGCGGCCCTGGCCGACCTCGAGCACGCGCTCGCCGGGCGCGGGCACGCAGGCGAGGGCGACCTCCTGGGCGGCGAGGTCGCAGGGGATGACGTCGGCGCGCTCGACGAGGCCCGACGGCGCGAGGCGAGACGGCGCGCCCAGACGGTACGACCGCGGCAGCGGGCCCTCCTGCGGCTCGCAGCCCGCCTCCTCGAGAGCGTGGAAAAGTGCCTGTCCCCTTTGCACGTTGGCGGCGACCCAGGGGGCGGCGGGCTCGAGGGCGGTCAGGGCGCGGGTGCCGACGCGCTCGGCGAGCCACTCAGGTAGCGCGCCAACGAGCGCCAGGTCAGAGGTGTCATAGGTGCCCGCGACGACGCGGGCGCGCGCGTCGGCGACGGCCGCGACGTCCTCCTCGGCAACGCGGCGCAGCACGGCGTTGGCAAGGCCCGCCGCCCGAGGCGCGACCGAGCGGACGAGCTCGACGCCCTGGCTCACGGCCACGTCCGAGCGCGTGCCCAGGTAGACCAGCTCGAAGGCGGCGATCCGCAGCGCGTCGCGGACGCGCGGCTCGAGGCGCGCGCCGCGTCGCAGATGGGCGTCGACCATGACGTCGAGCGCACCCTCGGCGGCGGTAACGCCCATGACGAGCCTGACCGCCAGGCCGCGGTCGCGCTCGTCCAGCTCCGACAGCGCCTCCGAGCCGCGCAGCAGGTCGCGCGCACGGGCGCCGCGCCGGCGCCGCTCGCCCGCGAGCGCGAGCGCCGCGCGCCGGGCCGCGGAGAGCCGCGCCACTACGCGCGCCCCCAGGTCAGGCCGTCGCCGCGCAGGCCCGCGGCCCACGCGGAGGCCTCCATCTCACGCTTGCCGTCCGGCTTCACGCGCAGGACCTCGAGCGAGCCGTCGGCGCAGCCGAGCCAGACGCGCCCGCGCCCCACCGCGACGCCGCCCGGCGCCACGTCCTTCTCGCCGACCCGCGCGGCGCACACGCGCACGCCGCGACCGGCCACCACGCAGCGGGCCGGGGCCGTGTCACCGGAGGCCTGCACGCGCAGGGCGTTGGCGCACGCGCCGTCCGCCGGGTCCAGCATGAGCTCGCGCTTCTCGATCTTGGCCGCGTGCGTCACGAGCGCCTCGTCCTGCTCGACCCAGACGGCCGTGCCGTCCACCACGGAGGGCAGCGTCTCCACGAGAAGCCCCGCACCCACGCGCGCGAGCTCGGCCGCGAGGGCCTCGGTGTCCTTCTCCCCCACCGTCACGCTGGCCTGCGCACAGTACGCGCCGGTGTCAACGCCGTGGCCGATCCGCATGATGGAGACGCCCGTCTCCTCGTCGCCGGCGAGGATCGCGCGCTGGATCGGCGCCGCGCCGCGCCAGCGCGGCAGCAGCGACGCGTGCACGTTCACGCAGCCGCCGGGCGCCATCGCGAGCACCTCGTCGGGCAGGATGCAGCCGTAGGCCGCCACGCAGAAGACGTCCGCCGCGGCGGCGCGCAGGGCGTCGGCGACCTCCGGCGTGATGCGCGAGGTCTCGACCACGGGCAGCCCCAGCTCGAGCGCGCGGGCCTTCACCGGCGACGGCACGAGCGCCCTGCCGCGGCCGCGCACCGCGTCCGGGCGCGTGAGCACGAGCGCCACGTCGCACGTCTCGGCCAGCCGCTCGAGCGACGGCACGGCGAACTCCGGCGTCCCCATGAAGACGACACGCAGCCTGGTGTCAGCCATGCGCGCCCCCTAGGCCTCGGTGTCGCCCGGGCGGGCGCCCGCGGCAAGGGCGGCCTCGTAGGCGCGCTCGGCCTCGGCGCGCGCCATCGGAGCCAGGTGGTCGAACATCGTCACGCCGTGGACGTGGTCGATCTCGTGCTGCAGGCAGACGGCCATGAGGTTGTCCGCCGCCTCGTACTGCATGAGGTCACCGTCCAGGTTGCGGGCGCGCACGACCACGTGGCTCGGGCGGCTCACGCGCACGCTCACGCCCGGGAACGACAGGCAGCCCTCGCTGCCCTCGACCTCGGGGCCGTCGGCGGTCACGACCTGCGGGTTGATGAGCACGTAGGGGTTCTTCTTGGAGTTCTTGCCGGCCCAGTCGACGTCGATGACCACGATCTGGCGCATCTCGCCGATCTGCGGGCCCGCCAGGCCGCAGCCGTCGGCGGCGTACATGACCTTGAGCATGCGCTTGGCCAGCGCGCGCACCTCGTCGTCGATCTCCTCGATCGGCGCGCACTCCTGCGCGAGGCGCGGGTCCGGCGAGAGCACGATCTCCTTGAGCTCGTTCATGGTCCTCCTTCTGCCGCGGCGGGCGGTCCCGCGCGGCCGTCGCTACATCATGTCGTACGCGTCAACGTCCACTGCCATGTTAATACCCCGGCGGCGCGGGATGCTCGCGGCGCACGAGCCGAGAAGCCCGCCCAGGTCGGCGTCGGCCGGCGCCTTCACCATGACGTGGCGGCGGAACTGGTCCTTGGCGCGCGCCCGCAGGCAGTCCGCAGGGCCGAGCACCTCCCAGCCCGCGGCGTCTCCCAGGCGAGCGCGCAGCGCCGCTGCGAGCTCGTCGGTGACGGCGCGCACGTCCTTCTCGGCACGTCCCCAGACGGTGACGTTGGCCAGGCGGCTGAACGGCGGGTAGCTGGCGCCCGCGCGCTCGGCGAGCTCGGCGTCGAGAAAGACCGCGCGGTCGTGGGCCGCCACGGCGCGGATGGCGGGGTGGCTCGCCCAGTAGGTCTGCACGATCACGCGGCCGGGCCGCTCGCCGCGGCCCGCGCGGCCGGCAACCTGCTCCAGCAGGTCGTAGGTGCGCTCGGCGGCGCGGAAGTCCGGCAGCTTGAGCACCGTGTCCGCGTTGATCACGCCCACGAGCGTGACCTCGGGGAAGTCGAGCCCCTTGGCGATCATCTGCGTGCCCACGAGGACCGCGCACTCGGCGGCGTCGAAGCGCTCGAGCAGCTCCTGGTGGGCGCCCTTGGCGCGCGTGCTGTCCGCGTCCATGCGGATGACCTCGACGTGGTCGGGCAGCAGCATGCGCAGCTCGTCCTCCACGCGCTGGGTGCCCACGCCGTAGGCGGCCAGGTAGCGGCTCCCGCAGTTGGGACAGCTCGTGGTGGGGTCCGGGAAGGCGCGCACCGGCCAGCTCCGCCCGCAGCTGTGGCAGACGAGCCGGTGGCCGCGCTCGTGGTAGGTCAGCGCGCACGAGCAGTGCGGGCACTCGGGCACGCAGCCGCACTCGCGGCACATGAGGAAGTTCGCGAAGCCGCGGCGGTTGAGCAGCAGCACCGCCTTCTCGCGGCGGCGCGCGACGTCGAGCAGGGCGTCGGCGAGCGGGGCCGAGAAGACCGAGCGGCCGCCGCCGCGGAACTGCTCGGCCATGTCCGCGACCGTGACCTCGGGCAGTCGCGCGCCGCCGGGCCGCTCGCGCATCTCGACGCGCGTCCAGCGGACGCCGCGGAACTCGCCGGCGCGGCAGCGAGCGAGGCTCTCGAGCGAGGGCGTGGCCGAGCCCAGCACGAGCGCCGCGCCGCGGGCGCGGGCGAGCTCGGCGGCCACCTCGCGCGCGTGGTAGCGCGGCGACTTGTCCTGCTTGTAGGAGCCCTCGTGCTCCTCGTCGATGATGATGAGGCCGGGGTCCGCGAGCGGGGCGAAGAGCGCCGATCGGGCGCCCACCACGACGCGGGCCCGCCCGCTGCGGACGAGGTCCCACTGGTCGAAGCGCTCGCCGGCGGAGAGGCGGCTGTGGAGGACGGCGACCTCGTCGCCGAAGCGGCTGCGGAAGCGGCCCACGGTCTGGGCCGTGAGGCTGATCTCCGGCACGAGCACGAGCGCCCCGCGGCCGTCCGCGAGCGCGCGCTCGATGGCGGCGAGGTAGACCTCGGTCTTGCCGGAGCCGGTCACGCCGTCAACGAGCACGACGTCGCCGCGGCCGACGGTGCGGGCGCGCTCGATCGCGTCGAGGGCGGCGAGCTGGCCGTCGGTGAGGCGCTCCGGGCGCGGCGCGGCAGCCGAGGAGAGCGTCGTGTCGTCGGTGCCGCGCACGCGTCGGCGGTGCGTGACGTCCACGACGCCGCGCTTGGCGAGCGCCGTCACGGCGGCGGCCGCGCCGGGGATGGTGGCGGAGAGCTCGGCCACGCGCTGCGGGCCCTGACGCAGGGCCTCGATCACGGCGCGCTGGCGGGAGGCGGAGCGCACGGGCTCGTAGTCGTTGGCGGCGGGCGTGAGGGCGGCCCAGCGGTCGTCCACGGCGCCGGTGCGCTCGGTCTGGAGCTCCCAGGGCGCGTCGTCGGCCGCGCGCGTGACGCGGACCTTCTGCCCCGGGGCGAGGAACGGCCGGACGGCCTCGGCCGGCGGGCAGGCGTACTCGCGCGCCATCCAGGCGGCCACGCGGGCGGCGACGTCGTCGAAGGCGCTCGGCGCGAGGACCTGCTCGACCGCGCGGATCTTCTCGGGCGCGACGCCGGCGGACGGCTCGTCGCGGACCGCGACCACGTAGCCCACGGCGGCGCGATTGGCGAAGGTCACGAGCACCGTGGCGCCGACGACGGCGTCCGCGGCGAGCTCGGACGGCACGGCGTAATCGAAGGCCGCGTCCAGCGCGCGCGTGGGTATGTCGAGCACGACGCTCGCGTAGGGCATGGTGGCGGGCCTCCGTTCTTCTCGGCAGTCCATTGTACCGCGGGCGCGGGGCCGGCCCCGGCTGCGGCAACATGGCGCTCGTGAATTCACGAGAGGCGTCTTTGGTGGCGTTTGGGCGCAGAAACCCCCGCTCGTGAATTCACGAGCGGGGGTTGGAGACAAAAGGCCGAGAAGGACGGGGCGCCGACGACCTTCATGCGTGGGGAAGCGCGCTAGACAACGGACGGCCCATACACCAGGGCAAGCACGTCCACCGTCTCCCCGTCGTAGCGATATACGATGAGAAACGTCGAGATGGCGATTTGGCGAAGCCCCTCCCCGTACAGGTCGGTGAGGCAGGGCCTCACGCGAGGAGAGCCCATCTCGGGAAATGTCTGGAGGCCGGTCAGCGCATCCCTGATTCGCGCGAGAACGCGGTCGGAGTACACCTCTCCGAGCGCCGAGACGAACTCCTCGGCGATGCGCAGCCTCGCACTAGGCACGCTTGCTCCTCAGCGCATCCGCGGCGTCGAACGCCTCGTCGACGGACGTCACGAACCGGCCGGCATCGATGTCCGCCAGGCCGCGGCCGACGGCCTCCGAGAGCCGGGCCTCGAAGGCGGCGTCCTCCCGCTCCTGGGCGATCCGACGCTCGAAGGCCTTCTCGCTGCAGAACACGTAGGCGCCGGCGCCCTGCTCGGTGATGCGGACGACCGAGTCCCGGGCGGCATCCTTGACCTGCGAGGGGTTGCGCTGAAGCGTCGTCATCGAGTAGATGGGTTCCATATGGGAGCATCCCTTCTCGTCGCTGCGGCAAGCTACGTATTAACAGATAATCGTCTGATATATTAGCAGATTTACAAGGGGCCTGCGCACGGGACGGAGCCCCGGCTGCGGCAACTTGGCGCTCGTGAATTCACGAGAGGCGTCTTTGGCGACGTTAGCGTGCAGAAACCCCCGCTCGTGAATTCACGAGCGGGGGTTGGAGACAAAAGGCCGAGAAGGACGGGGCGTCGCGGCGGCGCCGAGTTCACAACGCAAAGAGCTTCAGTTCCGACGCTTCTTGACAGCCTCGCGTATGCCGTCCTTGGCCGAGCGGGCAGCGCTCCCCCACCCGCTCGATAGGCGCTTGCCCCGCGCGGCCATCGCGCCCATCGGCACCGAGACGTTGATGCCCAGCAGCATCTTTGCCCCCAGGAAAAACGCCAGGAGCACTAGGATCGGAATGACACATGAGGTCACAATCATGAGTGCAAACTGCTCGATGAGGTTGTTCACCTGCTGAGTGAAGCCCTCAATGGCACCCGTGACTCCGTCAGCGACGTTGCTCGGGATGTTCACGATGAAGTCTACGATATCGAAGCCCTCCTCGGATCTGGCCTCCGCCTCGGCCGCTGCCTCCGCAGCGGCCTCTGCCTGCTGCGCCTCAATCGAGAGCTGATAGGTCTGGTCGAACATGTCGGTCACGGCAACGCTCGCGGGGACGATTAGGACCAGGACAATGCCGACCACGGTCAGGCGGATAGCAAAGTTGGCAAACCCAGCTGCGAAGACTGAACGTCTGAGCACTACGGCGCAGACCGCGAGCAGGGCCGCTATGGGAATCAGCCCGCCGAAGGTCACGACGCCAAAGACCGTAAGCAGGTACTTCTCAAGATAGAGCACGCCGAGCACGATGCCGAGCGACGCGCTCATATCCATGAGCTTGTCGGAGAGCGCGGAGCCCGTGTCGTCAGGCAGAGCGGAGATACCGGCAGAGAGTGCCGTCGAACTCGCAATCATAGCCGTGACGTTGGCCTTCTTCTCGTCGATGGTCTGCGTGATGCTCGTGTAGGTCTGCGGGTCCGAGAAGTGCGGTCGCGCCAGAAAGAACGAGCCGAACGCAGCCAAGACGAGAAGGACGCAAATCGGAACCCGAAAGCGTTCCACAAAGGCGAGGACCGGATCAGCGGCTCCCTCAACTACAATCTCGCCCTCAATGGGGAACCCGTCCTCCTCGAGACTGCCCGGAATAGGCTCCCTCAGCTGGGTCTCGCTCATGTTCGCTCCCTCCTCGTGAGACGCCGGCCTCGAACTGCCCTTCACGGCCACCATGATATACGTTGCGAAGCGCTCTCTCCTCGCCGCGAGAGGCGAAGAGAGAGCGACATTTATGCCGGTAAAGCGTCGAACGCTCCCACGTCAGGAAAAGGGCGCAGCCCCAAAGGGGCCGCGCCAGAATGCAATCGAATTGAAGCTGGAAGGGCTGCCTACGCGAGCGCCTCCACGGCGGCGCGGAGCTCGTCCACGCGGTCGCAGCGCTCCCAGGTGAACTCGGGCAGCTCGCGGCCGAAGTGGCCGTACGCGGCGGTCTTCTCGAAGATCGGGCGGCGCAGCCCCAGGTCGCGGATGATCGCGCCCGGACGCAGGTCAAAGACCCGCTCGACGGCCTTCTCGACGACCGCGTCGTCCACCGTGCCGGTCCCGAAGGTGTCCACCATGACCGAGAGCGGGTGGGAGACGCCGATCGCGTAGGCCAGCTGCACCTCGCAGCGGTGCGCGAGGCCCGCGGCCACCACGTTCTTGGCCACCCAGCGCGCGGCGTAGGCGGCGGAGCGGTCGACCTTGGTGCAGTCCTTGCCGGAGAAGGCGCCGCCGCCGTGGCGACCCATGCCGCCGTAGGTGTCGACGATGATCTTGCGGCCGGTGAGGCCGGTGTCGCCCATGGGGCCGCCCACCACGAAGCGCCCGGTGGGGTTCACATAGATCGTGGCGTTGTCCCATGCGATGCCCGCGGCGTCCAGCACCGGCGCGATCACGTGCTCCACCATGTCCTCGCGCACGGTGTCCATGCTCGCGATGGCGGCGTCGTGCTGCGTGGAGACCACCACGGCCGTGACCTCCACGGGCTTGTCGTCCTCGTAGCGCACCGTCACCTGGGTCTTGCCGTCCGGGCGCAGGTACGGCACCGTGCCGTCCTTGCGCACGGCGGACAGGCGCTCGGCCATGCGGGAGGCCAGGTAATGCGGCATGGGCATGTAGACGTCCGTCTCGTCCGTGGCGTAGCCGAACATCATGCCCTGGTCGCCCGCGCCCACGAGGTCGATCGGGTCGGTGGTGCGACCGGCCTGCGCGTCGAAGGACTCGTCCACGCCGGCCGCGATGTCCGGGCTCTGCTCGTGGATCATGTTGATGACGCCGCAGGTCTCGCAGTCAAAGCCGTACTTGGCGCGGTCGTAGCCGATGCGGCGGATCACGTCGCGCGCGATCGTCTGGACGTCGAGGTAGGCCTCGGTGCGCACCTCGCCGGCGACCACCACGGTGCCCGTCGTCACGAAGGTCTCGCACGCGCAGCGGACGTTGTCCACGTTGGCGGGGGTGCCGCTCGGGGCGACGTAGCCCTCGGCCTGGAGCTGGGCCTCCTTGGCGAGAAGGGCGTCGAGGATGGCGTCGGAGACCTGGTCGCAGATCTTGTCGGGGTGGCCCTCGGTGACGCTCTCGGAGGTGAAGAGGTAGCTGCGCGGTGCGATGGAACGAGAGGTGGTGGTCATGTGTGTCCTTTCTACGATCCCGGCGGCCGTTACCATTCCGCCGGCTGGCCCGTACATGATACCCGCGCGGCGCGGCGGCGGACCCGACTGCGCCGTCTCGCCACAATTCCGCGCGCCCGTCCCGGCCGGCGGCGCGGCGGCCGGCGGCGCGACGCCTGCTTTGCGATTGGTAACGCTTTTCGCCCGGATTTCGTTACCAATCGCAGTGTGGGCCGGGCCGCTTTGCGATTGGTAACGCTTTCGGGCCCGATTCCGTTACCGAACGCATTTCAGGTAGAGAGCAGCCTTGTGCCGCGACGGTGGATTCGCGGGCGAGAAGGACGGCGGGCCCGCGGCGGGCGCCGGCGACGGGAAGAAGCCCCCTCACGTGCAACCGCATGAGAGGGGATACCGTGCGCGTCTCGCTTGCCATACTCACCCGCGACCTCAAGCGCCTGCTCAGGAGCCCCGTGGCGCTTCTCGTCACGCTGGGCGTCTGCCTGATACCGTCGGCCTACGCCTGGCTCAACGTCCTCGCCAACTGGGACCCGTACGAGAACACCGCCACGGTGCCCGTCGCCGTGGCGGTCGAGGACACCGGGTCGGACGTGCCCGGGCTCGGCCCCGTCGACGCCGGCGCGCTGATCCGCGAGCGCCTGGAGCAGAACCACCAGCTGGGCTGGACCTTCGTCGACGAGGCGACGGCGCTCGAGGGCGTGCGCTCGGGGCGCTACTACGCCGCGTTCGTCATCCCGCGAGACTTCACCGAGACGCTCGCGGGCGCCGTCAGCGGGCACGCGCGGCCGGCGCGCGTCTCCTACTACGTGAACGAGAAGGCCAACGCCGTCGCGCCCAAGGTCACCGACACGGGTGCGACGACCCTCGAGGACCAGGTCTCCTCGGAGTTCGTGCGCGTCGCGGGCGAGGCGGTCGCCGGGCGGGTGCAGGCGGCCGTGGGCGGGGCGACGGACACCGCCGACGAGACGGCCGGCGACGCGCTTTCCATTCTGCGCGGCGCCGAGGGGGACCTCTCCGAGACGGCCGACGCGTTCGACGCCGCGCGCGGGGCCGTCGCGCAGGGGCGCGCCGCCGTGGAGCGCACGCGCGACGCCCTCGACGACGCGTCCGGCGGCGCCCGCTCCCTCGCACGGGACCTCGACGGTGCGCTCGGCACGCTCGGCGACACGCGCGCGAGGATACGCAGCTTCGCCCGTGACCTCTCGGCGGATTTGGGGACGGGCGCCTCGACCCTCTCCGCGCTCGCGTCGCAGGCGAGCCACGACGTGGGGCTCGTCGCCGGGGACGTGGGCTGGGCGCGGGGCAAGCTCGACGCCGCCGCTTCGGAGGTCGAGGCGGCCGGGGGCACGCTGCGCACCGTCGGCTCGGCGCTCGGGCGGGCCCGCGACGCGCTCGCGGCGCTGCCCCTGAGCGGTTCGCAGGCCGCGGCCCGCGACGCCGCCGTCGCCGCGCTCGACGAGCAGGTCCGCGCGCTCGACGAGCTCGCGGACTCCCAGGACGCCCAGGCGGCCGGGATGCGCGCCGTCTCCCAGGAGGTCGCGGTGGGCGCCGAGGGCATGGAGGGGTTCGCGGGGTCGGTGGCCGACGCCGCGCAGACGGGCGCCGACGCCCTCTCCGGGCTCCGGGCGGACCTCGCGCAGGACGTCTCCCCTGAGCTCGCGGCCGCGCTCGACGCGCTCGGGGACGCGGGCGGGCGACTCGCGGGCGGCGCCGACGCGCTGCCGGCCCTGATCGGCCAGGCCCAGGGGACGCTCGACCAGCTCGACGCCGTCCTCGAAAGTGCCTCCTCGACGCTCGAGGACGGCGCGGCCACGCTGCGGGACGCCTCCGCCGACGCCGGCGCCCTCGCCGACGACCTCGCCGCGCTGCGGGGCGCCGCGGACCCCGCGCTCGTCGCTGACGTCCTCGAGCTCGACCCCGCCGAGACCGGGGCGGCCCTCGCCTCCCCCGTCGACCTGGTCACCGAGGCCGTCTACCCGGTCGCCAACTACGGGTCGGGCGTGGCGCCCTTCTACACCAACCTCGCCTTGTGGGTCGGCGGGTTCGTCCTCGTGGCCGTCTACAAGCTCGAGGTCGACCGCGAAGGCCTGCCCGGCGGCGCGGCCCCCGTCACCGCGACCCAGGCGTTCTGGGGGCGCTGGCTGCTGCTCGCCCTTCTCGGCCAGATCCAGGCCGTGGTCTGCTGCGTCGGTGACCTTGCGCTCGGCGTGCAGAGCGTCTCCCCGGCGGCGTACGTGCTCGCGGGCATGGTCGCCTCGCTCGTCTACGTCCTCGTGATCTACGCCCTCGCGGCAACGCTCAAGCACGTGGGCAAGGCGCTCGCGGTGCTGCTCGTGGTCCTGCAGATACCCGGGGCCTCCGGGCTCTACCCCATCCAGATGCAGCCGGCCTTCTTCCAGGCCCTGGGCCCCTGGCTCCCCTTCACCTACGGCATCAACGCCATGCGCGAGGCCGTCGGCGGCTTCTACGACGGCAACTACGTCCGCGACCTGCTCGTCCTTCTCGCCTTCGCGCTGCCGGCGCTCGCACTGGCCACGCTCGCGCGGCCGCGGCTGCTCGACGTCGACGCCTTCTTCGACCGCGAGCTCGCCCGCACGGACCTGCTCGTCACCGAGCGCACGGGCGAGAGGGACGGGCGGCTCGGGGCGGTCCTGCGCGCGCTCGGCGAGTCTGCGGCGACGCGCGACGCCCTGCTCGAGCGCGAGCGGCGCTTCGAGCGGCTCTACCCTGCGCGGGTGCGGCGCGGCCTCGCGGCGCTCGTCGTGGCGCCAGCCTGCGCGCTCGCCCTCGGCGCCGCGCTGCCCGGGGCCCGCCTCGTCCTTCTCGCCGCGTGGGCGGCCTCGCTCGCCGTCACCTGCTGCTACCTGGTCGGTCTTGCCTACCTGCGGGAGCGCCTGCGCGAGCGGGGCGAGCTCGGTCGGATGGGGCGCCGCGAGCTCGTGGATGCGGCGCTGGGCGAGAAGGGCGGTGAGCGGTGATGCGCGCCTCCCTGGGCAGGGTCCTCGCGTTCGCGCGCCGCGACGCGCGGCGGCTGCGGACCGGGCTGGTCGCGGTCGTGGTGGTCGTGGGCATGGTGGCGGTCCCCTCGTTCTACGCCTGGTTCAACATCGCCGGCAGCTGGGACCCCTACGGCAGCACGGGCAACGTCCGCGTGGCCGTGGCGAGCGAGGACGCGGGCTACGCGGGAGAGCTTCTGCCCGTGAGCGTGAACCTCGGCGAGCGCGTGGTCTCCGAGCTGCGCGCCTCCGAGACGATCGACTACGTGGCGACCTCCCCCGAGGACGCCGTCGCGGGCGTGCGCTCCGGCGAGTACTACGCGGCCGTCGTGCTGCCCGAGGACTTCTCGCGCGGGCTCATGACGATGCTCTCCGGCGCGCCCGAGCGGCCGCGGGTGCGCTTCTACCAGAACGAGAAGGCCAACGCGATCGCCTCCATCGTGACCGGCAAGGCGGAGGACGCCGTGCGCGCCGACATCGACCGCGGCTTCGCGCGAGCCGTCACGACGGTGGGGGCGGGCGCGCTCGAGGAGCTGGGGCGGGCGCTCGACGGCGACGGCGCCCGGAGCGTGGCGGCGCGCCTCGACGCGGCGGTCGCGAGGTCGTCCGAGGCGCTGCGCGGCTCCGCGGGGGACGCGCGCGAGCTGTCCGGGCTCCTCTCCGCGACGGAGGGACTGGTCACGGGCGGCGCCGAGACGGCCTCCGCGGCGCTCTCGCCGGTCGAGGGCGCGGGCGACACCCTGCGCGAGACGGCGTCGGGCCTCGAGGGGGTCGGCACGGCGGCCGACGACGCGGCCGCGTCCGTGGGCGACGCGCTCTCCTCGGCCGAGGGGAGCCTGGACGAGGTGGGCGACGCGATCGACGGCGCCCTCGACGCCGCGGGCGCGCAGCAGGACCGCCTCCAGGGCGCCCTCGCCGACGCCCGCACGGCGCTCGACGACCAGGCCGCGTCCCTCGAGGGGCTGCAGGCCTCGCTCGATCAGGCGGACGGCCTTCTGGCCGACCTCCAGGGCAGCCTCGGCGCGGGCAGCGCGGGCGCCGAGCGCGTGGCCGCGATCCGCGCCGTCGTGTCGGGGCTCGCCGAGACGGCCGGCGACGTGGCCGCGGAGCTCCGAGACCTCTCCGACGGCGTCGGGCGCACGGCCGCGGACCTGGCGAGCGGCGCGAAGGACGCCGAGGCGGCGCGCGAGGAGCTCGCCGGGCTTCTCGCCGACGCGCGCTCGGCGATACGCGACGCGCGGGACGGCTACGACGAGGACGTGCGCGGGGCCCTCCAGGGCCTGGCCGACCGGGTGGGCGACGCGGCCGAGGGCGCCGACTCCCTCCGGGACGACCTCGCCGCCGCGCTCTCCGCGGCCGAGGGCGCCTCGTCGGGCGCCGGAGACGCGCTCGGGCGGGCGCGTGGTGCGCTCGACGACACGGCGGAGCGGCTCGACGCGGCGGCGGACGGCCTCGACGCGCTCCACGCGCACCTGCGCTCGGCGCTCGCCTCCGACGACCTCGAGCAGGTCAGGGCCGCCCTGGGCTCGGGGACCGGGGCGCTCGCCGACTTCGTCGCCTCCCCGGTGAGCGTGGAGCGCACCGCGGTCTACCCGGTCGAGAACAACGGCTCGGCCATGGCGCCGTTCTACACGACGCTCGCGACCTGGATCGGCGGCGTGGTGCTCGCCGCGCTCGTGCGCGCCACGCCGTCGGCGGCCGCGCTCGCCGAGACCGGCTGCTCGCACGCGGAGGCCTACCTCGGGCGCCTCGCGCTCTTCTGCGCGGTGGGCGTGGCGCAGGCCGCGCTCATCGCCGGCGGCGACCTCGCGTTTCTCGGCGTCCAGTGCGCGCACCCGGCGCTCTTCGCGCTGGCGTGCGTCGCGTCGTCGCTCGTCTACGTGAACCTGATCTTCTCGCTCACGGCGTCCTTCGGCGACGTGGGCAAGGCCGTGGCCGTGGTCCTCATGGTGGTCCAGGTGGCCGGCTCCGGCGGGACCTTCCCGCCGCAGATGCTGCCGCCGGCGTTCCAGGCGCTCTACCAGTGGCTGCCGTTCGTGCACAGCGAGGGCGCCCTGCGCGCGGCGATGTTCGGCCTCTACGGGCTCGACTACTGGCGCGAGCTCGCGGTCCTTCTCGCCTACCTGGTGCCGGCGCTCGTGCTGGGGCTCGTGGTGCGCCGGCCGGTCATCCGCCTCGGCGCGTGGTTCGAGCGGCGCCTCGAGGACACGCGCCTCATGTGAGCCGCGGGCCCTCGTCCTTCTCGCCCGCGCGGTATACTGATTGCGTATGTGACGAGAAGCACCATCGAGAGGAACGCCATGTCCGAGACCCCCGTTCGCGTGCGCTTTGCGCCCTCCCCCACCGGCAAGCTCCATGTGGGCGGCGCGCGCACCGCGATCTACAACTGGGCGTTTGCCCGCGCCAACCACGGCACCTTCATCCTGCGCATCGACGACACCGACCCGGAGCGCTCGACCGAGGAGAACACCCAGATCATCCTGCGCGCCATGCGCTGGCTGGGGCTCGACTGGGACGAGGGTCCCGAGGTGGGCGGCGACTTTGGCCCCTACTTCCAGACCGAGCGCGCCGAGATGTACCGCGCCGCCGCCCAGCGCCTGTGGGACGAGGGCAAGGCGTACCCGTGCTTCTGCACGCCCGAGCAGCTGGCGGCCGACCGCGCCGAGGCGCAGGCCCGCAAGGACCCGTTCCAGGGCTACCAGCGCCGCTGCCGCGACCTCTCCCGCGAGGAGGCACAGCGCCGCATCGACGCCGGCGAGCCCTACGTCCTGCGCATCAAGGTGCCCGAGGACCGCGGCGACGTCGTCGTGCGCGACGCCGTCCACGGCGAGGTGAGCTTTGCGGCGCGCGAGCTCGACGACTTTGTCATCCAGCGCACCGACGGCACGCCGACCTACAACTTTGCCACCGTCGTGGACGACGCCGCGATGGGCATCACCCACGTCATCCGCGGCGACGACCACCTCTCCAACACCCCGCGCCAGGTCATCGTCTACGAGGCCCTGGGCGCGCCGGTGCCCACCTTCGCGCACATCTCCATGATCCTGGGCGCGGACGGCAAGAAGCTCTCCAAGCGCCACGGCGCCACCAACGTGGAGGAGTACCGCGACGCGGGCTACCTCTCCGACGCCTTTGTCAACTACCTGGCGCTTCTCGGCTGGTCGCTCGACGGCGAGACCACGATCATCCCGCGCGACGTGCTGGCCTCGCAGTTCTCGCTCGAGCACGTCTCCAAGAACCCGGCGACCTTCGACCCCAAGAAGCTCGACTGGATCCAGGCCGAGTACATCCGCTCGATGAGCGACCAGGAGTTCGCGGACCAGATCATGCTGCCGGAGCTCGTCCGCGCCGGGGTCATCGGCGAGAGGGCCGAGTTCGACGAGGACTGGATGGGCGCGCTCGTCGCCATCGTGCGGCCGCGCACCAAGTTCCCGGCGGACGTGGTCACGGTGACGGCACCGGTCTTTGCCACCGCCGACACGCTCGTCTACGACGAGAAGAGCGTGGCCAAGGGCCTCGCCCGGGAGGGCATGGGCGCGGTGCTCGACGCCGCGCACGCGGCCCTCGACGCACTGGACGCCGAAGACTGGACGCCGGAGGCCATCGACGCCGCGCTCGAGGCGCTGCCCGAGCGGCTGGACGTGAAGAAGCGCCTCGTGTTCCAGGCGGTGCGCGTCGCCGTCTGCGGCAACCTGGTGAGCCCTCCCCTCGGTGAGACGATGGCGCTCGTGGGGCGCGCGGACTGCCTCCCGCGCATCGAGCGCGCCCGGCTGCTCGCCGGGTAGGCATGCGACCCGCCAAGGCCCGCGCCCTGGCGGGTCCTCGGTCCCGCGTTTCACCGTTTTAGGCAGATTTTGGCCGAGGGGCACAGTATCCCGGCCTCTCGAGCCAAGAAACCCGCAGCTCAGAGATTTGGTCGATAGCTCGATACTTCGCATGAGCTTCAAAAACTGCCTAAAACTGCAACTTTCGACATGCGACCGCAGCGCGGCCCGAACCACCGCCACCCTAAGGAGACCCATGGCGCCCACGCCACAGACCCTTGCCACGACCTCGGCGTTCGAGGTGCTCGGACCCGTCATGGTGGGCCCGTCCTCCTCGCACACCGCCGGCGCCCTGCGCTGCGCCCGCGTGGCAGCCTCGCTCGTGGCGAGCCCCGTCGCACGCGTGCGCTTCACGCTGTGGAACTCCTTCGCTCACACCCACCGGGGACACGGCACCGACCGGGCGCTCGTGGCGGGCATCCTCGGGCTGGACACCGACGACGAGCGCATCCGCGACGCGTTCGAGCTGGCACGCGTGACCGGCCTCGAGGTCGCCTTCGACGTGGCGCCCGACGACACCTCCGTCCACCCCAACACCGTCGACATCGACATGGAGTGCGAGGACGGCACGCGCTGCCAGGTCCGCGGCGAGAGCCTCGGCGGCGGGCGCGTCCGGATCAGCCGCGTCAACGGCGTGGGCGTGGACATCACCGGCGCCTACGCGACGCTCTTCGTGGCGCACCGGGACGCCCCGGGGCTTCTCGCCTCCCTCACGCGCCTGCTGGCGGACGCCGAGGTGAACATCGCCTTCTGTCGCACCTACCGCACCGAGCAGGGAGGCCGCGCGTACTCGGTCTTTGAGACGGACGGGGCGCCCGCCGGGGCGGTCCTGCCCCGGGTGCGCGCGCTGCGCGACGTGAGCTTTGCCACGTTCATCATGGTCCCCGGCTCCGCCTCGGCGACGGCGCCCGGCGTCACCGCCGAGGAGCTCTTCGACGACGGCAGGCAGCTGCTGGAGGCATGCGCCGAGCGCGGGCTCTCCGTCGGCGGCGTCATGGGGCTGCGCGAGCGGGGCCTCACGGGGGCGGAGCGCGCCGAGGCCGCCATGAGGCGCGTGATCGACGTCATGCGCGCGGAGACGAGCGCGCCGCTCTCCTGCCCCGCCTGCTCGCTCGGCGGCTTCATCGGCGGCGAGGCACAGCTGGTGAGCGCGGGCGCCGAGCGCTGGGCGGGCGCGCTCATGGGCACAGTTCAGACCGACGCCGTGGCCCGTGCGATGGCCGTGCTCGAGCGCTCCGCGGCGATGGGCGTGATCGTGGCGGCGCCGACGGCGGGCTCGGCCGGCGTAGTCCCCGGCTGCGTGCTCGCCGTGGCCGACGCGGTGGGCGCGGGCGAGAAGGACGTGGCGTCGGCGCTGTGGTGCGCGGCCGCCGTGGGCCTCAACATCCAGACGCACGCGTGCGTGGCCGGGGCCGAGGGCGGCTGCCAGGCCGAGGTGGGCTCGGCGGCGGCGATGGCTGCGGCGGCGCTCGTGGAGCTTCTCGGCGGCTCGCCCGAGCAGGCGCTGACGGCGGCGTCGCTGGCGATATCCAACCTGCTGGGACTCGTCTGCGACCCGGTGGGCGGCCTCGTGGAGGTCCCCTGCCAGGCGAGAAACGCGATCGGCGTGGCGGCGGCGTTCTCCGCGGCGCAGCTCTCGCTCTCCGGCGTGCGCTGGCTCGTGCCCTTCGACGAGGTCGTGGCCGCGATGGCCGAGGTCGGCCACGCCCTGCCCTCGCGCCTGCGCGAGACGGCGCGCGGCGGCCTTGCCGCCACGCCCGCGGCCCGCGCGGCCTGCGCCGGCTGCCGCGGCTGCGCGTAGCGGGCAGTGACGACTTTCTCGATTCCCCGCGCAGACAGTCGCTTTTACTGTTCGCAACCGAGAAATCATGCCAATATTGCGCCAAAACTGATAGCCTGCTTAAAGGCAGTAACGGAAAAGGGTCGGCACCCGAAGACGTCGATTCTGAACGCCGACAATCTCGTTGAGACCTCCATTTTGGATGCAATATCTGCGTCATAAGAAAGGAGGCATCGATGGAAATACACCTCCAGGAGATGAGGAAGCGTGCAGGCCTCAAACAGGCGGAGATTGCGAAAAGGCTTGATGTGAAAGTGCTAACCTATGGCCCTTGGGAGCGCGGCGGGGCGATGATGTCCCTCGAGCAGGCCTACAATTGCGCCGTCTTTCTCGACTGCTCAATAGACGAGATCGCGGGCATGCCGGTGCTCGGCCCCTCCGAGTTCCGCGACCCGCGCGATGCCGAGCTCCAGGACCGCCTCCTCGACACAGCCCGCGACTTCGCGGGCATGAGCCAGGATGTGGCCGAACGTGATCTTCCTACAGCGGAGGGGGCGAGGTAGCGTAGATGTCGCTTATCGACGAGTACATCGAGGAGGGGGAGCGCTTTCTCTCCGGCGAGGAGGAGGGCAGCGCCAAGGCCCTCGTAAAATTATTCTGCGGAGCGATAGCTGATGACGTCCCAACCTACAAGCACGGCCTCGCGCTCTATCGCGCCACAGTCAACGGAATGCCCGCGTACACCGACGGCGACGCGCGCAGAGACGTCGAGGTTCTGGTCGCGAAGATGCGGGCGCTGCGCGACAGGAGGGAGCACGAGCTTGAGGTGGCCAAGCTGAACGCTGCAGCGAGGGGAGCCACCGTCATCCTCAGCGACGTCGGGAACAGCAGGTCCGAGGCGTCCGCCGTCGTAAGCGTCACGATTTCCCAGGTGTCCGAGGCGGTCGACGCGGAACCCGGACTGACGGACGCGCAGAAGTCAGAGCTCCAGGAGCTCCTGGCCCAGGCAAAGGGGGCGGCGGCAAGGGGCGACAGAGGACTCTTCTCCCGCATCGGCTCCAAGCTCATGGAGGGCGTGGAGAAGGCCACCCCCGGCCTCATTGTCAAGGTGCTGGAGTTCCTTCTCGGCCTCGCGACGGGAGGCCTGTGATGGCAACTCTGGACAGGGGCTACTCGACGCTCCAAGCGCTACGAAAAAAGGCTGGATTCAGAAGTGCAACAGCGTTTGCCGAGAAGATCGGAATGAACGCCTACACATACACAAACTATGAGCAGGGAAAGGCGAACTTCACGCTCGAGAAAGCCTGGGAGTTCGCCGACCTTCTCGGCTGCTCCCTGGACGAGCTCGCCGGCCGCCAGTGGCCCCCCGAGGGCGCGTCGGCGCCCGCCGACCCCATGCGCGAGGAGCTCGTGAGGTGCTACGACGCCTCCACGGCCGAGAACCGCCACTCCCTCGTGGTCGCGGCGCGCAACGCCGCGCTGGCCTCGGGAGAGGCTGCCGAACGTGGAGCTGATACGGAGGCGGTGTAGGTAAGCGCGAAGACGCTCTTTCATCACCGGGAACAAAGGAAGGTGGATGCCATGTCAAACATCACACGCAGGTCTCTCGTCGCCGCGGTCGGCCTGGGAGCGCTCGGGCTGGTCGGATGCTCGGAACAGGACGGCCAGACGACGGGCGACCAGGGTAAGAATGAGCCCGGAGCCCCGTCCGTCGAGGTGACCGAGAGCGGCTTCTCCTCTCCACACATGGGGTTCGCGACTGCATGGGCAGTGGCCCGCAACACTAGCGACGCCTACGCAGTCGAGATGCCGCAGATCGAGATCACGGCCTTCGACTCCGACGACGCCGTCATTGGCTCCGACACACAGCCGCTCACGCTGCACACGAACCTCACGGCGGTGCCGGGTCAAACCTTCGCCGTCGCGTCCATCTTCGACGTCGGAGAGGGTTCGATAGCCCGCATAGAGGCGCGCGCAATTGCTCCCGAGGAGGGAGATTTCTTCGAGTGGGAGGGTGACGTCCCCACGTTCGAAGTCACGAGCACGTCGGAGACCTCCGACGAGGTCCTGGGCGTCTCTGCCTCTGGTATGGTCTCGAACGGGTTCTCGAACGCCGCGGACGTGCAGGTAGTCGCGATCCTGCGCGACGGCGACGGAAACGGCGTTGACGCCGCCTTTGGGTGGTCAGACGGCGTTGCGGCAGGCGGGTCCGGCTCTTTCGAGGTCCACTTCACCCAGGCGGCAGACTTCGCGACGGCCGACTACTACGCCCTGGCCGAGTATCAGGAATAGGGGAACAAGGGGGCATCGTCCTCGTGCTTCTCGCAACGGAAGGCCTGTGATGGAAGCTCTAGGCAAATCCCTAGACAAGGCGGTCGAATGCCACGACGCCTCCACGGCGGAGAACCGCCACTCCCTCGTCGTCGCCGCGCGCAACGCCGCGCTGGCCTCGGGAGAGGCTGCCGAACGTGGAGCTGATACGGAAGGAATGAGCGCGTGATGGGATTCCTCAGCTGGCTGTTCGGATCAAACAGAGGCAAGGGGAAGGGTCGCTCCCAGGCATGCACGACCGAGAGCCGTCCAATTCCCTCCCCTCGCCGACCCGTTCGCGAGGAGATTAATATCGATGGCAATTGCCAAACGAAGATATTCACTTACCTCGGAGTCGTCTTCAAGGGAATCAAGACGGGCGACGAGTTCTACGTCGACGTCGTAGACCATGATGTGGAGCTTCACAGCCGGTCGACCGGAACAACCATCGACACTGTCGAGTGGGGAACCACCGCCGTCTCGTACAACGGAAGGGTGTTCGGGTCGCTCGGAAGTGGCCTTGATTACCTCAAGGAGGTCGTCGCAGCAGGGTTCAGGCTCCGCCTCAAGGTCAAGAAGGTTGGAATGTATTCCGCCGGAATACCCGAGCTTGCTGCCATGACAATCGACACGAGAGCGCTGAGAGAGTGGTGGGACCAACAGTCGAAGACGTCTGCCCTCATCCCGATTAACGAGGCGAATCTCCTGGCGGCCGTTGACGAGAGGAGAGAGGCGAATAGACTTCGGACCATATCCGGAAGGGCTGGCATCGAGGTGACCGACGAGTCTCTCATGGCCACCCTATATCCCACGCGCGAAAGGTGGCTTGGCGGCGACTGGCCGAAAAGGAGCGCGTACTTCTCGCCCACCTTCGAGGTCCTTCCAACCAGAGAGGGATCCCAGGCGAAGCCGCACATTCTCATCCGGAACGGGAAAACAGGGCTCTATGAGGTTTCCGCAAGGAACGCGAAGGCATACCGGACAATCTCCGAGAACATTGATCGCCCGTGCAAGGGAAGAATCGCCTGCGACTACTACGACGAGGGTACTGATGGCGTCAGAATAATCCTCGTCTTTGAGAGCTCGGTCGGCGGAGCCGAAGGAACGGCGGAGCTCTTCCATCAGGCCTCGGGAGAGGCCGACGAAGGAGGCGGCCTAGGTGACGGAACGCCCGGTAGCCCAACATGAAGAAATTTTCTTCATGTTCAATTAACGCTTGCGCCAATGATTTGTTATCCTCTTATCGAATCATCCTTTTCGGTTAGCGAGGTATACATGAATATAGCAAACCCTGGCATGCAGTCCGTCGTAGACGCGCTTGGCGGCGAGGAGGGTCTCGCTGTCCTCGTAGAGGCTATCAGGCGGGCCGTCGAGGACAGGACCGCGGACACCGTCGAGTACATGGTCGAGGATGCCGGAGACATGGACTCCGTCCCCCACATCGCGAGGGATCTCGCGGCAATAGCCGTCAAGGGCAGACTCAAGACGCTAGGATTCGACGCGTCGGTCAGCCGCCGGGGCAGGAGCCACTGGAAGGACTTGCTCGCCACGGAGAGTGGCGTCCGAGTGACCGTGGCCAAGGTCGCCGTGGAGGGCACACGCCCCAGGAGCACGCCGTTCAAGGACAGCTTCAACTCGAACGGGCAGTTCCGTCTCGAGCTCGTCGGGGACGAGCTCGTACCCTCGCCCCCGACCGGAGAGCAAGCGAGCGCGATCATCACCTACCAGACGGCAGCAAAGCCCGGAAGGCCATCAGCTCTGACTCTGGCCTCCGTCGGCATCCTGCTCCCCGGAATCACAGAGGAGACCGACGAGTACCTATCACTCAGCCACCTCGTCCGTCGCGGCCGGACGGTCGAGCCCGCGGCAGTCGACATGCCCGTCGTCACCGTCAAGAGGGACGTCGAGAGGAGGGCGTCGGGCGATGGCCGATAGGGCGAGGAACAGCGTGCGGCGCGTCCGGGAGGCCCGCATGATGACGGCGAAGAGGCTCTCCGTCGAGTCCGGGGTCTCCCAGTCGACCATCTCCAAGGTCGAGAGGGGCGGCGCCGCTCTCACCGAGGAGGTGGCGGGCAAGCTCGCCAAGGCGCTCTCGACCACCCCGGAGGTGCTGATGGGCGGCACCGGCCACGTCGGCACCACCGTGTTCTTCAGGTCCATGAGCGCCGCGACGAAGTCCGCGCGGAGCGCCCAGGACGCGAGGTCGGAGATGGTCGACTCCATCGTGGCGGAGCTCGACTCCATCCTCGACTTCCCGAGCTTCGACGTCCCGACGATCGGCGCCGGGTCGGTTGACGAGATCTCCGGCGCCGACATCGAGCGTGCCGCGAGCGACCTCAGGGCAGCCTGGGGCCTCGGTGACGGACCGGTCGCCAACCTCGTCGCCTCCGCCGAGGCGCACGGCGTCGTCGTGTGCATGTTCCCGTTCGGGGTCGAGACGCTCGACGCCCTCTCGAGGATGGGGTCGACGAGCCGCCCCGTTGCGATGGTCAACACGGAGCTCGGGAACGCCTTCCGCTGGAGGTTCGACGTCGCCCACGAGCTCGGCCACATGGTGCTTCACCGCGGGATCCCGGGAATCGAGTCCATCCCGTCTGACGTCAGGAAGGTGGTCGAGTCCCAGGGGCACCGCTTCGCGGGGGCGCTGCTGCTTCCCGAGGGGCCCTTCAGGGACTCCCTCGTCGGCCTCTCGCTGGAGGACTTCAAGATGGCCAAGCTGACGTGGGGCGTCTCCATACAGGCGATGGTGAGGAGGGCGTACGACCTCGGCCTCCTCGACGAGTCGCAGTACACCTCCAGACAGGTCGCCATAAGCCGCAAGCGCTGGAGGAAGTCCGAACCCTACGACGGGGAGAGGATGCCCGAAGCCCCGACGCTCCTCAGGACGTGCGTCTCGCTCGCCGTGAGGGAGGGGCTGCTCGACGTGAAGGCCCTCATGGCGAGGTGTGGGGTGCCCGAGGACGTGTTCGAGGACGTCGTCGGCGTCCCTCGAGGCTTCGTCTCCTCCGGCGGGTTCGGGGCGGCCTCGAAGGTCGAGGTGAGGCCGAAGGGCGACCTCCGGTTCGTCTGACGTGCCGCTTGCTGTCATTTCGTGCGCGAACGTGTCACAAGATGTGTTTTCGTGCTGCAAAGTGTTGCAAAGGATGGGGAGATGGGTAAGAATGCAACCAACAGTACCCCGCACGCGACCCGTCCGACTGGCGGAGCGAACCAGGCGGGGTCGTCTTTTATTCCGATGAAGAGCCCTCTTTCGCTCAGGGATCAGCTCTCCCTCATGAAGGGTCGCGGCCTTCTCGTTGAGGACGAGGCCTCTGCCCTGAGTCATCTCGCGGAGTCCAACTATTACCGCCTTCGAGGGTACTGGCTCACGCTCGAGTCGGACGGCGCTTTCATTCCGGGAACGACTTTTGATGACATCTGGGAGATTTACCTGCTCGACGCCGAGCTGAGAGACTGGGTTTGGCGAGCGCTCGCGCCCATTGAGGTGAAGGCGAGGACATCGTTTGCCTACCATATGTCGATGGCCCTCGGCCCGCTCGCCCACGAGGACTCGAATAACTTCCTTAGCTCAAAGAGCCACGCGAGGTCAATGGGGAACTTCAAGAGGGAGCGCGACAGAGCGCTGGATGATGGCGTCCCCTGCGTCGTCCACAACATGGGGAAGTATGGCGATCTCCCTATATGGGCGGCCGTCGAGGTCATGTCAATGGGGACTGTCTCGCAGCTATACGGAAACCTAGCGGATTCGGCCGCATACCCGAATGGGACGAGCGTCAGAGCGGCCGTCGCCAGGGACTTTGGGGCTAAGCCCTTCATCCTCAGGAGCTGGCTCAGACATCTGACGTACGTTCGCAACATCTGTGCCCACCACAGCAGGCTGTTCAACAGGGTCATGACCACGCGACCAACGATGATCAGCCCCGACTCGGCATACAAGGGGGACAAGCAGTTCCCCACGCTCCTGGTCATCCGGAGAATCTTCGAGTCCTCGTGGCCTCAACGATGGGATGACCTAGGGACGGAGCTCTCAGCAATCGTCGGCCGACACCCAGGCGTCAGCCTGGCGCCCATGGGGTTCCCGATTGACTGGAAGAGGCCTCTGAGAATCAGGTAGCACAAGAGCGCCCCGCGCGTCCTGCCAGACGACACGGGGCAAGCGCCAGCCAAGGGAACACTTGAAAGGCAGGTACATTATGCCACGCAGGAAGAGAAGGACGCCAGAGCCCGACCGCACCTCGTGCGTGATCTACGCGCGGTTCTCGAGCGACAAGCAGCGCGACGAGTCCATCGAGGACCAGGTGCGCGTGTGCTCGGACTGGGCGGCGGGCCACGGCCTGACCGTGGTGGCCACCTACGCCGACCGCGCCCTCTCGGGCACGAGCGACGAGCGCCCGGAGTTCCTGCGCATGGTCGCCGACGCGCGCTCGGGCAACTTCGGCACGGTGCTCGTCTACAAGCTCGACCGCTTCGCGCGCGACCGCTTCGACGCCGCCGTCTACCGCAAGCGCCTCGCGGAGTGCGGCGTGGCGCTCCAGTCCGCCATGGAGTCCATCCCCGAGGGGCCCGAGGGCGTGATCCTCGAGGCCGTCATCGACGGCTACAACGAGTACTACTCCCGCAACCTCGCGCAGAACACGCTGCGCGGCATGATGGGCAACGCCGAGGGCTGCCTCGTCAACGGCGTGCGCGTCTACGGCTACCGCACGGGCGCCGACGGCCGCTACGAGGTCGACGAGGACGAGGCTCCCCTCGTCCGCGAGGCCTTCGAGCGCGTCGCCGCCGGTGAGGGCCGCAGGTCCGTCGTGGAGTGGCTCAACGCCTCCGGCTCGCGCAACACGCGCGGCAACCCCTGGACCACCAACTCGCTGCGCGGCGTGCTCACCAACGAGAAGTACCGGGGCGTCTACCTCTTCAACGGCGTCAGGGTCGAGGGCGGGATGCCGCGCATCGTCCCCGACGAGCTCTTCTCGACCGTCCAGGCCCTCATGGACCACCACCCGCAGCAGAACCGATTCGCCCTCTGCGGGAGGCTCTTCGACGCAGCGACCGGGACCCCGTACCGGGGCACGAGCGGCACGGGCTGCTCGGGCCGCCGCTACCTCTACTACTCCGTCCCCACCGGGGGCGGCCACGAGCGGCGCTACCCAAAGGACGAGGTCGAGGAGGCGGCCGTGAGCGCACTCGCCCGGGCCTTCGCCGACCGCGACCTCTCCGAGCGGATCGCGCGGGCCGCGGTCCTGGCCATGGAGAGCGACGGGGACTCCCCCGCCGTCCGCCGCGCCCGCCGGCGCCTGGCGGAGATCTCCCGCGCCGAGCGCAACATCCTGCGCGCCGTCGAGGCGGGCGTCGTGCCGCCCGGGACCGACCGGCGCCTGGCGGAGCTCGCCGGGGAGCGCGCGGCGCTCGAGCGGGAGGTCGAGGCGGCCGCCACGGCCGTCCCCACGGTCGAGGAGATGGCGGAGTGGGTCCGCACGCGCCTCTGCCGGCGCGACCCGGACGCCCTCCTGCGCCACGCCGCCTCCCGCGCGACCATCGACGACCGCGGCGTGCTACGTGTGGAGATACCGTGGCGCGCGAGCGAGAATCTGCTCGAAACGGGCGTCTCCGCGGCACAAAAAATCGGCGAACGCCCAGCTCAGGGGCAGTTCGCCGAATTCAAGTTTGGTAGCCCGTACCAGATTCGAACTGGTGATCTCCGCCTTGAGAGGGCGGCGTCCTGAACCGCTAGACGAACGGGCCGTTCTGGTAGCCCGTACCGGATTCGAACCGGTGATCTCCGCCTTGAGAGGGCGGCGTCCTGAACCGCTAGACGAACGGGCCACATATGCGATTGTGAGGCAAGCGGCAAATGGCTGGGACTGAGAGAGTCGAACTCCCGTTGACGGAACCAGAATCCGCTGTCCTACCACTAGACGAAGTCCCAATTTGCCACTTCGCGCGCCTCTCAGCGCAAGGAAGTACTATACGGGAATCGTCCCGCGCGCGCAACCGGAAATTCTGGAGAAGTTATGCGGGGGCGGCTACCACCTGAGCCAGGCGAGAAGGGCCTCGCGCTCGTTGGGAACCTCGCCGGCCTTCACGGCCTCCAGGAGCTGGGCGAGCACCATGCCCACGCCGGGGCCCGGCTCGATGCCGCGCTCGGCGATCACGTCGGCACCGCCCACGGCCAGGTCGCGCGCGCGCCACACGCCGCCGGCCGCCAGCTCGCGGCGCAGCACCGCGCTCATGGCGTCCAGCTCGACGGCGTAGCCCATGCACGCGGGGGCCTTGGCCACCGCGTCGGCGCGCTTGAGGTCGAGAAGCGCGAAGGCCAGCGGCCGCGCCTGGCCCGGCGCCGCCGCCTCCAGCTCGGAGAGCATCCGCCGCATGGACGGCGCGCTCGCACGGATCTCGAAGTCGTGCAGCAGCACGAGCGCCGCCGCCCCGCGCGTCACCTCGCCTGGGATCGCCAGGCGGCCCATCACGCGGCGCGTCACCCGCGCGCCCTCCCCCGGGTGCCCGAAGAAGTGCCCGCGCCCCGAGACGTCCTCGCTCCAGCACACGGGCTTGGCCACGTCGTGCAGGAGCGCGGCCCAGCGCAGCGCCGCGCTCGGACAGCCGCCGGCGAACTCCTCGACCCCCGCGCAGACGCGTGCGGTGTGCTCGAGCACGTCGTGGGCGTGGTAGGGGCTCTTCTGGTCGAACCCGGCCATGGGCGCGAGCTCCGGAACGGCGGCGGCGAGCACGGGGAGCTCGTGGCGCAGCGCCCATGCGACGCGCCCGGTGGCGAGAATGCCGTCCAGCTCCTGGCCGACGCGCTCCTGGGCGATCGCCGCCAGGCCCGACGCGCCCGCCTCGAGCGCCGCCTGCGTCGCGGGCTCGATCGCCGCGTCCAGCCGGCACGCGAAGCGCACGGCCCTCAGCACGCGCAGCGCGTCCTCCTCGAAGCGCCGCCGTGGTTCCCCCACCGCACGGATGACGCACGCCGCGAGGTCCTTCTCGCCGCCGAAGGGGTCGAGCAGGCCGCGCTCCGGGTGGAAGGCCATCGCGTTCACCGTGAAGTCGCGGCGCGCCAGGTCCTCGCGCACGTCCGTGACAAAGCGCACCTCGTCGGGATGGCGGCGGTCGGAGTAGGTGCCCTCGACGCGGTAGGTGGTCGTCTCGACGGGACGCCCGTCCGCGACGGCGGTGACCGTGCCGTGGTCCGTCCCCGTCTCGTGGACGGCCATGCCCGCCTCGCGCAGCACGCGCGCGGTCTCCTGCCACGGCGCCGAGGTGGTCACGTCCACGTCATGTCCCGGCCGGCCGAGAAGCGCGTCGCGCACCCAGCCGCCAACGACCCAGGCCTCATAGCCCGCGCCCTCGAGCGCGCCCAGGACGCGCCGCGCGTAGGCGGGCAGCTCGCGCGCCAGGCGCGCCTCGACGTCCGCACCCATGCGAGCCACCTCCCCGCGTCCTTCTCTGCCCGTCGTCCTTCTCGCCCGATTCTAGCAGGAACGCCCCCGAGCGCCGCCCCGGCGCCCGTGCTATGCTCGGCTCGTTAAGTCACGCGAGAAGGGATTCCTATGGACGAGAAGCTCACCGTCACCCCCGACGACCTCGCCGCCGCCAGCGCCGACTTCCGTGCCGATCGCGCCAACGTCGTCGCCAAGAACGCCGTCACCGCAAGCGGCATCCGCGCCGCCGCGCGCGTGCCTGAGGCCGTGGGAGCCAACGCCATGACCTTTGACGTGGAGGTCCGTCAGGGGGAGCGCTGCGACCAGCAGCACTCCGGGCGCTGTTGGATGTTCGCGAGCCTCAACACCATGCGCCATCGCATCATCCGTCGCTACAACCTCAAGACCTTCGAGCTCAGCCAGACCTATCCCCTCTTCTGGGACAAGCTCGAGAAGTGCAACTGGTTCCTCGCCAACATCCTGGACACCCTCGACGAGCCGCTCGACGGGCGCCTGGTGAGCTACCTGCTCTCCGACCCGATCTGCGACGGCGGCCAGTGGGACATGTTCCGCAGCCTCGTGAAGAAGTACGGCGTCGTGCCCAAGGAGGCCATGCCCGAGACCGCCTGTTCACGCAACACGCGCGAGATGGACAAGTATCTGACGCGCTACCTGCGCGGATGCGCGCGGCGTCTGCGCGAGAGCGCGGAGGCGGGCGTGAGCGCCGACGACCTTCTCGACATGCAGCGGGAGATGATGGGCGACGTCCACCACTTCCTCGTTACCTGCCTGGGCGAGCCGCCCGCGCGCTTTGAGGTGCGCCTGCGCGACAAGGACGACAAGCTCGTGCTCTCCGGCAGCTTCACGCCCCAGGAGTTCTTCGCCGAGGCCGTGGGCATGGACGTCGACGACTATGTGAGCCTCATCTCCGCACCCACCGCCGACAAGCCCTTTGGCCACGTCTACACCGTGAGCCGCCTGGGCAACGTCGTTGAGGACGGCGGCGTGCGATACCTCAACCTGCCGATCGAGCGTCTCAAGGAGGCGGCCGTGGCGCAGCTGCAAGACGGCCTGCCCGTGTGGTTCGGCTGCGACGTGGACCAGAGCTACCTGCGCGCCGAGGGCATCATGGACACCGCGGCGCTCGACGTGGACGGCCTCTTTGGCTTCCCGGTGGAGGGCTGCCTGAACCGCGCGGAGCGCCTGGACTACGGAGAGTCCCTCATGACGCACGCGATGGTCCTCGAGGGCGTGAACCTCACCGCCGACGGCCACCCCACGCTCTGGAAGGTCGAGAACAGCTGGGGCAAGGACCATGGTCGCGACGGCTTTGACACGCTCTCCGACGCCTGGTTCGACGAGTACGTCTACCAGGTCGTCGTGGACCGCCGCTACCTCACGGACGATGAGCGCGCCGCCTACGACACCGAGGAGGTGCGCGTGCTCGCACCGTGGGATCCGATGGGCTCGCTCGCCCGTGTGCGGTAGGCCCAGCATCGCTCCCACGAGGTTTGGGTTCGCGATTTCTGGAAAACACGACTTGCTCGCGACAAAAGCCCTGTTGGCGTTTAGCTGATTCGGCCACGGAGCCTTAACGTGAACCCAAACCGGAAAACGGTTTGGGTTCGTTTTACGCGCCGCGAGGGCACTGATATTGTTTTTGAAACTAGTTACCTGCGGTTTTGTCGGAGGTCAGGGCAATCGCGCCCAAACCGTGAACCCAAACCTCCCAGAAGGGGGATTTCAGAACTCCGCGAAGCGCGGCTCGCCCGCGCGGGCGAGCTCCTCGCCGCCGGCCAGCTCGTAGACGGCCGAGCAGAACCTCTCCTCGTCGCCCGCACGGAACAGGCACGTGAGCTGCACGTCCTCGGTGAAGAGCGACTCCGTCACGCGCCCGCCGGCGTCCGCGCACATCCGCGTCACGCGGTCGTAGAGCGCGTAGGGCAGCTGCACCCTCACCGGGCACACGAGCGTCATCTCCGCGATCGCGCCGTCCCTCTCGGCCGCGGCGACCGCGGCCTGCGTGGCGGCGGTGTAGGCGCGCACGAGGCCGCCCGGCCCCAGCAGCGTCCCGCCGAAGTAGCGCGTGACCACGCAGCACACGTCCGCGAGGCCCGCACCGCGCAGCACCTCGAGCGTGGGCATGCCGCTCGTGCGGCTGGGCTCGCCGTCGTCGGAGCAACGCTCGCGGCCGTCCGCGAGGATCCAGGCCGGGACGTTGTGGCGCGCGTCGTGGTGGCGCGCGCGGACCTCGGCGACGAAGGCCTCGGCCTCCGCCTCGGACCCCACGCGCCTGAGCTGGGCGATGAAGCGGCTGCGGCGGTCCTCGAACTCGCCGGTCACCTCGACGCCGGCCCGCAGCGTGCGATAACCCTCCCCCGTCACCGGGCGCACCTGAGCAGCGGCGCGCCGGCGCCGACCTCGTCGCCCGCGGCCGCGAGGGCCTCCACGCGCGCGAAGTCGCCGGGGTTGGTCACGGTGACCACGACCGTGTCGTCCAGGCCGCGCTCGGCCATGAGCGCGCGGTCGAAGGCCAGGACCGGCTGGCCCGCGCGGACCGCGTCGCCCTTGCGGACGAGCTGGCGGAACCCCTCGCCGCGCAGCGCGACGGAGTCGAGGCCCACGTGCAGCAGGACCTCGGCGCCCTCCTCCGACCTCACGAGCAGCGCGTGCCTCGTCTTGACCTCAGCGACGACCGTCCCCGTGACGGGCGCGTACGCGACGTCGCCCTCGGGCGCCACGCCCGCGCCGACGCCCAGCATGCCCTGCGAGAACGCGGGGTCGGCCACGTCGGCGAGCGCGACGACGCGCCCCGCCACGGGCGCGCACACGGCCCCGGGGCCCTCGGGGGCGGGCACGGGCTCGAGCGCCGACCTCGAGCGGTCCAGAAGCGACGATCCGAGTTTGCCGAACAGACCCACGCGATGCCCTCCCCCACGCGCCGCGCGCGGCGGCAACCTTTTAAGCAAAGGTATTGTAGAACAAGCGAATGCGACCGGCCCGCAGCGCCCTCATGGTAGAATCGCAGACGCGAGGTGGGCCAGGCGACCGCGGGGCGCGTTCGCGCGCCATGAGGAAAGTCCGGGCTCCACAGGGCAGGATGCCGGCTAACGGCCGGGCGGGGTGACCCGACGGAAAGCGCCGCAGAAAAGAAGACTCCCACTGGCGGGCCGCGCCCGTTAAGGGAAAAGCTGAAACGGTGGTGTAAGAGACCACCAGCGTCGTGGCAACACGGCGGCTTGGCAAGCCCCATCCGGAGCAAACGCAAATAGGAGCGCCATGGTGTGGCCCGCACCGCGCTCGGGTTGCGCGCTAGAGGCGGCCGGAGACGGCCGTCGTAGATAAATGGCCGCCCACGACAGAACCCGGCTTACAGGCCCACCTCGCACCTTCCACGCTCATCTCGGCCTGGGCCTGTGGGCCGTGGCGCCCCACTTCCAGAGTGGTCTTGGACCATCCCCGCGTGCGGTTGGGCTAGAAACAACGGGTCGTCCCCCTTGACGCGTGCGCTTGGGTTAGAAACAACGGGTCGTCCCCCTCCCCGCAGGCGCTTGGGTTAGAAACAACGGGTCGTCCCCCTCGAAGCGACGCTCCAGAGAGGGACGACCCGGTAGTTTTAACCCGGACGCCGCCGTAAAGGGGGACGACCCGGTAGTTTTAACCCACACAGAGAGAACGTGCGGGACCTAGTCGAGGTCGCCGAAGTCGGCGGGGTTCACCGCGGGGGCCGGCGTCGGGATCGGCGCGGCGACGGGCGCGGGCGCGCTCACGGGGCCGTCTGCGTGGGTGGTGCCGGCGGAGCCGCTCGGCGCGGCGGAGAAGCTGGACTGGGCCGGGAACATGGCCTCGGCGTCGTCCATGAAGTGCTGCAGGAGCTTCTTGTACTCGCCGCGGAACTCCTCGCGGGAGGCCTTGAGGCGGTCGATCTCGTCGAGCTCGTTCTGCTTCTCGGCGAGCGCCTGGCGGATGACCTCGCGGGCCTTGGCGTCGGCCTCGTTGCGGATGCGGTCGGCGTTGTCGCGGGCCTCGGACAGGAGCTTGTCCGCGGACTGCTGGGCGACGATGAGGACCTGGGAGATCTGGCGCTCGGAGGCGGCGAGGTCGGCGGACGGCGCGGCGGGGGCGGCCGGGACGCTCACCGGGTTCTCCTCCAGGCTCGCGATCTGGGCCTGGGCGGCGGAGAGCTGCTGCTCGGTGGAGGTCAGGCGGCCCTTGAGGTCGGCGATCTTCTGGAGCATCGCGTCAACCTCGGAGGAGAGCTGCTCGAGGAAGGCGTCGACCTCCTCGGTGTCGTAGCCGTGCTTGGAGGGAGAGAAGGTCTGCTGTTCGATGTCTGCGGGTGTGATTGCCATTCCTGTTCCCTTTCGCTTCGATGGACCCGGGCCGAGGCCCGCGTGCCAATGACGTTCCAAATTTTACAGAAGAATCGTGTACAGAAGACGCTCGATGACGCTCAGCACCAATATCGCCACAACAGGCGACCAGTCGATGCCGCCCACCGGCGGGATGAACCGACGGAAGATCTGCAGGTAGGGCTCCACGAGCATGCCTATGGCACCCCTGAGGTCGTCCACGAAGCTGCCCGGGCGCAGCGGGAACCACGTCATCAAACACCAGATGACGACGAGCCACCCGTAGATGTCGAAGAGCTTCTGGACGAGGACGAAGATCTGGTAGGTTCCCATGAGACCCTTTCTGGGGTACGTGGCTCTCGGTCTGCGGGGCGGGGCGGCGCTACCCGGCGAGCTCGCGGGTCCGCGCCAGCGCGGCGTCGACCGCCGCGAAGGTGCCGGCGACGAGCGGCCCCTCGAGCTCGCGCAGGGCCGCGGCGGTGGTGCCGCCCGGGGACGTCACCCGCTCCATGTATTCCCTCGGATGGACCCCCTCATTCAGGAGCTGCTCGGCGCAGCCGCGCATCGTGGCCTCGACCAGCTCGCGCGCCGCGGCGGCGGGCAGGCCCCGCAGCACGCCCGCGCGCGTGAGCGCGTCGACGAACAGCGAGAAGAACGCCGGCGCGCAGCCCGAGACGGCCCCGGCGACGTCCAGCTGGTCCTCGCGCATGACGGCGACCGAGCCCAGGGCCGAGAAGAGCGTGCGGGCCAGCTCGACGTCCTCGGCGGTCGCCCGCGTGCCGGCGGCGAGCGCCGTGGCGCCCGAGCGCACCTGGACGGGCAGGTTGGGCATCGCGCGGACCACGCGGGCGCCCGGAAGCGCGGACTCAAGCGCGGAGAGCGGCACGCCCGCGGCGATCGAGATCACGAGCGCGTCGGCGACGAGCGGGGCGGCGGACGCCAGGACCTCGCCCAGGACCTGCGGCTTGACCGCGAGGACCACGACCTCGGGGCGCTCGGCGAGCAGCTCGGCCTCGCCCGGGAAGACGCGCATGCCGAGCTCGGCGAGCGCGGCGCGGCGGTCGGCCTCGTGGTCGGCCGCCAGCACGTGCGCGGCGTCCGCGACGCCCGCGGCGACCAGGCCGCGCGCGATCGCTCCGCCCATGGCGCCGGCGCCGATGACGCCGACCCTCAGATCGAGCTTCTCGCCCATGGCGCGACCCCCTAGCGGACGAGGTCGCCGTCGGCGACGAGCTTGTCGAGATCGGTGGCGCTAAGCGAGGCGCCGGCGGGCAGCACGGCAAAGACGCGGTCGCCGAGCTCGGTGACCGAGCCGTTCACGCCGTAGGAGAAGCCGAAGCTGAAGTCGAGGATGCGCTTGGCGGTCTCGATGTTGGTGTTGCGGAACACGAGGACCACGGGCTGGTTGGTGCGCACGCGCTGCACGACGGTCTGGACGTCGTCGTAGGAGACGGGGCGCAGGACGTAGGGCGGCAGCTGCGAGGTGGTGACGCGCATCGTGGCGCCCAGGTCGGCGGACGCGGCGGGCGCGGGGGCGTCGTAGCTCGCGCGGTAGGGGTCGGACGGCTGGTAGGCGCCGTAGCCGCGGGACTGGGGCTGCTCGGCGGGCGTGGTGCTCACCGGGCGGCCGGAGCGGGTGTAGACGGAGATGCTCTCGGCCTCGGGGCGCGGCGTGGTGCCCAGCAGCCGGCCGCTGCCGCCGGTGTCGCGGGAGCGGCGGTCGTCCTGCTCGTAGCCGTCGGACTCGTAGTCCTCGTCGTAGTAGTCGTCCTCGTAGTAGTCGTCGACGCCGCGCAGGCGGTCCTTGATCGTGTCGAGGAAGCTCATGGTTGACCCTTCTTTCGCGCGCCAGAGGCGCAGCCCATACTATGCGAGGTCGTAACCTCGGTCGAACACGCATCGTCCCAGGCGGACGAGGGTCGAGCCCTCCTCCACCGCGATCTCGAAGTCGTCGCTCATGCCGCACGAGAGCGTGCGCAGCGGCAGGCCCGTGCGCAGGCGCAGCTCCTCCGCCAGGTCGCGCAGGCCCGAGAAGGTCCTTCTCGCCGCGTCGGCGTCGCCGGCGGGGGCCATCGTCATGAGGCCGCGGACCGAGATGCCCGGAAGCTCCAGGATGCCCTCGACGGACGCGCGGAGCTCGTCGGGAGAGAAGCCCGACTTCGAGCGCTCGCCGGAGACGTTGGTCTCGAGGAGCACGTCCGCCACGATTCCGCGCGCCTCGCAGCGCGTCGAGACCGCCTCCGCGAGGTGCCCCGAGGAGATGGAGTGGATCAGGCGGACGCGCCCGATCACCTGGTTGATCTTGTTCTTCTGCAGGTTGCCGATCATGTCGAAGGAGACGCCGGCGGCCTCGGGGCTTCCCTGCAGCGCCTCGAGCTTGCGCCCGAGCTCCTGCGGGCGGTTCTCGCCGAACAGGCGCCAGCCCGCGCGCATGGCGAGAAGGGCGGCGTCGGCGTCAACCGTCTTGGAGACGGCTATGGCCTCGACCTCGCCCGGCTCGCGCCCGGCGCGGCGCGCGGCGTCCGCGATCCGCGCGAGGATCGCCTCGCGGCGCTCCCGCAGAAACGTCTCGTATGACCTCGGGTCGTTGCTCATCAAAGCGTCGCCTCCCCCGCCCCCATGAGCGCGATCGCGCCGTGGCGGCCGGTCTCGCCGGACTCGGCGCGGTAGGAGAAGAACCGGTTGGTCGCGCTCGCCGTGGAGACGTCGCAGACCGCCACGCTCTTCTCGTCCACGCCCGCGGACGCCAGTGCGGACACGACGGCGGCCGTCAGGTCGAGGTGGCGCGGTGTCGGCACGACGGAGGGCCCGAACTCGGCGGCGAAGCGCGCGGCGAGCTCCTCGGAGACCTCGTAGTCGGCCGCGCCGACGTGCGGTCCCACGTAGGCGAGAAGCTCGGAGGGCACGCAGCCCACCTCGGCGCAGAGTGCGCGCGCGCACTTCTCGGCGATGCGCGCGATCGTGCCGCGCCAGCCGGAGTGGGCCACGGCGAACGCGCCCGGGGCGACCAGGACCACGGGCACGCAGTCCGCGAAACACATGAGGACCGGCACGCCCGGGGCCGTGCAGACGACCGCGTCGGCGCCCGCCTCGGCCTCGGCGCGGGCCGCGGCCAGCGCGGCCGGCTCGGCGGAGCGGACGCTCACCACGTGGTCGCCGTGGACCTGGTGCGGGACCACCAGACGGTCGAGAAGACCCTCGGCGCCGACCGCGGCCAGGGCGCGCCGGCGGTTCTCGGCCACGCGGGCGGCCTCGTCACCGCAGCGCGCGCCGAGGTTGAGCGAGGCGTACGGCGCGGCCGAGACGCCGCCCGTGCGCTCCGTGAACGCGAGCGTGACCCCGCCCGGACGGGACTCGTCCGTGAGCAGGGTCACGCCGCCAGAGGTCTGTCGCGTGAGCGAGGCCATCGCTAGAGACGGCTGCGCTTGAGGAAGTCGGGGATGTCGAACTCCTTGTCGTTGGACGAGGAGGACGAGGCCGGGCGGCTCACGTTGATCGGCATGGACGCCGGCTGGGCGGCCGGGGCGGGCGCGGCGGCCGGGGCGGCGACGCGCTCGCGGGCGGCCGGGCGCGCGACGGGCGCGGCCATCGACGGCAGCGTCTGCTGGACGTTGGCGTCGTTGAAGCCGGTGGCGATGACGGTCACGCGCACCTGGTCGCCGAGGGACTCGTCGACGACGGTGCCGAAGATGATGTTGGCGTCGGGGTCGACGTTCTTGGCGACGAGGTCGGCTGCGTCGTTGATCTCCTGGATGCCGAGGTCCTTGTTGCCGGCGATGGACAGCAGCACGCGCGTGGCGCCGTCGATGGAGCTCTCGAGCAGGCGGCTGGAGATGGCCTCCTCGGCGGCGTCGGTGGCGCGGTTGTCGCCGGAGGCGGTGCCGATGCCCATCATGGCCGTGCCGGCGCCCTTCATGATCGTGCAGACGTCGGCGAAGTCGAGGTTGATCAGGCCGGGGACCGTGATGAGGTCGGTGATGCCCTGGGTGCCCTGGCACAGCACGTCGTCGGCCATGCGGAAGGCCTCGAGCATGGTGGTCTTCTTCTCGGAGAGGTCGAGCAGGCGGTCGTTGGGGATGACGATCAGCGTGTCGACGTTCTCGGCGAGGTTGGAGATGCCGTCCGTGGCGGAGGCGTAGCGCTTGCGGCCCTCGAAGGTGAACGGCTTGGTGACGACGCCCACGGTGAGCGCGCCCACGTCGTTCTTGGCGATGTCGGCCACGACCGGAGCGGCGCCCGTGCCGGTGCCGCCGCCCTCGCCCGCGGTGATGAAGACCATGTCGGAGCCGGCGAGCGCGGCCTTGATCTCGTCGCGGGAGTCCTCGGCGGCCTCCTTGCCGACCTCGGGGTTGGCGCCGGCGCCGAGGCCCTTGGTGATGTCGGTGCCGATGTGGACCTTGATGTCGGCGTCGGAGATGGCGAGCGCCTGGGCGTCGGTGTTCACGGCGACGAACTCGACGCCGCGGATGCCCTCCTCGATCATGCGGTTCACGGCGTTGGTGCCGCCGCCGCCCACGCCGACGACCTTGATGACGGCGAGATAGTTGCTGAGGGTGTCGGTGTCCTTGATCATCGTGTTCTCCTTGCCTTCGTTCGTACGTCGTTTGGAGCACTGTGCGTGTGTCGCCCTGTCCCGTACGAGGCAAACCCTAAAGGTCAAGTTAACCCCGACGCTTGGGATAAAGCGACGTATCTTGGCACACTCGAGGGTTCGCCGTCAAGTCGTGTGACGAGAATGTGGATTCAGCAGGTGAGGGTGGCCCTCCCCCGCGTGAGAGTGACAGGCCAGACCGACGGACGCTTACGACGAAAGGCAGACGCCCCCACGTGAGAGTGACAGGTTCTGCGGTCCGCGCGGCTGGATCGGGCGTCGCGAGCGGTATAACCCGTCACTCACGGGCGACTGCGGCGCGAGGGCGCTGGGCGAGAAGGACGGCGAGAAGAGCCGGGGGTCACTCGTCCGTCTCGGCCGGCTCCTCGGGCTCCTCCTCGGGGTTCACGCCGCTGCCGAAGGTGAGGTTGTCGGAGCTGAGCTCGCGGTAGGCGGGGCTCGAGACCACGCGCACGTTGATGAGAAGCAGCCCGCCCTCGTGCTCGGCGAGGTAGCCCTCGACGATGCGCTCCTTCTCGGCGATGTCGGTGGGGGCGCCGAGGGACACCTCGACCCCGTTCTCGAGCACGCAGGAGATCCCCTCGGCAGAGGGGGCGCGGAAGCAGACGATCTGCGCGTTGAAGTCGGACGAGAAGCCCTCGCGGAACTGCGCCACCGCGTCGAGCGTCGCGTCGGTCGCCTCGGCGCCGGCCGACGGCTCGACCGTGGCCGGGACGTCCGTCACGAGCAGGCAGCCGTTGTCCCTCGCGATCGCGAGCGCGGCGTCGTTGGTCGACTGCCCCTCGGCCGGCTCGACCATGACCGGCTCGATCCACGTGCCCTGGTCGCTCAGGTACCACGCGACGGCACCCGAGCTCATGAGCACGAGCGCGTCGACGCGCTGCTCCTGGATCCGAATGCCGAGCGTGCTCGGGAAGCGCCGGTCGAAGTCGACCGAGGCGACCCAGGGGTTCTTCCTGAGCGCCTCCTCGATCGCGTTGGTGTCGACGTTGAGCAGGGTCGACCCGGCGGGGACCTGCGCGAGGCTCTGCACGGACTCGGCGCTCACGTGCTCGGTGGGCTCGACCTCGATCGAGGTGATCTCGAAGGCCGAGGTGTTGCGCAGCACGAAGAGGGCGACGACGCCCACGAGCGCGAGGGCGGCGACGCAGGCCGCGACGATCCCGGCGGTCCTCAGGGCCTGGCCGCGCTGGTGCTGGAGGCGGCGCTGGCGCGGCTGCAGGCCGTCGGCCTTCTCGCCGCGCGGCGCGACGCTCGGGAGCCTGAGCCCGCCGCCGGCCCTCTCCCTGGTCCGGCGCGCGCCGGTCGCCGCGGCGCCGGCAGGGGCGCGACGGGGCGCCTTGGGGGCCTTGGGAGCCGCCACCTTCTTCTGCGCAGGGGCCTTCTCCCGCTTGCGCGGGGTGGCCCTCCTCTTGCCGTCAGCCACGCGCTACCCCCCGAAGCCGAGGAACTTGACCTCGCAGGAGAGGTCGACGCCGTGACGCTCGAGGACGGCGTCATGGGCGCGGGTGATCAGGGCGAGGACGTCGGCGGCCGTGGCGCGGCCGCGGTTGACGATGAAGTTGGCGTGCACGGGCGAGATCTGCGCGTCGCCGCACTCGGCGCCGGAGAGCCCGCAGGAGGCGATGAGCTGGCCGGCGGAGCCGTCGGGCGGGTTGCGGAAGACCGAGCCGCAGCTCGGCTGGGAGAGCGGCTGCGCCTTGCGCCGGCGGCGCAGGCGGGCGTCCATGTCCGCGGCGATGGCGTCCTTCTCGGCGGGCATGAGGGCGAGCGTGGCCTCGAGGATGATCTCGGAGGTGGGGATCGACGTCGAGCGGTACCCCCAGCTCACCTCGTCGCCGTCGTAGCGGTGCAGGCCCTCGCCGGGGCGCAGGACCACGAGGTCGCGCACGCGGCGTCCGATCCACTCCCGGCGCGTGCCCGCGTCCATGGCCAGGGCGCCGCCGAGCGTCCCCGGGATGCCGACGCACGGCTCCAGGCCGGAGAGGCCGGCGCGCAGCGCCTCGTTCACCACGCGGGAGAGCAGGGCGCCCGCACCCGCGGTGAGCGTGTTGTCCTCCCCTATCCTGACCTGGGAGAACTCGTCGTCGAGGGTGATCACGCAGCCGTCGTAGCCGGCGTCGTCGACAAGGACGTTGGAGCCCTTGCCCAGGATGACCCAGCGCACGCCCTCGTCGCCCAGGACGGACACGGTGCGCGCGAGCGCCTCGTAGTCGCGCGGGCGCACGAACAGCGCCGCGGGACCGCCGATGCGGTAGCTCGTGTGGCGCGCGAGGGGCACGTCGCGCTCGACGGAGGCGTCGACCGCGCCCGAGAGGCTCATGTAGGCATTGAAGAGGCTCAACGGCACGAGCCCTTCTCGGCGGCGGCGCGCTCGTTCATGGCCTTGATGAACGCGGGGCCGACGGAGGTCACGTCGCCCGCGCCCTGCGTGATGAGCAGGTCGCCGGGACGCACCAGGTCGCAGAGGTTCTCGATGAGGTGGCGCCGGTTGGGGACGTAGACGACGTCGGCGACGTTGCCGGTGTGGCGCACCGACTCCACGACGGTCTTGCCTGAGACGCCCGGGATGGGCATCTCGCCGGCGCCGAAGACGTCCATGACGCGCAGGACGTCCGCCTGGTCGAAGGCGGTGCCGAACTCGGCGGCGAGGGCCTGCGTGCGGCTGTAGCGGTGCGGCTGGAACACGCAGACGATCCGCTTGAAGGGCAGCTCGGACGCGGCGGCGAGCGTGGCGCGGACCTCGGTCGGGTGGTGGCCGTAGTCGTCGACCACGGTCACGCCCGCGACGTCGCCCACGTGGGTGAAGCGGCGGCGGGCGCCCTTGAACTGGGACAGCGCCGTCGCGGCGGCGTCGGCGTCGAGCCCGAGCGCGTCCGCCACGGCGATCGCGGCGGTGGCGTTGGCCATGTTGTGGCGGCCGGGGTTGGCGGAGATGGTCACGCGGACGGTCTTCTCGCCGCCCGGGAGGCGCACGGAGAAGTTGCTGGCCAGCGCGTGGGTGGGCGCCTCGGGCAGGCAGACGTAGTCGCAGGAGGGGTCGAAGCCGTAGGTGAGCACGCGGCGGCCCGTGGAGCGGGCGAGCTCGACGTAGCGCGCCACGTCGCCGTTGACGATGACGGTGCCGGCGTCGCCGACGAGGCCCATGAACGTGCAGAAGGTCTTCTCGATGTTCTCGAGCGTGCCGTAGTGGTCGAGGTGGTCGGCCTCGATGTTGGTCACCACGACGACGTTGGGGTGCAGGTAGAGGAAGGAGCCGTCGGACTCGTCCGCCTCGCAGACGAAGTGCTCGCCGGAGCCGTTGCGGCCGTTGGTGTCGTAGCCCTCCACGACGCCGCCGATGAGGAACGACGGGTCGAGGCCCATCTTGTCGAGCATCGTGGCGACCATCGAGGACGTGGTCGTCTTGCCGTGGGTGCCCGCCACGGCGACCGTGGTGGAGGCGCCGGACAGGTACGACAGCATCTTCGCGCGCGGCCAGATGGGGATGCCCAGCTCGCGGGCACGGACGACCTCGGGGTTGGTCTCGGGGATCGCGGTGGAGGTGACCACGACCTGCGGGGAGACGGCGTCGATCGTCGCGGCGTCGTGGCCGACGCGGACGTCGATCCCCACGGCCTCGAGCTCGCGGACGTAGTGGGAGCTCTTGAGGTCGGAGCCCGTGACGCGGCAGCCGCGCTCGTGCAGGACGAGGGCGATGCCGCTCATGCCGGCGCCGCCGATGCCGATGAAGTGGGCGCTCGTAACGTTTGCTGTCTCGGGCATGGTGAGAGACCTCCGTCTGTGTCGTTGCATACACGCTCTACTGTATCCCAAAAGGCCGCGCGCCCGGGCCTTTCGGCGAGAAGGACACACTCCCTCCGCGTCCTCACGCGTGGGTTGAGGACGGCGGGCGGCGGGCCCTTCTCGGTTCTGTGCGCAGCTCCGGCGCGCTAGAGTCCGGCGGCGCGCTCCACCTCGTCGGCGAGGCTCGCGGCGGCCCGGGACTGGGCGAGCGCGAGCGCGGCCTCGCGCATGGCGGCGCGGCGGCCGGGGTCGTCGAGGAGCCCGAGCAGCGTCGAGGCGAACTCGGGCGCGTCGATCCTCTCGTCCGCCAGCAGCTCGGCGGCGCCGGCGTCCACGAGGAAGCGCGCGTTGGTGGTCTGGTGGTCGGCCGTGGCGTGCGGGTAGGGCACGAGCAGGCTCGGCACGCCCACGGCGGCGATCTCCGCGATCGAGGAGGCGCCGGCACGGGAGAGCACGAGGTCGGCCGCGGCGAGCGCCTGGCCCATGTTGGAGATGTAGGGCATCACGCGCCAGCGGATCTGCTCCTCGGGGGTGAGCGCGAGCGCCGAGACCGTCTCGTCGAAGCCGTCGGCGCCCGTGGAGTGCACGACGACGAGGCCCTCGCGCGAGAGCAGCTCGCGCTTGAGGCGGCCGACGCCCTCGTTGATATGCGCGGCGCCGAGCGAGCCGCCGAAGACCAAAAGCATCGTCTCGTGCGGCTCGACGCCGAAGGCGGCGCGGCCCTCGTCGCGGCTGGCGTTCACGACGCTGCGGCGCACGGGGTTGCCGGTGAGGACGACCTCGCGGGCGGCGCGGCCCTCGCGCTCGAAGGCGGCGCGGGCGGCCGGGACGGAGATGCACACGCGCGAGGCGTGCGGCGCGAGCGCCTTGTTCGCGAGGCCCGGCACCGAGTTCTGCTCGTGGAGCACGTAGGGGACGCCGAGGCGGTGGCAGCAGTTGAGCAGCGCCATCTCGACGTAGGCGCCGAAGCCCACGGCGACGTCGGGCGCGCCCTCGGCCGAGAAGAGCCGCGCGATCTGCGACTGGGCGCGCCGCATGCGGTAGAGCGAGGTCGCGAGCGTCCAGGGGCGCGAGCGGTCGAAGCCGGAGACCACGACCGGCACGAGCTCGAAGCCCGCCTCGGGGACGAGCCGCCCCTCGAGCTTGGCGGTCTGCCCGAAGAACCTCACGTGATGGCCGCGGTCGCGCAGCTCCTCCGCGAGCGCGAGCGCCGGGTTGATGTGCCCCGCCGTTCCGCCCGCCGCGATTGCCACCTCAAGGTGCTTCTCGGCCATGCCGTCCTCCGTCCGTCGGCTGTCAGTCACCCTATCCTAGCGCAGGGCGGCCGACGGGCGCGCGGTCCTTCTCGGTTGCGAGCGCGGGTTGGGAAATCGCGCGCGTCCCCGCCGGCGTCGGCGCTTGGGTTAGGAAATCGCGCGCGTCCCCCTCGGGGCGGCGAGAAGGACGGGGACGGGCGTCATTTTCTAACCCGACCGCCCCTCCGGACGGGGACGCGGGCCGTTTTCTAGCCGAGACCGCCTCGGGGTGGCGAGAAGAACGGCGCCCTAGCGGCGGCGCGCGCCGCCGCGGCCGCCGTTGCGCCCGCGCAGTCGGTCGGCCGCGCTCGGGCCGAGGTCGATCCGCGCGCGCCCGTCCCGTGAGCCGCCGCCCTGGACGACCTTCAGGCCGCCCCCTCGGGCGCGGCTCGGCGCGGCCTTCGTCGTCCGCGCGGCGCCCAGGTCGCCGGTGTCCCCCGGCGCGAGGTCCCGGCCGCGCCGCGAGCGCGGGGTCGCCTCGCCGACGAACGAGAGGCCGGGCGCCGACGCCTCCCCCAACCCCGCGTCGACCTGCCGCCAGCTGCGGCGCGCGTCGTCGTGCTCGGTCTCCGGGAGCCTTGAGTGCACGGAGACGGACGCGATCATGCCCACGATCATCAGGCTCGCGATCATGGACGAGCCACCGTAGCTCACGAACGGGATCGGCTTGCCCGAAAGCGGGAAGAGGCCGAGCACGCCGGAGACGTTGAGCAGCAGCTGGATCATCACGAGCGACGTGCAGCCCGCCGCCACGAGGCGTCCCGCGAAGTCGGGCGCGCGCCGGGCGATCTCGAGCCCCGCCCACATGAAGACCGCGAATCCCGCGAGCATGCCGAGGGTCCCCACCAACCCGCACTCCTCGCCGATCACGGCGAAGATGAAGTCGTTGTGGGCCATCGGCAGGTACGAGTACTTCTGGCGCGAGAAGCCGATCCCCACGCCGAACAGGCCGCCCGACCCGAAGGCGTAGAAGCCCTGGATGAGGTGGTAGCCCTTGTCGTACGGGTCGGACCAGGGGTCGATCATGGCCTGAAGGCGCTCGAGCGAGTAGGCGTCGCGCACCGAGACGATGAACAGGCCCACCACGCCGAGCAGAAGGACGCCTGCGAGGATCCCCCGGGGCATGCCCGCGAGGTAGCCCATGACGAGCAGCGTGAGGCCCAGGACCATGGTCGTGCCCTTGTCGGGCTGCAGGAGGATGAGGAGCAGGGGCACGCCCACGCCCGCCGCGAGGAGCTTCCAGAACGACGAGAAGTCGAGCGTGCCCTCCTCGTAGTAGCGCTCCGCGAGATTGGCGGCCGTGAAGATGATCGTCATCTTGGCGAACTCGGAGGGCTGGAGGTCGAAGAAGCCGAGGTCGATCCAGCGGGACGCGCCCATGTCGTTGTCGGTGCCTGCGACCAGCACGAACAGAAGCATGCCGGCCGTGACCACCCAGATGGGCATGAGCAGGCGCCGCACCCACCAGTGGTAGTCGATGCGGGCGAGCGCCACGGCGACGACCGCGCCGAGCGCGATGAAGACGAGCTCGCGCTTGAGGTAGTAGGCGGCGTCGCCGGTGGTGTTCATGGCCGAGACGGACGACGCCGAGAAGACCATGAGCGCGCCGAAGCCCACCAGGCACGCGACCGCCGCCACGAGCACGAGGCGCGGGCGCATGAAGCGCTCGGGGACCCCGAAGACCGAGCGGCCGGAGCGCTCGCGCGCGGCGCGCGAGGCGCCTCTTGATGCCGAGGTGCGGGCCATGCTACTCCCCCTGCGGCGCCGGGGCGGCGTCGCCCTTCTCGGCGAGCGCTCGGACGAGGTCCTTGAAGAGGCGTCCGCGCTCGCCCATGTTGGAGAACTCGTCGAAGGAGGAGCACGCGGGCGAGAGGAGCACGGTCTCGCCGGGGCGCGCCTCGGCGGAGGCCGCGGCGAACGCCTCGCGCAGGCGCGCGGCACGCAGGACGGCCAGGTCGGAGGGCACGGCCTCGAGCGCGGCGGCGATGCGCTCCCCCGCCTCGCCGTAGCAGACGGCGGCTCGGCAGCGCGCGCGGACGGCGGCGGCGAGCGAGGCGAGGTCGGTCCCCTTGTCGTGGCCGCCGAGCAGCAGCACCACCGACCCCGGCGCGAAGGCCGTGAGGGCCTTCTCCACGGCGTCGGTGTTGGTGGCCTTGGAGTCGTTCACGTAGCGGACGCCGCGGACCGTGGCGACGGGCTCCACGCGGTGCTCGATCGGCGAGAAGGACCTGAGCCCGGAGCGCACGTCCTTCTCGGCGACGCCGAGCTCGAGCGCGACGGAGGCCGCCGCGAGCGCGTTCTCGGCGTTGTAGCGCCCCACGATCTTGAGCTCGCCGGCGTCGACGAGCGCGTGCTCCGCGCCGTCCAGCCGCACGACGAGGGTCTCGCCGCGCAGGAAGGCGGCGCAGGACGAGGTTGGCACGGACTCGACGGAGAGGCGGCAGACGCGCAGGCCGCGCCCCTCCGCGCGCGCCGCCATGGCACGGCAGAAGTCGTCGTCGACGGAGACCACGGCGAGGTCGCCCGCGTCGAGGTTGGCGAGCTCGCGCTCCTTGGCAGCCGCGTACGCCTCCATCGTCCCATGCCACTCGAGGTGGTCGGGCGTGACGTTGAGCACGATCGCGGCGCGCGGGTGCAAAAGGCGCGTCGTGGCGAGCTGGAAGCTCGAGAGCTCCGCGACGAACCAGGTGCCCGCCCCGCGCCCGTCGAGCGCCTCGATCGCGGGCGTGCCGATGTTGCCCACGGAGACGGCTTCCAGGCCGCCCTCGCGGAGCAGGTGCGTGAGCAGGGAGGTGGTGGTGGTCTTGCCGTTGGTGCCGGTGACCGCGGCCCAGCGCTCGGGACTCTCGCGCCACGCGAGCTCCGGCTCGCCGACGACCTCCGTGGAGCAGGCGCGGGCGGCCGAGAAGAACGGGGACGAGTCGGGGATGCCCGGGGAGGCGACGGCGAGGTCGAAGCTGCCGGTCACCTCGTCCGTGCCGCACACCACGCGCGCGCCGAGGGCCTCGAGCGCGCGGGTCCCCTCGCCCGGCTCGGAGGCGGCGCCCCCGAAGACGGTGACGGAGTCCACGCGCGAGCCGAGGAGCGCGCAGAGGTAGCGCGCGGCGGCCTCGCCGGTGCGGCCGAGGCCGAGCACGGCGACGTTCCCGAGATGTGCCTGAGGGGTGACGGTCATTGTCGGCACGCTCCTAACCGAGCTGGAAGTAGAGTGCGAAGCCCAGGGCGGCGAAGGCGGCGGAGACGATCCAGAAGCGGACGACCACCTTGTTCTCCTTCCAGCCCTTCTTCTCGAAGTGGTGGTGGATCGGCGCCATGAGGAAGACGCGCCTGCCCGTGAGCTTGAAGCTGATCACCTGGATCATGACGGAGAGGGCCTCCGCGATGAACAGGCCGCCCATGATGAGCGAGGTCACCTCGGTCTCCGTGAGCACGGCGAGCGCGGCGAAGGCGGCGCCCAGGGCGAGCGAGCCGGTGTCGCCCATGAAGATCGAGGCGGGGTAGCAGTTGTGCCAGAGGAAGCCCACGCAGGCGCCCGCGATCGACGCGGCGAAGATCGCGAGGTCGAGCTCGTCGTAGCGGAAGGCGACCATGGCCATGAACAGCATGACGACCATCGTGCAGCCGCCCGCGAGGCCGTCGAGGCCGTCAGTCAGGTTGACGGCGTTGGAGAGGCCGGCCATGAGCAGGAACACGAAGACGAGGTAGAGCCAGGGCACGGCGACGGTCGCGCCTCCGACCTCAAGGGTCGTGGTGAGCACGCCGAGGTCGAGGGCGAAGCCGCCCGGGAAGCGCACCAGCGGCGAGATCCCGCAGACGTTGACCGCGACGAGGCAGAACGTGATGGAGATGAGGATGAGGCCGGCCATCTTCTGGGACGGCGTGAGGCCGAGCGAGCGGCCGTGGGCGACGCTCTCGATGTCGTCGAGCAGGCCGAGCGAGCCGGTGATCAGCGTCGCGGCCATGGCCAGGACGAGGCCGTGCGTCCACTCGCCGAGCAGCACGCAGGTCACGACCACGCCGAGCAGGATCACGATGCCGCCCATCGTGGGCGTGCCCTGCTTGACGAGGTGGCCCTGGGGGCCGTCGGCGCGCACCTGCTGGCCCACGCCCTCGTGGCGCATGAGGCGGATGAAGAGCGGCATGACGAGCGCCGTCACGAGCGCGGCGATGCCAACGGCAAGGAACACCTGGTAGGTGGGATAGGCGGGGTTTCCGATCATCGGGCGAGCGCTCCCTTCACGAACTGGTCCAGGCGCGCGGCGCGCGACGCCTTCACGAGCACGAGGTCGCCGGGCGCGAGCACCGGGACCATGACGGACGTCGCCTCCTCGACCGTGGCGAAGCGCTCGATGGCGTCCTCGGACAGGCCCATCGTGCGCGCGGCCTCGGCCATCTCGTCGGCGAGCTCCCCGCCGACGAGGACGAGCAGGTCGACGCCCTTGGCGGTAGCGTAGGCGCCCACGTAGCCGTGGAGGCGCGGCGCGTCGTCGCCGAGCTCGCCCATCTCGCCGAGGACCGCGATGCGGCGGCCCTCGCAGGCCATCTGGGAGAGCACGTCGAGCGAGGCCGCCATCGAGGACGGGGCGGCGTTGTAGGAGTCGTCGATGAGGCGGGCGCCGGAGGGGGCCTGCGCGACGTCGAGGCGCATCTGCGTGTGCCCCATGGCCGCGATCGCCTCGAGCGCGGCGGTGCGGTCGAGGCCGAGACGCCCGACGAGCGCGACGGCGAGCATGAGGTCGTCAACCGGGGCGCGGCCGGGCATGGGCAGCCGGACGCTCCCCCGCCAGCCGTCGGGGGCGGCGAGCTCGGCCGTGGCGCGGCCCTCGCCGTCGAGGGCGCAGGAGACGAGGCGCACCTCGTCCTTCTCGCCGCGCCCCACGGTCAGGACGTCGACGCCCGCCGGACGGGCGAAGCCGTCGGCGATGAACGGCGTGTAGTCGCCCGAGGAGGTGAGGGCGAGCACGGGGCGGATCTCGCCGTGGGCGCGCATACCGGAGACGACCTCCGCCTTGGCCCGGGCGATGTTCTCGCGGCTGCCGAGAAGACCGATGTGGCTCGTGCCCACGTTGGTGATGCAGGCGAGCGTGGGGCGGCAGGCGGCCGCGAGGCGGTCGATCTCGTGCAGGTGGTTCATGCCGAGCTCGCAGACGAGCACCTCGGCGTCGTCCGGGGCGGACAGCAGCGTGAGCGGCAGGCCGATCAGGTTGTTGAAGTTGCCGCGCGTGGCGTGGCAGCGGCGCTGGGAGCCCACGGCGGCCGCGAGCATCTCCTTGGTCGTGGTCTTGCCCACCGAGCCCGTCACGCCCACGACGACCCACTCGGGGTGGGCCTCTCGCCAGGCGCCGGACAGGCGCAGCATGAACTCCTCGCCATCGTCGCCCTCGGCGCGCAGCAGCGCGCAGCCGCAGGCGGCGACCTCGGCGGCCACCGCCTCGTCCACGTCGCGCGTCGCCACGACGGCGGCGGCGCCGGCGCGGGCGGCGGGGGCGAGGTAGGCGTTCCCGTCGACCTGCTCGCCGACGAAGGCGACGAACAGGGAGCCCTCCCCCGCGGCGCGGGAGTCGATCACGACCTCCCCGCAGACGGCGCGCGAGCCCGTCCCGAGGACCGACGCCCCCGTGACCCTCGCTATGTCCTCAACGCTCATGCGAAACATCGGTTTGCTCCCATCAGGACGCGGGCTGGACGCCCATGATCGACACGGCATGCTCGGCAATCTCCTTGAACGCCCGACCGGAGGAGTCGGACGAGTGGTAGGGCGTGTGGTTGAGGCCGACGTAGAGCAAGAGCTCCGGGTCGTCGGCGTTGGCGAAGCCGCACAGCGACGAGACGAAGGAGTTCTCGAGGTAGCCGCCGTCCTCGTCGGCCTGCTCGCCCGTGCCCGTCTTGCCGGCGAAGTCGTAGCCGTCGACCTGGCAGCCGGCGCCGGTGCCCTCGGTCATGACGGCGCGCATCATGTCGATCTCCTGCGCGGCGGTCTCCTCGGAGATGATGCGCTCCCCCTCCGGCCACGAGACCTCCTCCTCGCCCTTGTAGACGAGGAAGTGCGGGGTCGTCGGCACGCCGCCGTTGGCGACCGCGCCGAAGGCGCGCACGATCTGGACCATGGGCACGGCGAGGCCCTGGCCGAAGGCCATGGAGCCCGCGGTCGAGCCGTCGTACTGCTCGCGCGGGCGGACGATGCCGGCGGACTCGCCGGGGAAGTCGATGCCGGTGGTCTCGCCGATGCCGAAGCGCGCGACCCCCTCGGCGAAGGCGTCGGCGCCCATGACGTCCTGGACGAGCAGCGCCATGGCGGTGTTGGACGAGCGGGCGAGCATCTCCTTGACGCTCATGTCCATCGTGTAGTCGCGGTCGTCCACGTCCGTGACGTAGTCGTCGCCGACCTTCACCTCGGCGGGGACGGTGTAGACGGTGTCCTCGGTGAAGAATCCTCCCTCGATGCCGATCGAGGTCGTGAGGACCTTGAAGACCGAGCCGGGCTCGTAGGAGTTCGAGACGGCCTTGAGGTTGAGGGCCGAGGCGTCCGTCAGGTCGTCGAGGTCGGCCAGGGGCGTGGAGCAGGCGGCGAGGATCTCGCCGGTCCGGGGGTTGGTGACCATGACCGAGCCGGACTCGGCCTCGAAGGTCTTGGCCGCCTCGGCGATGACGCTCTCCGCGACCTCCTGGAGGTCGACGTCGAGCGAGATCACGAGGTCCGTGCCATCCTTCGCCGGCGTGATCTGCGTGGCGCCGCCCGCGATGGGGGTCCCGTCGAGGCCAGTCTCGAAGATCATCTCGCCGTCCGTGCCGAGAAGGACGTCCTCGTAGTAGCTCTCCAGGCCCGAGAGGCCGTTGCCGTCCACACCGACGTAGCCGATGACCTGGGAGCCGATCGATCCGTAGGGGTAGGCGCGCTTCGTGTCCTCGAGGAAGTAGACGCCCGTGAGCTCGCGGGCCTCGAGCTCCTCGGAGAGCTTGTCGGCCATCTCCTGGTCGACCTGGCGCTGGATGTAGACGAAGGTCGTGTCCTGGGTGAGGAGGTCCATGTAGGAGTCCTTCTCGCCCCCGAGCACGGAGACCAGGGCCTCGGAGACGCCCGAGGGGTCCTCGACGACGCTGGGGTTGGCGTAGATGGTCTGGCAGTCGACGCTCACGGCGAGCGCGTTGCCGTTGCGGTCGTAGATGGTGCCGCGCTTGGCGTGCAGGACCGCCCGGTTGGTGCGCTGGGACTCCGCCGCGGAGGCGAGCTCGGAGGACTGGAACACCTGGAGCCAGGCGAGCTTGGCGGCGACGACGCCGAGAAGGGCGAGGAAGAAGCGGCGGGTGAACGAGAAGCCGGCGTCGGTGCCGCCTGACCCCGAGCCGCCCGGGCGGCTGGCCCTCAGGCGTGAGCGCGCGCGAGAGGCCTCGTCGTACGAGGCCTCCGGTCGGTTGCGCCTGCCGGCGCGGCTCTGTCTGTCCCTCCTGCTCACGGGACAGAAGTCTACTTCACGTTCGCGTCAGCGGGGGCGTTGTCCGCCGTCTGCGCAGCATCCCCATCTGCACCCGTCGCGCCGGCCTCCTCGTCGGCGGGCGTGAGGTCGAGCGTCACGTAGCTGTCGGCGAGGACCATGCCGTAGTTCTGGGTCGCGATACGGGAGATGCGGGCGTTGCTCGAGAGGACGGAGCGCTGCACCTTCAACTGGGCGTTGAGCGAGGAGGTCTCCTCAATCTGGGCGGTGAGGTCGGAGTTTGCGGAGAGCAGCGAGACCGTGGCGACGGAGATGCCCACGCGGGCCATGCCGAGCACGACGAGGACCGCGGCGACCGCCAGGGCCGCCTTGAGGCGGGCGAGGAAGACCGGGGACACGCCGGCGCGCGCCTGCGCGTCGAGCCCGCCGCCGGTGACGACCTCGAACGAGGGCGCCGATGCGCGCTGGGAGAGCTCGCGCTCCCGCTGCGCCGCGTCGTAGCTGTATGCCGCTGATCCCTGGTACCTCATGCCTATTCCCTGTTCCGGTCGTGCATTGTTCTTCAGATGGTGCAGGTACGCTGGCAACTTGAGGGTTACTTGATAGTAAGTCTCAAGGTGTAATAGAGCGACCTTAAGAGTTCGTTTAGAGTTCGTTCGTGCGTCGTGGTGGTGCGTTGGTGGTGCGTTTTGGGTTCGTGCTGCTGCGTTTGTGCTTCGTTTCTCTCGCTCTCATAGACGGCTCGCGCCGGCTACGACACCTTGGGTCCCTCCGCGGAGGCGTCGAGCCTGACCGCCACGCGCATGAGGGCGCTTCGCGACCTGGGGTTGGCCGCAACCTCCTCGTCTGAGGCGACGAGGGGCTTCCTCGTCCTGACGTTGACTATCGGCACGTGACCGCACACGCAGACCGGGAGGTCCGGCGGGCAGGTGCAGCCCTGGGAGAGCTCCGAGAAGACGTGCTTCACGATGCGGTCCTCGAGCGAGTGGTAGGAGATCACGCAGATCCTGCCACCCGGGTTCGCCCAGCGGACGGCCGCCCTCAGTCCCCGGTCGAGCACGTCGAGCTCATGGTTGACCTCGATGCGCAGCGCCTGGAACGTCCGACGTGCGGGGTGTCCGCCGCTCCTTCTCGCCGCGGCGGGAATCGCCGCCTTGATGACGTCCACGAGCTGGAGCGTCGTCTCGATGGGCGCCTTCGAGCGGCGCTCGACGATCCCGCGGGCGATGCGCGCCGCATGGCGCTCGTCACCGTAGACGCGGAGGATTCGGGCGAGGTCTGCTTCGTTGTAGGTGTTCACGACCTCGGCTGCGGTTTGTGTGTGGTTGCCCGAATTCATGCGCATGTCGAGCGGGGCGTCCTCGTGGTACGAGAAGCCGCGCTCCGGGATGTCAAGCTGGGGGGACGAGACGCCGAGGTCGAACAGGAAGCAGTCGACCCCGGGAACCTCCGCCTGGACGAGAAGCTCGTCCAGGTCCCCGAAGTTGCCCTTGAGGAGAAGCGTGCTCGCCTCCGGGACCTCGCGCGCGAGGCGCTCGGTCGCCGCCGCGAGCGCCATGTCGTCCTGGTCGATGCCGATCGACAGGCCGTCCGGCGCCACGCGCCTCGCCAGCTCCACGGTGTGGCCCGCACCGCCGAGGGTGCAGTCGCACACCACCTCCCCCACCTGGGGGTCGAGCTCGGCGAGGACCTCGGCGAGCATCACGGGTACGTGCCGATATTCTGCTGTCAAGACCCCCACCCCCTGCTGCTAGTCGTGGAAGAGAAGCGCGTCGAGGTCGTCCTCGAGGCTCTCCTGCGTCGCGTTCCACTTCTCGGAGTTCCAGACCTCGAAGTGGTCCCCGGCGCCCACCACCGTGACGTCGGCCGTGAGACCGAGCTTCTCGCGCGTACCGGGCTTGGCCGCGTCGAGCTTGCCGAGGGCCACGCGGCCGGCGGAGTCGATGTCGACCTCCACCGCACGGGCCCACAGGCCGGTCTTCAGGCGAACGTCGTCACGGCTGCGGGGGTCGAAGTGGTTGTCGCCGTACTCGAAGAGCCCGTCGACGTACGCCTCGAAACCCTCGGGGGTGAAGCCGTTCACGCAGCCGTTGAGGGGGACGAGGTAGATCGTCCTCTTGTCGTCCCTCGCAAGCTGCTTGCGGAAGACGGCCGGCAGGGTGACGCGCGCCTTGGCATCCACGGACATCGGATACGAGCCAGCGAGCATGTCACCCTCCCCTCAGGACGAGAACCCGGCCCCGAACGGAGCGTGCGACTACTATACGTCATTCGCCACACTTTGCGACACAGAAAAACACTTTGCTACACCTTGCGGTTGAAATCTGGGCGCGGACGGTCATCTTGGGGCGCACGGCCCCCAGATGTTGGGTCTCCGATCGGTCCGGGACACAAGCGGGACTTGAGGTTTTGTGTCGCGGGCGTGAAGGGCTCCCCCACCGCGCCCCACCGGGGCACCCGTCCCGGAATCGCCGGGGTTCCGCGATCGCGCGGCGATGTCGTCCCAGAATCGCCGACCTTCTCGCCCGGCGAGAAGGACGCGTCCCGGAATCGGCGGGGTTACCGGGGAAGGTCGCCGATTCCGGGACGGCGTGACACCGCCGCTGCGGAACGTCGCCGGTTCCTAGACGGCGCGACACCAAAGCTGCGGAAGGTCGCCGATTTCGAGACGGCCGCGACGCCGTGCGCGCTATCATGGTCCCAACCTGAAAGAGGGAGGGTTTCCATGCAGACGCGCCGTGAGTTCCTCGCCCTGTCCGCCGGGCTGCTCGCCCTGCTCCCCGGCTGCACCGCTAACGAGCCTGAGGGGGAGGTCGACCCCGTCGTCGAAGACCCTGTCGTCGAACACCCCGTCGCGCAGACGCAGCCGGTGCAGATGCGCGTCACCATCCCGGCCTCCTACCTCGCATTCACCGGGAACACGGCCGACGAGGCGGCGCAGGGCTACGACGACTACTCCGACGGTGACATCGGCACGAGCGTCCTCGAGGACGGCTCGCTCGAGCTCTACGTCACCGACCACTGGTACGGGCAGCTGCGCACCATGTGGGAGGACACACTCGAGAAGAGCCTCGATGCGCTGGAGACAAGCGACGCCGTCGTCTCCGTCGAGGTGACGGACGGTCGCGACGGTGTGACCGTCACGGCGCGCCCCTCCTTCGCCGACCATGCGGACGCCGACCTCTACCAGCTCGTCGCCGCCTGCGGCTTCCTGCAGCTCATCGATCCGGAGTCCGACTGGCAGGGTGACTGGGCCGTCGAGGTCGCCCTCGTGGACGCCGAGACGGGCGTGGAGGTCGCGCGCACCACGCTGCCTGACGAGGAGCTCTCCTACAGCCGCGAGGGGTGGGACGAGGCCGTCTCGGCGGGAGTCTAGGCCCTCAGCGACGCGAGCACGTCGGCGAGCGCGTCATCGCGCCGATCGGCCGCCTGCAGGTACGCCTGGAGCAGCGGGTGGGCCACCGAGAAGATCCCGGCGTCCGTGCACGCCGCCGCAGCCGCACGCAGGCGCTCGGAGAGCGGCCCCACGTTACCCGCGGGCAGACCCGCCCCCTCGAGCGCGCGCGTGAGGCGCTCGCCCGTGAGCTTGGCCGGGTCGAGGCGAGCCGCGGCCAGCGCCTCGTGCTCGTGCTGGGCGAGCAGCCCGAGCTCGTGGCGGGCGGGCTCGGCCTGCGCACGGCCCAGCTCGATGCAGCGTCGGTAGCAGGCGACGGAGGTCTCCACCATGCCGAGGTCGTACGTGAGGCCGGCGAGGCGGTAGAGGCAGAGGGAGAGGCCGTCGACGGTCGAGCAGCGCGCCGCGGCGCCGGACACCGCGCGCAGGGCCTCGTCGGTCCGCCCCATCTCGCGCAGGCAGTCCGCGCGGGCGAGCGCCGTCTCGACCGTGCACGGCGCGAGCTCGGCGGCACGCTCGGCATGGGCGAGCGCGCGGTCGAGGCTGCCGGGGAGCGCGAGCCAGCGCTCGAGGACCGCCGCGTACTGGTGTGCGAGGAAGTAGGCGTCCGGGACGAGCCGCACGGTGCGCCCGTCGGCGCAGTCGAGGTTGTAGGTCACGCGCTCGGGGATCGAGCGGAAGTAGCGATGGGCCGTCCGCTCGTCGTCGCGATAGGCGCCGGCTGCCTCGACGGGCGCGAGGGCGTCCTCGAGCAGGTTCGCGACCCTCGAGAGCTCCTCCTGGTCCTGCTCGTCCGCCGTGGGGACGAGGGGCCCCGCCTGGCGCACGGCGCGCTCGAGCGCCGATCCGCCGACGAAGCACTCGATGAGGTCGTCGGTGTCCTCCACGTCGAGCTCGCCGGCGACCAGGGCGCGCGTCGTGCGCTCGCAGGCCTCGACGACCGAGGCGTCCGTGGCGGACGCGCGCAGCTCGGAGAGGGCCGCCACCGCGTCCTCCGTCGTGTCGCCGAGCCCGCCGAAGTCGTCCGCAACGCGCTCCCACGCGTCAAGGCGCACCACGCTCTCCGCGATGCCGAGCTCGGAGCGCCGGTGCGCCCCGCAGGTGCGCACGACCGCCTCGGGGCAGGGCTCGTCGGAGAGCTCCACCGGGCGATAGCGCTCGGCCGGGCGCAGCTGGGCGTCGACGAACGACAGCAGCGGCGCAACGGGGGCGAGCCAGCCGTCCGCTGCGGGGCGATAGCGTAGCTCGGCGGAGGGCTCGGGCAGACCACCCTCGCGCGGGGCGGCCGCCATGCGCTCGAGCGAGGAGCGCGTGAGGTCCGCGGAGAGGACGCAGTCCACGCTCCCGTCCACGTGGCAGTTGACGACCACGCGGCGAATCGCCGGCGAGGCGACAAGCGCCGTACGGGAGAGAAGCAGCGCCAGGTCATACGCGTAGGCACGGGCGAGCGCGGCGCGCTCCGCCTCCGGCGCGAAGGAGAAGGCCGCCGGCCGGGGCACGGCCGCCCTCACCCCGAGCAGCCCCTCGGAGACGTTGAGCCTGAAGTCCGCGACCATGCGGAAGGGCACCGGCAGGTTCTCCAGGGCGTCGGCAAAGGCCGCGCGCACGGCCCACTCGCCCCGGGGGTCGGTGCCCTCGGTGACGGTGGCGAGGAAGCGGCTGCCCGGATGGCGCACGGGCTCCAGGTGGGAGACGCCGGCGAGAAGAACGCGCAGCCGCTCGTCCAGCGTGACGGGCGGCTCGGCCATCCTGGCCGCGTCCTGCCCGAAGTTGAGGGCCGCCTCGACGGCCCAGACGCGGTCCGCGTCCTCCGGCGTCGGCAACGCGCCCTCGGGCACGAGCCACCAGCGGCCGCTGCGCGCGAGCCTGCGGGCGCCGCAGCGCGGCTCGCCCGTCCAGTCCGCGAGCCCCGTGCGCCGCACGAGCTCGCACTGGTCGGCGAGCATCTGGTCGGGGGCGTCCACAATGAAGTAGCGCAGCGTCGCGAGGGCGTCGTCCGAGCGCGGGAGCACCTGGTCGAGCGGGGAGATGCCGCCGTCCGAGCGCTTTGGGGAGGGGGCGGGCTTCGGCGCCGGGGCCGGAGCGGGCGCGGGCCTCGCCGGCGCGGGCACCGGAGCGGGGGCGGGCGCCACGTCCTTCTCGGCCTCCCGCGATGCCGGGGCCGCCCGCAGGCGGTCGCGCAGCCGCAGCGCCACGACCAGGATCCCCAGCACGACGAGCGCAAGCCCCAGGAGCATCCCCCGGGCGGTGTCGCGCATCTCGTAGGTGTCGCGCCAGCCCACCCCGGTATAGGACGGGTCGCCCCCGATGGAGGCGTACTGGAAGAAGGCATACCCCAAGAAGAGAACGCCGGCGACGATCAGCACCACGCCCGCCAGCATCGGAATCGGTCGGTCACTCGAGCGGTTCATGCCGCCCTCCCCTCTCGCGCCCTGAACTCGTATGATTCTATCATCATGCTGTTATGCTTCAGCAACCCAAACTCTCGTAGGAGGCCCCTCATGCTCACCCGACGCGCCCTGCTCGCGCTCTCCGGCGCCCTTCTCGCCGCCCTCTGCGGCTGCGCCGGCGGAGCGGCCGACCCCGAACCCGCCGAGCACGAGCCCACGCCCGCGGACCAGACCGTCTCCGTGCGCTTCCCCGCGTCGTTCCTCAACCTCTGCGCCCTCTCGCAGGACGACGCCCTCGAGCAGTACGCCGACGGCGCGAGCGAGGACGCGCTGGACGCCGCCGCCGAGGGCGACGACGTCATTCTCACCTTCACGACTGGGCAGTTCGATGCGCAGGTCGAGAAGTGGGAGGAGGAGCTCGAGGACGAGACCGCGTCGCTCCTTGCGCGGGACTGCGCCGACGCCGTCGAGGTGTCCGACGACCTCCGGGCCATCACCGTCACCGCGCGCCCCTGCTTCACGGACGACAACGACGCCGCCGCCGACCTCTACATGATCATGGTTGCCTGCGGCTACCTGCAGCTCTTTGACGGGCAGGAGGACTGGGGCTTCAGGGCAGCCTTCGTCGACGCCGAGACGGGCGTGGAGATAGCGGCCGCCGACATGCCCGGCGAGGGGCTCACCATCAGCCGCGACATCTGGTCGGACGCCCTCGCGGCGGCCGGCGTCTAGCCCCGCGCGGGGCCGCACCCGGTCTCGTCCCGGAATCGGCGGGGTTCCCGGGGAAGGTCGCCAATTCCAAGACGAAGTCGGACCGCGGCTGCGGAACGTCGCCGACTCCTAGACGGCCCGGCGCCGCGGCTGCGGAACGTCGCCGATTTCGGGACGAGCGCGGCGCTACGCGCGCGGGTGCGCCGAGAGGTACACGCGCCGGATGTGGGAGCGGTCGAGGTGCGTGTAGAGCTGGGTGGTCGCCACGTTGGCGTGCCCGAGCAGCTCCTGGACCACGCGCAGGTCGGCCCCACCCTCGAGCAGGTGCGTGGCGAAGCTGTGCCGCAGCGTGTGCGGGTGCAGGCCGCGGATCCCCACGACCCGCCCGTACTTCTCGACGATCGAATGGACGGACTGGCGAGAGAGACGCCCGCCCCGGGCGTTGAGGAACACGGCGGCGCTGGGCCGTCGGCCGGACAGGGCACCGCGGCCGCGCTCCAGGTACGCCCCGAGCGCGTCGGCGGCGGCCCCCATGATCGGGACCACCCGCTCCTTTGACCCCTTGCCGAAGACGCGCAGCAGCCCCTCGTCGAGAAGGACGGAGCGCTCGTCGAGCCCCACGAGCTCGCTCGCGCGCAGGCCGCAGCCGTAGAGCACCTCGAGCACCGCATGGTCGCGCAGGCCGACGGGCGTCTGCGGGAACGGCTGGTCCAGCAGGCGCGCGGCGTCCTCGCGCGAGATGACGTCGGGGAGGCGCTCGGGCTTGGCGGGCAGCGGCAGGTCGGCCGTGGGCAGCGTGGTGGCGATCTCGTCCGCGAGCATGAAGCGGTGGAAGCCCTTGACCGCCGAGGCGGCGCGCTCGACCGACGAGGCGGCGAGGCCGCAGGAGGAGAGCTCGGCCACGTAGTCCTCGATCAGCAGCAGCGTCACGTCGTCGGGGCGGGTCACGCCGCGCTCGGCCAGCCACGCCTCGTAGCGCCTGAGGTCGCGACCGTACGCGTCGAGCGTGTTGCGCGAGCTCCCCCGCTCCACGGCGAGGTAGCTCAGGTACTCCTCCCTGGCCTGCCCGAGGTCCACGTGCGGTGCCTCCCTACTCGCCCTCGACCGGCTCGACGTCGTGGCGGTCGCGGCCCTCGTGGTGCGCGATCGCGGCGCGCACGAACTCCCGGAAGAGCGGGGCCGGGCGGTCCGGGCGGCTCTTGAACTCGGGGTGCGCCTGACTCGCCACGAACCAAGGATGCACGTCCTCGGGCAGCTCCACCATCTCGACGAGCCGCCCGTCGGGCGAGAGGCCGGAAATGCGCAGGCCGGCGGCGGCGAGACGCTCGCGGTAGGCGTTGCTGACCTCGTAGCGGTGGCGGTGGCGCTCCCAGACGAGCGGCTCGCCGTAGGCCTCGGCCGCCAGGGTGCCGGGCTCGAGCCGGCACGGGTAGGCGCCGAGGCGCATGGTGCCGCCCTTCTCGGTGACGGTCGCCTGGTCGGCCATGATGTCGATCACGGGATGCGGCGTGTCCGGGTCGAACTCCGCGGAGCTCGCGCCGGGAAGGCCGCAGACGTCGCGGGCGAACTCGCAGACGGCGACCTGCAGGCCCAGGCAGACGCCCAGGTAGGGCACGCGCTCCTCGCGGGCGCGGCGCACGGCGCAGATCTTGCCCTCGATGCCGCGCAGGCCGAACCCGCCCGGCACGAGGATGCCGTCGGAGTCGCCGAGCACGGCCTCGACGTTCTTCTCGTCCAGCGCCTCGCCGTCCACCAGGCGGATGTCCACGTGGCGCCCGAAGAGCACGCCCGAGTGGTGCAGCGCCTCGATGACGGAGAGGTAGGCGTCCGGCAGCTGCGTGTACTTGCCGACGACGCTGATGCGCGTGACGTCGGCGCGGGCGTTGGCGGCGTGCATCGCGTCCGTGAAGGCGTACCAGCCCTCCATGTGGCACGCGCGCGGCTCGAGCCCCAGGCGCTCGCAGACCTTCTCGTCGAAGCCCTGAGCGGCGAGGTGCGCCGGCACGTCGTAGATGGAGGGGCAGTCGGAGTTCTCGAAGACGTGGTCGGCGGGCACGTCGCAGAAGCTCGCGATCTTGGCGCGGATGGAGGCGTCCACCTCGTGGTCGGAGCGGCAGACGATGAAGTCGGGCTGCAGGCCGAGGGAGCGCAGCTCGCGCACGCTGTGCTGCGTGGGCTTGGTCTTGACCTCGTGGGCGGCGGCGATGTAGGGCACGAGGCTCACGTGGATGAGGACGCAGTCGTCGCGGCCCTTCTCGTTGCGGAACTGGCGGATGGCCTCCACGAAGGCCTGGCTCTCGATGTCGCCGACCGTGCCGCCGAGCTCGGTGATCACCACGTCGGCGCCGGCCTCCTCCTCGACGCGGCGGAAGCGCTCCTTGATGGCGTCGGTGACGTGCGGGATGACCTGCACGGTGCCGCCGAGGAAGTCGCCGGCGCGCTCGCGGGAGATGAGCTCCTGGTAGATGGCGCCGGAGGTGAAGTTGGAGCTGCGCGTGAGGTTCTCGTCGATGAAGCGCTCGTAGTGCCCGAGGTCGAGGTCGGACTCGTAGCCGTCCTCGGTCACGAAGACCTCGCCGTGCTGGAACGGGCTCATCGTGCCCGGGTCCACGTTGAGGTAGGGGTCGGCCTTCTGCATGGTGACGCGGTAGCCGCGCCCCTTGAGCAGCCGGCCGAGCGAGGCGGCTGTGATGCCCTTGCCCAGCGAGGAGACGACGCCGCCGGTCACGAAGATGTGCTTTGCCATGGGGACCTCCCGCAGAATCCGTAACGTTTCCACGGGTCTCCATGGTAGCGCGCGGCGAGAGGGGCGGCGCGGCCACCGTCCCGATCGGACGCACGCGCGAAACATTGCGACACGAGACCGACACAGACCTTCTCGCCCGCCGGGGACCGCGCGCCGCCCTGTGGGGTTTTGCTTGTCATACTTGTATGGTGGTGCGCCCGTCCAGGCGGCCCGATAGTGGTCGCATGGAGCGCGAGAAGAACAACTCCCCCGACCTCGACCTCGAGGGCTACTCACAGCGGCTCGGCTACCGCCTGCGCGACCTGCGGCGCGAGCGGGGCCTGAGCCAGGAGGACGTCGCGAACGGCGCAGGCATCGCGATCTACACGTACCAGAAGTACGAGAAGGGCGAGTCCAAGCCCGGAACTCCCATGAACCCCACCTACCACACGCTGCTCTCGCTCGCCTGGGTCTTCGGCCTGTCCGTGACCGAGCTCCTGGACCTGGACGGCACGGGCGCAGACCGCGGCCCCGAGGCGGACTGAGGCCGGGGCGCGCGGCCTACGGTGACGGCTTTTACGTGTCCGCGCCGCCCTTCTCGCCGCGCGGGGCGCAAAACCTGTCACCAAACCGCGGGACGCGAGGGATCGGGAGGATTTGGCGCGGGGCGAGAAGGGCGTGGGGCTAGCGGCCCTCGGCGGCGTGCGCGGCGAGCATCTCGCGCGCGAGGTCGCGGCTCGCGGCGCCGGTGTCGCCGGAGAGCATGCGCGCGACCTCGGCCACGCGCTCCTCGCCGGAGATCTCGGTGAGCGTGGTCTCGGGGACGTCGCCCGCACCGTCGTGCTTCTCGACCAGATAGTGCCGCTCGGCCGCCACGGCCACCTGCGCGAGGTGCGTGACCACGATGACCTGGTGCGTCGCCGCCAGCCGCGCCAGCGTGCCCGCCAGCGCCACGGCCGTGGCGCCGCCCACGCCGGCGTCCACCTCGTCGAAGACCAGCGTCTCGCACGCGTCCGCGGCGCCCAGCACCACCTTGACCGCGAGCATCACGCGGCTGACCTCGCCGCCCGAGGCGATCCGGCGCAGCGGGCGCGCCGTGAGCCCGGCGCCCGGGCGGTAGAGGAACTCGACGCGGCTCGCCCCGCGGCGCGACCACTCGGCGCGCGGCGCCCGCTCGAGCGCAACCTCAAGGCCCGCGCTGCCCATCTCGAGAAGCGCCATCTGCTCGCCCACCGCCGCGGCGAAGCGCGGCGCGGCCTCGCGGCGCACGGCGTCGAGGGCGTCCGCGGCGGCGGCGAGCGCGGCCTCGCGGCGCCCGAGCTCCTCGGCGGCCCGGCGCTCCCGCTCCCCGCCGTCCCCCGCCGCGGCCACGACCTCGCGGGCCTCCGCGCGTCGACGGAACACGTCCTCCATGCGCGGACCGAAGGAGCGGCGCAGCCCCTCGAGCGCCGAGAGGCGCGTCTGCAGCCGCTCGAGCTCCTCGGGGTCGAAGTCCACCTCGTCCGCGTAGTCGCGCAGCTCGGAGGCGACGTCCTCGACGTCGATCAGCGAGCTCTCGAGCGCGCTCGCCCAGCCGGCGAGCGCCTCGTCGTAGCGCGCGGCCCCCTCGAGCTCGCGCACGGCACGCCCGAGGGCGTCGAGCGCCCCGTCGTCGCCGGAGAGCAGCTCGCGCGCGCCGGCCGCGGCAGCGAGAAGGGCCTCGCCGTGCTCGACGCGCGGCAGCTGGGCCTCGAGCTCCTCGAGCTCGCCCTCGCGCGGGTCGACCTCGTCGATGCGCCGCAGCGCGAACGCGGCCTCGTCGAGCCGCTCGGCGCTCGCCCTGCCCGTCTCCCTCACGCGCTCCAGCTCCGCGGCGGCCTCCGCGGCGGCGTCGAGGGCCTCTCGGTACGCGGCGAGGGCCTCGGCCGCGGGGGCGCCCGCCCAGGCGTCGAGCAGCTCGGCGTGCGTCGCGACGGAGAGCAGGCGCTGGTGCTCGTGCTGGCCGCAGAGGTCAACCGTCGCCCCCACGCGCTCCGCGAGCTCGCGGACGCTCGCCAGGTGGCCGGAGACCTCCACGCGGCCGCGGCCGTCCGCGCCCACGCGCCGGCGCACCACGGTGCCGTCCTCGTCGTCGCCGGGCAGGAAAAGGCGCCCCTCGACCTCGAGCGAGGGGGCGCCCTCGCGGACCATGCCCGCGTCGGCGCGCTCTCCCACCAGCAGCTTGATCGAGGACAGCAGGGCCGTCTTGCCCGCGCCCGTCTCGCCCGTGAGGACGGTGAGGCCGGTCGCCGGCTCTATGGTGGCGTCGCGGATGAGCGCGACGTCGCGGACGCGCAGCTCGTCGATCATCGCACGGCCCGCCCGTTATTCTCGCCCGGCGAGATCACTTGCCCACCTGCCCGTAGAAGACGCGGGAGACGGAGTCGTAGAAGCTCTGCGTGCTGCGGTCGAGCAGGACGAGGTCGCCGGGGCCGCGCCGCACGCTCGCGCGGACGCCTGTGCCGCCGCGACCGTCGCGGATCGGCTGGCCGTCGGCGAAGAAGTGGCGCATGGCCGGGCGCTCGGGGCTCATCTCGATCTCCACGACGTCGGAGGGCGAGGTGAGGAAGGCGCGCGCCATGATCGTGTGCGGCGCGATGGGAACGCAGACCATGCCCGTGAACTCGGGCGTGACGATGGGGCCGCCGGCAGCGAGCGCGTAGCCCGTGGAGCCGGTGGCCGTGGAGACCACGAAGCCGTCGCCGCGCAGGCGGTCGATGTGCTTGCCGGAGACGGAGACGTCGAACTCGACCATGTCACCGGCGCCGCCGCGGGAGAGCGCGAAGTCGTTCAGGGCGAAGCTGTGGGTGACGCAGGTCGACCCGTCCTCGCAGACGAACTCGCACTCCACGTCGAGCGTGGCGCGGCGGGAGACGTGCAGCTCGCCCGCCAGGGCGTCGCGCACGGTGGCGAGCAGGTCCTCGGGGCCGGCGGCGGTGAGGAAGCCCAGGTGGCCGTAGGAGATGCCGAGGACGGGCACGCCGGCGTAGCCCACGATGCGGGCGGCGCGCAAGAGGGTGCCGTCGCCGCCGAGCGAGACCACGAGGTCGCAGTCGTCGGCGGTCTCGCGGGCGTCGGGGAAGAGCTTCTTGTCGCGGGCCCAGGCGACCTCGACGCCCTCGCCGTCGAGCCAGCCCTCCAGGCGACGCGCGCTCTCGACGGCGTCCTCGCGGGCGTAGTTGGGGACGATGAGGACCTTCACGGGTGCCGGCCTTTCTCTCGGGTTCCGTGCCCAGTATACCCCGCCGCCGGGGCCGGCGCGCTAGGCGGGCAGGTCGCCGCAGAGGAGGTACTCGACGTTGCCCTTGTGGCCGGTGATGGGGCTCTCGCAGCTCCCGCGCACGACGAGACCGGCGTCCTCGAAGGCCGTGCGCACCCGCTCCAGCGCCGCCGCGCGCACGCGCCCCTCGCGCACGACGCCGCCCTCCCCCACGTCCTCGCGCGCGGCCTCGAACTGCGGCTTGACGAGCGTGAGAAAGGTCCCGCCCGGGCGCAGCAGCTCGAGCACCGCCGGCAGCACCGTGATCACGGACGTGAAGGAGACGTCGCAGACGGCCAGGTCGACGACTGACGCGCCGAGAAGGGCAGGCACCGCCGTGACGTTGGTGCGCTCGAGCAGCCGGACGCGCGGGTCGCCGCGCAGCTCCCAGGAGAACTGCGCGTAGCCCACGTCGACGGCCACCACGGAGGCAGCGCCGCGCTTGAGCAGGCAGTCGGTGAAGCCTCCCGTGGAGCACCCCACGTCGAGGCAGTCGAGGCCCCGCGGGTCCACGCCGAATGCGTCGAGGCCGCGCTCGAGCTTGAGGCCGCCGCGGCTCACGTAGGCCGCGCGGCCGCGCACGTGCAGGGGGATGCCGGGGGCGACCTGCTCCCCGGGGGAGGTGAGGCGTCGGTCGGTGGTGGAGACGTCGCCCGCCATGACGGCGCGCAGGGCCTCGTCGGCAGACGAGAAGAACCCCTGCTCGACGAGCTCGGCGTCGAGCCGGCGGCGACGCGGCATGGTGCCTACTGCCCGTCCGCGGCGGGCTCGGGCTCGGCGTCGGCCCCGGCAGCGGGCTCGTCGCCCTTCTCGGCGGCCTCGCCGGCGTCGGCCAGGCGCGCCTCCTCCTCGGGCGAGAAGTCCGTGGCGTCCACGAGGCTCACGGCCTTGGAGCCGAGCGCGATCGCCTCGTCAAAGAGGTCGAGCGAGCGCTCGAGCGAGACGTCCTTGTCGCGCACCTGGGAGACGAGCTCGTCCAGGCGGTCGTTGATCTGGCCGAAGCTCTGGTACTGGGAGACGTCCACGCGGGCCATGGCCTACGCCTCCCCGTCGTCCGCGGCGGTCTGCTCGCGCGTGGCGGCGACCACGTCGACGCCGGCCTCAAGGTCGTCGGCGACGCGGCCGAGGATGCCGTTCACGAAGCGCGACGACTCGTCGGTCCCGTAGGCCTTGGCGAGCTCGACGCACTCGTCGATGGTCACGGCGACGTCGACCTCGTCCACGTAGAGCATCTCGTAGAGCGCGAGGCGCAGGAGGTTGCGGTCCACCGCGTTCATGCGCGCGACCGACCAGCCCCTGGAGCGCGCCGCGATGACGGCGTCGAGCTCGGGGCGGCGCTCGTCGGCGCCGAGGGCGAGACGACGCGCATAGTCGTCGAGCGGGCCCTGCGACAGGGCGTACTCGCCGTCCAGGACGTCGAGGACCGCGCGCGCGTTGGCCTCGGCCTGGAACATCAGCTGCAGGGCCTGGCTGCGGGCGAGCGTGCGCCCGCCGAAGTGAGTGCTCAAGTGGGACTACTCCTTGGGGAAGACGAGGCTGTCGATGCAGACGTCGACGGCGGACACCGGCACGCCGATCTGCTCGGTCACGGCGCGGGCGACCTCGGTGCGGACGTCCGCGGCGAGCTTGGTGAACGGGTAGCCGTAGAAGACGGCCAGGTGGACCGTGACGTGGAGGCTGTCGTCCTCGACGACGGACTCGACGGCCTTCTCGGGGGCGACGGTGCGGCTCGTGAAGACGCTGATCAGGCTCGAGGCGATGTCGTTGCCGCCGACCGAGGCCACGCCCTCCACGCGACGCGCCGCAATCCCGACGATCGTGGAGACGACATCCTTGGAGATGCCGATGCCAGAGACGAAGAGCTCGCTTTCGGCCATGGAGGACCCCCTTGCTCGATTCAAACGGTCACCTGCCTAGTATACCCGTTGTCCGACCGGAGCGCCGGACGCGTCGGCGAGAAGAACGGGGCCGCCCCAGGCTCCCCCGGGACGGCCCCGACGCATGGCGCTTCTCGCCTGCGGGCGACGTGCTAGACGCGACCGACGAACTTGCCGCCGTCGCGGGTGTCGACCTTGATCTTCTCGCCCACGTTGAGGTAGAGCGGGACCTGGATCACGGCGCCGGTCTCGACGGTGGCGGGCTTGGAGCCGCCCTGGACGGTGTCGCCCTTGAAGCCGGGGTCGGTCTCGGTGATCTCGACCTCGATGAACATCGGGGGCTCGACGCCCAGAAGCTCGGTGTCGGCGTAGAGGAGCTGGGCGTTGTCGTTCTCCTTGAACCACTTGGCGTTGTCGCCGATGAAGTCGGAGGGGAGCTCGACCTGCTCGTAGGTCTCGTTGTCCATGAAGTAGAACGTGGCGCCGTCGTTGTAGAGGTACTGCATCTCCTTGGTGATGAGCTGCACGTTCTCGAACTTGGTGCCGGCGTTGCAGGTCTGGTCGATCACGCGGCCGGTCTTGAGGTCGCGGATCTTGTAGCGGACGAAGGCACCGCCCTTGCCGGGCTTGACGTGCTGGAACTCAACGATCGTGTAGTACTTGTCGTTGATCTTGAGGCCCATGCCGTTCTTGAAGTCTGCGGTGCTGATGGTTGCCATGTTGCGCCTTTCCGGTTGTGCTCACATACGTGCGGTATTTTAGCACCGGGCGGGCGTCTGCGCGCAGATTCCATGATGCGGCGGACGAAGTCGGCGGGCGTGCCACGAATCCCGAGTGGCGCATGCAAAAGATCGAACCTTCGCATGCGCGCGGGGCAAAACGTGTCCGTTTGGACAGAAAACCCGAGCGGCGCATGGCGAGAAGAACGCGCGGCTCGGGATTCTTGGCACGCGACGGGCGGTGCTGGCAGACGCGGCGGCGCCTAGCCGCGGCGCGTGATGCGGCGCCAGATGCCCATGAGCCCGGCCCGGATCACGCCGAAGAAGGACGCCGAGCGCACGATCCTCTCGCCGCCGATGTGGTCGCGCACGGCGCGGAGCAGCTGGTGGTTGTTGCGCGCGGAGAAGGCGAAGACGCCGTTCTCCTTGGTGAAGACGGCGAAGCGCGGGATGACGCGTCCGCCGAAGAGCACCGACGCCTCCACGTGGTCGAACTGGTCCCAGGGGATCTGGATGTAGTCCTCGACGTTGCGCTCGTTGTAGAACTCGAGCGCCTTGTCCCCCACCATCATGGAGCCCGTCGTGGAGAGCCCCTTGAACATGGTGGCGGGGATGGTGAGGTCGACCGTGGTGTTCTGAGACTGGGCCATGCGCGCCCACTCCTTTCAGGCTGGAAAAGGGGCCGCGCCCCCGTCCGTCAGAGCGACGGGACGAGGGCGCGGCGCCGAGAAGAGCGACGGAGCCTAGAGAAGGCCGGCGAGGTGACCGAGGATACCAACGGCGAACATGCCGATGATGATGACGATCGGGGAGACCTTCTTCTTGAGCAGCCAGCAGCACAGCAGCGTCACGCACACGGCGGCGAGGCCGGGGATCAGCTGGTCGAGGTTGGCCTGGAGCGTGGTGACCTTCTCGACCTCGAGGCCGGTGGCGCCGAGCGAGGCGTACTGGGAGAGCGCGCTGTGGATCGCGTCCGCGACGCCCTGGCCGCCGCCGTTGGCGGTCTCGGCGATGGCGTTCCAGTCGATGTAGGCGCCCTCGGACTGCGTGACGGTGGAGACCGTCGGCGCGAAGGAGATGGAGACCCAGCGCTGGACGAGGCCGCCGATGACGAACATGCCGAGGATCGAGGCGCCCTCGGTGATCTTGCCCATCAGGCCGCCGCCGAGGTCCTTGGTGATGGAGGTGCCCAGCTGGTAGCCGAACTCCTGCGTGTACCACTCGAAGGCGAGGCGGATGACGTTCCAGAGCACGAAGAAGAGGATCGGGCCCATGATGTTGCCGCTCATCGCAAGGCCGGCGCCGAGGGCACCGAGCAGCGGGCGAAGGGTGAACCAGAAGACCGGGTCACCGACGCCGGCGAGCGGGCCCATCATGCCGACCTTGACGCCCTGGATGGCCGCGTCCTCGACGGGGGCGCCGTTGGCACGGTCCTCCTCGAGGGCGAGCGTGACGCCGATGACGGGGGACGAGACGTACGGGTGCGTGTTGTAGAACTCCATGTGACGCTTGAGCGCCGCGATCTGGTCATCCTTGTTGGGATAGAGCCTCTTGATGGCGGGGATCATCGAGAAGCACCAGCCGCCGTTCTGCATGCGCTCGTAGTTCCAGGAACCCTGCAGGTACTGGTGACGGAACCAAACCTTGAGACGGTCGCTCTTGGAGAGCGTGATCTTGTTCTCTGCCATGTTGTCTCCCCCTTCCTACTCGTAGTCGTCCAGGATGTCGCCCAGCGGGTCGCCCGAGCCGATGGCGCCGGCACCGGACTGGCCGATCTCCTTGAGGCCCAGGTAGATGAGGGCGAGGCAGACGCCGATGACGCCGAGGGCGATCAGCGTGAGCTGGGAGATGGCGGCGAGGCAGAAGCCCAGCGCGAAGAACGGCCAGACCTCCTTGGTGGCCATCATGTTGATGACCATGGCGTAGCCGACGGCCGCGACCATGCCGCCGCCGATCGTCATGCCCTCGTTGAGCCACGCGGGCATCATCTCGAGGACGTCCATGACGGCCTCGGACGGGATGAAGCACAGGGCCGCAGCCGGAATGGCGATGCGGATGCCCTGCAGGCAGATGGCGATGATGGACCAGAGGTCAATCGCGAAGAAGTCGCCGCGGGCGGCGGCGCCGTCCATGATGTGGACGATGGGGATGGCGATCGTGCGGACGATCATCGTGAGGAACAGGCCGGCCACGGAGAGCGGCACGGCGACGGCGATGGCCGTGGTGATGGCGGTGGCCTGGTCGGAGCCACCAATCATGGCGATGACCATGAGGATTGCGGAGGCAACCGAGGCGAGCGCCGCGTCGGGGGCGACGGCCGCGCCGACGTTTGCCCAGCCGAGGGCCATCATCTGGAGCGTGCCGCCCAGGATGATGCCCGCTTCGAAGTAGCCGCTCACCAGACCGATGAGCGTGCACGCAACCAGCGGCTGGTGGAACTGCCACTGGTCAAGGACGCCTTCCATGCCGGCGAGGAAGGCAACGATGACAATCAGGATGATTGAAAGTACCGACATGTTTCCCTCCTTACCTTTACGCCTGAGCGGCCAGCTCGGACTTGGCCTTCTTCATCATGTTCTCGAAGTTCTCCGGGGCGTCCGCGGGGACCTTGCGGACGTCGAAGGTGACGCCCTTGGCCTGGAGCTCCTCGAGGCACTCGACGTCGGCCTGGTCCATGGCGATCGCGTTGGTGACGACGACCTTGCCCACGGAGTGAGCCATCGAGCCGAGGTTGACGTTCTTGATGTCGACGCCGCCCTCGATGGCCTTGAGCACGTCCTGCGGGGTCTCGAAGAGCAGGAACGCCTTCGTGGCGCCGAAGCGCGGGTCCTTGGACACCTCAATCATCTTGGAGATCGGGATGACGTGAGCCTTGACTCCCGGAGGAGCGGCCTGGACGATCATCGTCTTGCGCAGCTCGTCGTGAGCGACGCCGTCGGAGACGACGATGATGCGGTCGGGGTTGATCTGCTTGGTCCACGAGGTGGCCACCTGGCCGTGCAGCAGACGCGTGTCGACGCGGCAGTGCGCGATCTTGATGTGGCCGTCACCGAGGACGGTGCCCTCCGGGATGGCGCCGGTGGGCGCGGCGGCGGGAGCCGCGGGGGCGGCAGCGGCCTCGGCCGGTGCGAGCTCCTCGGGCTTGACGCAGATGCCAGCCTTGGCCTCGGCGTAGATGGCCTTGGCGACGTCGGCTGCGGTCTCGGCGCCCATGCGCTCCCCGTAGGCGGAGACGAGCATCGGCAGGTTCAGGCCACCCACGGCCACCCAGTTCTCGTGCCCCTCCTCAGCGAGCAGCAGCGAGACCTGGTTCCAGGGTGTCCCGCCCTGAAGGTCGACGAGGAACAGGACCTGGTCCTGGTCCTCGAAGCCGGCAACGGCCTCGAGCAGCTTGGCGCGAAGGTCGTCCGGACCCATCTCGGGCATGAGCGTCACGGCCGCGACGTTCTCCTGGGGCCCGAAGATCATCTGTCCGGACATCTTGATGCCCTCGGCGAACGTGCCATGACTGGCAAGGACAATGCTAACCACCACTTACCTCCTTCTCTCATCCAAACTCGTGCCTCTACCCGTGCAACGGCGAGAGGAGTTCACAACTTCTCCCTCGTCGCTCCACATACCGTCCACATCTTAGCACTTTGCCTCTGGGCCGTCGGCAAAAAACGAGTGAATTTGGCACGGCCGCGAATGCGTCGCTCGGGTTTCTTGGTAGGCCTCTGAACTGGGGTTTATTGGATCACACGAGGTAAAACGGGATGTCCTTCTCGCCAAGAAATCCGAGCCGTGCATGATTGCCGCCGGGGCGTCCGGAAATCCGGGCGGTTCCGCGCATAAGCGAGCGGGGCGTCCGGGAATCGCGGGGCTTCCCCGCTCCCGAACGCCCCCGCCACGGGAACGTCCAGATTATTGGGACAAAAGGGCGGCCGGGCGCGGGAACGTCCCGGATTCCGGGACGCCCTCCGGCCCGACCGCGAGAAGGTCGGCGATTTTGGGACGGACCCCCGCCCGCAGGCGGGAACCCCAACGATTCCGGGACGCCGCCCGGCGAGAAGGACGTACGCCCCTACTTCCCCACCACCACGAGCTCGTGCGTGGAGCGCGTGAACGGCTCGTAGCCGTCGGCGGTCACGAGGCCGAAGTCCTCGAGGCGGATGCCGAAGCGCCCGGGCAGGTAGATGCCCGGTTCGATGGTGACCACGGAGCCCTCGGGCACCGGGCGGTCCCAGCGGCGGTTGAAGTTCGGGTTCTCGTGGATCTGGATGCCGACGCCGTGGCCGAGGCCGTGGCCGAAGTACTCGCCGTAGCCGGCCTCCTCGATCACGCGGGCGGCGACCTCGTGGACGTCGCGGCCGATCACGCCGGCGCGCACGGCGGCGGCGCTCTCCTCGTGGGCGCGGCGCACGACGTCGTAGACGCGGCGCTGCTCGTCGCTCGGCTCGCCCACGCTCACGGTGCGGGTCATGTCGGAGTGGTAGTCGTGGTACCCGGCGCCGTAGTCCATGACGATCAGGTCGCCGAGCTGCACCTGGCGCTCGCCGGGCTGCGCGTGCGGGTTCGCGCCGTTGGGGCCCGAGGCGATGATCGAGCCGAAGGAGAGCTCGTCGGCGCCGTGGGAGAGCATGTAGTTCTCCAGCTCCACGCGGATCTGCTGCTCGGTCACGCCCGGGCGAATCCAGCCGCAGATGTGCTCGAAGGCGGCGTCGGTGACCTCCTGCGCGCGTCTCATGAGCTCGACCTCCTCGGCGTCCTTGACCATGCGCAGGTCGCAGATGTCGCCGTGGAGGCGCGGGGTGAGGCACGCCACGCCGGCGCGGGACAGCTCGACGAGAAGGTCGTCGTAGAACGCGAGGTCGCACGTGTCCTCGACGGCCACCACGCGGGCGCGCTCGGCGGCCGCGCGGCGCGCCGCCCAGGCGGCCGGCGTGGTGACCTCCATGTCGAGGGCCCAGGCGCACTCGGAGCCCAGGCGCTCGACGAAGGTGTTGTAGTAGCGGGAGTCGGTGTGGAGCCAGAGCCCGCCGGCCGTCACCACGGCTGTGTGCGCGACCTCGTCGTCGAAGGTGCGCTCCGCGCCGGTGAGCCAGCGCAGGTCGGGGTTGTTGCGCAGGATCACCGCGTCGTAGCCGCGCTCCGCCATGAGCGCGCGCAGGCGCTCCACGCGCCCCATGCAAGCCGTCGCATCTGCCATATCGTGTCCTTTCTCGCGAGGTTTTGAGACGATGTCCGTCCGGGGGCCGACGCTAGTCGGTCGGGCGCGAGGCGCACCAGGCCGTGACGTGCTCCGTCAGCAGCTCCTCGGTCATGACCGCGAGCCGCACGCGCCCGAGCGAGCGCGGGACGGCCAGCATGAAGCGCCGCGTGCGGGCGTAGCGCTCGGCCCGGATCGCGCCGACGAGCTCGGCGGGGTCCACGGCGACGCGCGAGGTGCCCACGCCCAGGCGCTCGAGCACCTCGTCGATGGCGAGCATGTCGTCGATCGAGAGGGACTCCTGCACCACGCCCAGGCGGGCGGCGAAGCGCATGCCGTCCGCGAGCGCCTCGCCGGCGTCCACCGCACCCGGCGCGACCGAGGCCAGCGCCGTGGCGAACGTGGTGCCGAGCTCGAGCGACTGGCGCAGGGCGGCGGAGTTGGACGAGGATACCTTGCCGCGGCTCTTGAGGATGTCCGCGAGCTGGGAGGCGAGGGCCTTCCGGTCGCCTGCGGCGACCGCGTCGGCGTTGTCCCAGAGCCGGCCGAACGAGCGGTCGGACTCGCACAGCGCGGTCTGCACCATGAGCGCGAAGGCGAGCCGAAGCTCCCCGTCCGTCGCGTCGGCGAGAAGCACGTCGAGGTCGAGGGCCGTGTAGCGCGCCGTGCTGTCCTGCTCGAGCATGCGCTCGCGACCGTCGGCGTCGAGCGCGCGCGGCGTGGTGGCGGCGAGGACCGCGGACGGCAGGTCGAGCGGCACCTCGGCGAGCTGGACGCCGCCGCACCAGGCGTCGCAGGCGAAGGAGGCGACGGAGAGCGTGCGGTAGCCGCCCACCGCGAGCACGATGTCGTCGCGCGTGACCCGGGCCTCGTCGAGCCGCCCGACGAAGGCGGCGACGGCGTCGAGGTCGCAGGCGGAGGCGTCGAGGGAGGCCGTGGCGACCTCGAAGCCCTCGGCACAGAGGTTGTCGTGGAGCGTGCGCACGACGTCCTCGAGCGCGCCCGGCTCGTGGACGAGCAGGCACAGGTGCGGCCGGCCCGCGGCGGACTTGAGCACGCGGGCGAACTCGGCGAGGATGCCCTCCCCCACCCTCAGGTCCATGGAGGCGCCGCGCATGACCACCCACTGGCGCGTGGTGCGCTGCGCGCTCGCGGCGACCGGCGCCGGGTCCTTCTCGGCCGCCTCCTCGGCCTCGGGCTCGCGGTCCTTCTCGGCAGTCGTCTCGTCGCTCATAGCAGGCCCTTCTCCCAGAGCAGCTGCCCCGACTCGAGGGCCACCTGCTCGAACGTCTTGTTGCGTATGTCGATCGTGAGGTCGGCGGCGCGCTCGTAGAGCGGGCGGCGCCGACGGTAGACCTCGGCCGCGTGCTCGGCCGTGCCGAGGTCGGGCCTGAGCTCGGGGCGGCGGATCTGCCGCAGCGAGTCCTCGAGGTCGCCGTCGAGGAACACCACGACGCCCATCTCGTGCATGAGCTCGCAGTTCTCGGGACGCTCCACGATGCCGCCGCCGCAGCTCACGAGCAGCGACTTGCGCTCGGAGAGCTTCCTCAGCTCGGCCGTCTCGGCCCGGCGGAAGCGGTCCTCCCCCTCGTCCTCGAAGATCTGCGCGACCGTGGCGCCCAGGGCGCGCTCCACGAGGCGGTCGGTGTCGACGTGGGGGCGGTGGAACAGTCCGCCGAGGTTGCGCGCGAGGGTGGACTTGCCGGCGCCGAGAAACCCAACGAAGAAGATGTGATCGCATCCCTCGTGGACGACGTATCTCGGATCCAACGGCACCTCTCTCCCCTTTCTCACTCGCATACCGAGAAGAGATTCTACTCGATACCGGGTGCCCGTGGGGCGCCCCCGTGTTCCTCCGGGAGGTGCGCTTCGCGGAACCTCCCTCCGGAACACGGGGGCGCGGCGCGCGACATCAGTAGGCCCGCCCGCGGAGTCCGGCGTTGCGGAGAGAAGTTCCGCGCAGCGCACTTCTCGGAGCAACGTCGGCGGAGCGGGCGGGCCGGGCAGGTCCTACTCGCCGTCGAAGGTGACGTTGTGGAGGGCGAGGCGCTCGAAGACGCGGAAGACGTGGGTGTACCAGAGGTCCTTGCGCGACTGCGGGCGCACGAGGATCGTCCTCACCCCGGCGAGGTTGCCGGCCGCGACGTCAGTGAAGACCTGGTCGCCGATCATGACGGTCTCCTCCCGCGAGGCGCCCATCAGCCGCATGGCGCGCACGAGCGCGAAGGGGGCGGGCTTCATGGCGTGATCGACCACCTCGACGCCCAGCTCGCGGGCCGTGCGGCCCACCTGGCTGGAGTGGAAGTTGTTGGAGACCAGGCACAGGCCCAGGCCGGCCTCGCGCGCGCGGTCGAGCCAGGCCAGGACCTCGGCCGGCGCGGACGTGGCGTCGCGCGGGACGCAGGTGTTGTCGCGGTCGAGCAGCACGAGGCGCACGCCGGACGAGACGAGCTCGTCGACGTCCACGAGCGGCAGGCTCGCCACGTAGCGCGTGGCGCGGAACAGTCCCATCCCCGTCTCCTACGAGTACGCCTGCATGTGCTCGTCGTAGGTCTCGGAGAACTGCTCCGTGTCCTGCGTGATGTAGAAGTAGTAGAAGTCCGTGTCGTCGGGGTTGCAGGCGGCCTCGATCGACTGCAGGCTCGGCGAGCAGACCGGGGTGGGCGTGAGGCCCTCGCGCAGGTTGGTGTTGTAGGGGTCGTCCAGCGTGTTGATCTCCTCCGCGGTCGCCGCGCGGCCGAGGGAGTAGGTCAGCGTGGCGTCGCTCTGCAGGCGCATGCCGTCGCGCAGGCGGTTGTAGAAGACCGACGCGACCTTGCCGCGCTGCTCGTCCGTCACGGCCTCGCGCTCGACGATCGAGGCCATGGTCAGCACGTCGTGGCCGTCCAGGTCGATCCCGTAGCGCTCGGAGAGCGTGGCGGCGGCGCCGTCGAGGTCGAGCGGGCCGACCTCGGTCTGGTACTGGTCGAGCATGGCGCGGATCACGGTGTCGGCCGTGACGTTCGCCTCGCTGGAGAAGTCGTAGGTCTTGGGGAAGAGGTAGCCCTCGAGGGAGTCGCTCTCCTCCTCGGCGGCAGCGGCGAGGAACGGGTAGTCGCCGACGTAGGCCGAGGCCTTGGCCTGGGCGAGGAAGTCGGCGGAGGCGATGCCGAGGGACTCCTCGGCGGTGGCCGCAATCTGGCTCACGGTGAAGCCCTCGGGGACGACGAGCTGCGCGGTGGAGACGTTGGGCCCCTCCGTGAGCAGCGAGATGATGTCGGAGTCGTCGGTCCCGGCCACGATCAGGTACGAGCCGCTCTTGATCGAGGCCTCGGCCTCGGTGCGACGGACCTCGGAGAGGAAGGCGCTCTGGTCGGAGATGAGCCCGTTGTCGTAGAGGATCTGGGCGACCGCGGCGGCGCCGGAGCCGTCCGGGACGGTGATGGTGACCTCGGTGCCCTTCTCGGCGAGCTGGTGCTCCTCGGTCGTGTCGCCGCCCGGGAGCAGCGAGGGGACCAGGACGAACGCGGCGACCGCCGCGAGGGCGAGAACCGCGACGAGGGCGATGACGACGACCGGTCCGCGCCCGCCGCCGCGAGGGGCGCGCGGGTCGCTCGGCGCGTGGGCGCCGGCGCGACGGGTGGCGGCGGCGGTCCTGGTGGACACGCGGCCCGAGGCGAGGGCCGAGCGCGGGGCGGTGGCGCCGCCGGCGGGTCCGGCCGGGCGCGGGGCCTGTGCCTGCCCGCTCGGCGCAGAGGCCGGGGTAGCGGCGCTCGAGGCGGCGCCGGAGGGTCCGCCCGTCGAGAAGTGCGAGCCCCCGTGTCGGGGGGTGCGGTTGCTGGAAGTGGCCATGGTGCCCTTTCAGGTCTGCCTGGCGTCCAGCCAGGACTGCAGGAACAGCGAGGCGGCCACGGAGTCGACGCGGCCGCGCATGGAGCGCTCGGAGAGGCCTTGTTCCCTCAGGATACGCTTGGCCTCGGCCGACGAGAGGCGCTCGTCGGCAAACTCCAACGGAAGTCCGCAGGATCGCGCGATCTTCTCGGCCTGGGCGCGGATGCGCTCGGCCTGCGGGCCCTCCTCCCCCGCCAGGGTGCGGGGCAGCCCGCAGACGAGAAGGTCGGGCTCCCAGTCCTCGAGGACGCGCCGGAAGGTCACGGCGTGCGCGAGCACCTCCGCGGCGGGCAGGACGCAGACCGGAGACGCGACGCGCGCGCCGGGGTCGCTCACCGCGACCCCGACGCGCACCTCACCGATGTCGAGCGCGAGAACCCGCATCCACTAGATGCCGAGCGCCGCACGGGCGGCGTCGAGCGCGGCGTCGATGCCGGAGACGTCGGAGCCGCCGGCCTGCGCCATGTTGGGGCGCCCGCCGCCGCGGCCGCCCACGAGGCCGGCGATGTCCTTGACGATGGAGCCCGCGGCGAAGCCCGCGGAGACGGCGCCGTCCGTGCCGCCGGCGAGGAGCGCGACCTTGCCGTCGGGGGTGGCGGAGGCGATCACGCAGGCCACGGGCTCGCCGCCCGCCGCGTCGCGGATGCCGTCCCAGGCGGAGCGCATCTCCTTGCCGGAGAGGCCGTCGATGCGGGCGACGACGACCTTGTAGCCGTCGAGCTGGACGGCGCCCTTGTACGCGTCGGCGACCTTGCCGGCGCCGGCGCCGGTCGTGGCGGCCTCGAGCGCCTTCTTGGTCTCGCGCAGCTCCGCCTGGAGGGCGGCCACGCGCGACGCGACGTCGTCCGGGCGGCACTTGAGCTCGTGGGCGACCTCGTCGAGGGCGAGCAGGCGCTCGTCCACGTACTCGATCGCGCCCATCGAGGTCACGGCCTCGATGCGGCGGGCGTTGGAGCCCACGGAGCCCTCGGAGACGATCTTGAAGAGGCCGAGGTCGGCGGTGTTCTTGGCGTGCGTGCCGCCGCAGAGCTCGCGCGAGAAGGGCGCGTCGGACTCGCCGGTGGAGACCACGCGCACGACGTCTCCGTACTTCTCGCCGAAGAGCGCGACGGCGCCGGAGGCCTTGGCCTCATCGATGCCCATGACGCGGGTGACGATCGGCTCGGCGGCGAAGATCTCGGCGTTGACCATGCCCTCGATGCGGGCGAGCTCGTCGGCCGTCACGGCCTCGAAGTGGGTGAAGTCGAAGCGCAGGCGGTCGGGGGCCACGAGCGAGCCGGCCTGGCTCACGTGGTCGCCGAGCACGCGCTTGAGCGCGGCGTCGAGCAGGTGGGTCGCGGTGTGGTTGCGGCGGATGAGCTCGCGGCGGCCGGCGTCGATCTGGGCGCTGACCTCGTCGCCTACGGCGACGGCGCCCTCCTCGACAGTGGCAACGTGTACGTAGAGGGCACCCTTGACCTTGGTGTCGGTGACGCGCAGGCGCGCGCCAGCGGCCGTGGCGAGGGTGCCGGTGTCGCCCACCTGGCCGCCCATCTCGGCGTAGAACGGGGTGGCGTCGAGGACGATCTCGACCTCCGCGCCCTTCTCGGCACGCTCGACCTCGGCGCCGTCGGCGACGAGCGCGAGCACGCGGGCGGGGCACTCGTCCTCGTCGTAGCCGCGGAACTCGGTGGCGGCCAGGCGGTCGGAGAGCGCGGTCCACACGTCGTTGAAGGTGCCCCAGGCGTCGCGGTTGGCGCTCGCGCGGGCGCGCTCGCGCTGCTCGGTCATGCAGGCGTCGAAGGCGTCCATGTCCACGTCGCGTCCGGCGGCCTCGCAGATCTCGCGCGTGAGGTCGATCGGGAAGCCGTAGGTGTCGTGCAGCTTGAAGGCCACGTCGCCGGGAAGCGTCGCGCCCTCGTCGAGCTTGTCGAGCTCGGCGGCGAGCAGCTCCTCGCCGGAGTCGAGCGTGGCGCCGAAGCGCTCCTCCTCGGCGGCGACGATGCCGTCGATCAGCGAGCGGCTCTCCACGACGGCCGGGTAGTTGTCGCCCATGAGCTCGCAGATCTTCTCGACGTAGGCGCCCAGGAACGCGCCCTCGATGCCCATGAGGCGGCCGTGGTAGACGGCGCGGCGCAGCAGGCGGCGCAGGACGTAGCCGCGGCCCTCGTTGCCCGGCAGGATGCCGTCGCCGATCATGAAGGTGACGGCGCGGGCGTGGTCGGCGACGATGCGCAGGCTGCGGTCGCGGGCGGCGTCGGTGCCGTAGGTGTGGCCGGAGAGGCGCTCGCCGACGCCGATGAGGCCCTGCAGCAGGTCGCCGTCGTAGTTGGTGGACTTGTGCTGCATGATGGCCGCGATGCGCTCGAGGCCCATGCCGGTGTCGATGTTGCGGTGCGGGAGCTCCGGCAGCGAGCCGTCCTCCTGGCGGTCGTACTGCGTGAAGACGAGGTTCCAGAACTCGAGGTAGCGGTCGCAGTCGTCGCAGCCGGGGCCGCAGTGCTCTCCGCCGCAGCCGAACTCCTCGCCCTGGTCGAAGTAGATCTCGGAGCACGGGCCGCAGGGGCCGGTGGGGCCGGCGGCCCAGAAGTTGTCCTTCTCGCCCAGGCGCGAGATGTGGTCGTAGGGGACGCCCTGCTCGTGCCAGAGCTCGATGGCCTCGTCGTCGTCCTCGAAGACGGTCATGTAGAGGCGCTCGGGCGGCAGGCCCAGGTGGTCGGGGCCGGTGATGAACTCATAGGCCCAGGCGATGGCGTCGGCCTTGGAGTAGCCGCCGAAGGAGAAGTTGCCGAGCATCTCGAAGAAGGAGAGGTGCGTGGCGTCGCCGATGTTATCGATGTCGTTGGTGCGCAGGCACTTCTGGCAGGAGCAGGCGCCGATCTCGGGCATGGTCTTCTTGCCCTGGTAGTACTCCTTGAACTGGTTCATGCCCGCGTTGGTGAGCAGAAGCGACGGGTCGTCCGGGACGAGCGACGAGGACGGGTACAGCTTGCAGCCCTTCGCCTCGAAGAAGCGCAGGAAGTCCTCGCGGATCTCCGCGGTGGTCATGGTCTTGTAGTCGGCGGTGCTCATGTGTCTCCCTCAGTCGGGTGGTTCTTCTCGCGTAATCAACCGTCCTAGTATAGCGCGAGCTGCGACGGCGCGCCCCACGGGGCTGGGCGGGTGCGGGGCTACGCGTCCCGCTGCCCGGACTCGGGCTTGTCGGGCTTCTCGGCCTTGTCGGCCTTGTCGGCCGGCTCGTCCTTCTCGCCCTTGTCGCCGAGGAGGTCGTCGTAGCCGTGCAGGCGCGCGAGGCCCGCGAGCAGGCGGGAGCGCGCGATGAAGGTGTCGTCGTCCAGCGCGTCGAAGGTGGCGCGCGGGCGCCCCTCGGCGTCGGAGTAGGCGGTGCCGCCGAAGAAGGCGCCGCCGGGCGAGACCAGCTGGCGGCCGGTGCGGCTCTCGAAGTAGTAGACGAAGAGGCCCTTGATCGCGGCCGTGAGCGGCACGGCGAGGACCATGCCCACGGCCCCGCCCAGCGCGCCGCCGACGACGATGCCCACGAGCGACAGCGCCGGGTGGATCTTGACGGCGGACTGCATGACCAGCGGCGAGAGCACGTTGTCGGTGACGTTTTGGGCCACCACCGTGATCACGAGCGTCCAGAGGGCGCAGACCGGGCTCACGAACAGGGCGAGAAGGACCGCGGAGACCGAGGAGAGCATCGGGCCCACCACGGGGACGAAGTGCAGGACGAACGTCGCGATGCCGAGCAGCCCCGCGTAGGGGTGGCCGACGATCCACAGGCCGGCGGCGACCATGAGGCCGTTGGCCAGCGACGTGATCAGCGTGCCGCGCATGTAGCCGCCCACGGAGCGGGAGAGGACGGCGAGGCTGAGCACGAGCTCGTCGTCGTACTCGGGGCCCGCGATGACCGCGAACTCGTGCATGATCCTGGGATAGTCGAGCGCGAACCAGTACGCGAGGATCATGGCGAGAAATACGGTCACGAGGTGGCCGGCGAAGTCGGTGATGCTCGTGACGAGGCCGGTGGAGAGCGTGCGCGCGAGGTCGGAGGCGACCTGGGAGCCCGCGTCGACGAGCACGTTCACGAAGGAGCTGATGGCGTTCTGCACGTTGCCGCCGCTCGCGGAGCCGTAGGTGTCCCAGAACGTCTCGAGCGCGGCCTGCGCCTGGGTGAAGTAGGAGGGCACGTTGCGCAGGAGCGTGATGAGCTCGCGCAGGAAGGGACCCATGAACAGGGCCACCAGGGCGGCGATCGCCGCCACGACCAGCACGAGGGAGAGCAGCGCGGCCGCCCCGCGCGGGACCTTGTGGTCCTCGAGGCGGTTGGTGATCGGGCTGCAGACGTAGCCCAGGATCGTGCCCACGAGCAGGAGCTCGACCGCCTGCCCCACGATGGACAGGCCGCGGACCGCGAGCAGGAACACGAGCGCGGCTCCCACGAGCGTCCAGGCGACGACCGCGCGCAGCCGCCACTTCTCGTAGCGCGTCGAACGGGGCTTGGCTGACATCTGGCTCCTTTCGGGTCCGGGCGGCACGCCCGGGGCGGCCTCACATGAGGCCGTCGGGGTCGATCTTGTCCTGGATCCGCCGGAGCGTGCGCCGCAGCAGGCGCGAGACCTGCACCTGGGAGACGCCCAGGCGCTCGGCGATCTCCACCTGCGTGAGGCCGTCCACGAAGCGCATGCGGATGACGTCGCGCTCGCGCGGCGAGAAGTCCGCGATGGCCTCCTCGAGGACGATGCGGTCGTCGGAGGCGGCGAGGTCGGCGTCCTCGGTGGCGTAGTGGTCGATGACCGAGGTGGGCTCGTCGTCGTCGGACGAGCCGCCGCCCTCGAGGGGCACGGAGCTGTAGGCGCTCGAGGACTCCATCGCCTCGAGGACCTCGTCGACCGAGACGCCCAGGCGCTCGGCGATCTCGGCGACCGAGGGGCTGCGCTGCAGCTGGTTGGTGAGCTCGTCGGTGGCCTGGTTGACCTTGGCGGAGAGCTCCTGCAGGCGGCGCGGCACACGGACGCTCCAGCCCTTGTCGCGGAAGTGGCGCTTGATCTCGCCCATGATCGTGGGCGTGGCGTAGGTCGTGAACTCGAGGCCGCGCTCGGGGTCAAAGCGGTCGATCGCCTTGATCAGGCCGATCGTGCCGACCTGGACGAGGTCCTCGAGGGACTCGCCGCGGTTCTTGAACTTGGAGGCGAGGAAGCGCACGAGGTTGAGATGGCTCATGATGAGCTGGTCGCGCGCCTCGGAGTCCCCCTCCCCCTTGTAGCGCCTGAACAGCTCGCGCGTGCGGTCCTTGTCCCAGGCGGCGCGGCCCTCGGGCACGCGCGCCCTCGCCCGGGACGAGACCTGCTCGGCGCGCGCCCTACTCGTCATCGGTACCGCCGGTCGAGCGCAGCAGATGCAGCGTGGCGCCGTCCCCCGAGAGGGAGAACTCGTCGCAGACCGCCGAGAGCAGCACGCGCACGAGGTCGACGGCATCGTCTGCGGGCTCGGACGCGCCGAGCGAGAAGTCCATGGCGACCTCGCCGGCGGCGAGCGAGAAGCTCACCTCCACAGCCTCCGGGGCCGTGGCGCAGGCGTAGACGAAGCCCTCGTCGGCGATCATCTTGACGTCCTCGACGTCCTCGACGCTCTCGATCCCGGCGGCCACCGCGAGCGCGGAGGCGGTCATGCGCACGGTGCGGGCGAACGAGGCCTCCGCGGGGACGCGCAGGATAACGTGCTTCTCGGTCATCACTCGCCCTCCTCGGCGGCATCGGCGTCGCCGGCCTTCGAGGGGGCGGGGGCCACCTCGCCGTAGTCGACGTAGCGCGTGGGCGCGGCGGGCTCCTCGGCGGGGGCCGGGGCCTCGCCGTCCTCGGCGGCGCGGCCGTCGAGCAGCGCGGCGGCATCGGGGGTCGCCTCGCCACGCAGGCGCGAGACCACGCCCGCGGCCGCGTTGGCGGCGCTCTCCGCGACGCCCTTCACGGCGCCGGTGACGCTCGACGCGGCGCCCGAGACGGACGAGACGTCGTCCAGGATCCCGTTGAGGCGGTCGAGGGAGGTGGACGCCTCGCCGACGGCGACCTCGGTCTTCTCGAGCAGCGGGGTCACGTGCTTGGCGGCGGGCTCGAGCTCGTCCATGAGGCCGTCGAGCTTGGCGACGACGGGCTGCGCCTGCTCCACGACCTCGCGGGCCGCGGTGGTGAGGCGCTCGACGTCGCGGCGGGCGGAGCGCATGGTGAGGGCGACCTCGACCACGGCCCAGATGCCCACGAGCACCAGCACGATAAGGACGATCGGAAGAATAGCGTCTGTCATTGCCCCTCCCCGGGACGTCGCTCACAGGGCGTCTGCCCAAATAGACATTCTACCCAATCGCCGCCGTGCCCTCCGGCGAGAAGGGCGGTGCCTCTACTCCCCGCCCGCTGCGTCGGCGCGGTCGCGGCCGATGGCCTCCTCGCGCCACGCCTCCCAGCCGCGGCCGCTCGGGTGGTAGAAGCAGCCGCGCTCGAGGCCCTCGGGCAGGTAGCGCTGCTCGACCCAGCCCTCCGGGTAGTTGTGCGGGTAGAGGTAGGGGCCGTACTCGTCCGAGCCGGGGCGGTGGCGGTCGCGCAGGTGGCTCGGCACCTCGCGGTGGGGCCCTCGGCGCACCTCCTCGAGCGCGGCGTCGATGCCAGCCTCGGCGGCGTTGGACTTGGGGGCCAGGGCCAGGTAGGTGGCGGCCTGTGCCAGGTTGATGCGGCACTCCGGCATGCCGATCACCTCGGCGGCGCGGAAGGCGGCGTGGGCCACGAGCAGCGCCTGCGGGTCGGCGTTGCCGACGTCCTCCGAGGCGCAGATCATGATGCGGCGGGCGATGAACTTGGGGTCCTCGCCGGCGTCGAGCATGCGGGCGAGCCAGTAGAGCACGGCGTCGGGGTCGCTGCCGCGCATGGATTTGATGAAGGCGGAGATGACGTCGTAGTGCATGTCGCCGGCCTTGTCGTAGGGCAGGCCGCGGCGGGGGTTTGCCTCGGTGACGTGCTCGCGCGTGATGAGCGCCGGGCCGTCCTCGGGCTTCTCGTCCACCATCTGGCTGGCGAGCTCGAGCGAGGTGAGCGCCGCGCGGCCGTCGCCGCCGGCGAGGCGCACGATCTCATCCTCGGCGTCCGCCTCGAGCGCGAAGGCGCCCGCGAGGCCGCGCTCGGAGGAGAGGGCGTTTCGGAGCAGCTCGCGGACCGACTCGTCGTCGAGCGCGACGAGCTCCACGACGCGGCTCCGGCTGATCAGGGCGGAGTTGACCTCGAAGTAGGGGTTCTCGGTCGTCGCGCCCACGAGCACCACCGTGCGGTCCTCGACGGCGTGGAGCAGGGCGTCCTGCTGCCCGCGGTTGAAGCGGTGGATCTCGTCGACGAACAGGATCGTGCGGCGGGCGGCCGTGAGCAGGCGGCTCTTGGCGGCCTCGATCTCCCGGCGCAGGTCCTTGACCGTACCCGTGACGGCGGAGACCTCGACGAACTCGGCGTGCGTGCTGTGGGCGATGATGCGCGCGAGCGTGGTCTTGCCCGTGCCCGCGGGCCCGTAGAGGATGACCGAGGAGAGCGTGTCGTGCTCGATGGCGCGGCGCAGCCAGCTGCCGGGGCCCACCGCCTGGGGCTGCCCGACGAAGCCGTCGAGCGTGGTGGGCCGCATGCGGGCCGCGAGCGGGGCGTTCTCGTCCCGGCGCGCGTTCTCTATGTGGGTGAAGAGCGTCTCCATGGGGGCGATTGTACGCCAGAGCGCCGCAGGGCGCCGGGAGGACGCCTCCCTTCGAGGGTGTGTGTGCCCCCATTTTGAGGGTGTGTACACTATTCAAAATATAATATGGTACCATGCGATTGCATAATCGCAGGTAGACGACTTGGCGAGAAAAACATCAATTGATGAATAGTGTACATACCCTCAGGAGAGGGAGGGGATGGGGCGGCGCACGAGGGGGTGCTTCTCGGCGGGCCTACAGGTTGTCGGAGACGAAGGCGTCCACGGTCTCCCAGTAGAGCTCGGGATCGGTGCTGGCGGAGAGGCCGTGGCCGGCGCCCTCCACGACGAGCTTCTCCTTCACCGCGCTCGCACAGGCCTCGTAGCACTCGTCGAGCATCGAGAAGGGCACGAACTCGTCGGCGTCCCCGTGGATGAAGAGCATGGGAACGCTCGCCTGGCGCAGGCTCTCCACCGCGGAGGCCGCCTCGAAGGCGTAGCCGGCGCGCAGCTGGCAGGCGAGGTCGGCGGCGTTCAGGATCGGGAATCTCGGCAGGCCGAAGACGTTATCCAGCTGCAGCTCGAACTCGTCCCACACGCTCGTGTAGCCGCAGTCCTCCACGATCAGGCGCACGTTCTCGGCGAGCCCGTCCATGCCCGAGGCCATCATGACCTCCGCCCCGCCCATCGAGGTGCCGAAGAGCAGGATCTTTGCGTCCGGGTCGCGCTCGACGATGTCGGCGACCCAGCCCACGAGGTCGCGCGCGTCGCCCCAGCCCATCTGGATGAGGCCGGCGTCGACGTTGCGCTCGTGGCCGCGCGCCGCGGGCATGAGCACGTCCATGCCGAGCTGCGCGAAGTGGTAGGCGTACTTGGCCATGTCGGCGGGCTTCCCGATGTAGCCGTGGCAGACCACGGCCCAGGTGTGGCCGTCCGCGTACGCGCCGTCCTCGGCGCCGGAGAGCTCCCAGCCCAGGAGCTCCGTGCCGTCGTCGGCGACGTGCGAGACGCTCCGCTTCCCGGCGTCGAACCAGGCGGCGGCCTCCTCCGCGTAGGCCTCGTCGAGCTTGGGGGCCTCCGCATAGTCCAGGCCGTCGACGTCGCCGGCGTGCATCGTGGCCGCCATCGAGATCTCGGCGTGCGGGTTGAGCGCAAAGTCGACGAGGAAGTTGCCCGCGAGGGCCAGGCCCGCGAGGGCGACGACCACGACCGCGGCGGCGACCACCGCCAGAACCCGTCTCGTTCTTCTCGCCAGCGCCATGCCCCTCCCCTTTCGTCCAAGGTGGGGATTCTAGCAGCAATCTGCCGCCAGGCCACAATCTGAGGTGGAAGCGGCCGGGAGGACGGGAGCCGTCCCGGAATCGGCGAGGTTCCCGCGACAGAAGAAGCGGCCGTCCCAAAACAGGGGACCTTCTCACAAAACGAGAAGAACGTGTCCCGGAATCGCGGGCCTTCTCGCCCGGGCGTCCCAAAAAACGGGAGGTTCCCGCCGCAGACACGCCCGAGCGTGGGAAAGGTCCCAAAATATCGGACGCGACGCCGACGCAAGCAGGAAACCCCGCCGATTCCGGGACGTCCCTACGCGCGCACCTCCGGCGAGAAGTACCCGTGGCTCGGGAAGAGCTCCGCGGCACGCGGGAAGACGGCGGCGCAGGTGGCCATGAAGTAGTCGTCCGTCATCGAGGAGATGAAGTCCACCACGGTCTGGTCCGGGTCCCGCTCCCAGTCGTAGCGGCGCCCGTAGAAGGCGAGGCGACGCTCCGTGGGCGCCACGTGGTGCGCGAAGATCGCGGCGGACTCGTCGCCGGAGGCCAGCGCCCCCAGCTCGTGCTCGTAGAGTGCCGAGAAGAGCTCGGCGACCTCGGCCGGGAAGTCGCCGTTGACCTCGGCGGCGCCGTAGATCTTCTCGTAGTTCTCGCGCTTGGCGCGGCGCATCTCGGCGAAGCCCTCCTCGCTCATGGCGATGGCGTCCTCGCCCACGCTGTGCTCCACGACGTCGGCCGCGAAGGCGGAGAGCGCCCAGGCGTTGTAGGCGCCGCCGAGCCCGTCGTCGAAGGCGCCCTCGTCCACGAGGCCCGCACGGATGGCGTCCTGACGGTCCTTGCCCACGTAGGCGATGATGTCCGACACGCGCACCACGCAGCCCTCGAGCGTCATGGGGCGCAGGTGGCGGATCGCCTCGTCGCCGTGCTCCCAGCAGGAGTCCACGACGCGCTCGTAGGTGTCGAACTCGGCCAGCCCGCTCGTCTCGAAGCGCTGGAGCTCGAACTCGCCGTTGTGGCAGAGCGCGCCGTCGAGGGTCTGCAGGCTGACGTTGCGGCCGGCGAGCTCGTCCATGACGCGGGCGCTCTGCACGTTGTGGAAGAACCAGCGCCCGGTGCGGGCGTGGTAGACGTCGTTCAGGAACCGCTCGCCGGCGTGGCCGAACGGGGTGTGGCCGAGGTCGTGCCCCAGCGCGATCGCCTCGATCAGGTCGAGGTTGAGCCCGAGGGCGCGGCCGATGTCGCGGGCGACGCGCGCCACGAGCTGCACGTGCAGCCCGCGGCGGGAGAGGTCGTCGTTGGCGCGGAACGAGAAGACCTGCGTCTTGCCCGCCAGGCGGTTGTACGCCGGGAGGTGGACGATCTTCTCGGCGTCACGCACGAAGGCCGGCCTCAGCGCGGTGTCCGCGTCGCGCTCGCAGAGGTCGCGGCGGATCGCGGACGCGTCGCGGCAGGCGAACGGCGAGAGCGCGCCGGACACGCGGCGCTCCTCGACGAGGGCGGCGGCCCGCTCGGAGAGCCGGCCGGTGAGCCCGGGCGCGAGCCTGTTCTCCCCCTGCGTCATGCGACCAGCCCCTAGTCGCGCACGACGAGGCAGCCCATGGTGACGCGGTTCGACCAGGGGCCGAGGCCGTCGTCGTAGCCGCCGCGCGCGTACACGCCGCCGAACTGGCCGCGGAAGAGGTAGAGGCCCAGCAGGTTCTCCACCTCCACGGGCTCGGAGCCGTGGTCGACCTTGTCGCCCGGGGCGGGGGCGCCCAGCACCACGCGGGAGCGGTAGGTGCTGTCGCGGAGCTCGACCGAGCCGCCCTCCTCGGCGCAGCCCAGAAGCACGCGCCACCAGCTGTCGCGGTCCGCGCAGGAGCCGCCCCAGACGGCCTCGTTGGCGCGGTAGGCGCCGGCGGGCCGGGCCAGCCAGCGCTCGGGCTCGGCGAGGTACGGCGCGAGGTCGCAGCCGCGGGACAGGACGTGCGTCTCGGGGACGTGGGCGCGCACGAAGGCGAGCTCGGAGTAGTCGAGCACGTCCTCCACGGCGTCGGAGGTGAGCACCGAGAAGAGCGCGTTGGTGGAGGCCGGCCAGGTGCCGAACCCGCCGATTACGCACGCGAGGCCGCGGCGCGCCGCCTCCACGAGGGCGTCGGCACCCGGGCAGGGCTTCTCGAGCATCTCCGACAGCAGGACGCGACGGTAGACGCAGGCGATGGGGCCCTGCGAGTCCACGAGCCTCCGCTGACCGGCGGCCTCCTCGATGCGCAGGTCGCGGATGTCCACGAAGCGCGCGAACACGCCCTCGTCCGCGAGACGGGCGATGACGTCGGCGAACTCCTCGGCGGAGGCGCTCTCGGGGTAGTCCACGATGCCCACGGCGGGGCGCTCAGGATGGCGGGTCCCCGCGTCGGCGTTGGCCCACGAGGTGTAGGTCTCGCGCAGGGCGTCCACGACGCCGGCCGCCACGTCGAAGGTCTCGATCCCGGGGTGCACCTCGGCGAAGCGGCGGTACGCCTCGGTGAGCTGCACGGCGCGCGTGACCTCGACGGAGGCGCTCATGCCGAGCGAGCTGTCCGTTGCCACGCCGGCGAGGGTGAAGTCGCCGGTCTCCTCGTCGAAGAGGACGTCGACGCGCGCGAACGGGATCGCCTGCTCGTAGCCCGTAGGGACGAGCGCGAGCGCCTCCAGCTCGGCGGGCAGGCCGAAGCGCGCGCGGAAGTCCGCGTCGTCGCGGTAGCGCCTCGTGACCTTGTCGAGGATGCGACCCATGGTCTCGGCCGCCTCGCGCAGGATGCCCACCTCGCCGGCGGAGAGCACCTTGGGCGAGAGCGCCCAGGTCGGCGTGCCCTCGCGGTGCGTGACGGGATGCGCGGAGGCGAGGTAGGACGCCGCGGCGTCACGGCCGGTCGCGTCACCCCCCAGCTCTGCCAGGATGCCCAGGTACTCGTCAGAAAGCGAACGGCTGCGAAGGTTGCTCATGATCCTCCTCGCTCCCCCGTTCAGGGGGGCACGGTTTGCATCGCAGGCATTGTAGGTGTTGCGTCGGACAAGAACAAAGGTCGCGGGGCGGGAAACGCCCCAGTTGTGGACCTTCGGTGGAGCGGGCCGGGTCGCGCCGCTACTCCCCCTCGCGCACGGGCTCGTAGAACTCCTCGCCGTCGTCCAGGCGCAGGATGAGCACCTGCCCGTAGCCCGCCCCGCCGGCGGCGCCGCAGTCGACGTCCCAGCGGTCGCGCCGCTCGCCCACGCGCACCATGCGCGCGAGGCCGTCGTCGCCGACGGCGGGACGGTCGAGCGAGCTCGCCATGCGCTCCAGGTAGGGCGTCGGTGTGTGGCCGGCGACGACGACGGGCCCCGACCCGTCGCGGCCCGAGAGGCCCCGCTCCGCACCCCAGAACTCCTCGCGGATCCAGGTGAGGTCCTCGACGCTCTGCGCGGCGAGATAGGCGTCGACGGACTCGTCGTCCCAGACGGCGGGCTCGGGGGCGGCGAGGTCCACGCCGGCGTGGACGAGCAGGTAGCGCCGCTCCCCGACGTGGGCGCTCGTCGCACGCGGGCAGGAGCGCACCCAGGCGAGCAGGTCCTCGAGCTCGTCCGCCCGGAGCTGCGCCAGCCCCTCGGAGGTGGTCGCCCCGCCGTTGATCGCCCAGTTGAGGGCCGCGAGGGTGTCGTCCTGGGCATCCAGGCAGGAGAGCATGAGGTCCTCGTGGTTGCCCATGAGCGCGACCGCGCCGGGGAGCCCCCGCACCACGCGCAGCACGCCCACCGGGTCGGGCCCGCGGTCGACCATGTCGCCCAGGCAGACCAGACGGTCGTCCGCCGCGGGCGAGACGCGCATGAGCGCGCGCTCGAGCGTGGCGCGATGGCCGTGCACGTCCGAGAAGACGTAGGTGGACATGGGCTCGGACCTCCTCGGCGCCGCGAGGCGCGAATCGTGTTCCGTCAAGCCTAGCACCGCAGCTAGCCGCGCGTGGCGACGCGCTGGCGAGCGGTCGGGCGGACCCTAGGAGCGACGCCGGCGCCGCGACCTCCGCGCCCTCAGGCGCCAGACCGGCGGCGCGCCCACGTCCAGCACGTGCGCGGGGAGCCTTCCCTCCCCCGCCGCGCGGACCTCCGCGACGAGGCGCGCCATCGTGGACTCGAAGCGGTCGCGCTTGAGCTGGCACTCCCAGACCACGAGCAGCGTCCACCCCGCCTCCAGCATGAGGCGGGCGTTGCGCTCGTCGCGCTCCCGGTTACGGGAGAACTTGGCCTCCCAGAACTCGGGGTGGGTCTTGGGACGGGAGGGGCCGCAGAACGGGCAGCGATGCCAGAAGCACCCGTTGATCTGGATCGCCACGCGCCTCCCGGGGAAGCAGACGTCGGGCCTTCCCGGGGCCGCCTTCCAGTGGAGGCGGTAGCCGGTGAGCCCGGCCGCGCGCAGGGCGGCGCGGACGCGCAGCTCGGGCGAGGTGTTCTTGCTGCGGTTGGCCTGCATGACGTGGCGCGTGGCCTCCGAGCTCGCAGCGGGGACGCGCGCGGCCGGCGCGTCCTTCTCGGCCCCTGCCGCGTCGTCCCTCTCGCCGTCGGCGCGTGCTACCACGCGACCCTCTTCCCCGGCGGGGTGGGCGCGCCCTCGAAGTTGAGGTCGGCCGTGAGCGCGCGGGCGCCCTCCAGGTCGAGGTCGGCGGCGAGCAGCTCGTCCAGGACCGGCAACGCGCGGGCGTGCGCGTCGTCGAAGAGGTCCCAGAAGCCCTGCGTGCCCACCTCGTGCGTGAACGGGTTCTCCCACGGCCGGTGGTCGCGGTTGTCGAAGTCGGAGGTGTCCTCGGGACGCGCGCGGTGCGACATGGAGCGAACGAGCGAGTAGGGCTTGCGCGTCGCCAGGCGCTCGACGGTGCCCAGGAGGTCGCGCTTGCGGCCTGACGGGGAGTCGAAGATGCGCTGCACCAGGCGGAACTCGTGCACCGCCGTGGAGAAGGTCCTCGGGTCGATCGCGCGCTCGTAGACCCAGAGCGCCGCGTAGAAGTAGACCTTGTCGATGGCGGCGAGGGTGGCGCGCGAGGCGGCGAGGACGCGCTCGTGCGGGCGCCAGCGCTCGACCGTGCGACCGGTCAGCGCGTAGAGGACCATCTCGTCGAAGTCGCGCTCGATCTCGGCGTGGACGCGGGAGCGGGCGGACTCGTCCAGCCCCGGGACGCCCGCGGAGCAGATGCCGTTCTGCCAGAAGTAGACGAAGGGGTGGATCGTGGAGTCGAGCAGCCAGTGGCAGGCGAAGCCGGCGACGTAGGCGCGGGCGATCTGGCGCTCGCGGCCCTCGAGGCGCAGCGCGGCCTCGCGCATGGCGAGAAGGACCTCGGCGGGCGCGCTCGCGTGCAGGGCGTTGCCGAGCGGGGACCACTTGTGCATGAGCGGGTCGACCGTGAGGTAGAAGAGCGGGTCCGGGCCCTGGTTGCCCAGCAGGAACGCGTCCCGCTCGGCAGGCGTGCGCAGGTTCAGGAGGCTGGTCGCGTCCTCGAGGACGCCCCGCCCGAAGAGGTCGTGCGTGAGGATGGCTGGCATCGCGAGCCCTTTCGTCGTGTCCTGACCCGATTATGCCCCAATCCGCGTGGCGTCGTTCCCCTCGCCCGCCGTTACGCACTTCTTACGCGCCGCACGTCCCCAACTCGCCTAACATAGAGGCGTTGTGGCGTCACAGGAAAGGAAGCACATGGCGCATCAGAAGATGACCAAGGCCGAGAAGAGCTGGATCGTCTACGACGTGGGCAACTCCGCGCTCGTCCTTCTCGCCACGAGCGTGATTCCGATCTACTTCTCCTCCCTCTCCCCCGACGGCGAGGTCGTGGTGGCCTGGAGCTACGCCGAGACGGTGGCGTCGCTGATCATCGCGCTGCTCATGCCCGTGCTGGGCTCGATCGCGGACATGCAGGGCATGAAGAAGAAGTTCATCGTGGGCTGCGTGGGCACCGGCGTGGTGGCCACGGTGGCGCTGGGCTTCGTGACCACGGCGCTGGCGTTCCTGGTGATCTACGTGATCTCGTCGGTGGCGCTCAACTCGTCGATGGTCTTCTACGACGCGCTTCTGGTGGACACCACCACCGACGAGCGCATGGACGAGATCTCCAGCCAGGGCTACGCCTGGGGCTACATCGGCAGCTGCGTGCCCTTCATCGCGTGCCTGGGCGTGGTCCTGGGCTACGAGGCGCTGGGCATCACGATGCAGACCGCCATGCAGATCGCGTTCATCATCACCGGCGTCTGGTGGGCGGCCTTCACGGTGCCCCTGCTCAAGAACGTGCAGCAGCTCCACTTCAAGCCGCGCGCGCCGCACGCCGTGGCAAACGCCGTTCGCGGCCTGGCCGTCACGCTGCGCGAGATCTGGGCCAACCAGGCGATCCGCTACTACATGATCGCGTACTTCTTCTACATCGACGGCGTGCACACCATCATCAAGCTCTCCACGAGCTACGGCACCGAGCTGGGGATCGACTCCACGCAGCTCGTGCTCGCGCTTCTCGTGACGCAGTTCGTGGCCTTCCCGAGCGCCATCATCTACGGCCGCCTCTCGTCCAAGTACGGCACGCGCCGCATGCTGCTAATCGCGATCGCGGCCTACTTTGGCATCACGCTCTTCGCCGCGTTCTTCCTGCGCTCGGCCGCCGAGTTCTGGTTCCTGGCGATTCTGGTGGGCATGTTCCAGGGCGGCATCCAGGCGCTCAGCCGCAGCGAGTTTGGCAAGCTCTGCCCCAAGGAGCGCGCCAACGAGTACTTCGGCTTCTTCGACATCTTCGGCAAGTACGCCGCCATCCTGGGCACGTTCCTCGTGGGCACGTTCACCGCGCTCACCGGCAACTCCAGCCTCGGCGTGCTCTCCATCGCGGTGCTCTTCGTCGTGGGCTTCGTCACGATGCTGCGCGTCCCCGAGAGCACGGAGGCGTAGGGGCACTTCTCGCCCGCGCTTCTCGCTCCCTTACCAAGAATCCCGACCCACGCATGCCGAGAAGGACGCGTGGGTCGGGATTTCTGTCCAAACGGACACAAAAGCCGAGCGGCGCATGCGATGGTTTCACCTTTTGCATGCGCCGCGCGGGATTCTTGGTCGGGCGCAGGGCGCACCCCGGCCCTCACGATACGTCCGTCCGGGCAAGCGGCGGCATAAGCTGCCCGATCAGCACCCTGCGCGCGGCACGCACCTCGGGGTCGTTGAGAATCCTGCGCGCCTTCCGCGGGAACGAGGCGCTCTCGTAGGGCTCGATAATCGAGAACAACTGCGCGAGCAGAGCCCTCATCGACTCCTCTCTGCGCGCGTCCTTCTTCGTGAGCGGCAGGTAGTGGATATGGCAGAGCTCGTAGTCGCGCGCGCGACTGCTGTCCTCGGCAAGCGCGGCCTCATCCGCGTGGTCTCCGCCCTGGTGCTCGCAGGCGGTCTCGTAGCCCGGCCAGTAAAAGTCGGGTCGCATGATGCCGTGGCCCACGACCGGCACGACCTCCTCCGGCCAGTCGAGGCGAACGTTCTGCAGCGGTCGCGCGAGATGGCTCCCTCCCAGGCGCGGCGGAAGGCAGAACGCCGCATACCAGAGCGTCTCCATAGTCGAGTTTGACCCATCGTTGGCATATGAGGCGACGAGCCGCGCACGCTCGAGACCCCTCAGGCGCGTCGCGCTCTCGAGAAACCCCTCCAGGTCACGCACCGACGCGATCGGCTCGAGGTCATGCGCCACCTCGCCCGTTCGCGGCTCGAGGGGGTCGCGCGCGTACAGGCCGACGAGCTCCATCGCAAACCCCAGAAGTCGAATGGTGCAGGCCTCCTTCGACAGTAGGCCGCGACGCTCCACGCCCCTCATAACGTCGACGGCGCTCACGAGCGACATCCCTGCGCCCTCCACCAGCACGTGCGTCACGTCTCCTCCGCGAACCACGAGGGGATCCCCCGCGGCGGTGAGGACCTCGAGGTAGGCCGAGTCGGGCAGATGCGCGAGCCCAGACGCGGCATGGACGAACGCCGACTGGCTCCTCGAGGCGTCGTCGTCAAAGCGCAGGCAAACCGGCTGCTGGCGCGAGGTGGCGAAGATCTCGGACGGCAGGGACCTCGCCAGCACCTGCGCGTCCACGCTGTCGTCGCAGCACCTCAGCACGCCCCTCTCGGCAGGAACCAGGATGAGGTCTTCGCTCCTCCGGGCGAACCTCAACATTCGCAGCGAGTCGTCACCCGCTAGGCAGAGCCTCTTCTCGCGCATGCGCCCTCCCTCCTTTGAGGGGGAGGATAGCGGGCGTCCCTTACCGCAAAGTGACGTTTGCTGTCCGCCAGCTTGCACCAACCTCCATGGGGTTGGGCCACGATACCGTTTACCTGCAGTGATAAGGACATGCTGTGCGATCGCGCCCAAGCGAGTCAAGTTTCGAGACTGTTTGGAACCTCATGTCCTACACAATTCCGGCCCCACCCACCCGACCAAGAATCCCGACCCACGCATGCCGAGAAGGACGCGTGGGTCGGGATTTCTGTCCAAACGGACACAAAAGCCGAGCGGCGCATGCGATGGTTTCACCTTTTGCATGCGCCGCGCGGGATTCTTGGTCGGGCGCAGGGCGCCGCGCGGGATTCTTGGTCGGGCGCAGAGAAGGACGGCTAGACGCCCCCCTACGCCAGGCGCGAGATCAGCGCCTCGAGGCGGTCGCAGGCCTCGTCGACCTCCTCGCGGGTGATCACGAGCGGCGGGAGGAAGCGCAGAATCGAGTCGCCGATGTGGTTGAGGACGAGGCCCTCGGACAGGCCCTCCTCCACGACCTGCGTGGCGATCGGCACGTCGAGCTGCGCGCCGCGCATGAGGCCGTGGCCGCGCACCTCCACGACGTGCTCCATCGCGGTGAGGCGATGGCGCAGGTGATGGCCGACGGAGAGCACGTGCTCCCCCATGCCCCCCTCCGCGAGCGTCCGCGCGCAGGCGAGGCCCACGGCGCTCGCGAGCGCGTTGCCGCCGAAGGTCGAGCCGTGGTCGCCGGGCTGCAGCAGGTCCGCGACCTCGGCGCGCGCGGCGACGGCGCCCATGGGGAAGCCCGCCGCGATGCCCTTGGCCATGGCAACCACGTCCGGCTCGATCCCGGAGCGCTGATAGCAGAACGGCGAGCCGCAGCGGTAGAACCCGGTCTGGACCTCGTCGCAGATCAGCAGGAGGCCCTTCTCGGCGCAGAGCTCGCGCACGTCGCGCAGGTAGTCGTAGTTGGCATTCCACACGCCGCCCTCGCCCTGCACGCACTCGAGCATGATCGCGCACACGCCACCGCGCTCGACGCGCTCGCGCAGCGTGTAGATGTCGTTAAGCGGCACGGAGACGAAGCCCTCGGGCAGGGGTCGGAAGCTCCTGTGGTACTTGTCCTGGCCGGTGGCCGCGAGCGTCGCCAGCGTGCGGCCGTGGAAGCTCTTGCGCGCGGTCACGATCGTGCTGGCGCCGTCGAGGTTCTTCTCGCCCCAGCGGCGCGCCAGCTTGAGGGCGCCCTCGTTGGCCTCGGCACCGGAGTTGGAGAAGAACGTCTTCCAGCGCGTGCCCGTCGAGCCCATCTCGTGGCCGCCCTCGTCGGTGGTCGTGGAGAGCAGCGCGGAGAGCGTCGCGGCCAGCTCGCCGCGGCGCTCGACGTAGAAGTAGTTGCCCACCTGCCAGATGCGGCCGGCCTGCTCGCGCAGGGCCTCGACCACGGCCGGGTGGCCGTAGCCCAGGCTGGCGCAGCCGATGCCGCCGAGAAGGTCGAGGTACTCGTTGCCCTCGGCGTCCACGAGCGTGGCGCCGTGGCCGCCCACGAACTCGACGGGGAGACGGCCGTACGTCCCCATCACGAAGGTGTCGTCGAGCTCGCGCTCCTCGGGCGAGACGGCCGGTTCGAGGTTCTTGTCGTCTGCAGACATCAGGGCTCCCTTCGCCTGACGACGCGCCGCGCGGGAGCGCGGCGGCTACTTTCTGGTGAACATGGTACCGCAGCCGGCGTCCGTGAAGATCTCCAGAAGCAACGAGTGCGGGTACGTTCCGTTCAGGATGACGACCTCCGAGACGCCCGCGTCGAGCGCCTCGGCGATCGAGCGGATCTTGGGCAGCATGCCGCCGTCCAGCTCGCCGGAGTCCAGCAGCATGTGGGTCTCGTCGCGCGTGAGGGTCTGGATGAGGGTGTCCTCGTCGTTGACGTCGCCGTAGAGGCCGTCGACGTCGGTCAGGTAGATCAGCTTGTCGGCGCCCAGGGCCTCGGCGATCTTGCCTGCCGCCACGTCGGCGTTGATGTTGAAGAAGCCGTCGGGGGCGCAGCCCACCGTGGCGACCACGGGGATGTAGCCGTCCTCGAGGATGGTCTCGATGAGGCTCGGGTCCACCTCGCGGATGCGGCCCACACGCCCGAGCTCGGGGTCGATCTGCTCGGCCTTGAGCGTCTTGCCGTCGGCGCCGGAGATGCCCACGGCGTTGTGGCCGTACTCGTTGAGCGCCCAGACGAGGTCCTGGTTGACCTTGCCCACGAGCACCTCGCGCACGGCCTCCATCGTGGCGTCGTCGGTCACGCGCAGGCCGCCCTTGAACTGCACCGGCAGGCCGAGCGCCTTGACGTGCGCGCTGATCGCCTTGCCGCCGCCGTGCACGAGCACGATGCGGATGCCGAGCAGCTTGAGCATCTCGATGTCGGCCACCACCTGGCGACAGAGCTCGGGGTTCTCCATGGCCGAGCCGCCGTACTTGATCACGAAGGTCTTGCCCGCGCTGCGGTGGATCCACGGCAGGGCCTCGTTCAGGACGTCGACCTTCGAGGCCGCCGCCTCCCTCTCCTGCTTGTCGCGCTGCTTCATGGCTGCTCCTTAGATACGCTGGCGAGAAGGGCTGTCCGGTCGTCCGGGGCGGGACGGGGAGGCCCCGGCGCTCAGACAGCTTGGCCAAGAACGGGCCAAGAACTCGCGGCGGGACCTCCCCGTCCCGCCCCTGCGGCACCGTTCCGCGCAGGGGTGAACGAGAAGGTCCGCCGCGAGTTCTGCAGGCGCGCTCTTTGCGCCGAAGCTGTCTGAGCGCCGGACCTTCTCGTCCACCCCGGTGGGGTCAGGTGCGGTAGTCGCCGTTAATCGTAACGTAGTCGTGGGTGAGGTCGCAGGTCCAGACGCGCGTGGAGGCCTCGCCCATCCCCAGGTTGACGGTGATGGTGACCTCCGGCTCCTCGAAGCGTCGGAGCATGTCGTCCTCGTCCATGGGCACGGTGAGTCCGGCGCGGCACACCGGGACGCCGAGGAAGTCGATGTCCACGCTGGTCTGGTCGAAGGGCACGCCGCACTTGCCGGCGGCCGCCGCCACGCGGCCCCAGTTGGCGTCGTGGCCGAAGATTGCGGTCTTGACCAGGGGCGAGTTGGCGATCGCACGGGCGACGACGTCCGCGTCGGCGGCGCTCGCGGCGCCCGCGACGGTCACGGTGACGAGCTTCGTGGAGCCCTCCCCGTCCGCGGCGATCTTGCGCGCGAGGTCGACGCACGCGGCGCGGACCGCAGCCGCCACGGCGGGGTATGCCGGGTGCGAGCAGTCGATCTTCTCGCCCCCGGCGGCACCGGTTGCGAGCAGGAACGCCGAGTCGTTGGTGGAGGTGTCGGAGTCCACCGTCACCTTGTTGAACGAGACGCCCACGGCGGAGCGCAGGGCCTCGCGGGCCGCGTCGGCCGTGAGCGGGGCGTCCGTCGCGAGGACCGCGAGCATCGTCGCCATGTTGGGCTGGATCATGCCCGAGCCCTTGACGAAGCCGCCCACGTGCACGGTCACGGTGCCGCCACCGGCCTGCGGGACCTCGCCGGCGAGCGAGACCTCCTTCGGCACAGTGTCCGTGGTCATGACGGCGCAGGCCGCGTCGTGCGCACCCGCGGAGGTCGGCGCGAGGGCGGCGACGCACGCGGGCACGCCGGCGTCGTAGGGGGCGAGCGGCAGCGGCACGCCGATCACGCCCGTCGAGGCGACGAGCACGTCGTCCTCGGCGCAGCCGAGCTCGGCGGCCACGCGCGCGCAGGCCTCGTGCGCGGCGGCGAGGCCGGGCTCGCCCGTGGCGGCGTTAGCGTTGCCGGAGTTCAGGACGATCGCCCGGGCGCGCCCGTCGGCGACGTGGGCTCGGCTCACGGTGACGGGCGCCGCGCAGAAGCGGTTGGTCGTGAACGTGGCGGCGGCGACGCACGCCTCGTCGGCGGCCACCAGGGCGAGGTCCAGACGGTTGGGGTTCTTGCGGAAGCCGGCCGAGACGCCTGCGGCGCGCACCCCGGCGGCGGCGCAGACGCCACCCTCACAGGGGACGAAGCCGCAGGCCTCGGGCGCGTCGGGACCACACGGGACCGCGAGCGGTTCAAAGCTGTTCATAGGGTTCTTCTCCGTTGTCCGCGCCCGCGCATGGGCGGGCGCCTTGGCTTAGACGAGGGGCGCCGGGGCGAGAAGCCCCGTGGTCTCGGGAAGGCCGAGCACGATGTTGGCGCACTGGACGGCCTGGGCCGCCGCGCCCTTCCCGAGGTTGTCGATCGCGCAGGACGCGACGATCGTGCGTCGTCGTCGGTCGTCCAGGGCCACGCCCACCTGGGCGCGCGCGGTGCCGAAGACGGAGGAGGTGGCCGGCATGGAGCCGGCGGGAAGCGCCGTGACCAGCGGCTCGTCGGCGTAGGCGCGCTCGTAGGCCGCCTGGACGTCCTCGGCCGTCACGCCGGGGGCCGCCTCGAGGTAGACCGTGGAGAGCAGGCCGCGCGTGAGCGGGGCCAGGTGCGGCGTGAAGACGACGGACATCTCGCGGCCCGCCACCTCGGAGAGCGTCTGCTCGATCTCCGGCGTGTGGCGGTGCTTGGCCACGCCGTAGGCCTCGACGGACTCGTTGGCGTGGCAGAAGTGGGTGCGCGCGTTGCAGCCGCGGCCGGCGCCGGAGACGCCGGAGATGGCGTCGGCGATCACGAGGTCGCCGGTCGCGAGACCCGACGCGAGGGCGGGCGCGGCGGCGAGCGCCGTCGCCGTGGGATAGCACCCCGGGACGGCCACGAGCACGGCCTCGCCGGCAGCGCGGCGCGCCGCGAGCTCGGCGACGCCGGCACGGAAGAGCTCCGGCAGGCCGTAGACCGTCTGGGAGAGCAGCTCGGGCGAGGTGTGCGGGGTCGCATACCAGGCCTCGTAGACCGCGGGGTCATGGAGGCGGTAGTCCGCGGAGAGGTCAATCACGTTGACGCCGCGGGCGAGCAGCTCTGGGGTGAGCGCCAGGCTCGCGGTGTGCGGCACGGCGAGGAAGGCCACGTCGGCCGCCGCGGCGATGGCGTCGGGCTCGGGCAGCGAGAGCACGATCTCGCAGGCGCCCGCGAGCGAGGGGTACACGGCGTCCAGGCGCGTGCCGGCCTCCTTGCGGTCCGTTGCCATGGTCAGCTCGAGAGCGGGGTGCGCCAGCACGAGGCGGCACACCTCGACCCCGGCGTATCCCGTGGCCCCCACCACACATGCCCGCACGCGCTCCATTGAAAGACCTCCTCGGGGAAGAATCGACTCCGCACAACATGGCACGCGCCCCGGCGCCCGTCAAGGCGGCGTCACCTGCTTGTCACATGCGGGGCGCGGGCGGACGTCCCTCTCGCCGCGCGTGCTTCTCGCTCGACTCTTGCGTCCCGCGTGCGAGTTGTGCACGAGTTAGCGCGCCGGCCGGCCTCTCCTGTCAGGCGCCAACTGGGAAAACGCAGCGCCAAGACAGGCCCTCAGCCCCCTAACTCGTGCACAAACGCAAACGGGCGCGCGCCAGGCGAGAAGAATCATGCGCCCGTGGCCGCTAGCGCAGGACGACGCCCGCGCGCACGCGCTCGACGGCCTCGTCGCCGAGGAAGTGGCGCACGATCTCCAGGCCGAAGAGCATGGCCGTGCCCGCGCCCTGGCTCGTGATCAGGTTGCCGTCCACGACGACGGACTCGTCGGCGAGGAGCTCGGCGCCGTGCTCGGCGAGCACGTGCTGGAAGCCGGGGTTGGAGGTTGCGCGACGCCCCTCGAGCAGGCCCAGCTCGGCGAGGATCGACGGGGCGGCGCAGATCGCGGCAAGGGGGCGGCCGGCGGCGGAGAACTCGGCCAGCGCCGAGCAGAGCGGCTCGCACGCGCGCAGGTTGGGCGTGCCGGGGATGCCGCCGGGCAGCACCAGCATGTCGTAGTCGTCGAACGAGAAGCCCGGCTCGGTGACGGAGCGGTCGCACACGATCGTCACCTCGTGCGAGGACGTGACCGTCCGCTCGGGCGTGATCGCCACGGTGTCGCACGGGATGCCCGCGCGGAAGAGCAGGTCCACCACCGTGAGACCCTCGATCTCCTCCAGGCCCGGTGCCACGAACACGGCCACGCGCGCGTCGCTTGCCTGCTTGAACATGATGCCTCCCTATGACGAGGGCCCCGCCGGCGTGCCGACGGGGCCCGAAGCTTCGAGCGTGGGCGAACCTACTCCTCGTCGATGCCCGCGTTGATGGCGTCGGCGATGGCGGCCGCGTCGTCGGTGCCGTGGACGAGGTTCTTGAACTCGTCCTTCATGAGCAGGACGGCGGTCTTGGAGAGGAGCTTGATGTGGGTGGTGCCGGCCTCGCCGCCGGGGACGAGCAGGGCGATGGCGACGTCGACGGGCTTCTCGTCGAAGCTCGGCCACTCGAGGGCGCGGTCGTTCTTGACCACGATGACGGCGGCCTCCTTGATGTCGTCGGACTTGGCGTGCGGCACGGCGAAGCCGTCGGTCATGCCGGTCTCGCCCATGGCCTCGCGCGCCATGAAGGCGTCGTAGACGGCGTCGGCGTTGTCGGTGATGCCGAACTCGGCGGCCTTGTCGGAGACGAAGCGCAGCAGCGCCTCGCGGGACTCGAGGTTCTGGTTGACGAAGACGCTCTTCTCGCTGACGAACTGGCTCATGTAATCTCCTCCATCACGGATATGCGCCCCAGGCGCTTGAATACGCGGCCTTATTCTACCGTAGTGCGCCCCGTTCGCGTGCGTGACGACACATTTGTCGCAGCCCCCGCACGAAGCATGACCGCCACGAACACGCTCGCCAGGCCCATGATGCACATGGCAAAGAGAACGGGCACGAAGGAGCCCAGCATGGTGGAGAGCAGACCAGACCCCCATGACCCCACAACTGACCCGAAGATGCTGTAGGTGTTCACGACAGCCATGTTTTCTGCCATGTTGCTCTGGCCCCACTCCGTGCGCGTCACGAAGGGCATGGACACCACTGCCGCACCCCAACCGATCCCCGTAACGAGACATGCGACCGTCTGCAGCGGAAGCGAGGTCAGGAGGAGCGACGCCACAAGCGAAAGCGGGCCGGCGACGCCAAGCACCGCCATCGCAAACATTGCGGGACCGCGCCCCAGCCGGTCGAGCGCGGCGCCCCCGCACAGGCGCCCGATGCCGCTGCCGATGTTGACGAAGCCTATGACGAACGCGGCGGTCATGTCGTCCGCGCCAAGTGACAGGGGCAGCTCACGCCCTATGCCGGTCACCCCCATCCCCACGCTCCCCATGAAGAAGAGGAAGGCGTAGAGCAGATAGAACGACCTGTCGCGCAGCATCTCCGCAAGCCCGGCATCCCGATTGCCGCCAGCGGACCCGTCTCCCCCGCGGTCGGAGTCGGGGGCCAAACCGGAGAGCGCAGCCCCCTCCCGAGCGGTGGGAGGACGCACGACAAGAGCCGTCAGCATCACGGCAGCCGCAAACAGCACGCCGGTGCCAACGAGAACCAGGCGCCAGTCAAGCATGGAATACAGCTGCGTCATCACCGGCCCCAGCACGAAGCCGCCGCATCCAAAGCCCATGAGGGCAACGCCCTGCGCCATGCCAGGGCGATCGGGGAACCAGGCGGTTACCGTGGGGATCACGATGTTGTAGACGACGCCGATACCCAGGCTCGACACCACACCGTAAAACGCCACCGTTGAGAGCAGGCTCGTCGCACCGCCCGCCGACGAGGTTCCGATAAATCCTGCAAGCAGAAGAGCTGCCCCCAGGAGGAGACCCGGCCGATCGAACCCACGGCGCTCAAGCTCTCCGGAAACGAGACATCCCACGGTAAACGAGATGATGGAGAGCGCAAATATCAGCGTCATCCCGGAGACGTCCCAGTCAAAGGCGACCTTGAGCGGGGCGAGAAGGACCGAGTACGCATAGATGAGTCCCAGGAGCAGGAGCAGGAGCGCCCCCGCCACCAGCACTAAAGGACGACGAAGCTGCGTTGACATGGGCGCTGTCTCACACTCCCGACTCCGCGTGCGCGGCAGCGACGCGAACCGCCCACTCCTCCAGGCGATCGGGATGGAAGGTGTAGTTGTCCGTCGTGTTGAGGGCGTCGAGGGCGGTCATGTCCTCGTCGGAGAGCTCGAAGTCAAAGACCTCGCTGTTGGACCTGATTCGCTCCTCGCGCATCGACTTGGGCATGGTGACGAAGCCATGCTGGAGAGCCCATCTCACGCAGATCTGACCTACGTCCTTGCCCAGACGCTCGGCCATCTCCACCACGTGCTGGTCACGCGCGACCTTCCCCCGCCCGAGCGGGGCCCACGCCTCGAGCTGTATGCCGCGCTCGCGACACCATGTGACGGTCTCGCGCTGCTGGTAGGTCGGGTTTAGCTCAATCTGGTTGACGTGGGGAACCACGCTCGCGCGCTCGAGAAGCACCGCGAGATGGTGCACGAGGAAGTTGGAGACGCCGATGGCACGCACGCGGCCGGCGGCATACAGCTCCTCGAAGGCGCGCCAGCTGTCCCAGACGCGCTCGCGCCAGGCATCCTCGAAACCTCCGACCTTGGGCCAATGAATCAGATAGAGGTCGAGATAGTCCGTCCCCAGATCGCGACACGTCTTCTCGAATGCCTTGAGCGCCGACTCGTACCCTTGGTCGACGTTGCGCAGCTTGCTCGTGAGGAAGAGCTCCCCGCGAGGTATCCCCGATTCGGCGATGACGCGCCCCAACAGGTCCTCGTTGCCGTATTGGGCAGCGGTGTCAATGTGGCGGAACCCGGTCTCGAGCGCACAGCATATGGCGCGCTCCCCCCGTTCGTCATTGGGAACCATGTACGTCCCGAAACCAAGGCAGGGAATCTCCACGCCGTTGGACAGCACGTAACGGTCGCATTTTCCCGTCAACCGTACATGCGGTTGAGCGAGCTTGCCACTTCCTGTAGCCGTCACGTCAACGGGCACCACAGTCTTCGGACCAGCTTCCATGTCATCCTCCAAAGCGATTCTTAGAAAAGCTCCCGGCCCCTCCCGAGATGGGGCCGGGAGCACCTGCCTGCGTGGGGCGCGCGGGGTCGAGGGCGCGCGCCCCGGGGGTGGGATGCGGCAGTCTAGCGGGCGTTCTTGAGGATCTGCTCGATGTCCTCGACGTGCAGCTCCATGAAGGCGCCGGCGTGGTCGCCGCCGCGGGCCTCCACGGCCGAGACGGCCATCTCGTGGATCTGCTCGTCGGTGGGGCTCACGCCCGCCTCGGAGAGCGAGGTCGGCATGCCGATCGAGTGGCACCACTGGTCCCAGGCCTCGATGCCGCGCAGCGCCGTGGCGCGCACGTCGTCGAAGTCGTTGACCACGCCGAAGACGTTGACGCCGAACTGGGCGAAGCGCTCCGGGCGCACGTCCAGGACGTACTTGGCCCACGTGGACCAGATGGCGGTGAGGCTCACGCCGTGTGCCATGTCGAACATGGCACCGAGCTCCTGGCCGATGGCGTGGGACGCGAAGTCGCCCACCAGGCCGGTGCCGGTGAGGCCGCAGTGCGAGAGCGAGCCGGCCCACATGAGGTTGGCGCGCGCCTCGTAGCTCGTGGGGTCGGCCAGGGCGGCCGGAACGGCGGCGCGCACGGTGCGCATGAGACCCTCGGACATGGCGTCGATGAGCTGCGTGCCCTTCTCGCGGGTGAAGTAGCGCTCCATCGTGTGCATCATGATGTCGGCGCCCGGGGCGGCCGTCTGGAAGGCGGGCAGCGAGTAGGTGAGCTCGGGGTTCATGATCGCGAAGAGCGGGCGCGCGCACTCGTGGTTGTAGGAGCGCTTGAGGACCTTCTCGCCCATCGTGTCGATGTCGATGACGGTGGAGTTGGAGGTCTCGGAGCCGGTGCCGGCGAGCGTGGAGACGGCGCCGAGCTTGGCGATCTTGTCGGTGGTCACCTTGTGGAGGAAGAGGTCCTCGAGCTCGAAGTCGTTGGCCAGGCCGTAGGCGATGGCCTTGGAGGAGTCGATGGCCGAGCCGCCGCCGATGGCGAGGACGAAGTCGACGCCCTCGCGACGGCAGAGCTCGACGCCCTCCTTCACGAGCGACAGGCGCGGGTTGGGGACGACGCCGTCGAACTCGACGTAGCCCACGCCGGCCTCGTCCATGCTCTTCTCGATGCGGTCGAGCAGGCCGGTGTCGCGGACGTAGTCGCCGCCCCAGTGGATGAGTGCCTTGGTGCCGCCGCACTCCTTGATCAGACGACCGGTCTCGCACTCGGTGTCCTTGCCGAAGACGACCTTGGTCGGGACGAGATACTCAAAATTAACCATTGCAGCAAGATCCTTTCTGTAAGGAAGCCTGTGGTTCGAGAAAACCGCGGAGGGATGCCGCCTGCCGCGGGGGCGGGTCATGCCGACCGCGAGTTCCGCAGCCGCGCCCTTTGCGGCGAGGACTGTCCGAGCGCAGCGGCATGACCCGCCCCCGCCCGGAGGGTCGCCTACTCCGCGGTGAAGTACATCGAGATGCCCTGGCCTCCGCCGATGCACATGGAGACCATGGCGTCGCGCTTCTCGGGGTGACGGCGGGCGAGCTCGTAGGCGCACTTGATAGCGAGGACCGTGCCGGTGGCGCCGATGGGGTGGCCGAGGGAGATGCCGCCGCCGTAGATGTTGACCTTCTCCTGGTCGAGGCCGAGGTCGCGGGCCACGGCGTAGGCCTGGGACGCGAAGGCCTCGTTGATCTCGAAGAAGTCGATGGCGGTGAGGTCGAGCTCGAGCTTCTCGGCCAGCTTCTTGGACGAGAAGTACGGCGAGTAGCCCATGAGCGACGCGTCGTAGCCGGCGATGGCGAAGCCGCGGATGGCGACCATCGGGGTGCAGCCGAGCTCCTCGGCCTTGGCGCGGGTCATGATGACCACGGCGGCCGCGGCGTCGTTCAGGGAGGAGGAGTTGCCGGCCGTGACGCTGCCGGTCCCGTCGGTGACGAAGCACGGGCGGAGCTTGGCGAGGCTCTCGGCGGTCACGCCCTCGCGCGGGCCCTCGTCGGTGTCGAAGACGGTGACGGCGCCCTTGCGGCCCTTGACCTCGACGGGGACGATCTCCTCGGCGAAGACGCCGTCGGCGACGGCCTTGCAGGCGCGCTGCTGGCTGCGGGCGGCGAAGGCGTCCTGCTCCTCGCGGCTCACGTTGAACTTCTTGGCGACGTTCTCGGCGGTGACGCCGTTGTGGGACATGTCGAGCGGCCAGGTGAGGATGTCGATCACGCCGTCCTCGAACTGCTTGTGGCCCATGCGGGCGCCCCAGCGGGCATCGGTCACGTAGTACGGGAGCTGCGAGAGGCTCTCGGAGCCGCCGGCCACCACGACCTCGGCCTGACCGGTCTGGATCTCCATGATGCCGTCGGCGATGGACTGGAGGCCCGAGCCGCACTGGCGGTTCACGGAGTAGGCGCAGGTCTCGTTGGGGAGGCCGGCCTTGAGGCTGATGGCGCGGGCGACGAAGCCGTTGGGGCCCCAGGAGCCCACCTGGCCGATGATGCACTCGTCCACGGCCGCCGGCTCGATCCCGGCGCGCTTCACGGCCTCGCCCACGACGAGGGCGCCCATGTCGATGGCGGAGACGGTCTTGAGGCTGCCGCCGAACTTGGCGATCGGCGTGCGGGCGCCGGAGACGATGACGATGTCGTCGGGGCGCTTGTCAAAGGTGCGGTTGCTCATGTTCTTCCTTCCTGGAGGGTTGCGGTTCGGGGTCCTTCTCGCCGGGCGCTACTCGTAGTCGTAGAAGCCGTGGCCGGACTTGCGGCCCAGCTTGCCGGCATCGAGCAGCTCCTTGAAGATCGGGGCGGGACGATAGAGGTCGTCGTGGTCGTAGCCCTCGTAGAGGTTCATGAGGGAGGCGTAGACCACGTCGATGCCCGAGAAGTCCATGAGCTCGCAGGGGCCCATCGGGTGGTTGCAGGCCAGCTTCATGGCCGTGTCCACATCCGCCGGGGAGACGCCCTCGGAGACGAGCCAGGCGCCCATGTTCTCGTAGGGATTGATGATGCGGTTGACGATGAAGCCGGGGGTGTTGGGGGCGGACACGGCGGTCTTGCCGATGGCCTCGGCCAGCTCGCGGGTGGCCTCGTAGGCCTCGTCGGAGGTCTTCTCGCCGCGGATGATCTCGACGAGCTTCATGACGGGCGCGGGATAGAAGAAGTGCATGCCCAGGACGGACTCGGGGCGGCTCGTGGCGGCGGCGATCTCGTCGATGTCGATGCCGGAGGTGTTGGTGAGAAGGACGGCACCCTCGTCGGCGTTGGCGTCGATTTGCTTGAAGGTGGCCTGCTTGAGGTCGAGGCGCTCGGGGACGGCCTCGATCACGAACTTGGCGCCGGCGAGCTGGGCGTAGTCAGTCGAGTAGGAGAGGCGACCGAGCACGGCGTCGCACTCCTCCTGGGTCATCTTGCCCTTGGCGACCTTCTTCTGCATGAGGCCGGCGACGAGCGCCTGGGCCTTGTCAAGCGGCTCCTGGGCGATGTCGAGGTTGACGACGGTGAGCCCCGCCTGCGCGCACGCCTGGGCGATGCCACCTCCCATGAGGCCGGAACCGATGACCGCTACCTTGACGTTCTCCATTGCTTGCTCCCTTTCTCTTCTTGACCAGTTGCTTCTGGGGTGTGCCTTACGCGCCGAACGACTCGGCGAAGCCGCACGGGCCGTCCGTGCGGAAGAGCGCGGCGTCCATCTCGCGCAGGTCGGGCGAGACGATGGGCGAGAAGTCCATCATGTCGAGCACCTGCGTCTGGAGGTCGACGCCCGGGGCGATCTCGGTGAGCATGACGCCCTCGGGAACGAGCTCGAAGACCGCGCGCTCCGTGACCACCACGACGCGCTGGCCCTTCCTGCGCGCCGCGGGGCCGTTGAAGGAGAGCTGGCCCACATGGGAGACCATCTTCTTGATGGCGCCCTCCTGGAGGATGGTGAGCTTGCCGTCCGAGAAGTCGTAGCGCGCGCCCTTGGCGGTGAAGGTTCCGAGGAAGACGACCGTCTTGGCGTTCTGCGTGATGTCGACGAAGCCGCCCGCGCCGGCGCAGCGCGGGCCCATCTTGGTGGAGTTGACGTTGCCCTCGCCGTCGAGCTCGCCCATGCCCATGTAGGTCACGTCGACGCCCGCGCCGTCGTAGTAGTCGAACTGCTCGGGGTGGCTCACCATGGCGAGCAGGTTCTGGCCGATGCCGAAGTCGATGCCGCCGAGCTGGACGCCGCCGTAGATGCCGCTCTCCACGGTGATCATCACCTGGTCGGAGAGGCCCTCCTCGGCCACGACGCGGCCCACCATGTCGTTGGGGATGCCGGTGCCGAGGTTGACCACGCAGCCCGGGTAGAGCTCCTTGCAGCCGCGGCGGGCGATGAACTTGCGCTCGTTGAAGGGCGCGGGCTCCACCGCGGAGGCGGGCACGCGGAGCTTGCCCACGTAGGACGGGTCGAAGTAGATGGAGGACGTCATGCGGTGGTCCTCCTCCGGGTTGGGGCAGACCACGACCTTGTCGATGAACACGCCGGGGACGGTCACGTCCTTGGGGTTGATCGTGCCGGTCTGGGCGACCTCGCGCACCTGGGCGATGACCTGGCCACCGTAGCGCTTGGTGGCGAGCACCGCGTTGAAGACCTCGAGCTTCATGGCCTCGTCGGTGGTGGTGAGGTTGCCCATCTCGTCGCAGGTGGTGCCGCGGATCAGGCACACGTCGATGGGGACCTCGTGGTAGAACATGTACTCCTCGCCGTGGAGCTCGATGACCTCGGAGATGTCGGGGAGCCCCTTGGTGCGCTCGTTCATCTTGCCGCCCTCGACGCGCGGGTCGATGAAGGTGCCCAGGCCGACCTTGCTCATCTTGCCCGGCAGGCCGCACGCCATGGAGCGGTAGAGCTGGGCGATCTGGCCCTGGGGCAGGCAGTAGGCCTCGACCTGGTTGTTGGCGATCATGTCCATCCAGCGCGGCTGGAGGCCCCAGTGGCTGCCGATGATGCGCGTCACGAGGCCCTCGTGGGCGAGGTGCTGGATGCCGCGGGCGCGGTCGGACTGGCCGCACGAGTGCAGCAGCGTGAGGCCGCAGGGGTGGCCGGTCTCGAGGAAGCGCTGCTCGATGGCCTTGAGGTTGGACTCGGAGGCCGAGACGAGCGTCATGCCGATCGTGCAGATCGTCGCCCCGTCCGGGATGGAGGCTGCCACCTCCTCCGGGGTGACGAAGGTTGCAGCGAGCGCGTTTGCTGCCATGAGCTACCTCTCCTCTGTCGTTGGGGTCTTGAGCGAGTCGAGCACGAGGGCGCGGACCGCGCGGCGGTCGGGCTTGTCCCCGCGCGTGGTGGGGATCGCGTCCACGAAGACCACGTGGACGGGGATCTTGAAGTGGGCGATGCGGCCACGGAGCGCGTCGGTGAGCTCCCGCTCGGTGGGCGCGGTCCCGGGGGCGGGCACCACGGCGGCCACGGGGACCTCGCCGTAGAGCTCGTCGGGGATGCCGGCGGCGCAGCAGGCCGAGACGAACGGCAGCTCGCAGATGACCTCCTCGAGCGCGGAGCACCAGACCTTCTCGCCGCCGCGGTTGATCATGTCCTTCTTGCGGTCGACGACCCAGACCATGCCCTCGGCGTTGGCGCGGGCCATGTCGCCGGTGGCGAGCCAGCCCTCCGCGTCCGGGCCGGGCGCGGCGTCCCCGTAGTAGCCCTCGGTGACGCAGGCGCCGCGGAGCATGAGCTCGCCCGTCTCGCCGAGCGCGACCTCGGCGCCGGACTCGTCCACGATCTTGGCGTCGACGCCCGGCACGGGCTTGCCCGTGGCGCCGGCGTAGACGGAGGTGGGCGAGTCGAGCGGGAAGAGCAGGGCCGGCGAGGCGGTCTCGGTCATGCCGTAGACCACCTGGAAGGTGGCCGTGGGCATCCACTCGTGGAAGGCCCGCATGGCCGGAAGCGGCTCGTAGCTCGAGCCCGAGAGCATCGCGCGGACGCTCGGCAGCTCGCGGAACTCGTCGCGCAGGGGCAGGAGCTCGGCGAAGGAGGTCGGCGAGCCGTGCAGGTAGGTGATCTCGTCGTCGCGCACACAGGTGAGCACGCGGCGGGCGTCGAAGAGGCGGTGCAGGTAGGTCGTGGCGCCCACGTAGACGAACTGGACGAGAAGCGCGATGAGCCCGGTCACGTGATAGATGGGAATCGGTATGAGGCAGCGGTCCTCGGGCGTGGTCCCCATGAGGCGCGCGTAGACCATCGCGGCGTGGCAGACGTTGTAGTTGCGCAGCACGACGCCCTTGGCCGCCGAGGTGGTGCCGCTCGTGAACATCATGATCACGGGGTCCTCGGGCCCGCCCGCGGCGTCGACGCCCTCGCCCGAGAGGCCGGCGAAGCCGTAGCCGTCCGCGACGCCGCGCGACCACACCACGGGGACGCCCAGACCCTCGAACGAGGGGGCCCAGGACCCGAACTCCTCGCCCGCCACGAGCGCGGACAGGTCGGCGGCGCGCACGAGCGAGAGCACCTCGGGCTCGCGGTACTTGGTTGGGATGGGGACGCACACGGCACCGAGCTTGGAGATCGCGTAGAGCGTGACGGCGAACTCGAGGTCGGCGTGCATGAGCAGGCCCACGTTGTCCCCGCGGGAGACGCCCGTGGAGGCGAGGTGGGCGGCGAGCTCGTCGACGCGGGCGAGAAGCCCCGAGAAGCTCGTGGCGCGGTGCCAGTCGTCCACGATCGCCGTGGCGTCGGGGGTGCGACGGGCCGTGTCGAGCAGCATGTGGTAGAGGCTGGCGGGAAGGTCGTCATAGGTGACGACGGCACGGCCGCCGAAGGACCGCGGGGACATCCCCCGCTGCAGCACGCGGTTCCAGCACGCGGAGCCCGAGATCACGAGCGCTCCCCTCCCAACCGGCTTCCGATCGACAGCAGCGAGAAGGTCCTTCTCGCCGCCAGGACGAAGTTCTCCTCGGCGTGAGCGAGCACGTCGGAGAGGGGCGCCGCGTCGATGACGGTGGGGACGAGCGCGTCGACGCCGCAGCCGAGAAGCTCGGTGGCGTTCGCGTCCATGCCGCCGACGATCGCGACGCAGGGGACGCCCGCCGCCCGGCAACGCGCGGCGACGCCGCTGATCACCTTGCCGTGGGCGGACTGCGCGTCGGCGTGGCCCTCCCCCGTCACGCACAGCGCGGCGCCCTCGAGGGCGTCGTCGAGCCCGACGAGGTCGAGCACCCACTCGACGCCGGGGACGACCTCGGCGGAGAGGAACAGGCGGGCGGCCGCGCCGAGGCCTCCGGCCGCGCCCATGCCGCCCTCGTGGGCGACGAGCGTGCCGAAGGTCCGCTCGAGCACGGTCGCGTAGGAGCGCATGCCCGCCTCGAGGCGCTCGAGCACCTCCGGGGAGGCGCCCTTCTGCGGGCCGAAGACGTAGGTGGCCCCGCGCTCGCCGACCAGGGGGTTGTCGACGTCGCACATGACGTGGAAGCGGGCGGCGCGCAGGCGCGCCTCGAGCCCGGAGAGATCGATCGAGGCCACGCGCTCGAGGTCGGCGCCGCAGCCGCGGAGCTCCGCGCCCCCGGCGTCGAGGAAGCGCGCGCCCAGGGCGCGGGCGAAGCCCATGCCGCCGTCGTTGGTGGCAGAGCCGCCTATGGCGAGCGAGACGTCGGTGGCGCCGTGGTCGAGGGCGTCGAGGACGAGCTGACCCGTGCCGTAGGTGCTGGCGCGCAGCGGGTCGAGCGCCTCGCGCGACACGAGGGTTATCCCCGAGGCGGCAGCCATCTCGATGACGGCGCGGTTGCCGGGCAGAAGGCCGTACGTGGCCCGGACGGGATCGCCGAGCGGGCCCTCGACCTCGGCCGAGACGAGGCTTCCGCCGGTTGCCGCAACGACCGCCTCGACCGTGCCCTCGCCGCCGTCGGCCACGCCGAGGCCGAGGCACTCGACGTCGCCGAACGCGGCGCGGGCCTCAGCCTCGAGCAGCTTCGCCGCACGTGCCGACGAGATCGTCCCCTTGAACGAGTCGCATGCGAAGACGAAGCGCGTCATGGCGTCTAGTCCGTCTCCTCCATCTTGCCCTCGCCGAACTGATAGCGGCCCGAGGAGCCGAAGAGGCGCATGTAGCGGGCAAGCCACTCGGTGGCCTTCTCCTCGGCGGCGACGGAGAGCAGGAGGTAGTCCGGACGCTCGTTCTCGGCCATGTACTCACGCAGGGCGGCGACGTAGGCGGCCGAGTAGTCGGTCCAGAGGTTGATCTTGTTGATGCCGCCCTCGACGGCGCGACGGAAATTGTCGTCGCCGGCGCCGGAGCCGCCGTGGAGCACGAGCGGGTAGTCCTCGCCGAGGGCCTCCTTGATCTCGGCCAGGCGGCCGAAGTCGAGCTGGGGGACGTAGTCGGCGGGGTACTTGCCATGGGCGGTGCCGATGGCCACAGCGAGCGCGTCGCAGCCGGTGCGCTCGACAAACTCGACGGCCATGTCGACCTTGGTATACATGTCATCGGAGCGGCCATCGCCGTCGGCCGCCTGGCCGACATGGCCGAGCTCGGCCTCGACGGACGCACCGTTGGCGTGCGCGAACGCCACGACCTGCTGGACGCGGCGGATGTTTTCCTCGAAGGGCAGGCTGGAGGCGTCGCACATGACGCTCGAGAAACCAGCCTTGATGCAGCGGCAGATGTCCTCGAACTCGGCGCCGTGGTCGAGGTTCAGGGCCACGGGGACGTTCAGGGGCTCCGCCAGGGCCTCCACCATGGGGACGAAGGCCTCGGGAATCGCGTTCATGTGGATCTGACGCGGAGAGACGTCGATGATCAGCGCGGACTTCTCGGCCTCCGCCGCGGCGAGCGCGGCGCGAACCATATTGAGGTCCGGGCAGTTGGGGGCGGGAATGGCATAGTGATTGACGCTGGCGTGCTGAAGCATTTCTCTCATGGAGACGTACATGGTGGGCTCTCCTTCTAAAGCCGATTCCCATACGGGCCGTCTGGCCCGATTCTTAGAAAAAGGGCGGGGGAGGTTTTCCCCTCCCCCGCCGCATGGCAGGTGGTGGTACTAGCCAAGCAGCTTGTCGAGGACGCCGTTGCCGGCCATCTCGGCCTCCTGGTCAACCGGCTTGCGGAGCAGGAAGTAGAGGGTTCCGGTGACGATGGCGCCAGCGAACCAGAACAGGATGAACTGGAGCGGGTTGCTCATCATGGCAATGACGAACACACCGCCGTGGACGGCAGCAGACTCGAGGGCGAAGTAGCCGCAGAGGCCGCCGGAGATCGCGCCGCCGATCAGGCAGGGAACGAGGCAGCGCCAGGTGTCCTGCACGAGGAACGGGATGACGTACTCCTGGATGTAGCAGCAGGCCAGGACGAGGCCGGAGATCGTGGTCGAGCGCTCCTTGTCGGTGAACTTCTTCTTGCCGGTGAAGCGGTCGATGATCTGGGCGATGCAGACGCCGAGCGGGTTCTGCATGCCGCCGCACATCTTGCAGGCAGCAGGCCCGAGGATGCCATCGGCGTTGAGGCCGTTGGCGACGAGGGCGACGGCCTTGGAGATCGGGCCGCCCTGGTCGGTGGACATGCCGGCACCAATCGCGGCGCCGAAGACAAAGCCACCGACGCCCTGGAGGTTGGTGAGGGCGCCCGTGATGATGTTCATGATCCAGCTGATAGGCACGCCGACGATGTACCACATGACGAGCGACGTCACGCCAGTCGAAATCACCGGGATCAGCAGGATCGGGAAGACCGAGGACACGTCCGTCGGGACCTTCTTGGAGAGATCCTTGAGCCAGATGGTGATGTAGCCGGCAATGAGGCCGCCGATGACGGCGCCGAGGAAGCCGGCCTTGATCGTGTTGGAGATGACGCCCACGGCGAAGCCGGGAGCGAGGCCGGGCTTGTCGGCCAGGGCCCAACCGATGTAGGCACCAATGATGGGGACGGAAACATCGAAGATGGCCGCACCGATGGCATACACGACCATGGCGAGCGTGTACTGGGTGTAGTCACCCACGGCAGCCATGTCCGCGGCGATGTTGTAGCCGCCCATGGCCTTGGCGATGCCCTCGAGCACGCCGCCGCCAACAATGAACGGAATCATGTAGGAAATGCCCGTGAGAACGGCGTCCCAGGCAATTCCGGCCTGGCTCTTCTTCTTCTCGTTCTTGCGCTTAATCTCAGCCATTAGCTAATTGCCTCCAATACTTCTTCCACGACCCCGGCGGCCGTCTCAACCGTCATGACCTCTTTCGTCCTGCAGCTGAGCGTCGGAATGGGATCAAAGCGCTCAGGGTTCTTGATCTTGATGTCGGCTGCGATGATTGCCGCATCCGCACGAGCAAGATCCTCGTCGGTGATCACGTTCTCCATACCCGTGGCGCCCTGGGTCTCGATCTTGGCCTCGCAGCCAGCAGCCTCGATTGCCTTGGTCAGGGACTCGGCGGCCATGAACGTGTGCGCGATGCCAATCTGGCACGCAGTGACGCCGACGATGTACTTCTTCTCTGCCATTTCCCCTCCTCTCACATGTGATTTGCGACCCGATTCGCTTGACCCTCCTGGCCCCAACCTCGGGCTTCTACTCGTATTGGAGGTCTCTGTGCGTCAATCATATTTCCTCCACAGTATTCGGAAGGCGTAATGCGCTATTTGGGGCACTATTCATATCTTCTACATATCATGTTCGTTTATTTGTTCGCTTATTTACAGGATTCTTGTGAAGTATTGACAGCTATACGGAACTGCGACACATTTCCTACATAATTACGCTAGTCGAGGAGCGCCGTAAGTCACGGCGCGGACAGGAGGGGCCGTGTCCAAGCAGACGTCCGGCGAGGCACTCGTCATTCGAGCCAAGGTTTTGCTGCCCGCCATATATACCTTCATGGGCGCGTGTCTGCTTCTCGCAGGCATACTTGCGCTCACTCAGCCGCTTCCCCATGCCGACAACCCGATATTCATGCGCGTCGCGCTCAGTGGCCTTGGGATACCCTTCTCCATCTGGATTCTCGTCTCAAACGTCCGCAAGATCTATCTCAGGCGCAACGCGATCGTCATCGACGAGCACGGCATCACCGACAACACCGGCGGCATGGCGCCCGGGTTCATCGCCTGGGAGGAGGTCGAGGACGTCCATCTGCTCAAGCTCAAGGACGACACCTATCTCTGCGCCACCCCGACGGACTACGTCAGCTGGTCCGCGCGCCTGCGGCGCGGGCAGCGGCGCCTCGCGCAGGCAAACCTCGACGCCGGCTTCGCCCCGATCAGGATCCAGTTCAAGAAGGCGACCGAGCGCTACACTGCTGCCGACGGCCTCGCCGCGGTGCGCCGGTTCCACCCCGAGAAGGTCTCGAAGGTCAGAAAGCCCAAGTACTAAGCCCTAGGAGAGATCGGCCGCATGCTCGACGTCATCATCAAGGTCTCCTCGTTCGTCTTCATCATCCTCGTCGGCATCGCGGCGGCGCGCAGCGGCAAGTTCGGCCAGGGCGCCGACCGCCTCATCTCGCGCATCGTCTTCAACCTCACGCTCCCCTGCGCCATCGTGCGTGCCTTCCAGTCAGCCGAGCTCCGTCCGGAGCTGCTCGGGCTCATCGTCGTCGGCTTCCTCGCCAACGTGATCCCGTTCTTCGCCTCCTACGTCGTCTACCGCTCGCGTCCCCTCGAGGAGCGCATCTTCCAGCAGGCCAACGTCTGCGGACTCAACATCGGGTGCTTCGCCCTCTCCTTCGTCCAGGCGTTCTTCCCCGCCGCCGGCGTCGTCGCCACCTGCCTGTTCGACGCCGGCAACTCCCTCATGGGAACGGGCGGCACCTGGGCGCTCATACGCTCGCTCGTGCTCGGGACCAACCACGACCGTCTCAGCGACCGCCTGAGGGTCTTCGCGCGCACGCTCTTCTCGTCCGTCCCGTTTGACTGCTACGTCGTGCTCATCGCGATGGGGCTCGCCGGCGCGCGCCTGCCCGAGCAGGTCATCACCCTCATCAGCCCGATAGCCGACGCCAACGCGTTCCTTTCGATGTTCATGATTGGACTTATGATAAGGTTCAGCGTTGACGGGAGGAAGGCGGTCGAGCTCGCGCGCCTGCTCGGATGGCGTCTGGCCTGCTCCGCCCTCCTCACCGCCGCCGCCCTGTTCGTCCTGCCCTTCGACGGCATCGTGCGCCAGGTCGTGATCGTCCTCGCCTGGGCGCCGGCCGCCTCCACCGGCCCGCTCTACACGCTCTGGGCCGGGGGCGACGAGGGACTCGCGGGCATGGCCAACGCGCTGACCGTTCTTCTCGGCGTGGTTATCATGACCGCGCTCGTGATAGTGATGGGAGTCTAGGTGAGCATCCTCTGCTTCGGCGAGCCGCTGATGAGGCTCGCAACCCTGAACCACGAGCGGTTGGACTCCGCGCTCAACCTCAGCATCTCGTACTGCGGCGCGGAGACCGTCGTGGCCGTCACCCTCGCGCAGCAGGGCGAGAGCGCGGTCTTTGCCACCAAGCTCGCGAGCAACCACCTCGGCACCAACGCCCTCATGACCCTCACGCGCTACGGCGTGGACGTCTCCCGGGTGATCCGCTCGAACGACCGCATGGGCATCTACTTCTCCGAGCGCGGCCTCTCGATCCGCCCCAGCATCGTCACCTACGACCGCTCCGGCACCGCCATGGCCAACGCCCTGCACACCGACTTCGACTGGGACCACCTGCTCAACGGCATCGAGGTCCTGTTCTTCTCGGGCGTGGCGCCGGCCATCTCCGAGGAGCTCTACACCGCCTGCAAGGAGGGCCTCGCCGCCTGCAAGGGACGCGGCATCCGGACGGTGATGGACCTCAACTACCGCGAGACGATGTGGAAGTCGCGCCAGGTCGCGCAGCGCAAGGTGGGGTCGCTTCTCTCCAACGTGGACCTGCTCATCGCCTCCGAGGACGACATCATCGGCTACGAGGGCGCGCAGGTGGAGACCGAGGACGTCTTCGACTACTGCCTCAGCTGGGCGAAGGGCATGCTCGCGGACTACCCGCTGCGCGGGGTCTACATCGTCGTGCGCAACGTCGACCGCTATGACTTCGCCGCGATCCGCGGCGCCATAGTCACGCGCGAGGGATGCTGGCTCTCCGACACGCAGCAGGTCTCCGTCGCCGACATCTCGAGCTGCGGCAGCGTCTTCTCCGCCGCCATCATCCACGGCGACCGCTGCGGCTGGGACCCCCAGTTCATCGTCGACTACGCCACGATGTCGAGCGCCTACAAGGCCACGATCTACGGCGACTACTCCTCCGCCACGGAGAGCGACATCGCCTCGCTGCTCGCCGCCGGCTTCAAGCCGCGCATCCGCCAGTAGCTCCTTCGCCGCGCCTCTTGTGGGCCAGAACCACCGGTTCGTCCCCGTTCTTCTCGGCACGCGGGCTAAAACTAGCGGCTCGTCCCCCTTTCCCGAGGCGTTCGGAGGGGGACGAGCCGTTGTTTCTAACCAAAACCGGCCGTCAAAGGGGGACGACGCGTTGTTTCCAACTCGTCAGACGCCGAGAAGGACGCGCTCCCCTAACGTGCGGCCGGAGGCTCGATGCCCAGGTGGTCGAAGGCCGCGAGCGTGGCCTGGCGCCCCTGCGGGGTGCGCACGATGAGGCCGCACTGCAGGAGATACGGCTCGTAGACGTCCTCGAGCGTGGCGGGGTCCTCGGAGACCGCGCTCGCCACGGTGGTGAGCCCGACCGGACGCCCGCGGAAGGTCGAGCAGAGCGCGGTGAGGATCCGCACGTCCATGGTGTCCAGGCCCAGCGCGTCGATCTCGAAGAACTCGAGCGCCTCGGCCGCCACCTCGCCGGTGATGGTCCCTTCGCGCTTGACCTGGGCGTAGTCGCGCACGCGCTTGAGCAGGCGGTTGGCGAGGCGCGGGGTGCCGCGGGAGCGCGACGCGATCTCAGCTGCGCCCTGGGCGTCTATCCCCACGCCGAGGATGCTCGCCGAGCGGCTCACGATGACCGAGAGCTCGGCGGGCGTGTAGTAGTCCAGGCGGTACGAGATGCCGAAGCGGTCGCGCAGGGGGCCGGTGAGCAGGCCGGTGCGCGTGGTGGCGCCGACGAGCGTGAAGCGCGGCACGTCGATGCGGATGGAGCGCGCCGCGGGGCCCTTGCCGATGACGATGTCCAGGAAGAAGTCCTCCATCGCCGGGTAGAGGATCTCCTCGATCTGGTGGTTCAGGCGGTGGATCTCGTCCACGAAGAGGACGTCGCCCTCCTCGAGGTTGGTGAGGATGGCCGCGAGGTCGCCGGCGCGCTCGATGGCGGGACCGGAGGTCGTGTGCATCTTGGCGCCCATCTCGTTGGCGACGATGCCCGCGAGGGTGGTCTTGCCCAGGCCCGGGGGGCCCGAGAAGATCACGTGGTCGAGGGACTCGCCACGGTCGCGCGCCGCCTGGATGAGCACGCGCAGGTTCTCGCGGACGCGCTCCTGGCCGATGTACTCGTCGAGGGTGCGCGGGCGCAGCGTGCGGTCCTGGTCGAGGTCGTCTGCCGTGAGCTCGCCGGTGACGTCGCGTGGGCCCGCCGTGCGCGCGACGGGCGCGGGCGTGGCGAAGAGGTCCTTCTCGTCTGCCTCCCACATCAGCGACCACTCCCCAGACGGCGCAGCGCGTAGGCGAGCACCTGCTCGATCGTGACGGCGCCGGCCTCCTCATGCCCCTCGAGGGCGAGCTCTGCCTCCTGGGAGGTGAAGCCCATGGAGAGCAGCGCCTCGGCGGCCTCGGCCTCGACGCCGGCGGAGACAGGTGCCGCCGCGAGCGGAAGCCCGGCGTCCGGGCCGGAGAGGCCGACCAGCCCGCGCAGCTCGGCGTTCTTGGAGAAGACGTCCGAGAGCTCGACGAGCAGGCGGCTGGCCTTCTTGCGGCCCACGCCGGGCACCTGCGCCATGCGCGCCGCGTCCTGCGCCAGCACCACCTGGGCGAGCGCGGCGGGCGAGAACGTGGAGAGGACCGAGAGCGCGAGCTTGGGTCCCACGCCGGAGATGGCGCGCAGCTGGTCGAAGAGGGCGCGCTCCTCCCGCGTGGCGAAGCCGTAGAGCTCCATCGCGTCCTCGCGCACGATCATGCGCACGAGCACGGTCACGCCGGCCTCCCCCGCGTGCGGGAGCGAGGCGGCGGTCGTCGACGAGACGCCGAGCTCGAACCCCACGCCGCCTGCGTCGAGCACGACGCGCGACGGCGTGACCTCCAGAAGCGTACCGGTCAGCTGGACTATCACGTGAGGACCCTCCTTGCCTGGCCCAGATTCTTCGTGCGCGTGACGTTGGCGTGGCAGACCGCCGCGGCGAGCGCGTCCGCGGCGTGGTCGGGACGCGGGTCGTGGTCCAGCGCGAGTATGCTGCGGACCATGTAGGTGACCTGGTGCTTGTCCGCGGCGCCCGTGCCCACGACCGCCTGCTTGATCTGCATGGGCGTGTACTCCCCCACCGATAGGCCGGCAGTGGAGCACGCCACGATCGCCGCGCCGCGCGCCTGCGCCGTGGCGATGGCGGACTTGGTGTTCTCGCCGAAGTAGATGCTCTCTATGGCGAGCTCCGTGGGGCCGTACTTCTCGATCACCTCGGAGAGCGTGCGACATATGCGCCCGAGGCGCACGTCGATGGGCTCGCCTGCCGTGGTGGTCACGCAGCCGTAGGCGCGCGCCCGGCACGCGGACCCGCGCGTCTCCACGACGCCCCAGCCCGTGTGGGCCAGACCCGGGTCTATGCCGAGAATAACCATGCTTCCCCTTGCCGCTGTGCGTGCCGTTCGAACGTCCGTTCTATCCTAGCACAAGCGCCGGGCGGCGTCCTCCCGGGAGCCGGCGCGCTAGTTCTCCGAGAAGGGCCCGTCCCAGGGGTCCGCCGCCGGGGGCTGTCCCTGGCCTCCGTGACGGCCGGACGCACCCTTCCCCGCTCCCGCGTCAAGGGACGAGAACCCGCCGCCCGCCGAGAAGTCGCGCAGGTAGCCGAGAAGGTCGAGGATGTCGCCCTCGTGCGCGCCCTCCCGCTCGGACGCGGGCTCGGGCGCCTCGGTCGCGCCGGGCGCGTCCGCGGAGAACTCCTCGAGGCGGGCCGCCAGGCGCTCGGCGTCCGGGCGCGGGCGGTCGCGCCAGGCCAGCGAGACCGGGCCGCGGGCCTCGTCGAGCGTCCGGGACGAGACCGTGGGCGCCAGCACGCGGGCCGGCCGGTCCGTCTCGAGGTCCCTCAGGCGACCGACGACGGCACGCACGACGTCGGCGTGCCCGCGCTCTGCCACGATGTCGGACAGGGACAGCTCCCACTCCACGTAGCTCGAGAGCACGAGGTCGACGAACTCGATACGGGACTCGGGGGAGCCCAGGTCCCCCTCGCCGGCGACGACGTCGGGCACGCGGACCTCCGCGAGCGCCTCGACCGGCAGGACCGGGGAGATCGCGTTGCGCATGCGCGCCAGGGCGAGAAGGTCGGAGCGGTAGAGGTCCGCGAACGGCTGGAGGGCCGCCGCGGAGAGGGTCGCCGGCTCGAGGGCGCGGCCCGTCTTGTCCAGCGAGCCGAGGGCGACGGCGCCGCTCTCGCGCGCGACGGCCGCCAGGCGGAGCTGCAGGAGGTCGGAGGCGGAGTCGGCGTCGGGCGCGGACGCGACGTCCGCGATGGTGACGTTCTCGTCGGGAAGGCGCAGCGCGCGCACCACGTCGCCCGCGCGGCCCGCGTCGGCGGGGCCGCCCCGCGCGACGACGGCGCGCACGTTGGTCGGCCCGAGGGCGTCGACGGCGAGCACCGCCGCGAGCAGGGAGGGCAGGGAGCCGTCCAGAGCGACGCAGGCCGAGGGGGAGCCGAGCTCCCCCACGAGCGAGGAGAGGCCCATCCCGAGGGCGCCCCAGGTCAGAAGCGACGGGTCGTAGACCTCGGGCGTGACCGGGTTAGACAGGGGGCCCTCCGCCGAGGGGTCGACGTCGCAGACGAGCAGCGCCTCCTCGAGCGAGGGGGCGCTCGCGGCGAGCTCCCCCCACGGCGCCAGCACGAAGCTCGAGCCGCAGCAGAGCTGCGTGTCGTAGCAGCCGAGCGAGCCCACGCCCACGACCCACGCCCCCGTCGCGCGCGCGTCGGCGGGGAAGCGTCCCTCCGCGAGCGAGCTCCCGAGGGCGCTCGACGGGTCGTCCACGGCAAAGCCGTACGGCGAGAGGAACACGATCACGTCCACGTCGTACGCATAGTCGTCGTAGACGTCGAGGTCGTCGTAGGTGAACGCGACGCCGAGGCGGGCGCCGCGGAAGGGGATCTCCGGGAGGGCGTCGGAGGTGGCCTCCTCCCCCGCCGGCGACCCCGAGGCGAGCGACTCGAGGCGGGCGGCGAGGCGGACCGGGCGGACCTCGCCGCCGTCGATCAGCAGCGCGTCGGGGAGCGGCTCCCCGTCGAGGTCCACGAGAACCGGCACGAGACAGGGGCAGGCGAGCTCGTCCATGAGTCCGGAGAGGCACTCGATGAGGTCGAGCAGGAGGCCCTCGCGCTCCGCGCCCAGGACGGGCGTGAGCCCGCAGAGCGTCGCGGCGGGGTACACCAGCAGGTCGACGCCCTGCTCGGCCGCCCGGCGCGAATAGTCGGCCATGCTTCGCGCGGTGGCCTCGAAGTCGCCCGCCCGCGTGGAGAGCTGCGCGATGCCGATTCTCATGTGGTCCCCCTCGTTCTTCTCGACTGCGCCCATTGTCTCACAGCGGCGCGGGCCCACGTCCTTCTCGCCTGGCGCCGCGCGGGCCGGCCACCCCACGCCCTCTTCACGTTGTGCACGAGTTAGCTATGCTCCCAGTCCCCATCGAGTTACGTTTGCGCAGGTGGCGAGAAGGTCCACGGGGCCGTGCGTCTCCCTAACTCGTGCACAAATGAAAGGGCGGGCGGAAGACGGGATGGAGGGCCGAGCACCGCCGCGCACGAAAGGGGCCCCGTCGCCGGGGCCCCGCCGAGTCCGATGGTCGCCGAGCCTAGACGTCGGCCTTCCAGAGGCCGTGCAGGTTGCAGTAGGCGTAGACCGTGCCGCCCTCGGAGCAGCAGGCGCCGAACTTGGTCTTGGGCTCGTCGCCGGGCGCCAGGTGCTTGAGGCAGAGCTTTCCGTCCGTCACGAGCGCGATCCACTCGATGTAGTGCTCCTCGGTCATGGGGTGGGCAACCTCGCCCACGGAGACCACGATATGGTTGCCGTCCTTGGCGACGACGGGAACGTGCTTCTCGGTGGCGGCGTCGGTGGAGCCCGCGACGAGCAGCTCCATGGGCTCGCCGCAGCAGCTCGGCGTGACGCCCCCGTCCCTCACGACGGCCACGATGTTGCCGCAGTGGTTGCAGCGGTAGAACTTGACCTCGGCCATGATGTGTCCTCTCTCATGGGTCGGGCGCCGTCTGCGCCCGTTGCCTCTCTCGTACCCGTCCGGAGGCGGCCCTAAGCCGAGAAGGGCGGGCGGGGGCCGGAGGTGGTAAAACGATACCGAACGCCCACATGCCCCCCGAGGAGGACCCATGACCGCAGACCCGCGCACGCTCGTGATCGTAGCCCACCCTGACCTCTCCGGCTCGAGCCGCGTGAACCGCCGCTGGGCCCGCGAGCTCGCCGCCCATCCGGACGAGTTCGTCGTGCGCGACCTCTACGCGCTCTACCCCTCCGGCACGCTCGGCGAGAAGGACGCGGAGGCCGAGCGCGCCTTCCTCGCCGCCCACGGAACGATCGTCTTCCAGTTCCCGGTCTACTGGTACAGCGCGCCGGCGCTGCTGCGCACCTGGACCGACGAGGTCTACGGCCTCGGCTGGGCCTACGGCGGTGAGGCGGCGGAACCGGGCGAGCCCGGGCGCATGCTCGCGGGCAAGCGCTTTGCGGTGGCCATGTGCGCCGGCGACATCGAGGCCAACTACCGTCGCGAGGGCACCGTGGGCTTCACGCCCGCCGAGGTGATCATCCCCTTCCGCGCGACGGCCAACTACGTGGGCGCGACCTGCGTGGCCGAGCCGTTCACGCTCTTCGGCACCGAGGGCGCCCTCACCGACGACGAGCTCGAGGCCAGCGCCGCCGCCTACCTCGCCTGGCTGCGCGACCTGCGCGCGTAGCCCCGCCGCGGCCCCGTCCTGGCTGACCCGAGTGACAGGTTCTGCGGTCCGCACGGACGTCGCAGGCGCCGCGGAGAGCAAAACCTGTCACCCGACGAGACGACGCGATGCCCGGCGGAGGCCCGGCAGCCGCCTACGCCACGAGCACCTTGCCCTGACGGCCCACCAGGTCGGTCATCTCGGCGATGAGGACCATGTTGCGCGCGTCGATCCGGCAGGGCAGCTCCATGCGCATGACGTCGCCGGAGGTTGCCTCCACGCGCAGCTCCACGTGGTCCAGGCCGGGGTAGCGCCCGAGCACCTCGCCCAGGCTGTCCATGTAGGGCCGCGTGAGCAGACTGGCGGGGATGTTCACCTCGAGGACCTTGGGGCGGTTGCTCTTCTCGTCCAGGATGAGCGGCTCCACGGCCATGCAGATGATCTGGTTGCCGCGGTCCGAGCGCTCGAGCTTGCCCTCCACGCGCACGAACACGTTGCCCACGCTCGCGCCCGTCTCGGCGTCCACCTCGCCGGCGAGCGTGGCGGCGCACTTCTTGTAGAGCTTGGGGAAGACCACGAGCGTGACCTCGCCCTCCATGTCCTCGAGCGTGACGATGGCCATGGAGTCGCCGTTCTTGGTGGTCTTCTTCTGCAGGGCCGAGACCATGCCGGCCAGCCGGATCACCTTGCCCTCGGGCACCTTGAAGCGCTCGTGGACGGCGCCCGTGGCGTCGACCGCCTCCTCGGCCACCTCGATGTCCGCGATCGTGTAGTCGCGGCTCTTGGCGAGCGCGTACTCGTACGGGCGCAGGGGGTGGTCGGAGACGTAGAGGCCGAGCACCTCGTGCTCCTTGGCGAGCTTGATCGTGCGGTCCCACTCCACGCCGTCTGAGGGCGGCACGGTGTTCTCGAAGCCGGAGCCCTCCACGCTGCCAAAGAGGTCGAAGAGCGAGGTCTGGCCCGTGGCGCGCTCCTTCTGCCGGCGCGCCGCGGCGTCGATGATGTTCTCGGGGTTGGCCTTGTCCACGAAGCGCATGAGCTCCATGCGGGTGTAGCCCGTGGCGTCGAACGCGCCGGAGCAGATCAGCGCCTCGACCACGCGGCGGTTGGCCTGGGCGGAGTCCATGCGGTCCACGAAGTCGTGCAGGGTCGCGAACGGGCCGTTCTTCTCGCGCTCCTCCATGATGGCCTCGCCCACGCCCTCGCCCACGCCGCGGATGCCGGCAAAGCCGAAGCGCACGCCCTCGCTCGTGGCCGTGAAGTCGCGACCGGACTCGTTGATGTCCGGCGGCAGGATGGCGATGCCCTCGTGGCGGTAGGCGGTGACGTAGTGCGCAATCTTCTCGGTCTTGCCCATGTAGGACGTGAGGACCGAGGCCATGTACTCCTTGGGGTAGTGAGCCTTGAGCCAGGCCGTCTGCATGACGAGGATGGCGTAGCCGGCCGAGTGGCTCTTGTTGAACGCGTAGGACGCGAACTCGAGGACGTCGTCCCAGATCTTCTGGGCGATCTCCTTCTTGTAGCCGTTCTTGACGGCGCCGTTCATCCAGTGGTCGTAGGTGGTCTCGTCCTTGCCGTCGTCCCAGTGGAACACGGTTGAGGTGAGCAGCTTGATCTTCTTCTTGGCCACGGGCTTGCGGATGCGGGAGTCCGACTCGCCGGCCGAGAAGCCCGACATCTTCATCGAGATCCTCATGACCTGCTCCTGGTAGACCATCGTGCCGTAGGTCTCGGAGAGGATGTCGTCCAGGCGCGGGTCGTAGGAGACGGCCTCCTCGCGCCCGTTCATGCGGTTGATGTAGCTCGTGACCATGCCGGCGCCGAGCGGGCCCGGGCGGTAGAGGGCGATGAGGGCGACCACCTGCTTGTACTCGGTGGGGCGCATGTTCTTGATCGTGGAGGTCATGCCCGCGGACTCGATCTGGAAGACGCCCGCCGTGCGGCCCTCGCGCATGAGCTTGTAGATCTCCGGGTCGTCAAAGGGAATCTCGTCCACGTTGATGTCGATGCCGTAGTTGGCCTTGATGTTGGCGAGCGCCTTTGAGATGACCGTGAGGGTGCGCAGGCCCAGGAAGTCCATCTTGAGCAGGCCCATGTCCGCCACGGAGTGGCCCTCGTACTGCGTGATCTCCACGCCGCCCTTGGTGTCCACCTTCGTGGGCACATGGTCGTTCACCGGGGTGGGCGTGATGAGGACGGCGCAGGCGTGGACGCCCTCGCCGCGGTGCAGGCCCTCGATGGAGAGGGCGGCGTCGATGATGCGGCGGGAGTCGGCGTCGTCCGTGTAGGCGGCCTCGAAGTCCGGCGAGTACTGGTCCGGGTGCTTCTCGGACTTGTGCAGGGCCGCGCCGAGCGTGAGCTTGGGGTCGTTGTTGAGCATCTTGGAGAGCTTCTGGGCCTGCCACACGGGGAAGCCGAGGACGCGCGCGGCGTCGTTGATCGCCTGCTTGGCCTTGATCGTGGAGTAGGTGATGACGTGGCAGACGCGCTCGGGGCCGTAGAGCTGGCGAACGTGCTCGACGACCTCGAGGCGACGCTCATCGTCGAAGTCCATGTCGATATCCGGCATCTCCGAGCGCTCCGGCGAGAGGAAGCGCTCGAACATGAGGCCGTTGTCGAGCGGGTCGAAGGTGGTGATGTCCATGGCGTAGGCCACGATGGCGCCCGCGGCCGAGCCGCGGCCGGGGCCGACGCCGATGCCGTTGCGCTTGGCCCAGCGCACGTACTCCTGCACGATGAGGAAGTAGTCCGCGAAGCCCTTCTCGCAGATGACCTTGTACTCGTACTCGAAGCGCTCCTTGACGTTCTCCCCGCCCACGGTGAGCTCGCGCCAGTTCTCGCCGTAGCGGCGCGCGAGGCCCTCCTCGCACTCCTGCCTGAAGCGCTGCTCGGAGGTCTCGCCCTCGCGCAGGTCCGGGAACTTGGGGAGGTACATGTGCGACCAGTCGAGCTCGTAGTTGCACTTGTCGGCCACCTCGAGCGTGTTGTCGACGACCTCCGGGCACCACGAGAAGAGCTCGCGCATCTCCTCCTCGCTCTTGATGTAGAACTCGGTGCCGGTCATCTGCTTGCGGTTGGTGTCGTCCAGGCGCGAGGCGGTGCCGATGCAGGAGAGGACGTCCTGGGTAGGGGCGTCTTCGCGCGTGAGGTAGTGGTTGTCGTTGGTGGCAACGACCTTGATGCCGAGCTCGCGGCCGAGCTTCACGATCTGCTCGGAGAGCGTGCGGTCGGTGAAGCCGCCCCAGTTGGGGTCCGAGAGGCCGTGGTCCTGGACCTCGAGGTAGAAGTCGTCCCCGAAGATCTCCTGGTAGGCGAGCGCCCAGCGGCGCGCCTCGTCCGGGCGGCCGTCGAAGTACATGCGCGGGATGATGCCCGAGACGCAGGCCGAGGTGCAGATGATGCCCTCGTGGTAGCGGCGCAGCATGTCGAGGGTGGTGCGCGGGTAGTAGTAGAACATGTCGCCGGAGGCCGCCTCGCTCATCATCTTCATGAGGTTGACGTAGCCGGTCTCGTTCTTGGCGAGAAGGATCAGGTGGTAGCGGTGCTGCCGCGTGCCCTTCTCGATGCAGTCGTCCGTGATGAAGTAGGCCTCGCAGCCGAAGATCGGCTTGATCAGCAGGCTCGGGCGGTTGGCGCGCACGGCCTCGAGGTCGTGGGTCTCCTCCCAGATGCGCACGTCGGAGGCCCACTGCGCGTGGACGCGGTCGTGCGGCGCGGCGTCCGGTGCGTCCGCCTCGGGCTCCTCGAGCTCCCAGCCCTTCTGGAAGCACTCGAGGTCGTGCTTCCACTGGTGCATGTCCTTCTGGTCGTCGTTGTAGCGGCGGCACTCCATGTCGAAGTCGGGCACGCCGAACATGTAGCCGTGGTCGGTGAGGGCGAGCGCCGGCATGCCGAGGTCGACGGCGCGCTTGACCATGTCCGAGACGCGCGTGGCGGCGTCCAGGATCGAGAAGTCCGAGTGGTTGTGGAGGTGAACGAAGGCCATGGGTGCTCCGGGGTATGGGGGGCGCGTTTTTCTCGTCACCTAGGATAGCCGAAGCCGCGGACGGGATTGCGCCTCGCGCCAGACGCGCGAGCTGCGGCGCGTTTTGTTTCCGCAGCTACACGGCGTGCAAAATTCTCAATACGAACACATGTGCGCCATATGGAGAAGCGGGGCGGACCGGGCGCGGGGCAGGAGGGCGGCTAGACTGTAGGCATGCGACGAGGGGGGGGGACTCCCATGATGAGACTGAGGACGGTGGCGACCGCGCTCTTCCTGGCGTGCTCGCTCGCCCTTCCAGGCTGCGGGGCCACTCCCGCGGGCGCGGTCGTCTTCGAGGAGACGGTCTCGCCCAACGAGGAGTACGTGAGCTCGGAGGAGGACGTCGTCTACTACACCGTGCGGGTGACGCAGGCCGCACCGGGCACGGCGACGGTCTCCGCCGAGTCCAACTCCGGGTTCTTCGAGCCGGTGAGCTACGAGATCGAGTGCGACGGCAGGCTCTCCGCCGATGACGTCTCCGTGGAGTGGACCACCCTCATGGGCGGCACCGAGCCGAGCGAGGACGACCAGATCGCCGTCGCCGAGGTCTCCGTACGCGCGGGCGACGGCAGCTCGTACGAGCGGAAGATCAGCTTCGTCACCCGCGCGCTCGAGATGGCAGCCGAGGCGACCCCAAGCGCGTAGACGCGTGGCGAGAAGAACCTCGGCGCCTTAGGGAAGTATTAGCAGTCGGTTCATGCGCCGTTATGGCAGGCGCCCCTAGGCTTGGGCAATCCAAGTCGAAGGGGGAAGCATGGGCACGATTCGTGTGGCGCCGCGCAGGTACATCAACCGCAGAAGGGCTCGGCGGGTACCGTTTGTCCTCGGGGCCGTCGGGGCGCTGGTGGTCGCGGTCGCTGTCGTCGCCTGGTTCGTTGTCGCCTCGACGGCTCATGGGACAGCGCAGCCGGCACACTCCACGCCCCGCTCGGAGTGGCGCGCCGGTGAAGTCCCTTTCCTGTATCAGACCGACCCGCAGTGGGCGAGCCACCCCTATGCCGACGGAACCGTCGAGAAGAACGGGTGCGGCCCCACGTGCCTCGCGATGGTCTACGTCGCACTCACCGGGCGCGACGACCTCGACCCCGCCGCCATGGCGGACTTCTCGGAGCGCGGCGGCTACACGACTGACGGGATGACGGCGTGGGCCCTCATGAGCGACGGGGCGGCTGAGCTGGGTCTCGCCTCCGAGGAGCTGCCCGCCAGCGCGGCCGCCGTACGCGAGGCACTTCTCGCTGGGAAGCCCGTCATCTGCAGCGTGGGCCCGGGAGACTTCACCACCACGGGCCACTTCATCGTGCTCGCAGGTCTGACCGAGGACGGCGAGGTCGTCGTGCACGACCCCAACAGCGCTGAGCGCAGCGCCCGCCCTTGGGACCTCGAGCGCGTGCTCGGCCAGTGCCTGAACCTCTGGGCCTTCTCGTGAGACAAAGGGGACAGGTTCATTTGTCTCATTTGAAAATGAATGAGACAAATGAACCTGTCCCCTTTGTCTCTTTGTCTCACGCGGGCAGCTCGACGGCGAAGGTGGTGCGGCCGTTCTCACTGGCTGCGGAGATGGTTCCGCCGTGCAGCTCCACGATCTCGCGCGCGATGGCAAGGCCGAGGCCGGCGCCGCCGGTGGCGCTCCCACGGGACCCGTCCAGCCGGAAGAAGCGGTCGAAGATCGCGCGGAGCTTGTGCGAGGGGATGGTCGCGCCCGTGTCGGACACGGTGACGACGACGCTCCCCTCCCCGGCCGTCGCCCCGATCTCCACGGGCGTCCCCTCGTCGCTGTAGGCGATCGCGTTGCGCAGCAGGTTGCCAAAGACGCGCGCGAGGCGGGCCGCGTCGGCCGTGACCACGAGCGGCTCGCCCGGCCGCTCGACGGTCCGCACCGTGCCCGCCACCGTCACCCGCGCCACGTTGCCGTGGGCAGCAAGCGCCGGATAGAACTCGTCGGCAAGCTGGACGAGAAGCCCGGCGAGGTCCACGGGCGCGAGCTCGAGCTCGATGTTCGTGAGGCTGTAGCGCGTGATGTCAAAGAACTCGTTCACCAGGCGCTCGAGCCGGCACGCCTTGTCGAGCGCGACGCCCGTGTAGCGGACGCGCTGTGCCTCGGGCATGTCCGGCACCTCGTCCAGGAGCGAGAGGTAGCCGATCACCGAGGTGAGCGGCGTCTTGAGGTCGTGCGCGAGGTAGGTCACGAGGTCGCTCCTGCGCGCGGACTCGTCGGCGAGCTGGCGCTCCCGCTCCGCGGCGGCGCGCTTGGCGTCGGCGGCGACGAGCGCGAGCTCCTCCCAACCGGGCGGGAACGCCTCATGGGCCTCCAGGTCGTGGGCGAGAAAGACGCGCAGCTGCTCTGCGGCACGGGCGCGCTCCTCGCGGCGCGCGCGACGGGCGGAGAGGACGGCCGCCACCGCGCAGCCCACGGCGAGAAGCACGATGCCGCAGATGCCCAGCTGCATGAAGAAGTACTTGGTGCCGGAAACGTCCAGCACCATCTCCGGCCAGAGGCCGAATTCGTTCAGGTTGTTGACGTTCAGGATCTGCGGGGCCAGCCAGTCCATGAACGAGCCGTTCCAGGCCTTGTCCACAAAGCCGAAGACCGTGCTGAACGCCGCCGATGCGACCAGAATCGCGCCCGCCACCATCGCGACGGTCAGGACGATTGGCCGCGCCCCGCCGTTCTTCTCGCTAGCGCTCAATCTTGTACCCCAATCCCCAGACGGTCCTGATGTAGCGCGGGTCCTCGAAGGAGTCGCCCATCTTCTCGCGCAGGTGCCGCACATGCACCGTGATGGAGCCCGAGCCGCGCTCGTAGTACTCGTCGCCAAAGATGCGCTGGTAGAGCTCGCGCGCGGAGACGACCGCGCCGTCCGCCTCGAGTAGGATCCGCAACAGGGAGAACTCCGTCGGCGTGAGGGCGAGCGGGCGCTCGTTCAGGGTGGCCTCGTGGGCCGGCACGTCGAGCACGAGGCCACGACACGCAATGACGCCGTCCTTCTCGCCATGTGCCCCGCCCGCCGCGTTGTAGGTGGTGTAGCGCCTGAGCTGCGCCTTCACGCGCGCCACGAGCTCGAGCGGCAGGAACGGCTTCACCACGTAGTCGTCCGCGCCCAGGGTGAGGCCGGCAATCTTGTCCGCCTGCTCGCCGCGTGCCGTGAGCATGATCACCGGGTAGCTGCGGCGCTCGCGGATGGCGCGGCAGACCTCGAGGCCGCTCGCGCCGGGCAGCATGACGTCGAGGATCGCAAGGTCGAGCGCTGGCGCGCCGTCATCCGTCACGCGAGCGATCGCCGCTGCTCCGTCGCCGAGCATCTCCACATCGAAGCCCTCTGCCTCGAGGTAGACGCGAACGAGCTCGCAGATCTCCGGCTCGTCGTCCACCACCAGCACGCGTGCGCCCATGCGTCCCTCCCCTCGTATCGGCCACAAGGATACGCGAGAAGAACGCGGCAGTTCCTAACGTTTGCTTAAGGGCCCGAGGCGGGCGGCTCCACCCGTCACGCCGAGTGACCAATCACCGCGCGAGCATGCGACGAATGCCCGACATGCTCGATATCTCCTCAAGGACGTCGATGAGCTCGTCGCTCTGGTAGAAGTCACCGCGCCGACGCGACCCCAGGGGGCGTAGCATCCCATACTCGCTCGCTCTCGCTACCAGGGTCGAAGCGGCACGCGGAGTGATTGCCAGGTGCTCCGCGACATATGCGATGGTAACTACAGGCTGCTCTGCCAGCAGCGGCGGAAGGCGCCAGATGGCCGACCCGACGCGCTCGGAAATGACGGACCTCCAGTCTTCCATCACGTCGTCAATGAGACCGGAGACACGTCTGCCGATGACGAGGGCGAGCTCGAGCGCATTCAACACGCTCTCCACTATGGGCAGGTAGTCACCGCCCTGATAGGCCTCGATCGCCTCCATGTAGGCATCGACGTCATGGAGGAGGCCTGCGGAGACGGGGAGTGTGGTGCGCGTGAGCACGCCCTCGTTCCTGAGGATGCGGTGGAGAAGGACCCTGCCCGTGCGTCCGTTTCCGTCGATGAAGGGATGGATGGTCTCGAACTGAGCGTGGGCGATCGCCGCCTTGGCAATGGGACTGACGTCGTCCCTGCCGACAAAGGCGACAAGGTCCTCAAGGCAGCCTTTGATGCGGCTTGGGACGGGCGGAACGAAGAGCGCCCCATGCGGGCTGTATGCCGTCCCGCCGACCCACACCTGCTCGTCGCGCAGCTCCCCTCCGAACGACGCGCCCGTTGGCTCAATCAGGGAGCGATGGATGGCCTCGATCTGCGCGATCGAGATATCCGGCGGCAGCCTGAGCGCCTCACGCATGGCCGCGACGTTACCCTGAACGATGCGCGCGTTAGCTGGGGCGTCATTCGAGAGCTCGGCAAGGGCGACATTGCGGACGCTCGAGGTGAGATGCTCGATCTGTGAACTCGCTGCGGACTCGCTTCGCAGCAGGAGAGCCGGCAGGTCGTAGCCACGCGCAGCCTGCGCCTCGTCGAAACGAGCAAGCCTCATCAGCAGGTCGTCAATGCGTGCGGAGATGGCCTCCGGGACAGCTGGGCTGAGGTTGGCAATGGAGGCTGGAATGGACGCCTGGTAGGTCGTCGATATCCTCCTGCGAGCACTTCGGGGGATGAGGTCCCTCTCGTTCGGGTCGATATACCAAGGAAGTTCCTCGTAGCCGACTGCCGACAGCATGTCCCCCACCCCCGTTCAGACGTGTCGTAGGTTCCATTTTACTTCTCGTAACCTCGATTAGAGGAAGTGAATTCAAATTCACTTCCGCTAATCGCAAACTACGGAAGCAAAACTGACGAGAGTTCCTAACGCGCTGTCTCCATGTGTGATATATTCAGTGTATCAGAACATTTGTTCGTGTCAAGAATAACGTCGAAGAGGTTCGTACTCGTGGATAATACGTTCTCCCGCATCCGGCGCGAGCTCGAGGCGCTTGCCGACCCCGCATATCGGGACTTCCAAGCGAAGCTCGTGCCGACCGTCGACCCCGCGCGCATCCTCGGCGTGCGCACGCCGGCACTGCGCGACTACGCCCGCAGGCTCGCACGCGAACAGCCAGCTGAGACGCGCGCCTTCCTCGCGGTGCTCCCGCACGAGACCTACGACGAGAACAACCTGCACGGCGAGCTCATCGGCCGGATGGCAAAGACGCCCGCGGAGGCGTTCGAGCTGCTCGACGCCTTCCTCCCCTTCGTTGACAACTGGGCAACTTGCGACCTCATCCGCGTCCCCGCCTTCAAGCATGACCTGCCGGCGGTGCTCGAGCGCATCCACGGCTGGGTCGCTGACGAACCGGAGTATACGGTGCGCTTTGGGGTGGTCCAGCTCATGACGCTCTTCCTGGACGACGCCTTCGAGCCGGAGCACCTCGCCCTTGTCGCCGGCATCAATCGCCCCGAGTACTACGTCAACATGGCGCGCGCCTGGTACTTCTCGTTTGCTCTGATAAAGCAGCCCGAGGCGACCCTTCCCCTCTTCGAGCGGCGGCCTATCGCCCTCGACGTATGGACGCACAACAAGGCGCTCCAGAAGGCGCGCGAGAGCCGCCGCATCGCGCCTGAGCAGAAGGCGTACCTGCAGTCGCTCAAGGTTTGACGCAACAGAGCCCCGAGTTGGGGAATAGAATGAGCGAGAAGAACGTCGAGGGGAGATTCATGAGAGTCCGCACAGTCATCTCCGCCCTGCTCGCTGCGAGCATCGCGCTGCCCCTCACGGGGTGCTTCGGGCTGCCCGGCCTCGACGACGTCGCCGACCAGGCGGAGGACTTCGCCTCGCAGGCGCAGGAGCTTGCCGACACGCTCTCGGACGTCGATTGGGGCAAGGTCTGCCGCCTCGTCGTGAGGGACGCCCAGACCGGCGAGATCATTCGCGAGGTGACCGACCAGACGGAGATCGAGAACACCTTCGAGCCATTCTCCGAGGAGAGCGGCCTAGCCGAGGAGCCGGACGCCGACGCAGAGTACGTCTTCGAGCTGTGGGAGCCGGAGACGCAGAAGCTCGGGCAGAGCGCCGACGACCTCGAGGAGTACAAGGGGCTCGAGGTCACCACCTATGAGGGGTCGCCCGTTGTGGGACTCGAGGTGAGCCCCATCGGCCTCAAGCTCTATCTCACGTCGCAGGCCGCCGCCGACGCGCTGCGCGCGCTCGCGAGGTAGCGCTACTCGCCGGAAATCTCCCGCTGCACGCGCTTGGGCAGCCTGGAGAAGACGAGGCTGTAGCTCATGTCGCAGAGGTCGAGCACGAGCCCCTCGGGCAGGTCGGCGTCAAGGTCGACGGAGACCCACGTGCGCCCGTCGGAGTAGTAGCCGGGGAGCACCGCGCCCGGGTGCTCGGCGCGCAGCTCCAGGATGCGGTCGGGGTCGCACTTGAGCGACAGCAGGTGCCGCCCCGCGTAGGGCGGCTTCGCGTCGGGAGAGGCAGTGAACTCGCAGGCGAACTGCCTGCCGCCTACCCAGTAGACCATCCATCCCCACTTCTCGTGGAGGGCCTTCGTGGTGCCGGATCGCGAGAGCAGGTGGGCGTCTATGTGCGAGAGGTCCATGACGCGTCTCCTTCGGCTGGACTCACGCCCCGATTATACCGGGCGTGCCGCCGATAGCTCGTTTTACTAGGATGTCCTAGCAAAAGTAAATATCTTGCAATTTGCTAGGTATAAGAGAACAAGGACCGATAACCGAATAAGAAAGGGCACACGTCCTATTAGGACCAGGACACGACCCCTAGGCATATCACGCGCACGCGTGGATCGCGTCGCGCAGGAACTGCGCGGCACCCGGGGCCACCTTCTCGCAGTAAGCGCGGAACCGCTCGTCGGAGACGTAGCCGTCGGCCAGGCCCTTGTGTGCCTCGGGCGTGTAGAGGCCGTCCGGCCAGTACATGCGCAGCCAGTGGCCGTGCATCGCCACGAGCTTGTGCGCCTCCGGACCAGACGGATCCCCCGTCTCCATCGCACGTCGCAGCTGCTCGTTGATCGCCAGCGCCAGCTCCTCGGCCTGCAGGTGCGCAGCCTCCCCCATCGCCACGTACTTCTCGTTGGCCACGTCCACCACCTCGTCGCCGTAGGCAGCACGGACCTCCTCGCCATAGGCCGCCTCGTTCTCGGCAACCTCGCGCCAGCGCTTGAGGTGCGGCAGCAGCGTGGCCATGAGCGAGACTGCCTCGTCGAGGGAGACGCCGAGTGCCTTGGCCTCCATGGGGGCCGTGGCCTCGATGAACTCGTCCATCGTCATGCCCTTGGCGGTGAAGTCGCCGTGGTCATAGCAGAACTTGCAGAAGTCCGCGCTCTTGGAGCCGTCGGCCTCGGTACCGTGCATCTCCTCGTCGGGGATGGGCATGCTGCAGCACTGGCAGTAGTAGCTCATGGGCATGTCGAAGAAGCGCTCGAGCGGCACGCCGAAGGTGACGCAGATGAGCTTGACCATGTCGATCCCGGGGGTCGTCTCGCCCTGCTCCCAGCGACTGACGGCCTGCCGCGTCACGTAGAGCCTGCGCGCCATCTCCTCCTGCGTGATGCCCGCCTCTTTACGGATGGCGGCGATGACGTCCTTGATGGCCATAGGTCCCCCCTGCTCAGGTCTTTCGGTAAGGCCATTGTCGCCGCGCGGACGACGCCGCACAAGAAACAGCCCGTTGCGCAGCTGCTCGCCGGCAAACTGCCCGCCATCCACCCGGCACAAAGCAAGGGGGCGAACACCGCCCTCTCGAGGTTTGGGTTCACCATGAGGCGGCAACGCGAAAACGCGAGGCTGTTACCTGCGCTTCTGCAAGCGGATACTCGCGAAACCGCTAAAACATGAACCCAAACCTCTTTTGAGGCATGGCAGCCACCTGTGCTACGATGCCCCAGACCCAACGGGTCTCTGACGAGGGCAGCCGTACCAGAATCGCAAAGACGGCGCATCTATCTGGGAGGTTGCCATGGATTGGGTCATCTTGGTCGTGTCGGGCGCGATGGAGGCCGTGTGGGCCCATGCCCTCGACCGCTCCGAGGGCTTCTCACAGCCCGTCCCCTCAATCGTGTTTCTCGTCGCGCTCGCGGCGAGCATGCTCGGCCTCAGCCACGCCGTCCGCACGATTCCGCTGGGCACCGCCTACGCCGTCTGGGTGGGCATCGGCGCCGCGCTCACGGTGGCATGGGGCGTCGTCTCCGGCGCGGAGTCGTTCTCATGGGCAAAGATCCTGCTCATCGCGGGTCTCGTGGCATGCGTCGTCGGCCTCAAGCTGGTGGGCGAGACGCACTAGGATCTCGCGGTGCCACGAGCCATGTGCCGACCGCCATGAGAACGAGCGCGAGGACAAACGTCGGCGCAAGCGGCGTGCGGAACAGAGCGAACGCCAGCGCACTGCCAATGAAGGGGTTCACCGCGTAGAACGCGCTCGTTCGTGCCGCCCCCAGGTCGCGCTGGGCGCGCACGTAGCAGGCGATCGACAACCCGTACGAGACGAACCCGAGCAGGAGCGCAAGCCCCGCGTTAACGAGCGTCGGCAGGGCGTCTCCCGCACAGAGCGCCACGGCGAGCGCGCCGGCACCCGAGCCCCACCCCTTGATGACGACGACCTTGACCGGATCGCAGTCCGACAGCCTGTTCGTGCAGTTGTTCTCGATGCCCCAGCACAGACATGCCGCAAGCGTGAGAAGCGAGCCGGCGGAGAACCCCCACGCGCCCGCGTCCCAAGACAGGAGAAAACACGCCAGGGATATGGCACCGATGCCAATTGCCGCACGCGCCCCCACCCGCTCCCCGAACGCGAGGCGGGCGACAAGGGCGGTCGCCACGATCTCGAAGTTGTTCAGCAGCGACACGCTCTCCGCCGACGAGAGGGAGAGTCCGGCCATGAGCAGCAGAGGCGCCGCTACGTCGAGCGTGACCATCGCAGCCACGTAGGGGACGTCCGCCCGCTCGAGGGACCGTCCGCGCGCCTCGCCGCGCTCGACGCGCACACCGTCAGCGAGCGAAAGCGCCGTCATGCCGGCGCCCGCGCCAAGGTACAGCAGCGCCGCCATCATGTTCGGCGCGATATCGGCAAGCAGCACCTTGGAAAACGGCGTGCTCAGCGCGTAGAGCGCCGCCGCGGCGAGCGCGAAGGCGACGCTTCGTCCTGTTCGACCGGACCCCACGCGCAAACGCCTCCCCGATTCCAAGCGGCCTGTCCTATGGCTACGATACCGTCCTTTCCCACGGGACCGCGCCACAAACCCTTTCAGAGCGCTTACCGGCTCGTTACGCACGGCACGCGCCGTGCGGCTACCCTAGGCGCACCCTTAGGGAAGGATGCTCCGCATGGCTGTGTTCGCAAGGCTGCCCACGTCCGACGAGATGCAGTACGCAGGTGACGTCATCCGCGGCAAGAGGCGTCTCGACGTCGTGGTGTACGTCATATTCGCGCTGCTGGGCATGGCGTTCGGCGCGGCGGTCGGCTTCGCGGGGACACGGGCGAACGATCAGCCCTTCGACCTCGGCTTCACGCTCGGCTGCGCCGCGGGCTTCGGCGTGGCGTTCTTCGTCTTCGCGATACTCATCATGAGCTCCATCAGGTCGCTCCAGGCGGTCTGCCGCGTCTGGCTGCCCGCGCGCGTCATCGTCGCGATCGCGGCGGCAGCCTTCGCGCTCAGGGTGCTCGACACCGTGAAATTCGTTCTCATCGTCGGACCGACGTCGATCATCCAACAGGTAGTCATGGGCGGGCTCGGCTTCATCTTCGCCCTGCTGTTCCTGAACCTCGGCGTCCGACTCGTCTTCCTCGTCTACTGCATGGCGACCGGGCGCGACGAGGACGAGATCGTCACGCGGAGCATCAGCGCGGGCTCCAAGTCGCCGTACAAGGACGATGGGGACGCCCCGGAGGACAGTCCGATTTCCGAACAGTAGCCCCACGACTGACCGCGCGTTGTCAGGAGCCGGCATTCGGATGCACGCCCCCGTCCAGCAGCACGCGCGAGCACTCGCGGACGCAGAGCAGGTAGTACAGGGCGAGAAGCCCGAGCGTGCCCACGACCGAGCACGCCGCGACGGCGAGAAACACCTCGTCCGGCACGCCGCCCGCGAGCTGGCGCACCAGCATGAGGCCAAAGCAGTCGTGCGCCACCGCGAGCGCCGCCGGCAGCGCAAAGGCAACGCCCACCTGCGCGTACACGGCGCCGCGCGCCTCCCGCCCGTCCGCCCCGAGCGCCGTGAGCGTGGCGTAGGCACGCCGCCCGTCCGCGGCCTGGCTCACCTGCTGCAGCGCGAGCACCGCGGCGGCCGCCACGAGAAACGCCTCCCCGTAGAAGATCCCCACGTAGCCGATCGGCGCGAGCGACGCCTCCGAGAGCGCTCCCGGGTCCGCGAGCCCGGCCGCGCGCCGCCCCACCGAGAACAGGAGCCCCGCGCAGATCATGCAGACCGCGCACGCCACGAGCACGCAGGTGCACGAGAGCGCCTGGCACCCCGTGGACACGTGGCCCTCCACCTGCCGCAACGTGAAGGCGCGCAGCCCCTCCCAGTAGCGGGCACCCCGACGCACCCGTCCTGGCACGCCAACTGCCACCAGGCGAAAGACGAGCGAGGTGGCCACGTAGGCCGCCCACCCCATCGGCAGGATCGCGAGCACGAAGAGACCGGGCTGGACCACGCACGAGCCCCACACCACGGCGAGAAGGACCACGGCCAGTACCGCCTGCGCGCGCGTCACGCCGCGGTGGCCAGACAGCGCGAGCCGCTCCGGCGCGCGGTCGTGCTCGAGGAGCTCCACGAGCGGCCGGCGCAGCACGTCAACCACGGAGAGCACGATTGCCAGCCCCTCGATCCCGGCGAACCACGCGCACGCGTCGAGCGCGGCCGCGGGCGAGAAGGACCAGGCGAGCCGCCACGGCACGCCGAAGACGAATGCCGCCACCGCGCCGAAGACCGGCGACGCCGCCGCGCCAAGCGCGAGCCCCGCCGCCAGCGCCGCGAGCCCCACGAGCATGCCCTCCGCCGCAAGGATCGCCGCGAGCGCCGGCGCACGCATCCCGAGCAGCGCGTACGTCCCGAACTCCCGCGAGCGACGCCGCACGATGAAGCGCGTGGCATAGGCCACGAGCACGGCAAAGACGAGCACCACGAAGACCGAGAAGGCGCCCGTGACGTCACGCGCCTTGTGGATGACCTCGAGCTGCGGGCCCGTGAGCGGCATCGCCAGGAGGTAGTCACCCGAGGCGTTGAACGCGTAGAGCAGGCACGTGGCAAAGGCGAGCGTGACGAGGTAGACCGAGTAGTCGCGTGCGCAGCGCGAGACGTTGCCGAGCGCGACGCGCAGGGTGACGGGCATGGCGGCTCCTTCCGGCCGGCATCAGTGACAGCCCCATCGTCCTTCTCGCCCGCCCGGCGCGCCATCGCCCGGGCTTATGCTCCCCTAACGGTTTCGCAAGGTTATCTGCCGTAAACTGCTACTCTACCAACGGTCGAGCCAACTCAACTGGCGGTCGGTTGAGCGCGGGGCGGCATCGCGTGACGATGGCCCTGCCAGCCGGACCCCAGCGAAAGGACCATCATGACCAAGCAGACCTTCGGCGCCACCATCTCCGCACTGCGCAAGGAGAGGGGCCTGACGCAGCTCGAGCTCGCCCAGCAGATGGGCGTCACGGACAAGGCCGTGAGCAAGTGGGAGCGCAACCTGTCGTTTCCGGACGTGGCGTCGCTGCCAAAGCTCGCAGAGGTGCTCGGCACCTCGGTGGACGAGCTGCTCGAGGTGAAGACGGCGGCGCAGGAGGAGCCGGCGCCCTCCAAGGTGCCCGCGCTCGTAGAGCTCGTCCTCAAGGCGGTCGCGCTGGCGATGGGCGTGGGAGTGACCGCGCTCACCGTCATGGACGAGGTGGAGCCGAGAAACGCGCTCGGGCTTCTCGGCATCGGCGTCGCGTGCCTGGCGCTCGTCCAGCTCATACACTCCCCCGATCCGGAGTAGCGAGAAGGGCGGTCTTCTCCCCGTCCCGAAAACGCGGGGATTCTCCGTCTGGGCCGATAGCGCGTCCCAGAATCGGCGGCCTTTCCCGCCGCAGCACTCGCTCAGTACGGGAATCCCCAGGATTCCGGGACGCCCGGGCGAGAAGGTCGGCGATTCCGGGACCCGTTCTTCTCGCCTGACGGGAACACCGCCGATTTCCGGACGGCCGCCAACCGTTGCGCGGGAAAGCCGCCAATTCCCGGACGTTCCTCCAGCGAAAAACTTTGTCCTTCTCGCTTGCACTGTGTATAGGTGTGTATATACTGTACTTACCGGGTATACACGGTGGGCTCGCGGGAGACGTCCTGGCGGGCCAGCACGGAAGGATGACGGCTTGGACATCATCATCTCAACCTCGAGCGGCAGGCCCATCTACGAGCAGATAACCGACCAGATCAAGTCGGCGATCGTGACGGGCCAGCTCGCGGAGGGCGAGCAGCTCCCCTCGATCCGGGCACTCGCCAACAGCCTGCGCGTAAGCGCGATCACCACCAAGCGCGCCTACGCGGACCTGGAGGCGGCGGGGCTCATCGAGACGGTGCAGGGCAAGGGCACCTACGTCGCCGGCGAAAACGCCGAGCTCATCCGCGAGGAGCAGATGAGGGAGGTCGAGGGGCTTCTCGCCAAGGCCGTGGAGCGCGGCCGGACGATCGGCCTCACCGACGACGAGCTGTCCGAGATGTTCGCCCTGGTACTGGAGTGACGCGCGAGAAGGACCTCGCGCAGAAAGGACGTCACATGAGCGGCAGTCTCATCGAGGCCCGCGGGCTCACCAAGCACTACAGCGCCTTCTCGCTGGAAGGCGTGGACCTCACCGTGAACGAGGGCGAGGTCGTGGGCTTCATCGGCCAGAACGGCGCCGGCAAGTCCACCACCATCAAAGCCCTTCTCGGCCTCTTCCCCACCGACGGCGGCACCTCGAGCGTGCTCGGCGTGCCCAGCGACGAGCTCTCTCGCGCGTCCGGCGCGGCGGTGAAGGAGCAGGTCGGCGTGGTCTTTGACGCGATCTCGCTCCCGGAGCACCTCAAGGTCGCCGACGTGGGCCGTATCTACGAGCGCACCTACGCCACCTGGGACGCGCATCGCTTCGAGCGCCTGACCGCAGATTTTGGTCTGGACGCCAAGAAGACGGTGAAGGAGCTCTCGCGCGGCATGGGCATGAAGCTCAGTCTGGCCTGCGCGCTCGCGCACGACGCGCGCCTGCTCATCCTCGACGAGGCCACCGCCGGCCTGGACCCGATGGCGCGCGACGAGGTGCTCGACCTCCTGCGCGACTTCGTGGCCGAGCCCGGTCGCGCCATCCTCATGAGCAGCCACATCACGAGCGACCTCGAGCGCATCGCGGACCGCATCGTGTGCATCGACGCCGGACGCATCGTCTTTGACCTGCCCAAGGACGTCATCACCGACGAGATGGGCATCGCGCGCTGCCGCGTGGCTGACCTCGAGAAGATCGCGGACTCAGGCGTCGTCCCGGACGCCGAGCTGCGCTACCTGCGCCACGACTACGGCATCGACGTGCTCGTCCCCGACCGCTTTGCCTTTGTGGAGAGCTTCCCGGAGATCCCGGTCGACCGCATGACCATCGACGACTACATGACCCTCACCCTGAAGGGCGGTGTCCGATAATGAAGCGCGCGTTCCTCCTCGAGATGACGATCTTCCGCGACTACGCACGGCAGCTCGTGGGCCTGGGGCTTCTCGTGAGCCTGTGCATCGGCCTCGGCATGCAGACGCCGCTCGCGATGCCGGCCACCCTCACCTGCATGTTCTTCATGATGAGCGCGATGGGCCTGGCCGCCTACGACCAGCTCAACCACTGGGAGCTCTTCCGGCTGACGCTCCCGCTCTCCCGGCGCGACGTCGTGCTCGGCCGCTACGCCGCCATCGTGACGTTCGGCCTGCTCGGAATGGTCGTAGGTCTCGTTGCGGCGCTCGCGGCGACTGCCGTCGTCTCGGCGGCGGGCCTTCCCGGCGAGGTCGGCGAGGCCTTCGCCTTTGACCCCGACATGCTCTCCGTCATGGCCGTCGTCACCTGCTTCACCCTGCTCATCGGCGCCGTCGTGGCGAGCGTGGTGACGCCGCTCTACTTCCGCCTGGGCCAGACGCGCGCCACGCAGATCCTGCCCACCGTGATCGTGCTGCTGTTCGTGGTGCCCGTGGTCATCCTCGGCAACAGCGGCATGCTCGACGGCGGCATCCCGGGCATGGAGCTCGTCTCCTCTGCGCTCGAGGCGCTGGACACGCCGGTCGGCATGGCCGTTGGCTGTGTGGTTCTTGTCGCCCTGTCGGCTGTGGCGCTGGCGATCTCCGCCGTCGTCTCCCTTAAGCTCTACGAGAGGCGCGAGCTCTAGGGCCGCCGGACGGTCGGGACGAGAGGCGCCTCACGCGCCGAAGGCGTAGCGGGCGACCAGCGGCTCGCCGGTCGCGTCCGGGTCCTCGCGCTCCACGCACACGAAGGCGCACTCGACCCGCCCGAAGCCCTCGGCGAGAAGGACGCCGGCGTAGAACTCCGCCTGCATCGCGTGGCGCTCGCCGACCTCCTCGGGGCTGAGCCCCGCGTCACCCGTCTTGTAGTCGACCACGAGCGCCGTGTGCGCCGCCTCGTCGGTGCACAGCAGGTCCATCGCGCCCTCCAGGTAGTCGCCGTGGGGCGAGTCCTGCTGCGGCTGGAAGAACGGCACCTCGGCCCGGACGAGCGGCCACGACAGCGCCTCGGCGCGGACGGACGAGCGCTCCCAGCGCGCGAGCGCGCCCCTCAGGCGCTCCTCCGCGCGCGGCGAGAGGTGCCAGCGACGCACCTGCGACCGCACGCGCGCCTCGTCGGCCGCGCGACCGGACTCCACCATGGCCTGGGCGAGCTCGTGGAAGGCAGACCCGAGGTTCGTGGCGCGGTCCGCGTCCTCGGCGTCCGCCTCGCCGGCGGCCTCCGCGGCGCGCTGCTCGCGCGTGGGTGCGGGCGGGGGCGCGAGCTGGGCGTGGACGCTCGAGTAGCTGAAGACGCCCGCGCGGGCGCGCCAGTAACCCGTGGGCGGGGCGGCGGGCGGCACCATCTCGTAGAGCGCGAACGTCCCGACGCCCGCCTCCCCAGCGGCCGCCTCCTCGCCCGCGACGCCCGGGCGCACCGCGTCCGCCGCGCGCTCGGGGAGCGGCCCGTCGAAGCCCCCGAGCGTGCCGCCGGAGCTCGCCGTGACGGCCTTGTCGGCGCCCCTGCCCTCGGTGCTCACCTCGACGCAGCGCAGGCGCGCGGGGGCGCTGCCGCCGTAGTCGAGCTCGGTCTCCCCCGCCCTCGTGGCGCACGGGTCGCCGAGAAGCGCCTCGAGCGTCCCGGCGGCGAGCGCCGACGACGGCACGCCCTCCTTGCCGCTCGCCGCGCTGACGCCCAGGACGAGCGCCTCGCGGGCGCGCGTCATGGCCACGTAGAGCAGCCGCGCCCGCTCGCGCGCGTCCGCCGCCGCGTCCTCGGCGCGCAGGGCCGCGTAGCGTGCCGCGAGCGGCATGGCCTCCCAGCCGCCCGCGCCGGGCTCCAGCTCCTCGGCGTCGATCTCGCCGAGGAGCGCGGAGAGCTTGTGCTCGTCGTCGCGGGGGCGCAGCACGAAGGAGCGCCTGCCGCCACGCAGCGGCCCGAGCGCCAGCGTGGCGTCGGACTGCGGGCGCGACCAGCACTCTGCAACCGCGCAGACGCCGAACTCGAGGCCCTTGGAGGCATGGATCGTCATCACGCGGACCGTGCCGTCGCCCGCGGCGCCGTCGTCGCCCGCGAGCGAGGCGGGCGGCACCTTGGCCACCCGGAGCCACGCGTCGAACTCCGTCGCCGCGCGGGCGGCGCCGAGCCCGAGGCCCTCGGTGAGGTCGCGCACGTAGCGCACCGCCGCGAGCACGTTGGCCGCGCGGGCGCGGCCCTCCGTCCCCTCGGCCTCCAGGCGGGCGAGCCAGCCCGAGTCGCGCGCCACGTCCAGGCACACGTCGGCCACCGGCCGCCAGCGCACCTGCTCGAGCGCCCGCCCGAGCACCTCGTGCGCCCGCGCGAGCCTCATCGACGGCTCGTGGCCGCCGTAGAACTCCATCGTGGCCATGCCGCGGTCGATCCCGCGCTTCGTGGGTGCGTCGAGCTTCTCCTGGGTCCGCGACCCCAGCTCGCAGAAGTCGTTGGCGTCGAGTCCGAACATCTCGCTCGCCAGCAGCGGGAAGAGGCCCGACTGCGTGTCGGCGGGGTTCGCCAGGGTGTGCAGCAGGGCGCACATGACCTTGACCTCGTCGGTCGAGGTGAACGTGGAGCCGCCCGTCACCACGCACTCCATCCCGCGAGCGCGGATCGCGTCGATGTAGAGCTCGGCGTTGGTCGTCACGCCCAGCAGCAGCGCCATGTCACCGGCGCGCTCGCCGTGGGCGCGGTAGGTCGCGAGGGCGTCCGCAACCTGCGCCGCCATCGTCGCGACCTGGTGCCTGCTCGGACGGCCGGCCACACCGCGCCCGGAGCACACCTCGACGTCGATGCGCGGGAGGTCGCGCGCCCGGTACCCGTCCGTGCGCGTGGGGCAGTCGTCGAGGTGCATGAAGCCCTCGAGCACGCCGGGTGCCGTGCCGTCCCCGCCCGTGCACGCGCGCTCCACGAGCGCGAGCACGTCCGCGTGGCTGCGGTAGTTGGTGTCGAGACGGACGGTCCCGGCCTCGTCGACCTTCTCGCCGTGCGCGCGGAAGACTCCGACGTCGGCGCCGCGGAAGCGGTAGATCGACTGCTGGGCGTCCCCGACCGTGCACAGGTGTGCGCCGTCGCCCCCGGCGAGAAGCCCGATGAGCTCGAGCTGCGTCTCGTCGGTGTCCTGGAACTCGTCCACCATGACGAGGCGGAACCGCCCCGCGTAGTCACGGCGCACCTCGTCGTTGTCCCGCACGGCGAGAAGCGCCTCGCGCACGAGGTCGTCGTTGTCCAGGCAGCGCTCGGCGACCTTGAGCTCGCGGTAGCGGCGCTCGACGCGGCGGGCGAGCTCGAGGAGCGCGCCCGCGTGCGGTGCGGCGGCGCAGAAGCGGGCCTCGGCGAGGGCGAGGGCCCGCGCGGCCTTGGCGGACCTGACGGCCTCCTTGAGCGCCCCGCTCGCGGTGGGCATGGCCATGCCCTCGAGCAGGTCGCGGACCGCCTCGGGGGTGCGCTCGCGCAGCGGGCGGCACGCGAAGTCGCGCAGCGCCTCGAGCGCCGGGTCGACCTTGCCCCGCGCGGCAGGCGTGAGCTTGCAGGCGCCGAGCTCCTCCATGCGCATGGTGAACGCGTCCAGCGCCTCGCGCAGCGAGTCCGCGCCAACGGCCTCGGGCGAGAGCGAGCTCACGCCCCCGGTGCACGAGGCGCCGGCCTCCACCATCGTCTCCACGAGGCCCATGGCGCCCGTGTAGCCGCTCTTGCCCCTCATGCCCAGGCCGTACTCGGCGAGGGCGGGCGCGAAGGCGTCGTCGGAGCGCGCCGCGCGCATGACCTCGTCCATGGCGCGGTCGAACAGCGCCGTCTGCGCCGAGTCCGCCACCACGGCAAACGCCGGGTCCAGCCCCAGGTCGAGGGCGTGGCGGCGCAGGATGCGGGAGCACATGCCGTGAATCGTGGAGATCCAGGCATCGTCGACGGCGAGCGCCTGCTCGGCGAGGCCCGCCGAGCGCAGGGTCCTTCTCGTCCGCTCCTTGATCTCGCGCGCCGCTGCCTCGGTGAAGGTGATGACGAGCACCTGGTCCAAGCCGTCCAGGAACGGGGCTCCGCCCGAACCGGAGCCCGGCGAGAGCGCCCAGGCAATGCGCTGCGTGAGGGTGAAGGTCTTGCCCGAGCCTGCGCCCGCCTCCACGAACAGGGGCGCGTCGAGAGTCGTGGCAATCGTACGCTGACGGTCGTTCAGGCTCGAGAGGTCAAGCGTTCCGCTCACTTCCGCAGCCTCCTCTCGCAGTTGAGCACCGGACAGAACTGGCAGGCCTCCGCGTCGAGCGGGTCGGCCTCGATGTCGCCCGCCATGAGGCGCTCCATCTTGCGGGCGATGGCCTCCTCGCTGGCGTCGAGCAGGGCCTCGATGCCGCCCGCGCCGTCGCGCCCGAAGGACTCGCCCCGCGGCACCGACACGGACGCGGTCCGCGTGCGCGAGAGGCGCCGCTCGCCGAAGACCACATCCGCGAGGTTCTCGTCCACGGCGCCGGCCAGGGCGTGCGCCCCCTTGGTGCAGAGGTAGAGAGCCGCACGGACCGTAAGGTCCGGGAAGGCGCGCCGCACGACCTGGGCGTATATGAGCGACTGCACGCGCCGGGGCAGCGAGAAGGACCCGTCCGGGCGACCCGACGGGAAGGCGTCGTACTCCTTGGCGAAGCCGACGTCGGACTTGTGCTTGTAGTCGATGACGGCGACCTGCCCGTGCGCGTCCACGTCGATTCGGTCGACCGTACCCGTGAGCAGGACGCCCGCGTACTCGACCTTCGGCGCGCCGCCGCGGCCGAAGCCCCACTCGAAGAAGCGGGGCTCGAAGCCCGTGAGCATGCCCCGCTCGAAGTCGAGCAGCGATCCCAGGTCGCGGCGGAGCCCCTCGAGCTGGCCGAGCTCGCGCGCGAGGTGCGGGACGAGCGCCTGGGGCAGGGGCCTGCGCCCGCCGACGAGCTGGTACTGATGGGCGAGATGGGCGTCGAACTCCTCCCCGAGCACCGCGCGGGCCTCCTCCGGGTCCGCGCCACCCTCGCCGGCGGACACCGCGGAGCCCGGCAGGCGCTCGCCCGGCGCTTCCTGGGCGCGCGCCAGCAGGCAGCCGACCTCCTCGCGGTAGTCCTCCCGCTGCATCGCGTCGGGATGCGCGGCGCGCAGGTCGGCGAGCGCGTGCCCTCCCTCGAGGCGCTCACGTGCGCGGGCAACGAGCTCGGAGCGGCTCACCTCCAGCACGCGGTGGGCGAAGGTGCCCATCTCCGCGCCCGTGAAGCCGGCGTCGGCGTCGCGCAGGCGCAGGCGGCGCAGGCTGAACCACTTGTAGGGGCACTCGAGGTAGCTCTCTATCTGGGATGCGGAGAGCAGCGGACGCGTGGTCTCAGGGGACATCCCCTCGGGCGGCGGCGAGACGAGCGCGCGCTCCCGCGCGTCGATGCGCCCCGCGGCCGACGGGGTCTCCGCACCCGCGACGGACGCGGGCCGGCCCGTCGGCGCGGCGTTCTCGGAGAGCAGGGCCTCCGAGCGCGTGAGCACGTTCCCCTCGCCCAGCGCGCGGGCGGTCTTCTCGGCCCCCGCCTCGGCACCCAGCCCGTAGCAGGCGAGGACCTCGGAGAGCATGACGGAGGGGTAGCACTCGCGGCCGTCCGCCCCGAAGAGCGTGCGCTCCAGCGCGAGCACCCGGCGGGGCACGCGAGCCACGGCCGAGAAGCGCATGCGCTCGAGCTCCATGGCACGCGGCGGCTCCTCGACACCCCAGGCGCGCAGGACGTGGGAGCGCACGTCGTCCCGCTCGGAGACGGCGGCCTCGACCGAGGTCTGCCCGAGCACGAGCAGCGCGTCCGCGGAGGCGGGGGCGAGGCGGCTCGCGGCAGTGGGGTCGTATATGCGGACCGTGGCCCGCGCGCCCTCGGCCAGGCGCTCCGGGCGCAGCACGACGCCCGCGCGACCGAGCGCGACCTCGGCCAGCCCCACGAGCTCCGCGAGGGACACGGCGCCGGGCTGCTCCGGGTCCGCCGTGACGCCGAGCTCTTTCAGGGAGCGAGCGACGTCGAGCACCGCGCCCAGGGCCATGACCGCCTCGCGCGCGGCGGGAGAATCGGAGGCGTCCCCCTGCGCATAGGGCATGAGCAGCTTGGACGCGGCGGAGCCCAGCCTCCCGCGCAGCAGCTCGCGCGTGGCGGCGGCGACCTCGGGCGAGACGACGCGCTCGGAGCGCAGCTGACCCAGGAGCACGGGCGGCACGAGCAGGCGGTTGGCACGCCACTCGGCGTCCAGGCGCCGGGCGCGCGTGGCGTCCATGTGGGATATGTCGGAGATCAGGAAGTCGGACAGCTCGCGCGGGGGCCACCAGGACATGTCCCGCAGCTCCACGCGGACGGTGCCGGCGCGCGGGGCGTCCGGGACCGGCTCCGCGGCGGGCCAGGTCCGGGCCAGCTCGGCGAGCCGGGCGACGCTGCGGGCGTAGCCGAGGAAGGCGCGACCCGGCTCCAGCTCCGCCATGGGGCGCGTGAGCTGGGCGCGGACGGACACTCCCCGCGCGGCGAGGCGCGGCGACAGGTCGCGCCAGGCGCGCGACACGTCCGGCGTGGCCACGACGACGTCCGCGCAGCCCTCCTCGACGAGCCCCGCCACCTCCCGGCAGACGAGCTCGGGCTCGGCGGAGGGGCCGGACGGCAGGATCATGCGCACCGCGCCCGTGGGCTCGAGCGGGCGCTCGACCGGACGGAAGAGCCCGTCGAGAAGGTCGGAGAGCTCCTCGGCCCGGCACGCGTCGCGCCCGCAGGCGGCGGTCTCGACCACGGCGACGTCGAACACCTCGGAAAGCCCCTCGACAAGGGCGCGCTCGGCGCGGGCCATGTGCGTGAAGCCCGCGAAGGTCACCGGGGGGACCGCGACGCCGGCGGCGGCGAGGACGCGCGGCAGCTCGGCCATCACCTCGCAGGTCTCGACGAGGCCCGCGACGCGCAGGTCCTCGCCCAGGCCGGCCACGAGCCCGACCATCGCGCGCTCCGCCTCGGTCGTGCCCTCCGGCGCGGCGTCGGCCGCCTCCGCGAGCCACGGCAGGCCCGTGCGCGCGAGGTCGGCGAGCAGCGCCGCGGTGCCGGGCGTGTCGGTGAGCGGCGTGTCCGGCCGACGGCACGCGCGCTCGAGCGCGCGCGCCGCGAGCAGGTCGCGCGAGAGGCCGTCGGCGGGGCGGCGGCCGTCCCCCCAGACCTCCCAGCGCTCGGCCGCCCAGGCGGCGGGCGTGCTCACGGTGACCCCGAGCGAGAGGCCCTGCTCGGCCAGCGCGCGCTGGACGTCGAGCGCCTGCGCGAAGCTCGGCACGAGCACGACCGCCCGCCCGCACGAGGCCAGCGCGTCCCGCACCCGGGACAGGAGCTCGGGTGAGGTTAGCTGCTCGTCTGTTGCTGTGAGGACGCTCGGTGGCATGGGGTCTCCCGACGTGAGGTGCTTCTCGTCACATCCTACCCTACCCCGGGTACCGGACAGAAATCGCACGACGCTCCCGGAGCCCGCGGCGAGGACTCACGTTGTGCACGAGTTAGGGCACTCGCAGGCGCGCGGTCCTTCTCGCCAACTGCGCAAACGCAAGAGGGGAAGGGCCAGAGACGTAGCTAACTCGTGCACAACTCGAGCGAGGCAAGAAAAACGGGTCGGACGGCGCCGCCTGGCGAGAAGAACGGCCGGCCTCAGCCGCGCGGGCCGTCCAGGCGGCCGAGCACCAGGCGGTAGCCGCCGGTCGGGCCGTTGAGACACTTGGAGACGCGGCTCACCGTGGTCGAGGAGGCGCCGGTCGCACGGGAGACGTCGACGTAGGAGGCGCCGGCCGCGAGCATCGTGGCCACCTCCAGGCGCTGGGAGAGATCCTCTATCTCGCGCGGGGTGCACAGGTCGGAGAGCAGCGCCTCCGCCTCCTCCGCCGACCCGAGCGAGCAGAGCGCCTCGAGCAGACGCCTCTTCTCGGCCTCGCCGACTCCCCCGAGCTCCGCCATGTCCCCTCCTCGCCGTCTCGCGCGATCGCTGCCCATCCACTTTAGCGCATTAAAGCGCCCGGGCGCCAGACCACGCGCTAGAATTATGCGGGAGACACCACGAGGGGACGGAGGGCCCGTGAGGAGCTACCTGGAGGACGACCTGCGCGACGTGCGTCTCGTCGCGAGCGACATGGACTACACGCTGCTCGCCGACGACGGCTCGATGCCCGAGGGGATGCCCGAGCGCATCCGCGCGCTCGAGGACTCGGGGGCGCTCTTCGCCGCGGCGAGCGGTCGGCCCCTCTACACGCTGCGCGACATGTTCCCCGGCCTGTGGGACCACATGGCCTTCATCACCGACAACGGCGCCGGCGTGGTCTGCGGCGAGGACGTGGTCTTCAAGAGCATCATCGACCCCGACATCGTCCAGCGCCTCACCGAGTTCACGCTGGGGCACGGCTACGGCATCCCCACGATCTGCGGCCTCGAGGCATGCTACGTGCGCCGGCAGGACCGCGGGCACGACGCGTTCTTCCGCACCTTCTACCACAACATCGAGTACGTCGATTCGCTCGACCACCTTCCGGTAGAGGTCAACAAGTACACCCTCTTCTTCCCCGAGGCCAACTCCGCGGCCATGCTCGACGAGGTGTACGCGCCGGCCTTCGGCGAGGGGCTCTCGCTCACGTGCGGCGGCGACGTGTGGCTGGACATCATGAACGAGGGCGTCACCAAGGCCACGGGCATCGAGCGGCTCTGCGCATACCTGGGGATCTCCGTGGACGACGTGATCGCGCTCGGCGACACGGACAACGACTCCGAGATGCTCTCCAGCGTGGGCCACGGCTACCTCATGGCCAACGCCGAGAAGCGCATGGAGCGGTATGCCGCGTTCCGCGCCCCCTCCAACAACGACCGCGGCGTCGCCCAGGTAATCGACGCCGTCCTCTCCGCCCGCAGGGCGTAACGGCTTGCCGTCCTTCTCGGCAGCGTAATACCAAGCCGACGGCGCCCGGCCCCTTTGCTAAGCATGCTTTCTGAGCGCTACGCGCGAAGCAGCATGCGTGCAAAGGGGCCGGGCGCCTACCCGTCGGCGATGCGTGTTACGCCATAACCTTGCGGAAGAGCTCCACGACGGCGGCGTGGTCGGCCTCGCGCGGGTTGCCCGGGAAGCAGGCGTCGGCGATGGCGTCGTCAGCCAGCTGGTCGAGGTCGGCCTCGACGAGGCCGTCGCAGGTCGGCTTGATGTTGACGTCGGCGGAGAGCTGGCGCACGGCGGCGATCGCGGCGTCGGCGGCCTCGTCGTCGGTCATGCCGGTGGTGTCGACGCCCATGGCCACGGCGACCTCGGCCAGGCGCTTGGTCACGACGGGCTTGTTGTACTCCATGGCGACCGGCAGCAGCATCGCGCAGGCGACGCCGTGCGGGGTGTCGTAGTGAGCGGAGAGCGTGTGCGCCATGGCGTGGTCGATGCCCAGGCCCACGTTGGAGAAGCCCATGCCGGCGATGTACTGGGCGAGCGCCATGCCCTCGCGGCCGGAGCCCGGGACGCCGCTCTTGGCCTCGGCCACGGCGTCGCGCAGGTGCTGGGAGATGAGCTGGATGGCCTTGTAGTGGAACATGTCGGAGAGCTCCCAGGCGCCCTGGGTGGTGTAGCCCTCGATCGCGTGGGTGAGCGCGTCCATGCCGGTGGCGGCGGTGAGGCCGGCGGGCATGGAGGCCATCATGTCGGGGTCGACGACGGCGACGTCGGGGATGTCGTTGACGTCGACGCAGACGAACTTGCGGACCTTCTCGGGGTCGGTGATCACGTAGTTGATCGTGACCTCGGCCGCGGTGCCGGCGGTGGTGGGCACGGCGATGGTGAAGACGGCGTGCTTCTTGGTGGGGGCAACGCCCTCGAGGGAGACGACGTCGGCGAACTCGGGGTTGGCGACGATGATGCCGATGCCCTTGGCGGTGTCCATCGAGGAGCCGCCGCCGATGGTGACGATGCAGTCCGCGCCGGAGGCCTTGTACGCCTCGACGCCGTCCTGGACGTTCTTGATCGTGGGGTTGGGCTTGATCTCGGAGTAGAGCTCCCAGGCGATGCCCGCCTCGTCGAGCAGGTCGGTCACCTTGGCCACGACGCCGAACTTCACGAGGTCGGGGTCGGAGCAGACGAAGGCCTTCTTGTAGCCGCGGCGCTCGAGCTCGCCGGGGATCTCCTTGATCGCGCCGGAGCCGTGGTAGGAGATGTTGTTCAGGACGAAGCGGTTGACTGCCATGCTGTGTTCCCTCCTTGGGAGTGTTCGTGCCGGAATGCCGGTGGTCCGGTGCGTAGTATTCCCCTTGAGAGTTGTTGACAGGCTAACTTCTCCGCGGGCGGCGCATCGGGTCGGCGAAGGGGCGCTTGGGGCCCTCGGCCGGCCTGACGCCGCGCCATGCTGACAGAAAATGCCGCCCGCGGCCCGCCTCGGGGGCTCGCGAGCGGCAAAAGTCGTCACTGTCCCGGCGACGAGGGCGCCGGGGGGCGAGAAGGACGTCGGCTCGTGGGCGCTACAGAGCACGCAGGGCGTCGACGAGCGCGGTCTTGTCGGCGGTCTTCTCGTCCTTCATCTTGATCACGCGCGCCGGGCAGCCGGCCACCACGGCGCCGGCGGGCACGTCCTCGACGCAGACCGCGCCGGCGGCCACCACGGCGCCCGCACCCACGCGCACGCCCTCGATCACCACGACGTTGGCGCCGATCATGACGTCGTCCTCGACGACGACGGGCGTGGCGCTGGCGGGCTCGACCACGCCGGCGAGCACGGCGCCCGCGCCCACGTGGCAGCGCGCGCCCACGATCGCGCGCCCGCCGAGCACGGCCCCCATGTCGATCATGGTGCCCTCGCCCACCACGGCGCCTATGTTGATCACAGCGCCCATCATGATGACGGCGTTGTCGCCAATCTCCACCTGGTCGCGGATGATCGCGCCGGGCTCGATGCGCGCGTTCACCCCGCGCAGGTCCAGCAGCGGCACCGCCGAGTTGCGACGGTCGCACTCGACGTCGGCGTACTCAATCGAGTCCGCGTTGGCGAGAAGGACGGGCTCGATGGTGGCCCACTCGCCGAAGACGACCTTGCCGTCGCGACCGCCGTAGACGTGGGCGTCGCCCCAGTCCAGGCGCATCCCGCACTTCTCGCGCACGTACAGCTTGACCGGCGTCTTCTTGGGGGCGCTGGCGATGAAGTCGATGATCTCCTGTGCGTTCAAACCCGTTCCTCTCGATCCGTGCGTCTAGCCGAACATCAGGGTATCAAAGTCGTAGAAGCCGGGCTCGCGCGTGAGCAGGCGCTGCGCGGCGGCCACGGCGCCGGTGACGAAGATCTGCCGGCTCGTGGCGCGGTGCGTGAGGCAGAGCTCCTCGTCGGTGCCGAAGAAGTGGACCTCGTGCGTGCCCGCGACGGTACCACCGCGCACGGCGTGCACGCCGATCTCGCCGGGGACGCGCGGGCCCACGATGCCCTCACGGCCGCCCACGACCGGCCGCTCCCCCGTCGGGTCGACGGCGGCGAGCAGGGCCTTGGCGGTGCCGCTCGGCGCGTCGGCCTTCTGGTTGTGGTGCGTCTCCACGATCTCCACGTCCCAGCCGGCGAGCGTGCGGGCCACCAGCGCCGTGGCGCGGCGCAGGGCCGCGACGCCGAGGGAGTAGTTGGACGCCCAGATCACGCGGTTCTTCTCGCCCAGGGCGCGCAGCTCGTCGAGCTGCTCCGGTGAGAGGCCCGTGGTGCCGGAGACCACCGCGGCGCCCGTGCGGCGCGCGTAGGCCAGCGTGTGCGGCAGAGAGGCGGGCGCGGAGAAGTCCACGGCCACGTCCGCCGCCGGCGCGAGCTCGTCAAGCTCGTCGACGTTGTCCACGTCGTAGGAGCCCACCACGTCAAAGCCGCGGGCGAGGAGCTCCTCGCGCACGAGGCGGCCCATGCGGCCCGCACCGCCGATGACGATCGCGCTAGCCAAGGAGACCCACTCCCCTCATGGCCGCCACGAGGCGCTCGCGGCCCGCGTCGGAGATCGTCCAGAGCGGCTGGCGGTAGTGCTCGCCGATCATGCCCATCTCGGCGAGGGCGCACTTGACCGGGATCGGGTTGACCTCGCAGAAGAGGGCGTGGATGAGCTCGAGGTTCTCGAGCTGGGCGCGGCGGGCGGCCTCGACGTCGCCGGCGAGGAAGTCGGCGCACATCTGGTGCACCGTGGCGGGCGCGACGTCAGCCCACACGGAGATGACGCCCTTGGCGCCGAGGCTCATGAGCGGCACCACGATGTCGTCGTTGCCGGAGAACATGCGGAAGTCGTCGGAGAGGTAGCGGGCGGCCATGGTCGCGTAGCTGATGGAGCCCGAGGCTTCCTTGAGGCCCCACGCGTTGGGATGGGCGGCCAGGCGCTCGAGGTTCCTCTCGCTGATGGAGCAGCCGGTGCGGCCGGGGATGTTGTAGAGGATGCACGGCACGTCGACCTTGTCGAGGACCGCCGTGAAGTGGCGGTAGATGCCCTCCTCGTTGGACTTGTTGTAGTAGGGCGTGATGAGCAGCAGGCCATCGATGCCGAGCTTGACCAGGCCGGCGGCCTTGCGCTCGGACTCGAAGGTGGCGTTGGAGCCGGCGCCGCCGATCACGGGGACGCGGCCAGCCACGCGCTCGATGACGCAGCGGGCGACCTCGTAGTCCTCCTCGTCAGTCATCGTGGAGGACTCGCCGGTGGTGCCGAGCACGAGGATGCCGTCCGTGCCGTTGGCCAGGTGGAAGTCCACGAGGCGCTCGAGCGCGGGGAAGTCGACGGCACCGTCCTCGGTGAACGGGGTGACGAGCGCGACGATCGATCCAGTAAGGTTGGTCATGTCCATGGTTGCCTCTCTTCTCTTCAGTCCGCGTGCAAAGGGGACAGGCACTTTTGCACGCTACACGTCCAGGGTTGCCAGGTAGTCGGCGGGCGTCTCGGCCCGGCGGATGAGCTCGACCGAACCGTCCGTGCGCAGCAGCAGCTCCGCGGAGCGCAGCGCGCCGTTGTAGTTGTAGCCCATGGAGTGCCCGTGGGCGCCCGCGTCGTGAATGAACAGCAGGTCGCCGACGTGGCACTCGGGCATGAGGCGGTCGCGGGCGAACTGGTCGTTGTTCTCGCAGAGCCGGCCGACCACGCTGTAGCGGCGCGTGCACGGCGCGCCCTCGGAGCCCATCACCGTGATGTGGTGGTACGCGTCGTAGATGGCGGGGCGCATGAGGTTGGCCGCGCAGGCGTCCACGCCCAGGTAGTCGCGGTAGGTGACCTTCTCGTGGATGACGCGGGTTACGAGCGCGCCCGCCGGCGCGAGCATCCAGCGGCCGAGCTCCGAGAAGACCGCGACGTCGCCCATGCCCGCGGGCACGAGCACGTCCTCGTACGCCCGGCGCACGCCCTCGCCAATGACGGCCAGGTCGCAAGGGGTGTCATCCGGATAGTAGGCCACGCCGATGCCACCGGAGAGGTCGACGAAGCCAATGTGAACGCCCAGGCGCGCGGAGAGGTCGGCGGCCATCTCGAAGAGCTGGCGCGCGAGACGCGGATAGTAGTCGTTCACCTGCGTATTGCTGGCGAGAAACGCGTGGATGCCGAACTCCTCCACGCCCAGGGCGGCGAGCTCGGAGAAGGCGGCCTCGAGCTGCGCCGGCGTCATGCCGAACTTGGAGTCGGCCGGCGAGCCGATGATGCCGTTCGAGCTCTCGAAGGTCCCGCCCGGGTTCACGCGGCAGCACACCGTGCGCGGCACGCGGCCCCCGAGGGCGCGCGCAAGGCAGGCCACCATGTCCGGCCCGTCCAGGTTGATGATCGCGCCCCGCTCGTCCGCCGCGCGGAAGTCCTCGTCGGGCGTGTCGTTCGAGGAGAGCATGATGTCGCGGCCGGTCACGCCCGCGCGGTCGGCGAGCAAAAGCTCCACGCCCGTGGCGCAGTCGCAGCCGCAGCCGCACTCCGCGAGGACCCGAAGTATGGCGGGGTTGGGCGTGGCCTTGACGGCGAAGTACTCCTTGAAGCCGGGGTTCCAGGCGAAGGCGGCGTTGAGCTCGGCTGCGCGGCGGCGAATCTCTGCCTCGTCGTAGAGGTAGAACGGCGTGGGATGCTCGGCTGCTATGGCCTCGAGCCTCTCGCGCGTGACAAACGGACGCTTCTGCATGACACCCCTCGCTCGCCGTGCAGGTGCGCGGCCCCGGGGCGGACGTGCGTCCGGCAAGGATAGCGCACCTGCGAGTTCTTCTCGCAGACAGTCCCGAGGGTCTTTCCCGCGGGCCCACCGCCGCGCCGCGCCCGGCTTGGCAGTTCGGCGGACCTCGCCTCGTCCCGGGATCAGCGCCCGCCGGCTCCTCCGGGACCCTTCGTGTCCGCTCCTCTATCGATGTGGGTAGCCTACCATCGCCCCGTACGACCCACAAGGCGAAAAACAAACCTGAAACATCGCGTAATGCGGTAGGCTCGAAGGCGATCGAAGGGGCAGGAGGAGCGGTGGACGAGAAGATCAGGCGCGTCGCCGAGGCATACGCCGACGAGTGTTACGAGGAGGAGCTCGAGCTCCTGCGCACGCTCGCGCGGATTCCGGCGCCGTCCGGCCACGAGGAGCGGCGCGCGGAGTTCATCCGCGACTGGCTGCTCGCCCAGGGCGCCCCGGTGGGTGCCGTCCGGATCGACGACGCCAAGAACGTCATCCTCAGCCTGCCCGGCCCGGACGACGGCGACGACGGCATCGCGGTCTTCGCCGCCCACACCGACGTGGTCTTCCCCGACACCGACCCGCTGCCACTCGCCGAGAGCGCGACGCGCCTCCTGGCGCCGGGCGTCGGCGACGACACCGCCAACCTCGTGGGGCTGCTCCTCGCGGCTCGCTACCTGCTGCGCCACAAGGTGCCGCTCGACCGGCGCCTGCTCGTCGTGGCCAACTCCTGCGAGGAGGGCCTCGGCAACCTCGCCGGCACGCGCGAGCTCTTCCGCCACTACGACGGACACGTGCGCGAGTTCACGAGCTTCGACCTCTACCTCGGCATGCACGTGGTCTCTGCCGTGGGCAGCCACCGCTGGCGCGTGAGGTGCCACACCGAGGGCGGCCACTCCTGGGAGAACTTCGGGCGCGACAACGCGATCGAGGCGCTCTGCTCCTTCATCGAGGACCTCTACGCCCTCGAGCTGCCCACGCGTGCCAAGACCACGATCAACGTGGGGCGCTTCGTGGGCGGCACCACGGTGAACTCCATCGCCGAGGACGCGAGCGTGCTCGTGGAGTACCGCTCGGCCTCCGAGGAGTGCCTCGAGGAGATGTACGGCAAGTTCGTCGTGCTCGTGGAGGAGCACCTCAAGGAGAATACGCGCATCGACGTGCAGCTCATCGGGCGCCGGCCCGCCTCCGGCGAGCACGTCCCCGAGGGCCAGGCGGCGCTCGTCGCCCGCACGGACGAGGTCCTGCGCGAGCTGGGCGGCGTGAGGGAGATCCATCACCAGGAGTCCTCGACGGACGCCAACATCCCGCTCTCGCTGGGCATCCCCGCGCACACCGTGGGCACCGTCGAGGGCGACCTGCTCCACACGCGCGAGGAGTGGATCGAGAAGGACAGCCTGCGCCGCGGGCTCGCGGTCATTCTCGCCCTCATGCTGGACCACGCGACGGACATATAGCAGAAGGGGCGAGGCGCCCGTTCCGCGCCCCGCCCCCGTCGTCTACAAAAAAGGAGCCCGCAGGCTCCCGCACGAACGCTCCCGTTCCGACGCCCTACGCGGCGCGGACGCACTTAACGAGCAGGTGCGAGTCTGCGTGGTTCTGCTCGTGAGCGGAGAACCACTGGTCAACGTCGTTGAACAGGATGCTCGGGCTGTCAGCCCAGAAGCGACGCTCGTGGTTGTCGAACAGCGCGCGATACTCGCCGCTCATGAACCAACCGTTGCGGCAGGCGTCGTGGACCTTGCGCTGACGACGTCCCATGTTCTTGACCTTGGTCATAGGTACTTCCCCCCTTCCAAAACCGTTGGACACGTTCGTTATACCCAATGGAACCGTTCATAGAAAGTGCCTTGACAAAACCGTTACAAATAAGTACTTCCACTTAAACGTCTGGTGATCCACCGTTCACGCGGCCACGCGGGGCGAGAAGGGCCCTGTCCCGCAACACGTCGCTTCATGCTATGGTCGTGCACAGGAAACCGACCCGAACGGAGCGACCCATGCGACTGTCCAAGCTGCTTGTGCCCGCACTCTGCCTTTCCGCCGCGCTTCTCGCCGGCTGTGCCCAGACGACGCCGGAGGGCGCCGACGCCCAGACCGACCGCACGCCCGTCCAGGACGTCATGGACGGCGGCACCACGGAGCCCGAGCAGAGCAACTGGCAGCAGCCCGCGTTCTACGAGCGGTCCTTCTCGGAGGTCACGTCCGACCTCGACCTTCTCGGCTTCGAGCTGGTGGACGAGTACTACGACGAGGAGAACGCCTACCTCTCCGTCGCGTTCAGGGGGACGCCCGCGGGCGTCACGCTGGAGGGCTCGGACGGCACCGTCACCGTGAACCTCTACGCGTCCGAGCCGACGTTTAGCGACGACGCCGGCGAGCCCTCCGTCGAGACGCTCGCGGACGGGGTCGCGCCCAACGGCTTCGACGTCTTCCTCTACGTCCCCGACGCCGACCCCTCCGAGTACGAGGGCATCGCGCGCCAGGCCGCCGACGCCGCGGGCCTGGGCGAGTTCACCGATTCCTACGTGGGCGAGGCCCCCTTCACCGAGGGCCAGCAGGTGGGCAACTTCACCACCGAGACGACCTTCAACGGCGAGGCGGCGGGATGCCTGTTCGTCGTGCAGCGCTACGAGGACCCCAGCGTCGCCCCCAACCCCGACGCCCCGCTCGTCGTCTCCTACGGCTGCTATATGTAGGGACGACGAGAGGATCTCCCGCGATACAATCTGCGTATGTCGCAGCCGTCTCGGGAGGGCACCTTGAACCTCAAGCAGCTCGAGTACTTCGTCGCCATCGCCGAGGAGGGCCAGATCACGGCCGCCGCCCGGCGCCTGCACATCTCCCAGCCGCCGCTCTCCTACGAGCTCGCCCAGCTCGAGCAGGAGCTCGGCACCCAGCTTGTGCGCCGCGGTCCCCGCGGCGTGACCCCCACCGAGGCCGGCCGGCTCCTCTACGAGCGCGCCCGGCGCATCCTCGCCATGACCACGGCGACGGCCCGCGAGGTGTCGAGCGTGGGCAGGGGCCTCACCGGCACGCTCTGCCTCGCCGTGTGCGACGCCGCGGCGGGCCTCGCCCCGGGCGGCCAGCTCGCCGAGCTCGCCCGGCTCTCCTCCGACGTCGCGCTGGAGCTGCGCGAGGGCAGCGTGCCCGAGGTGCTCGACCTCGTCGCGAGCGGCATCGCGGAGGTGGGCGTCGTGCGCACGCCCTTCCCCACGCAGGGCCTGCGCGCCCGCTACGCACCGGCGGAGCCGCTCGTTGCCGTCATGCCGCCCGAGCTCGAGCGCGGCGAGGAGCTCTCGGTCTCCCTCGAGCAGCTCCGGGACGTCCCGCTCGCCTGCAGCCGGCGCGTCGCCGCGGCGCTCGACCGCGCGCCCTCCTGCCTGACCGAGGACGAGCGCAGCACCTGCGCCTGCGCGGCCGCGGGCCTCGGCGTGGGCCTCGTTCCCCGCTCGCTCCTCACCGTCTGCGACACCGGCCCCTGCTACATAAAGACCGTCACCGAGAAGGACCTCGAGTCGCGCGCCGCCGTCATCTGGAAGGCCGACCGCGCCCTCTCCCCGCTCGCCGAGCGCGCCGTCGCCCTTCTCGGCGAGCTCTGTTAATCGGGGACAGTCCCCGATTAACAGAGAGCGCCCCCGGCGGGAAAGGGGCCGGGGACGCAGGAGGAAGGACTACTGCTGCTGCCCGGGGTCGTCGGCAGGGGCCTCGACGGACGCATCGTCGGGATCCTCGCCCTCCATGCCCTCGCGGACGCTCTTGACCGTCTTGCCGAGGGCTGAGCCCAGCTTGGGCAGGTTCTTCGGCCCAAAGATCACCAGGACGACGAGCAGGATGAGCGCGAGCTCCATCGGACCCATGCCAAAGATCATGTGAGACCTCCCGTGACGTTGTTCTTCTCGTCCATGGTAGGTCGCGTCAGCCCAACGGTAAAATACATATACGAATGGGGTGCCATACAACGAATGTATGGCACCCCATCAGACGAGAAGAGCCTCGCGACGGGCCTACTCGACCTCGTCCTGCTCGAACACGTGGAAGCCGGCCTTCTCGATGGCCCAGCTCGCCTCCGCGGCGCTCGCCGGGTCGGCGATCTTGAGCGCCAGCACCGCCATGTCGTCGGTCGTGGAGAAGCAGTAGAAGTACTCGATGTCCACGTCGAGGTCGTCGAGCTTCTCGAGCAGGTCCGCGGCGCCGCCCGGGTGGTGCGGGACGGCGATGGCCATGACCTTGGTCTTGATGGCGCGATAGCCGCCGGCGTGGAGGGCGGCGAGCGCCGCCTCGGTGTCGCTGCAGATGATGCGCACGATGCCGTACTCGGTGGTGTCGGCCACGGAGAGCGCGGCCATGTTGATGTTGGCGTCGCCGAGGGTGCGGCACAAAGATGCGATGCGGCCGCGCTTGTTCTCGAGGAAGACGGTGATCTGGTCAATCATTACTTGATCCCCTTTCGCAGGTCGACGATGCGCTTGGCCTTGCCCTCGCTGCGCGCGATGGTCTTGGGCTCAACGAGCTTGACCTTGACGCCCACGGACAGCGCCGTCTTGAGGCGCGCAGAGATCTCCTTCTGCAGGCGCTCGACCGCGGCGACGGAGTCGAAGGCGAAGTCGGGGTTGACCTCGGCCTTGAGCGTGACCATGTCGAGCGAGCGATGGTCGGTGTCGACCTCGATCTGGTACCAGGAGGAGACCTGGTCGAAGGTCTTCATGACGTCCTCGATCTGGCTCGGGAAGACGTTGACGCCGCGGATGATGAGCATGTCGTCGGTGCGGCCGTGGATGCGGTCGATGCGGCGGTGCGTGCAGCCGCAGGCGCACTCGCCCGGCAGGATGCGCGTGATGTCGCGCGTGCGGTAGCGCACGACGGGCGACGCCTCGCGGTCGATCGTGGTGAGCACGAGCTCGCCCCACTCGCCGTCGGGCAGGACCTCGCCGGTGTTGGGGTCGATGATCTCCGCGTAGAAGTGGTCCTCGGCGAGGTGCAGGCCGTTCTGCTCCCAGCACTCGATGGCCACGCCCGGGCCCATGGTCTCGGTGAGGCCGTAGACGTCGAGCACGTGGTAGTTGAGCTTACGCTCCAGGTCGCGGCGGAAGTTGTCCGAGAAGGGCTCGGCGCCGTGGATGCCCGCGCGCAGGTGGAAGTCGCGCGCCGGGTCGATGCCCATCTCGAGGGCGGTGTCGGCGATGTGCATGGCGTAGCTCGGCGTGCAGCAGATGATCGTGGAGCCCATCTCCTTGAGCACGCGGATCTGGCGCTCGGTATTGCCCGCGGACATGGGAATCGTGGTGGCGCCGGAGTAGAGGCCGCCGTAGTGCGCGCCCAGACCGCCGGTGAACAGGCCGTAGCCGTAGCAGACGTGGACGACGTCGTCGGCGCCGCCGTTCGCGTACTCGATGCCGCGCGCGAAGCACTCGCCCCAGATGTCGAGGTCGTGCTGGGTGTAGCCGCCCACCGTCGCCACGCCCGTGGTGCCGGAGGACATGTGGATCTCCTTCACCTCGGAGAGCGGCGTGGCAAACATGCCGTAGGGGTAGTTGTCGCGCAGGTCCTGCTTGGTGACGAACGGCGCATTCTGCAGGTCGTCGAGGCTCTTGACGGCGTAGGGGTCAAAGCCGGCGTCGTCGAAGCTCTTCTTGTAGAACGGCACGTTCTCGTAGCACGCGATCACGGTCTTCTTGATGCCCTCGAGCTGGATCTCTTCGATCTGCTCGTGGGGCGCGTGGAGAATCTCCTGCATCTTGCCCATTGGTGCTTGCCCTTCCGTTGTGACCCAAAACTCGCTGCGCTGATTCTAAGACCAGCCCGACGGGAACTGGGCACCCGTTTACGGTTGTGTGACATTGCCCGCCGCGAGCGAGGCGAAACCTTCCGACAAGGGGGTCGTCCAGGAATCGGCGGGGTTCCCCGAACCGGGCGGGGCGCCGTCCCGGAATCGGGGACCTTCTCGCCCGGCGAGAAGAACATGTCCGAGAATCGCCGACCTTCTCGCCCGTGCGTCCCGGAATCGCCGACCTTCTCGCCTGCGGCCGGGAAACATCGCTGATTTCCGGACGCAGAGACCACCCGACGCGGGAACATCGCCGATTCCTGGACGCAGCCGCAGCCATTCGCGGGAACCTCCCGGATTCCTGGACAACCCGCGTACCGAACGGGGAACCTCGGCGATTCCAAGACGCGACCCCCCCCGGGGGGGGGCACAGAACATTCGCAAGCGGAAACGGAGGGCGGTGGCGCGGACGGCGCCTCTCGTTCCTGAAAAATGTCAGCTGTTTCCCTGCCGGGCGGTAAGAAGAAATCCGTGGACGGTGGGTCCAGTTTACGCACCCCTTGCTTTACCACCCCGCGGATAGATTTGACCTAGCGAATGTGTAGGAGCCGTGTACGCAAGCGAGGGAGGTGGGGCCTCGGGCAGAAGACCAGGGAACCTCTTTCGATCGTCGATGTTTCACGCAAAGCAAGACACGAGAAAAGGAACAGCTAATGGAACGCAACATCCTTCTTTGCTGCGGTGCAGGCATGAGCTCGGGCTTTCTTGCGAGCTCCACTGAGAAGGCCGCCATCGAGACCGGCCTCGACTACAACGTGAGCGCCAAGAGCCAGAGCGTGGCCCTCGAGGAGATGCCCGACTTCGACGCCGTCCTGCTCGGGCCGCACTTCGCCAACTCCGTCGACGAGTTCGAGGAGGTCCGCGAGGACACCGGCTGCGACACCATCATCGCCGTCATCCCCCGCGAGATCTACGGCAACGTGGACGGCAAGGCCCTGCTCGGCTTCATCAAGGAGCTGCTTGGCGACTAATCGCCCACGCACCACGGATTCCTGCCGGGCAGACGCCCGGCTCCGCATACCCGCGCCACCAGCGCGGGCCGAGAGCAAGCGAAAGGAGTAGACATGTCCGAAGAGTTCGAGGGAACCGCCAAGGAAAGCAAGTTGATGCATTGGATTGAGCACACCCTCGCCCCCAAGACCCGTGCCTTCATGGCGCGCCCCTGGCTGTCTGGCTTTACGAACGGCATCATGAAGTGCCTGCCGTTCATCCTCACCGGCTGCCTGATCTTCTTCTACAACGCCATCCGCAGCTGGATTCCCGCCCTTCCCGACCTGAGCCTCGTCCAGACCTACACCTTCTCGATGCTCGGCCTGATCTACACCTACATGATCCCGCACGAGCTCATGGCGACGCTCAAGCACCGCAAGTTCATGGTCACCGCCGGCATCACGGGCATCTGCGTCTACATGCTCACCATGGCCGGCGTCATGGACGAGACCGGCACCTACATCACCATCGAGTTCGCGCGCTTCGGGCCCACCGGCTCCATGGTCGCCATGCTCGTCGGCCTTGAGGTCGCCTTCATCTTCAACCTCTGGGCAAAGGTCCAGCTGTTCAAGAAGGGCTCCTCGGTCCCCACGTTCGTGCAGGAGTGGATCAACAACATCATCCCGATCTTCGTCTGCGTCCTGGTCCAGATGATCATCGTCGGCATCGCTCAGGTCGACCTCTACAGCACCGTGCTGTGGCTCTTCTCCCCCATCCAGGCCGTCGCGCAGTCCTTCCCGGGCTTCGTCCTCTGGAACTTCATCCAGACCTTCTTCTACACCATCGGCGTCTCCGGCTGGACGTGGACCGGCCTGTGCAACTCCTGGCAGGTTCCCGCCATGGCCGAGAACATCGCCTCTGGCCTCACCGGAGTGAACGGTTACCTCAACGTCTCTGAGGTCATCTCCGGCATCGGCCTCATCAACCTCGGCGGCATCGGCGCCACGCTCGCCCTCAACGTCCTGCTGCTCTTCAGCAAGTCCAAGCGCCTGCGCACGCTCGGCCGCGTGACGATTGCCCCGTCGCTGTTCAACATCAACGAGCCCGTCCTCTACGGCACGCCCGTCGTCTACAACCCCACGCTCTTCATCCCGGCCAACATCACGGCCATCGTGGGCTCGATCATCACCTGGTTCATCTTCAGGCTCGACCTGCTCGCGCTGCCCACGGTCGCGGCGACCAACGTGGGCACCCTGCCGGTCATCGCCAACACGGTGATGCTGACGGGCGACCTGCGCGGCATCCTCTGGTGGGTCGTGCTCTTCGCGGTGTACCTCATCATCTACTTCCCGTTCTTCAAGGCGTTCGAGAAGGGTGAGGTCGCCAAGGAGAACGGCGAGGCCGCCAAGCTCGAGGCCCAGGAGTAGCGCAGCCCGACTCGTTCAGGCTGACCCCGGCCCGACGGGCCAAAGCAAAGCCAAGTGGGGCGTGGTCGGACGGCCACGCCCCATTTTGGAATCAAGGACGACACACCAGACGAAAGGAGACCGTCATGGCAGACGAGAAGAACGCGTTCACCCCCGAGGAGGAGGCAAAGCGCGAGCAGGAGTTCATGGAGGCGGCCATCAAGATCATCATGCCGGCGGGCGACGCCCGTCACAACGCCTCCGAGTCGGTCGACGCCCTCATCGCCGGTGATGACGAGAAGGCCGAGGAGCTCCTCAAGGAGGCGCACCAGAACATCCTCGCCGCCCACAAGGTACAGACCGAGCTCATCCAGTCCGAGGCGGCACGTGAGATGAACACCGGGACCTCAACCAAGATCCCGCTGCTGTTCATCCACGCCCAGGACACCCTCATGACCATCATGTCCGAGGTGACCCTCACCGAGTCCATGGAGAAGATGTACCGCTCCCTCAGGGACTCCCGCTAGACAAGCCGCGAGGAAGGGGCGAGAAGGACATGGACATCGTTCGAGAGTTTCCCGAGGGGTTCATGTGGGGCGCCGCAACGAGCGCCTACCAGTGCGAGGGCGCCGCTCTCGAGGACGGCAAGCGGGAGAGCCAGCAAGACGTCATCAACCGTGAGATTCACGACGAGTACGGCTACGCCGACGCGTCGGTCACCGCCGACCACTACCACCACTACAAGGAGGACGTCGCCCTCATGGCGGAGATGGGGTTCACCTCGTACCGCTTCTCCATCAGCTGGGCTCGCGTCCTGCCCGACGGCACCGGAGAGCCCAACCCGGCGGGCGTCCGCTTCTATCACGACCTGATCGCCGAGCTGCGCTCCCATGGCATCGAGCCCGTCGTGACCATGTGGCACTACGACCTTCCCATGGCGCTTGTCGAGCGCTATGGCGGGTGGCGCAGCCGTCAGATCGTCGACGACTTCGAGTACTACGCGCGCTTCATACTGAACGAGTACAAGGACGAGGTCAGATACTGGCTCACCATCAACGAGCAGAGCATCGTGGTGAACTACATCGACCGCAAGAACCTCATCAGCAAGGCCGACTACTTCAACCCGCGCTTCCGCTACCAGGCGAACCACTACATGAACCTCGCCCACGCCAAGGCGGCCATCGCCGCGCACGAGATCGTCGAGGGAGCCCAGGTGGGAGCCGCCCTCGACTGCGCGCCCTACTACCCCGCCAGCAGCGACCCCGCCGACATACTCGCGGCTCGCGGGGCAAACGCGTTCAAGAACTACTTCTACATGGACGCCTACATCAAGGGCGAGTACACGCCCTCGGTCATGCGCTACCTCGAGCGTCAGGGCCTCATGTTCGACATCGAGCCGGGCGACCTCGATCTCATCAAGCGCGGCTCGGAGTGCTTCGACTTCCTGGGGGTCAACTACTACCAGAGCGCCTGCGTCAAGGCTCCCACCCCGGGTGCCTCGCGTCGCCCCAAGGACAACAACAAGACCGGCAAGGGAGGACACGCGGTCAGCGAGATCCAGCCCGACCTCTTTGAGGGGACGGACAACCCGCACCTCGAGTCCACGGACTTCTCGATGCCCATCGACCCGAACGGCCTCGAATTCATCCTCGAGGAGATCAACGACCGCTACGGCATTCCGGTCATGATCTGCGAGAACGGCTTCGGCGGCTATGACACGCTCGAGAAGGACGGCTCCGTCCACGACCCCTATCGGATAGAGTACCTGCGCGCGCACATCAAGGCCATCGGCCGCGCCATCGCCAACGGCGTCACCGTCCTGGGCTACAACCCCTGGAGCGCGATGGACCTGCTCTCCACGAGCAACGGCATCGCCAAGCGCTACGGCTTCGTCTACGTGGACCGCACCGACGACGACGAGCGCGAATGCAAGCGATATCGTAAGGACTCGTTCTGGTGGTATCGCAACGTGATCGCCACCAACGGCAAGAACCTCGAGTAGCACCGGGCGAGGGGGCCCGTCGCCCCCTCGCCTACGACGCTTCGGAAAGGGAGACGATGGAGACCATAAACGTAGGCGCGGCCATCTTCGCAGCGGCGCTCGCCGTGCTCGCACCGATCCTGTTCATCCTCTACGTGTTCAGGTTCCGCAAGCTCGCCTTCCACCTCCCGGACGTCCTGATGGGCATCATCGTGTCCTGGTTCGCGCAGACGGTCCTCTTCAGCCTGATCGTCCGTCTCGTCCCCCAGATCCCGGGGCTTTCCCTCCTCTCGGGCGATCCGCTGGCCCAGCAGCTGCTCTACGGAGTCGCCGGCGCCGTCTGCTTCCTCGGGGGCTGGCTCGCGGTGTGGGCCACCACCTATCAGCGCCGCTTCTCCGAGGGTCAGGTCTCTCGCCTCACGGTGGGCGCCAGCGTGATCAAGATCCTCTCGGACATCATGTCCGCCGCCATCTCCAACGTGACGGTGGCCCTGCGCATCTCCGACGGCACGCTGGAGGGGTTGCTCGCCCAGAGCGTCAACAATCCCGCCGTGGACGCCGCCGAGCTCGCCGCCACCTACGAGTCCTACACGCCGGCCCAGTATCTCTATCTCGGCATCCTTGCCATCCTGGTCATTCAGACCACCTACCTCGTGCTGCTGCAGATCGCCGAGGGCAAACCCGCCTGGCAGCCCGTCGTCTGGAGCCTGGCGTTCTCGTTCGTCTACAACTTCACCTACTCCATCCCCATCCCCAACGTCATGCTGATCGTCGCCATGGCCCTCGCAATCGCAGAGCTGGTCGTCATCAGCCGCATCATGGGAGACTACCTCGCACGAAAGGATGCGTAGCACGCGGCCTCCACTTCCGTGACGGCGACCGGCAGCCCCGTTGAGCTGCCCGGCATTCGTGTTACCATCGGAACATCACTTCGACGAAGGGGGACGCATGGACGGCACCGAGGACAAGAACTCGGGCGGCACGGCTCCCGACGACCTCTTCGAGAGCGGCCGCTACGAGGGCTACATCGGGAGGCTGAAGCACTTCAGCCTCATCAACTCCCTGCTCAAGACCTTCAACCGAAGCTCCGTCTCGAGCCCTAGCAGCATCATCGCTCGCTACTTCCTCACCCACTTCGAGGAGTTCCCCGACCTCAACATCTACGACGTCGCCCGCGACTGCTTCACCTCGCGCTCCGGCATCCGTCGCTTCGCGCAGCAGGCCGGGTTCGAGAACTTCAGCCAGATGAAGGCGAACTACTGGGAGTGGGTGCTCTGGCAGAGGTACTTCACCGACTACGTCGACCACGACGACATCCGCGCCAACCTCGTCGAGCGTATCAACTCCATGTTCGACGACATCAACGAGATGGTGTCCGAGGACTCCCTCCGCGAGCTCGCGAACATGATTCATGATGCCGCCTGCCCCGTGCTTCTCGCCTCGGACTTCTCCGCCATGGCGGTGCGCGAGTTCCAGCAGTCCATGATCTTCATGCACAAGCTGATACGCGTGATCAGCGACTCCGACGGGGACGAGGCGGTGCTCAAGACGCTCGCTCCGGACGATGTCGTCATCGTCATCTCGGCCTCCGGGAACTTCGCCGACGCCGCCGGCATCGAGCTCGAAACGTGCCCCGCGCGCAGCGTCCTCGTCACCCTCAACCGCGACGCCGAGCTCGCCGCGTCCTACGACGTTGTCTACCACCTCTCACGTCGCGAGTACCGCAGGGTCAGGACCGTGTACTCGGAGTACGGCATCCGCTACTTCTTCGACCTCCTCTACAACATGTACTTCCGCCTCTACGGCGAGAAGGGCGAGCGGCGGCGCTGAGCCGGCGAGTGGGGGTCCACTTAACGGCCCGCATGTGAGAACTCCTTCTGGGATGCTTACGGTAGCCAAAGCCGTCGGCGGCACGCCCCGGCGCAACCGTCCCGTCGAAAGGAGCATCTCATGCACTATGACCATGATCCTAAGTTCCCCGAGGGGTTCCTGTGGGGCGCATCGAGCGCAGCATGGCAGGTCGAGGGAGCGACGGACGCTGACGGTCGCACCCCCGCCATCATCGACCTCAACTCCCAGACCAAGGTCCCCTTCGCCGACAACTCCATCGCCGCCGACCACTACCACCACGCGCACGAGGACGTCGAGCTCATGGCCGAGTGCGGCTTCACGAGCTATCGCTTCTCGCTCGCCTGGCCGCGCATCATCCCCCACTCCGACGGCAAGGTGAACGAGGCGGGCATCGCCTTCTACAACGAGCTCATCGACGACCTCGTCGCCCACAACATCACCCCGATCGTCACGCTCTACCACTACGACATGCCCGTGTGGGTCGACGAGGAGCTCGGCGGCTGGAAGAGCCGCAAGACCGTCGACGCCTTCGAGCACTACGCGCGCGTCTGCTTCGAGCGCTTCGGCGACCGCGTCAAGTACTGGCTCGCCATCAACGAGCAGAACATGCAGATCTGCTACGGCGACTGGCTCGGCGTCGACAAGGGCTGCGACGACTGGTTCCGCGACAAGTGGCGCGTCAACCACATCATGAACCTGTGCCACGCCAAGGCCGTCAACGCCTGTCACGAGCTCGTCCCCGGCGGCAAGATCGGCCCCGTGCCGGGCATGGTGCCCATCTACCCCTTCTCCTCCGAGCCCATGGACCAGATCGCGGCCATGAACGCCGAGGAGTTCACCGAGAAGATCTGGAACGACACGGACGCCTACGGCGAGTACAGCACCTTCCTCAAGAACTACTGGAAGAACAACGACATCGACCCCGGCATCGAGCCCGGTGACGAGGAGCTGATGAAGTCCGCCAAGATCGACTTCATCGCCGTGAACTGCTACCGCTCCAACACCGCGCGCTGGGCGGCCGCCAACGCCGCCGCGCAGGCGCAGCTGATGAACAAGACGGGCGAGAAGGGCAAGCTCATCTTCCCCACCGTCCCCGGCCAGTACCAGCTCTGCTACAACCCCTACGTCCCCTACACCGACTGGGACTGGGAGATCGACCCCGTCTCCATGCGCTACGTGATGCGCTACCTGTGGGACCACTACCACCTGCCCATGGTCGTCACCGAGAACGGCTTCGGTGCCCACGAGCACAAGGACGAGAACGGCGAGGTCCACGACCAGTACCGCATCGACTTCCTGCGTGACACCGTCTACCAGCTGGGCCTTGCCATCGAGGACGGCGTCGAGATCTTCGGCTACAACCCCTGGTCGTTCACCGACCTGCTCTCCACCGGCAACGGCATCGAGAAGCGCTACGGCCTCGTCTACATCGACGCAACCGACGACGAGCTCAACGAGGCCAAGGCGGCAGGCGTGCTGCCCCCGATGAAGCGCATCAAGAAGGACTCGTTCCACTGGTACTCCAAGCTCATCAAGTCCAACGGCGCCGAGTGGGGCTGTGACATGACGAGCCACGCCGAGCCCGTCGACACCGCGCACGCCAAGGAGGACTAGCAGCATGGCCGACTCCGTTTTCCCCAAGGACTTCCTCTGGGGCGCGTCCACCAGCGCCTACCAGGTCGAGGGTGCCGCTCTCGAGGGCGGCAAGAAGGCCTCCCAGCAGGACGTCATCAACGCCAAGAACTTCGAGGAGCGTGGCTTTGCCACCGCTGAGGTCACGAGCGACCACTACCACCACATGCATGAGGACGTGGAGCTCATGGCGGAGATGGGTCTCAAGGCCTATCGCTTCTCGATCGCCTGGTCGCGCGTCATCCCCGACGGTACGGGAGAGCCCAACCCCGAGGGCGTGAAGTTCTACCATGACCTCATCGACGACCTCATCGCCCACGGCATCGAGCCGATCGTCACGCTCTATCACTACGATCTCCCCTGGGCCCTCGTGGAGCGCTACGACGGTTGGATCTCCCGTCAGGTGGTTGACGACTTCGCCGCCTACGCGCGCTTCGTCATCTCCGAGTACGGCGACAAGGTCAAGTACTGGACCACGATCAACGAGCAGAGCATCATCGTCCAGTACTGGACGCAGAAGTGCTTCATCGCCGACAAGTACCTCTCGCAGAACCAGCTCCGCTACCAGATCAACCACCACATGAACCTCGCGCACGCCATCGCGTGCAACCTGGTCCACGAGCTGGTCCCGGGTGGCATGGTCGGGTCGGTCATCGGCTATTCGCCGGTCTACCCGCTGACGTCCAAGCCCGAGGACGTCATGGCGGCGCAGAACGCCCACGACCTGCGCAACGCCTACTACCTCGACATCTACTTCAAGGGCCACTACACCAAGTCCGCGCAGCTCTATCTCGAGCGCCACGGCCTCGCCCCCAAGATCGAGCCCGGAGACATGGAGCTCATCGCCTCCGGGTCCTCCGACTTCCTGGGCATCAACTACTACGCCAGCGAGTGCGCCAAGTGGTGCCCCGACGACGGCAGCAAGGAGATTCGCTGGAGCGGCGTCAACTGGTCCGGCAAGAAGGGCGACATCAGCGGCTTCGAGACGCACCCCGGCTTCTACGAGATGTGCAAGAACCCCAACCTTGACACCACAGACTGGGACTGGGCTATCGACCCCATCGGCATGGAGTACCTGCTCAGAGACATCTACACGCGCTACGGCAAGCCGCTCATGATCCTGGAGAACGGCCTGGGGGCCTTCGACGAGCTCACTTCCGACGGCCACGTCCATGACCAGTATCGCATCGACTACCTCCGCGACCACATCGCCGCCGTGAGCCGCGCCATCGACTACGGCGTGCCGGTGATCGCCTACAGCCCGTGGTCGTGTGTCGACCTGCTTTCCACGAGCAACGGCGTGAAGAAGCGCTACGGCTTCATCTACGTCGACCGGACCGACGACGACCCGCGCGAATGCGCGCGCATCCGCAAGGATTCGTTCTGGTGGTACAAGGACGTCATCGCGTCGAACGGCGCTGACCTCTAGCGAGACGACAGGGGCGCCCTCGGGCGCCCCTTCTATTTTGACGATTCGGAGGATAGGAGCATGGGCATGGCTGCCGAGACGGACACGCGACGGGCGGGACTTCTCGCCTTCGACCTCGACGGGACGGTCTTCGGGGACCACGTCACCGAGGAGCTCTCTCCGCGGGTTCGCTCGGCGTTCGAAGAGCTGCATCGGCGCGGCTGGGTCCTCTGCGCCGCGTCCGGCCGTGCCCGCCAGGAGCTCGGAAGCGGCATCCTGGAGACCCCCTGGATCGAGTGGCAGCTCTGCTGCAACGGCGCCGCACTCTTCCGCCACGGAGACGACAGGCCTGCCATAGCGCACCTCATGACCCACAAGCAGGCTCTAGTGGTGCGCGAGGTTCTCGGGACACGCCCCCTTCGCTACTGGACTCACACCAACGAAGGCATGCTCATTGACCGCGAGGCGGACCTCTGGGAGGACCCGGGTGCCATCGGAGGGCTGATGGTCGTAGACGACCCGCTCAACGGACCGGGCGTGGAGGAGGGCGTCTACAAGGTCATGGCTCACTTCGCGACCGAGCAGGACCGCCTCGATGCCGAGAGGGTCTTTGCACCCCATGCCGACCCCTACGAGGTCATCAACCAGGGCCCGCTGGCACTCGAGTTCACCCTCAAGGGAGTGAGCAAGGGATCGACCGCGCTCGACCTCTGCCTGAGAGAGGGAATCGACCCCGCCGCCTCCGTGGGCATCGGCGACTCCGGCAACGACATGTCCTTCACCGAGACCCCCATGACGTTCGTCGCCATGGAAAGCGCCGAGCAGAAGGTGCTCGACGTCGCGGACTACGTCTGCCCTGACGTGGAACACGACGGCGTCGCCGTCTGGATCGAGGAGCACCTGCTGGGCTGAGCGGAGCGCCTCCCGCGCGGCGCGACGTCGTCAGATGAGGTCGAGGAAGCTCTTCCCCTCCCCCATGGGAGACAGGTCGAAGTTTTCCAGAATGGTGGCACCCAGGTCGCTCGCTGCCGCGCGCGCCCCCAGGGACACGCCGCCCGCCCGCATCGAGGGCGACCAGACGAGCAGGGGCACAAGCTCTCGCGTGTGATCCGTGCCCCTATAGGTCGGGTCGTTTCCATGGTCTGCCGTGATCACGAGGAGGTCGCGCTCCCCGAGCCGTCTCATGACGTTGGCAAGGCGCCTGTCGAGGGCCTCGAGGGCGCGGCCGTCCCCCACGACGTCACGACGATGCCCGTAGACCGAATCGAAGTCCACGAGGTTGCAGAAGCAGAGGCCTCGCCAGCTGTGTGAGAGGACCTCGTCGACGTGGTCCATGCCATCCATGTTGGAGCGGTTGTGGTAGGCGCGCGTGAAGCCCTCGCCGCAGAAGAGGTCCCAGGTCTTTCCCACCGCGATCACGTCAAATCCGGCGTCGGACAGCTTTGTGAGCACTGTAGGGCCGGTGGGCTTGAGCCCGAAGTCCCTCCGATTGTCCGTCCTGACGAAGGAGTCCCTCGACGAGCCAACGAACGGGCGGGCGATGACGCGCCCCATGGTCACCTCGGGTCCGTTCACCAGGGAGCGAACCACCTCGCAAATTCGATAGAGCTCGGGTACCGGAACGACCTCCTCGTGCGCGGCGATCTGCAGCACCGAGTCGCCCGAGGTGTAGACGATGAGGTCACCGGTCTCCAGATGTCGCTCCCCGTAGTCCACGAGGACCTTGGTTCCCGAGTACGGGCGGTTGCAGAGGATGCCACGGCCGGAAACCTCGCCGATCTTCTCGAGAAGCCAATCCGGGAACCCCTCGGGGAAATAGTCGACGTGAAAGCGTACCGGCAGGCACATCATCTCCCAGTGGCCGTCGAGGGAGTCGTTGCCCAGACTGGTGACGCGCATGGAGCCGTAGGCACCGAGCGGGGCATCCGGACGGGGAACGTCGGGAAGCCCCTCGGGCCTCGTGAGACCGACGCCGAGCGAACAGAGCGTCGGGATGCGCAGCGCGCTGGGCATGCTCCGGGAGAAGTAGGTCGCGACATGCCCCAGCGTATTGGCTCCCTCGCTCGAGAAGGAGGCCGCGTCAGGCGCGCCGCCCACGCCGATAGAATCGGCGACGATCACGAGGACGCGCTCGAACCTCATGCCCCCACCTCGTCGAGAATGCTCGCGGCCGCCGACACGCCCAGACGACTCGCGCCCGCTTCGATCATGGCAAGCGCGGAGGCGAGGGTGCGGATGCCGCCAGAAGCCTTGACACCCATCTCCTGCCCGACGGCATCGCGCATGAGCCGGACGTCCTCCACGGTGGCACCCCCGTCGAGAATCCCGTCGAGGTCTTCACGAAGTCGGCGCCCGCTCGCTTGGCGCAGGCACAGGCGACGCGCTTCTGCTCGTCCGTGAGCAGGCAGGTCTCGATGATTACCTTGAGCAGGGCGCCTCGGTCGTGGGATCTCTCGGCGAGCGCCGCGATCTCGGCCTGGACGACGTTGGACTCTCCCGCCCTGAGCATGCCGACGTTGATCACCATGTCGAGCTCGCGCGCTCCGTCCCGGAGCGCGCGGGACGCCTCGGCGACCTTGGCCTCGGTCGAGGTCGCCCCCAGCGGGAACCCGATCACGGTGCACGTAGCGACGGTGCTTCCAGACAGCGACTCGGCGACGCGCGACACCCAGCAGGGGTTCACGCATACGGAGGCCGTCGAGAGCCGGAGCGCGTCCGCGCAGACGCGGTCTACGTCGGAGGCCGTTGCCTCGGGCTTGAGCAGGGTGTAGTCCATGCAGGTGGCAAGTTCTTCGCGCGTGAGCTTCATGTTGGCTCCTTATGGGCGGGCTCGGGAACTGAGTCCTACTCGAAGCGGCACACGCCGGCGGCGTCCACGCGCGCGAGCACGATCGGCTCGGGCGCTGGGGGCTCGGCGGCGATATGGACCGCAGAGGTGAACGTGGCGAGCGCGTCCGCGAGCCGGCTCTCGTCAGAGGTGTGCAGAAGGGCGACGACCTCGCCCTCCTCGACGGCATCCCCGCGGTTCTTGAGAAGCGTGATGCCGGCAGAGGGGTCGATCTCGTCCTCCAGGCGCTCGCGTCCGGCACCTAGCTCGACGCTGGCGATCCCGATGGCGGTGGTATCGAGCCGCGTAACGTAACCTGACCGGTCGGCGAGGACCGCATGCTCGACGGATGCACGACGGAAGCGACTGGTGTCCCTGAGGCATGAGACGTCCCCGCCCTGGGCCTCGATCATCTCGCAGAGCTTGGCAAAGGCCGAGCCGTCAGCAATCGCCCCCGCGGCGAGGGTCGCCCCCTCCTCGCGCGTGGTCGCCCGTCCGGCGAGGACGAGCATCTCGGCGGCCAGCGCCACGCATTCGTGCTCGAGGTCCTCGGGACCATTGCCGCACAGGGTGTTGGCGACCTCGATGACCTCGAGCGAGTTGCCTATGGCGTGACCGAGCGGGCGGTCCATGTTGGTAACGAGCGCCACCGTGGTGCGACCGGCGCCCTCGCCGATGGCTACCATGGTCTGGGCGAGCTCAATCGCGGAGTCGAGGTCCTGCATGAACGCGCCCGAACCAACCTTCACGTCGAGCAGGATCTTGTCGGAGCCTGCAGCGAGCTTCTTGCTCATGATGCTCGAGGCTATGAGCGGCACGGAGCTCACGGTTGCCGTCACGTCACGAAGGGCGTAGATGATCTTGTCGGCCGGAACGAGGTTACCCGTCTGCCCCACGATCGCGCAGCCGTGCTCCAGCACCGTTCTCACGAAACGCTCGCGGTCCAGCGCCGTCGTGAGCCCGGGGATGCTCTCGAGCTTGTCGAGCGTGCCTCCTGTATGGCCGAGGCCGCGACCGCTCATCTTGGCGACCGGAACCCCCAGGGATGCCACGATGGGGATGACGGCGAGCGACGTCTTGTCGCCCACGCCACCAGTCGAGTGCTTGTCCACCTTGATGCCCGGGATGGCCGAGAGGTCGACGACGTCGCCCGAGCGCTCCATCGCAAGCGTCAGCGTGGTGGTCTCGCGGTCGCTCATCCCCCGCAGATAGATGGCCATGAGGAGCGCCGTAGCCTGATAGTCTGGGATCTCGCCCGCCACGAGGCCGCTCACGAAGAACGAGATCTCCTCGTCCGTGAGCTCCCGACCGTCCCGCTTCTTCTCGATGATGTCGTACATGCGCATGGCGAACCCTCCGTCCGTCGCCCTCCGTTGCGCCCATCATAGGGGCGGAAGGGGCGGACGGCGTTGACGCGTCGGGAAGCGGGGGACCTCAATGTGGCCCCAAGCATGCCGTCCCAGATCCGCCGAGACGGACACGCGTTTACGGCTGTGACATTGCGGTGGAGCCCAAGGCAGAAATGCGGTGCCCCTGTGGCACTTTTCGCCTCGTCTGAGTGCCTCGAAGGACCATTGCAGGAAGCGGGTGGATTTGGTCCATTTCTCAACAGGCTTTTTGCCGACCAGTCTGGCGGCTTGCTCAGGCGGGGCGAGACAATCCACTCAGACAACGCAAAAAGTGACACAGCGATGCCGAAAAACTGCCTTGGGGTCATCAGGCGGACAACGAGCCCTACCGCGCCGCCTCGAGCCGTGCGAGCACGGTCTTGGTGGCCGCGATCGCGGCGTCCACGTTGTCCTCGGCATCGGAGATCTTCTTCTGCACGTAGAGGTCCACGAAGGGGTTGTCCACGAGGACGTCGAGGGCCGAGGCGATCGCGCCCACGTCCACGCGCAGCGCCTCGATGCCGCGAACGTCCGAGAGCTCGCGCGTGAACGCGTAGAGGTCGGCGCGGGCCTGGTCGAGCGCGCCGCGGGCGTCGTTGAGGCTCCAGTGCTTGAGGACGCTCGTCAAAGGGCCGCCCATCACCAGGTCGAAGAGCCCCCAGTTGCTCGCGCTGCCGAGCGCGTCAGCGGCCTCCTCCAGGCTGGCGAGCGCCCTGCGGCCCGCCGCCACGGCCTCCTGCACCTCGCGTCTCTCGTCCGGCGTCATGGGACCCTCCTCGGTTCGAGTTCCTCTCGCCCATGGTAGCAGGCCCGTGCGCGGCTGCCGCGTGTAAGCCCACGTAAATCCCTGAGAACGATACCGTTTGTGGAGAATCGCGCACGCCCGGCCGAATCAGGCGCATACTTTTCCTATCTGTGGTCTTGAGGGAAGGAATGCCCATGCTTCGAGTTGGTCTTCTCACGAGCGGCGGCGACTGCCAGGCGCTCAACGCAACCATGCGCGGCATCGTCAAGACGCTCTACCGCCAGTCCGACGAGCCCGTCGAGGTCTACGGCTTCGAGGACGGCTACCAGGGCCTGATCTACGAGCACTACCGCATGATGGACAACCGCGACTTCTCCGGCCTGCTCACGCGCGGCGGCACCGTCCTCGGCACGAGCCGCACCCCGTTCAAGCTGCTCGACACGCCCGAGGCCGACGGCATCAACAAGGTCGAGGCGATGAAGCACACCTATCGCAAGCTCAAGCTCGACTGCCTGTTCATGCTCGGCGGCAACGGCTCCACCAAGACGGCCAACCGCCTCTCCGAGGAGGGCCTGAACGTCATCGCGCTGCCCAAGACCATCGACAACGACACCTGGGGCACCGACCTCACCTTCGGCTTCACCAGCTCCGTCGAGGTGGCCACCCGCTGCATCGACGAGATCCACACCACCGCCAGCTCCCACGGCCGCGTCTTCGTAATCGAGATCATGGGCCACAAGGTCGGCTGGATCCCGCTGTACGCGGGCGTGGCCGGCGGCGCCGACGTCATCCTCATCCCCGAGATCCCCTACGACATGGACAACGTCGTCCGCGTCATCGAGGAGCGCGACAAGGCCGGCTCGCGCTTCACGATCGTCGTGGTCGCCGAGGGTGCCATCTCCAAGGAGGAGGCCGCCCTCTCCAAGAAGGAGTACAAGAAGCTCGTGGCCGCACGCACCACGCCGTCCGTGGCCTACGACATCGCGGCGGAGATCGACAAGCGCACCGGTCGCGAGATCCGCATCGCCGTGCCCGGCCACACCCAGCGCGGCGGCCAGCCCGACGCCCAGGACCGCATCTTCGCCACGCAGTGCGGCGTCGAGGCGGCGCTCGGCTGCCTCGAGGGCAAGTTCGGCTTCATGGTCGCCCAGAAGAAGGGCAAGATGACCCGCGTGCCGCTCAAGGAGGTCGCCGGCAAGCTCAAGTACGTCGACCCCGAGGGTGACCTCGTGCGCGAGGCCAAGGCGCTCGGCATCAGCTTCGGCGACGAGTAGCGCCCTCCCCCCACACCGCTCAGACACGAAGGCGGGACCCCTCGGGGCCCCGCCTTTTCTCGTGACGAGAGGGACGTGCGCGCGGACCTACAGCATGTTGCGCGCGGCGAACTCCGCCTGGACCGTGGCCAGCATGAGCTCCACGTCGTCGAGGCCGAGGTGCCGCTCGGACTCCCCTGCCTTGAGCGTGCCGCGCCGGCGCGCCCAGCTCTCGAGCGAGGCGGGTCGCTGCTCATGCGGGAGCGTCTTGGTCTCGGGGTCCACGCGACGGCAGATGTCGCGCGTGTCGATGGGCACCACGCGCCCGGCCTTGCGCGCCTCGGCGTAGCCGTCGATGTGCAGCATGAACCACGAGTCCTCGAACGCGGCGTTGTGGGCCATGTACGGGTAGGCGGTGAGGGCGGCGAGAAGCGCTGCCTGGGCCTGGCTGTCCTCGCGGAACGGCCGCTTGCCCTCCAGGTCGGACCACGAGATCCTATGGATGTCCGCGAGCGGCACGCCCTTCTCGGCGTACATCTCGGGCAGGCCGAAATAGCCGGCAAAGGGGTCGTGCGGCCGCGCGTCGGGGCCCACGGTCATGAACTCGAGGCCCACGTTGATGATGTAGCCGCGCGCGGGATCGCGGTCGGTGGTCTCGATGTCGATGCCCACGACCATGCCCGAGACCGGCGCGTCCACCCACGCCACGTTGAGGTCGCGCGCGTCCGGTCCGGCGAGTCGCGCCACCTGCGCGTCACGCCGATGCTGGAGCACGGCGACGGCATGGATCAGGTCCTCGTTCGAGAGGGAGCGAGCGAGCGTGGAGACGTTGACGTTGCGCAGGCGCTCGATGCCGTAGCGGTCGCAGAGGTCGCGGTTGCGGTCGGCGAGCGAGCGGATGAGGTCGAAGGCGCAGGGCTCCTTGCCCGCCGGCGCCTCGCGCCAGGCACCCATGAGCGTGACCAGGGCGTCCTCGTTGCGCGCACGCTCCGCGGAGAGCGACGCGTCGTCGGTGAGGAACCCCGGGAACACGAGGGCGCTCGCGCAGTCTATGGCCTGGCTGAGATCCACGAATGCTCACTCCCGTCAAAGGAAAAGACGCCGAGAAGAGCCCGGCGCCTTCCTAGGCTAGCAGAACGCCCGTGCCTGCGGGCGGAAAGCACGTCCCTGTGGAGGGAACGCATAACCCCGCGGATGACCGCCGGCCCCACACGAGGTGACGCTTAAGCTTTCGGGGTTGTTGTAGGCTCGCCTCATTCGAGCGCTTACGAATTCGGGGTAGTTGTAGGCTCTGGCACCGCTCCCCGTGGCGAGAAGTACTTCTCGCCGAAAAAACCGCAGCTAGTCGCTACGGGACGGCACTTCTCGACGATGGGGTGCCCTCGGCGGGGTACAACAACCCCAGATTCATAAGCGTCCAGACGACCGGACACTACAACTACCCCGAATTCTTAAGCACGAGGGGCGCCGACGAGCCCACGACAGGTGCAGCAGACGCGAACCGCCCGCGCGACGCCTACTCGGCGAGAAACACGCGGCCCTCGCGGCGCGGCTTGGGATCGGGAACCTCCGCGGGGTACCCCAGGATGCAGTGGCCGATTCCCTCGTAGTCGCCCTCGATGCCCAGCCCTGCGAGGATGGCCTTGCCCTCGGGCGTGTCGAACTCCTCGCGGGCGCGGTGGATCCAGCAGCTGCCCAGGCCGAGCGCGTGCGCGGCGAGCATGAGGTTGCCCATCACGAGGCTGCCGTCGTAGACGCGGTTGCGCTGGTCGCGCGGGGCGAGCACCACGAGGACGACCGGCGCGCCGTAGAACGGGTCGCGGTCGGGATCGCCGATTATCCCTGCGTTCATGGCGGAGAGCCGGTCGCGCAGCTCGCGGTTCGTGACCGCGACGATGATGGGGTCCTGCTGGCCCATGCCGCTCGCCGCCCAGAGCCCGGCCTCGACCACGGTCTCGATCTGCTCTGTGCTCGGGACCTCGTCGGTGTAGGCGCGCACGCTGCGGCGCTCCTCCATGGCCCTGATGACCTCGTTCATGATGCGCTCCTCTCGGGTGGGTCCGTCTCGTTCGTTATACCCGAGAGTGCGCGGCCGCTATCCCTCGACCTCGCGCAGCAGGTCGGCGGGGTCCACGCCGTAGAGGCGCGCGAGCTTCACGAGGTTCGTGGTGGACGGCTCGGACGCGCCCTGCTCCCACTTGGACACGGCCTGTCGGCTCACGCCGAGCTTCTCGGCCACGAGCTCCTGCGTCATCTTGCAGCCCTCGCGACGCTCACGTAGCACCTCGCCGAGCGAGCGGCGCGCGGCCACGGTCTCGGGGCTCTTGTCGGCCTTCTCCTGCCGCAGGAACCAGCGGATGGCGAGGACCACCAGCACGATGAAAAGGACCCAGGGCACCACCCTGCCAAGGAGGATCGGAATCAGGACTATCGCGATCTCCATCGGCCCCATTCCATAGATCATGACGCCCTCCCTTCGCCGACTTTGCCCCACTGTAGCCGAGCGACGCAGTTGCGCCCACCACCTATCGCGCAACGGGCGGTTGCGTTTGGGTTGCGGCGGAAGCGTCCGCCCGAGAGCCCTAGCCGAAGAGGCTCAGGCGCGCGAGGGAGCGCCGGAAGGAGGCGAGGTCGAGCCCGCCGGGGCCGCGCAGCGTCGAGAGGCAGATGGGCACCGACAGGGCATCGCTGCGGACGAGCGGGCGGATGACGTAGCCTTCGGGCGCACCCGTGATGTTGCCGACGAAGATGAACGAGTAGCACCGCCCGTCGGTGACGGGCTCGGGGACCGCGTCGCCCACCGAGCAGCGGACGATCTCTGAGCGCAGGCCGCGTCTGAGGTACTCATCCACCACGGCATGGCAGTAGTGGTCGAAGTTGCAGGGGTAGAGCACGGGGTAGTCCGCGAGCTCGTCGAGCGTGATCTCGCTCTTGGCGGCGAGCGGGTGGTTCAGCGGGACGAGGACGTCGGAGGAGACGGTGCCGAGCGGGGTGCACGCCACGTCGTCCGCCTCGAGCGCGCCCACGGTGATGAGGCCGTCCACGCGCCTGGCGCGGAGCACGTCGAGCCCCTCGGTGCAGTCCAGCAGCTCGACTTCGACGCGACGGCCGAGCACCTTGTCCGTCACCGTTGAGATCAGGCGGACGAGCCGGTCGACCCCCGGGTAAGCGGGGCAGCAGAACCCCATGCGGAAAGGCGAGTTAGCGACGACGGCCGGCGCGCTTGCGAAGCGCTCGAGCGCTTCCCACTCGTCGAGCACGCGCCTGGCGCGCGTCGAGAAGGCGCGGCCGAGCGGGGTCGGTGTGACGCCCGCGCTGCGACGCTCGAAGAGGGGCTCGCCGAGGGCGCCCTCGAGCTCAGCCATGGCCTTGGAGACCGCCTGCACGGAGACGCCCTCCCGCGCGGCGGCGGCGGAGAAGCTCCCCAGGTCCACGATGGCGCAGACGTATCTGACCTGCTTGATGTTCATGACCCTCCCGGCATTCTCTCAACCTAGAGCCTTTTAATGTTTGCACATGCCCGATGATTAACCTTTGGTAACCGTCGCTGTAAACGCTTGGTTGAACAGCGCCGTATGCGTTCGGCGACGCCGGGGCACGCTCACGGGATTGGGCGGGCACGCGGGCGACGCGCGTCCTACAATGCCCTTGGATGTGAGAACGTTTCCAGTCAGAGAGGTGTCCCGCACATGACAAACGAGAAGAACGTCGCGCCCGCGCCGCAGCGCCCGCGCCGCACCCGTCAGCCGCTCGCCCGCTCAGCGGAGCGCGCGCACGACGACGCCGAGTTCCTCCGCCGCCTGCGCCGCCACCACGACGAGCTGCGCTGGCTCTACATGGAGCTCTACGACAACGGCGCCATGTTCGCCGAGCTCTGCGACCAGATGAAGGCCTTCTACGACGAGCGCCCGGAGCCCCTCAAGGCCCTCGACGCCCGGCGCGAGGGGCGCGCGTGGTATCGGGACCGCGACCTTCTCGGCATGCAGATGTACATCGACAACTTCGCCGGCAACCTCCGCGGCGTGGAGGACCGTCTGGACTACCTGGATCAGACCGGGGTCAACTACCTCCACCTCATGCCCTTCCTGGACACGCCCGCCGACCGCAGCCGCTCCGACGGCGGCTACGCGGTCTCCGACTTCCGCCGCGTCAAGCCCGAGCTGGGCACGATGGAGGACCTCGCACGCCTCGCCGAGAGGTGCCACGAGCGCGGCATCAGCCTCTGCATGGACTTCGTCATGAACCACACCTCCGACGAGCACGAGTGGGCGCGGCGCGCCCGCGCCGGCGAGGGCGAGTACATGAGCCGCTACTTCTTCACCGGCGACCAGGCCCTCATCGACCGCTACACGCGCGACGTGCCCCAGGTCTTCCCCACCACCGCGCCGGGCCACTTCACCTACCTGCCGGAGCTCGGCCAGTCCGTGATGACGCAGTTCTACCCCTACCAGTGGGACCTCAACTACAAGAACCCGCGCGTCTTCAACGAGATGATGTACAACTTCCTCTACCTGGCCAACCAGGGCATGGACGTCATCCGCATCGACGCCGTGCCCTACATCTGGAAGCAGCTCGGCACCAACTGCCGCAACCTCCCGCAGGTCCACACGATCGTGCGCATGATGCGCATGATCTCGGAGGTCGTCTGCCCGGGCATCGTCCTTCTCGGCGAGGTCGTCATGGCGCCGGTGGAGGTCGTGCCCTACTTCGGCACCGTCGAGAAGCCCGAGTGCCACATGCTCTACAACGTCACGACGATGGCGACCACCTGGAACAGCGTGGCCTGCCGCGACACGCGCCTGCTGCGCCGCCAGCTCGAGGCCGTCTGCGGCCTGCCGCGCGCCTACACCTTCCTCAACTACCTGCGCTGCCACGACGACGTCGGCTGGGGCCTCGACTACGCCACGCTCTCCGACTGGGGCATGGAGGAGGTGCCGCACAAGCGCTACCTCAACGCCTACTTCCAGGGGCACACCGAGGGCAGCGTCAGCCGCGGCGAGCTCTACAACGCCGACCCCGTGACCGGCGACGCCCGCTTCTGCGCCACCACGGCCTCCATGTGCGGCATCGAGGCCGCGGGCTTCGAGGGCGACGCGGACGCCATGGACGTGGCCATCCGCAAGGACGTCATGCTCCACGCCTACCTGCTCACCCAGTCCGGCCTGCCGATCGTCTACAGCGGCGACGAGGTCGGCCAGGTGAACGACTACTCCTACCACGACGACCCCGAGCGAGTGGACGACTCCCGCTACATTCACCGCGGCCGCTTCGACTGGGCGCTCGTGGACCGCGTCGATGAGCCCGGCACCGTCCAGCAGCGCCTCTACGACGCGCTCCGGGCCCTCGAGGGCATCCGTCGCGGCGAGGAGGTCTTCGGGGCGGACGCGGAGGTGCGCGTCGTGGGCTACGGCGACCCGGCGATCCTGTGGGTGGAGCGGCGCCTGGGCGGCAGGACCCTGCACGCGGTCTTCAACTTCTCCGACGAGGACCGGACCGTCTGGATGCCGGAGCGCGCCGAGTACGTCGACCTCGTGACGGGAAAGAAGTCCCAGCTCGAGACCTTTGAGCTCCCGAGCTGGGACTTCAGATGGTGGCTTCGCTAGGGGCGCCTGGGCGCCGGGGCGCGGGGGCTACTCCGTCTCCGCGTCCCCCACGCCGATCCTCTCGGTCGTGTCCTCGGTGATCCACAGGGTGTTGCGGTCACGCGAGATGAACTGGCGCGTGACGCCGTCCTCGAGCACGAACACCTCGGCGTTCTCGGGGGCGAGCTCGTAGAGGACGTCGTTGTAGTCGACGACCTCGTTGTTCTCGCCGCTCATGGTGACGCTGCGGACCTCGGTCGCGTCGGTGTCCACCCCCTCGGGGACGTTGCTCCCGAACGGGTCGAACTCCATGACCACGCCCGCCGCGATCACGGCGACCCGATGATTCCCACGATGACGCGGCCTGCCTTGCCCGGAACCGCCATGCGAACCCCTCTCGCTACTTCTCCTCGTACAGCTCGATGATAGCGTCATCCTTGATCACGAAGGCGAGACGGACGTTGTCCCCCACGCGCTCCGGCCCGAAGATCGTGCGGTCGGCGTCCATCATGTAGGGCTCGATGTCGTCCACGCGATACGCCACGTGCGGCTGCTTGGAGAGGATCTCCGGGAAGCGCGTGCCCTCCTCGAACTTGAGGTACTCGATCTTGTAGTCGTACTCGTCCACGCTCTCGTTCACCCAGAAGCCGCCCCACTCGTTGTAGACCATGTTGGGCTTCTTGTTGAGGACGGGGATGCCTACGTGCATGTACTCGGCTGACATGTGAGCCTCCTGACCTGATTTCCGCGCACGGCGAGAAGAGCCGCGAGCTCGACCTACTCCTTGAAGAAGACGGGCGTGTGGGCGGGCGCGGCCCACAGGCGGCAGAACTCGTCGTCCCACTTGGCGACGTTCATCTGGAAGCCGCCGGACTCCTGGACCGTGAGGATCTCGCCCACCATGCTGGCCACGACCTCGACGCCCCGCTCGTTCAGGTACCTCACGGCGTCCTTGAACAGGATGAGCATCTCCATCATCGTCGTGGCGCCGCAGCCGTTGATCATGACGAAGGCCTTGTCGCCGGAGGCGAGGCCCGTGGCCTCCACCAACTTGGGGGCGATGAGGCCGATCGTCTCGGCGGAGGAGGCCATCGGGACGCGGACGCCGCCGCCCTCGCCGTGCTGGCCCGCGCCGATCTCCATCTGGTCCGTCTCGCCCAGGTCACCGAAGGACATGCCGTTCTGCGGGTGCGTGGCGTCGGTGCTCTTGACGGTGATGGAGGCCATGCTCGCGGCGTAGCGCTCCGCGATCTCGGCCACCTCGTCGAGGCTCTTGCCCTCGGCGGCCGCCGCGGCGACGATGTGGTAGAGGGGCACGCAGCCGGCGAGACCGCGCTGGTTGTCCTCGCCCTCCGGGTCGTAGCGGATCTCCTCGCCCGTCACGACCTGGCGGACGTTCAGGCCCGCCTTCTGGGCGAGCTTCATGGCCTGCTTGCCCGCCAGCTGGTCGCCGGCGTAGTTGAGCGTGAGCAGCAGGACGCCGTGGCCCTTGTCGGCGAGCTTCAGGGCCTCGAAGACCGCCATGCCGTTGGGAGCCGCGAAGATGTCTCCGTCGACCTGGACGTCCAGCATGCCCGGGCCCACGAAGCCCTTCTGGGCGGGCTCGTGGCCGGAGCCGCCGTAGGTGACGATCGTCACGCGGTCGGCGCCCTCGAGGGCGCGGCTCACCACGGTGTGGCCGTCGACGGTGAGGATGTCGCCGTAGGCCAGCGCGAAGCCCTCGAGCTCCTCGTCGGTGATGGTCTCCTGCGCGTTGATGAACTTCTTCATCATGGTCCGTGCTCCTCTCAGTCGTCTGTCCGCTCGGGCGCTACGCCTCCGCGAGCCCCTTGAAGAACCGTGCCATCGAGACCGCGCCCGCGTCGGGCGTGCCGATGGTCTTGTCGCCGTAGCTCTTGGCGCGGCCGAACTTCGACGGGAAGTTCCTGCTGTTCTCGGCCCCCGCCTCGGCGGCCTCCGCGGCCTCGTCGAAGAGGTCGAGCTCGTCTCCGGTGCAGGCGGCGATGGCCTCGCTCGCCGGGATCAGCGCGTCCATCATCGTCTTGTCGCCCACCTGCGCCCCGCTCATGTCGGAGAGCTCCTCGAGGGCGTTGGCGAACATGGCCTTGAGCTGCTCGACCGTGACCTCGCTGGAGTCGGGCGCCGCCTCCTGCAGGCCGTCGAGCCAGGTGTTCCACAGCGGCACGGCGCTGCCGCCGTTGAGCACCATCACGGACATCGCCGCGTCGTCGAGCATCTGCTGGACGGTGCCGTTGGCGCCGGCCACGGAGCTGCTGATCGCGGAGGCGATCTTGGACATGGTGATCCCGTGGTCGGCGTCCCCGAAGCGCGAGTCAATCTCGGTCAGCTCGGCCTCGGCCGAGATGACCTCCATGCAGCCGTGAAGCAGCCGCGCCGCCAGTTCGTCCCGTGTCATCTGGGCATTCCTCCCCCGTCGCGGTTTTCGTTGCCTCAATCGTATGGGGAGCCCGGGAGCGCGGCCCAACGACACGGGCGAACAGCGCGCTGCGTTCGGCTAGCGGCGCGCGTCGGGGCGGCGATCTCCCGCCGCGTGCGCCGCGTGCGCTACACTAGGGGCGGAACAGGGAGGTTAACGTTAACATGGACATCAACCAGATCGCCCAGATGGCGGGCGTGTCCCGCGCCACCGTCTCACGCTACCTGAACGACGGCTACGTCAGCCAGGAGAAGCGCGCCGCCATCCGCCGCGTCATCGAGAAGACCGGCTACGTGCCCTCCCGCCAGGCAAAGTCGCTGCGCACCGGCAAGACCAACGTCGTGGGCGTCATCATCCCCAAGATCAACTCCGCCTCGGTGAGCCGGATGGTCGCGGGCATCACCCTCGTCCTCAACGAGGCCGGCTACCAGGTCCTTCTCGCCAACACGGACAACGATGCCGCGCGCGAGGTGGACTACCTGCGCCTCTTCTCGGAGAAGAGCCAGGTGGACGGCGTCATCCTCATCGCAACCGTCGTCACTCCCGAGCACCGCGCCGCCATCGCGGGCCTGCCCGTGCCGGCCGTGGTGCTCGACCAGGACGTCGACGTCTGCTCCTGCGTCTACCAGGACGACTACGCCGCCATGCGCGAGGTCGCCGCGGTCGCGCTCAGGACGGCGACCCACCCCGCCTACATCGGCGTCTTCGAGGAGGACGTCGCCGTCGGCCAGATGCGCCGCAGGGGGTTCCTCGCGGCGTGCGCCGACGCTGGCCTCGAGGTGCCCGAGCGCGCCCTGCGCATCGCCGAGTTCTCCGTCGACTCCGGCTACGAGCAGGCCGAAGCGCTGCTCGAGGACTACCCCGAGCTCGACGCCATCGTCTGCGCCACCGACTCGATCGCCTACGGCGCCCTCACCTGCCTGCGCGAGTACGGCCGGCGCGTCCCCGAGGACGTCGTCGTGACCGGCGTGGACGACTCCGAGATCTCGCAGATCGTCACGCCCACGCTCACCACGGTCCACAACCACTACAAGACCTCCGGCGCCGAGACGGCGCGCATGCTCGTGGGCTTCATGTCGGGCGAGGAGAACGTGCCGCGCAAGGTCAAGATGGGCTACGAGGTCGTGACGAGGAACTCCACCCGCTAGCCATCCGACCGACGAACCGTTTGCCGAGAAGAGCGTCCCGCTCGCGCCCCGAGCGCCATAATGGGTGTGGAATCGATTCCGCAACCGAAGGGATGCCACATGTTCTCCGTCTCCGCACTGGGCGAGCTCCTCATCGACTTCACCGACGCCGGCACCTCCGCGGGCGGTCAGCGCCTCTTCGAGCGCAACCCCGGCGGAGCGCCCGCCAACGTGCTCGTGGCGCTGGAGAAGCTCGGTCACAGGACGGCGTTTCTCGGCAAGGTGGGCGCCGACATGCACGGCGAGTTCCTGCGCGCCACGCTGGAGGAGCAGGGCATCGACACGACGGGGCTGATCAGCGACCCGGACGCGTTCACGACGCTGGCCTTCGTCGCCCTCTCGCCTGACGGCGAGCGCGAGTTCTCCTTCGCGCGCAAGCCCGGCGCGGACACCCGCATCACCGAGGGCGAGCTCGCGCGCGACGTGATCGCCGCCTCGCGCGTCTTCCACGTGGGCTCGCTCTCGCTCACCGACGAGCCCGCGCGCTCCGCCACGCTCGCCGCGCTCGAGGCCGCGCGCGAGGCCGGCTGCACCCTGTCCTACGACCCCAACTATCGCGCGAACCTCTGGCCGTCCGTCGAGGCCGCCGTGGAGCAGATGCGCGCCGTCGTGCCGCAGATGGACCTCATGAAGCTCTCCGACGAGGAGTGCGTGCTGCTCACGGGCGAGGCCGACCCCGAGGCCGCGGCGTCGGCGCTACTGGCGGCGGGCCCCAAGGTCGTGGCCGTGACGCTCGGCGCGGGCGGCGCGTACGTGCGGACGGCCGAGGGCGGCGCCGAGGTGGCGGGCTTCCCGGCAGAGGCTGTGGATGCCACCGGCGCCGGCGACTCGTTCTGGGGCGGCTTCCTCGCGGGCTTCTGCGAGAGCGGCAAGGCGGCCGGCGAGGTCACCGTTGCGGACGCCGCGGAGTTCGCGCGCCTGGGCAACGCCGTGGCCTCCCTCTGCGTCCGAAAGCGCGGCGCCATCCCCGCGATGCCGGAGCGCGCCGAGGTTGAGGCCCTGCTCGCCGGGTAACGTCGGGTTCGGGCGCACTCGCCTGCCGCGCGCCCCTCACTCCAGCGCGGCGAGAAGAGCCTCGCTCCAGCGCTCCGTCAACCGCCCCAGGGACCAGGCGGCGTTGGCGGGGCTCGTGGACGGCAGCGCCTCGGCCGCCATCCCCGTCACCGGCTCCAGCCAGCGATGATACAGCCGCGCCGCCGTGCCGCCGTTGCAGAGCACCGCGCTGATCGGCGCCGCGCCCGTTATTCTCGCCACGTCCGCCGGCACCACGTTTTTGATTGACGCGTCCGCAGACCCGCGCACGTCGCAGCTCTCGACCACGTCCCAGAGCGCGATGCCGCGGCGCAGCAGCAGCCCCCGCTTGGCCTCGACGTCCCCGGGCGCGGGCTCCGCCTCCCCCAGCGCCTCCGCGACGACGCGCCAGAAGCGGTTGCGCGGGTTGCCGTAGTAGAAGCGGTTCTCGCGCGAGAGCACCGAGGGGAACGAGCCCAGCACCAGCACGCGGCTGCGCTCGTCGAAGACCGGCTCGAAGCCGTGCGTGATATGCTGATACTCCTCCATGTCGCCTATGGTAGCAGCTACCGTCCGCCGATGGGCCTGCCCACGTTCGGCGCTTTCTCGCACGCGCGCCACCTGCGCAGACGTACCGTTGTTCCCGATGGCGGACGCCCCGCCCCCGAGAGGAGCCCCATGATCGAGATCCCTTGCACCATCACGGACCCGTTGGGGCTGCACGTGCAGCTTGCGGTCCTTCTCGCCAGCGAGGCAAAGCGCTGGCGCAGCCGCACGACGCTCGAATACCATGGGAACGTCATGCCCGCCGCCGACCTCATGCAGGTCATGATGCACGGAATCCGCAGCGGGGAGGACATCGTCGTGCGCGTGGATGGCCCCGACGAGACCACCGCCGCCGACGCAATCCGCAAGATCATGGCAACGTTTTAGTCGACGGCGACCCGGCGCCGGCGCGCGAGGAAAGGAACACCAATGCTCAACGGCATCCCCAAGAACGTCTCCCCCGACCTCATCAAGGTACTCATGGAGATGGGCCACGGCGACGAGATCGTCCTCACCGACGGCAACTACCCCGCCACCTCCAGCGGCAACACGGCGCTCGTGCGCTGCATCGGCCTCGGCGTGCCGGAGCTGCTCGAGTCCATCCTCACCCTCATGCCGCTCGACGACTACGTGGAGAGCCCGGTTGCCATGATGGAGGCGCCCGGCGCGGAGGAGCCGCCGATCTGGGCGGAGTACCGCCGCATCATCGCCGAGAAGTGCGGAGACGTGAAGATCTCCCACATCGAGCACGACGCCTTCATCGAGCGCGCCCGCCGCTGCTACGCCATCGTGGCCACCTCCGAGGAGGCCACCTACGCCAACATCCTGCTGCGCAAGGGCGTCGTCCAGTAGGCCGAGAAGAACGTTCCGGTCGCCGCCTCGCGGGGGGCGGCCCATATCCGGCGCTTCGAACAGCTTCGCCGCAAAGGGCGCGGCTGCAGAACTCGCGGCGGACATGGGCCGCCCCCCGCGAGGCTTTTACCGTACGATCTCGCTCAGCGCCACGCGCACGGCCTCGTCCTCGTCGTCGGTCACCATGACGAGCTCCGGGTCGAGCGGCGAGATGTTGCCCTCCTCGAGCACGGTGCCCTCGAGCCAGCCCATGAGGCCGCGCCAGTAGTCGGTGCCGAAGAGGACCACGGGCGTGCGCGCGACCTTGTGCGTCTGCACGAGCGTGAGCAGCTCGAAGGCCTCGTCGAGCGTGCCGAACCCGCCCGGGAAGATGATGGCGCCGCGCGAGTACTTCACGAACATGGTCTTGCGCACGAAGAAGTAGCGGAACGTCATGCCCAGGTTGACCCACTTGTTGATGCCCTGCTCGTGCGGGAGCTCGATGCCCAGGCCGACGGACTTGCCGCCGGCCTTGGCAGCGCCGCAGTTGGCGGCCTCCATGATGCCCGGGCCGCCGCCCGTGATCACGGCGACGCCCGCGTCGGCCAGCTTGCGGCCCACGTGGCGCGCGGCGCGATACATCGGGTCCGTGCGCGGCGTGCGCGCCGAGCCGAAGACGCTCACGGCCGGCCCCAGCTCCGCGAGCGCGCCGAAGCCGTCGACGAACTCCGCCTGGATGCGCAGGACGCGCCAGGGGTCCATGTGCAGCCAGTCGGTGTCCGCCTCGGGCGCGAGGAGGTTGCCCGTCGAGGTGTCCGACGGGATCATCGGCCCGCGCAGGATCACGGGTCCGCGGTGGTAGGTGGCCTCGAACGCCTCGTCCTTCTCGTCTGCCATGGCCTCTCCTTTGCTCAGCGCCGCCCATGATAGGCGGCCAGTGTCAGCGGCGCGTAAACGGTTCCTAGGCACTGTGTACCCATTTGGGGCGCTCCCGCTCGAACCGGCACCCTCCTTTCGGCCCCGACGACCGCGACCTCTCACGGGTATGTACACAATTCAGGCTTTGATTCTCAACCAACCACGTTGTCTACCTGCGGAGACACAAACTACGGACAAGTATCAAAGTTGCATCGGTGTACATACCCGAAACGAGGAGGCATGCCCGGGTCGCGGCCCCTACCCCAGGCCGAGCGCCGTCCCCAGCAGGCGCACCGCCAGCGCGACGATCCACGCCACGCCGCACTGCATGGCGACCACGGCCCACATCATGCGCGTCCCCAGCTCGGCCTTCACCGCGGAGACCGCGGCCACGCACGGCGTGTAGAGCAGTGTGAACGTGAGGAACGCAAACGCCGTGAGCGGCGAGAAGAGCTCGGGCAGCCCCGCGGTGGAGCCGCCCATGAGGACGGTCAAAGTGGCCACGACGTTCTCCTTGGCGCCGAAGCCCGCCGCCAGGGCCGCCGCCGCGCGCCAGTTGCCGAAGCCGAGCGGCACGAAGAGCGGCGCCAGCAGGGCGCCCAGCGCGGCGAGCATGCTCTGGGACTGGTCGGAGACGACGTTGAGGCGCACGTCGAAGGTCTGCAGGAACCAGATCACCACGCTCGCCACGAAGATGATCGTGAACGCCTTGGTGGCGAAGCCCTTGGCCTTGTCCCAGGCCAGGCGCGCCACGGTGCGCGGCGCGGGCATGCGGTAGTTGGGGAGCTCCATCACGAAGGGCACCGGATCGCCCTTGAAGGCCGTTCCCTTGAGCACGAGCGCCACGAGGATGCCCACCACGATGCCCATGAGATAGAGGGAGATCATCACGAGCGGCGCGCACTCCGGGAAGAACGCGGCCGAGAAGAGCGCGTAGACCGGCACCTTGGCCGAGCAGCTCATGAACGGCGTGAGCATGACGGTCATCTTGCGGTCGTGCTCGGAGGGCAGCGTGCGCGTGGCCATGATCGCGGGCACGCTGCAGCCGAAGCCGATGAGCATGGGCACGAAGCTGCGGCCGGAGAGGCCCAGGCGACGCAGCAGCTTGTCCATCACGAAGGCCACGCGCGCCATGTAGCCGGAGTCCTCGAGGATCGAGAGCAGGATGAAGAGCACCACGATGATCGGCAGGAAGGAGAGCACGCTGCCCACGCCGGCGAAGACGCCGTCTATGACCAGGCTGTGCACCACGGGGTTGAGCCCGAAGGCCGTGAGCGCGGCGTCGACCTGTGCCGTCACGAGATCGATGCCGGCGGCGAGAAGGTCGGAGAGCCGCTGGCCGATGACGTCGAAGGTGAGCCAGAAGACGAGCGCCATGATGGCGACGAACACCGGGATGGCGGTGTACTTGCCCGTGAGGACGCGGTCGGCCGCGACCGAGCGCGCGTGCTCGCGGCTCTCGTGCGGCTTGACCACGCACTCGGCGCAGACGCCCTCAATGAACGAGAAGCGCATGTCCGCCAGCGCCGCCATACGATCGCGCCCGGACTCGTCCTCCATCTGTGTGATGATGTGCTCCACGGCGTCGAGCTCGTTCTGGTCGAGGCCGAGCGCGTCCATGACGAGGTGGTCGCCCTCGATGAGCTTGGTCGCCGCGAAGCGCACCGGCAGGTTGGCCGCGGCGGCGTGGTCCTCGATGATGTGGCAGATGCCGTGAATGCACCGGTGCAGGGCGCCGTGGTCCGGGCCGTCCGCCGCGCAGAAGTCCACGCGTCCCGGGTGCTCGCGGAAGCGCGCCACGTGCAGCACGTGCTCCACGAGCTCGGAGATGCCCTCCTCGCGCGCGGCGGAGATGGGCACCACGGGGATGCCGAGCGCGGCCTCCAGACGGTTCACGCTCACCGTGCCTCCGTTGGCGGTGAGCTCGTCCATCATGTTGAGGGCGAGGACCATCGGCCGGTCGAGCTCCATGAGCTGGAGCGTCAGGTAGAGGTTTCGCTCGATGTTGGTGGCATCCACGATGTCGATGATCGCGTCCGGGTCGTCCTCGAGGATGAAGCGGCGGCTCACCACCTCCTCGCTCGTGTACGGGGAGAGCGAGTAGATGCCCGGGAGGTCGGTGACCGTGGCCTCGGGATGGCCCTTGATCTGGCCGTCCTTGCGGTCGACGGTCACGCCGGGGAAGTTGCCCACGTGCTGGTTCGAGCCCGTGAGCGCGTTGAAGAGCGTGGTCTTGCCGCAGTTCTGGTTGCCGGCCAGCGCCAGACTCAGCGGCCGGCCCTCGGGGATGGCCTTGCCGGCCGCGCGCGGCGCGTACTTCTCGCCGATGGCGGGGTGATCCGCCGCCTCCAGGCGCTCGCGACCGCGCGGGGCCTCGTGCATGTCGTGCACCTGGGTGAGCGTGATGTGCGCGGCGTCGTCGCGGCGCAGGGTGAGCTCGTAGCCGCGCAGGCGGATCTCCAGCGGGTCGCCCATGGGGGCGCGCTTCATCAGCGTGACCTCCACGCCGGGCGTGAGACCCATGTCCAGGATGTGCTGGCGCAGCGACGGCTCGTCGCAGTCCACCGACGCGACGACGGCGTCCTTGCCGATCTCCAGCTCGTCCAGGTTCATGCGTGCCCTCTCTCGCGACCGTGTCCGTGCGTCATTGTAGCCCGCGGGGAGCGGGAGCGAGCGGCGCGTCCGAGAATCGCCGAGGTTCTCGCCTGGCGAGAAGAGCGCGTCCCGGAATCGCCGACCTTCTCGCCGAACGGCGCCGGGCCGTCCCGGAATCGCCGGGTTTCTCGGCCGCGCGTCCGAGAATCCGAGATGTTCCCCAGCCTGCGGCCCGCCGCACCGGAGAACCTCGCCCATTCTGGGACGGAGGCCCAGCCCAAACGGAGAACCTCCCGGTTTCTGGGACGACCTCGCGGCACAACCGGAGAACGTCGCCGATTCTGGGACGCGATGCTGGCAGGCGGCGGGAACCTCCCGATTTCCGGAACGGCAGTCGCCGAGAAGAACGACCCGCCGTTCGCTACGCGCGGGCGAGGAAGGCGACGCCGAGGGCGCCGGGGCCGCAGTGCGAGGTGATGACATTGCCGGTCTCGTACCACTCCGCGCGCTCGAAGCCCAGGTCGCGGGCGTGGCCCTCCACCGTCTGGGCGACCTGCTCGGGCAGGCCGGGCGACTTCACGAACACGATGCGCGCCGGGTCGAACTCCTCGCGCAGCGCCAGGTAGTCGACCAGCGCGACGGCAGCCGAGGACATGGAGCCACGCAGCTTCTTGGTGGCCACGAGCCTGCCGTCCACGAGCTCGACAACGGGCTTGATCTTGAGCAGCGTTGCCCCGAGGAACGCCACGTTGGAGAGGCGCCCGCCGGCGCGCAGGTAGCCCAGGTCGCCGGGGAGGAACGCCATGCGGGTCCGCGCGGCGACGCCCTCGGCGTGGGCGCGGGCCTCATCGAGGGTGGCCTCGGGATGGGCGGCGAGCCAGGCCGCGAGCTCGCGCACGACGAGACCCTGCCCGATCGTGACGTGGCGGGTGTCAAGCGTCGCCACGTAGTCGCGCCCCTCGGCCGCGGCCTCGGCGGACGCGAGCGAGCAGGTCGTGACGGCGGAGTAGGCGACGTGCAGGATCTGCGCCTCGGGGTCCTCGGCGTGGATGCGGTCGAACACGACCTGGAAGTCGTGGGGGGTGCAGCCGCTCGTCTTGGGCAGCACGCCGAGCTGACGGCACCGCTCGAGCATCTCCGCGGAGGTGAGCTCGCCGTCGTCGATGGTCTTCTCGCCCACGGTCACGTGCATCGGGACGAGCACGACGCCCAGCTCGGCAGCCTCGGCGGGGGTGACGTCGCATCCGGTCTCGGCGGTGATCACGATCTTCGGCATGAGTTCCTCCCAGGTCGCAGACATATGCACATTCTATCCAGAATCCGGTCTTCTCGCTCGCGGGCTTTCCGCAGATGCGACACAACTTTGGTTCGAAAATGTGCGATGCTAGAGGGCCAGAGCGATATCCGAGGGAGAGGGAGGGGACATGTATCTCGAGCACGTCAGCTCGCCCGCAGACGTCCGTGCCCTTCCCGCCTCCGCGCTCCCCGCCCTCGCCGCCGAGATCCGCTCCGCCATCGTCGGGAGCACGTCCGTCATAGGCGGCCACACCGGCTCCAACCTCGCGTCCGTCGAGCTCACCATCGCCCTCCACCGCGTGTTCGAGACCCCGCGCGACAAGATCGTCTTCGACGTCTCCCACCAGACGTACGCCCACAAGATGCTCACCGGCCGCGCGGCCGCGTTCCTCGACCCCGCGCGCTACGGCGAGGTCTCCGGGTTCTCCAACCCCTCCGAGTCCGAGCACGACCTCTTTGCCATGGGCCACACGTCCACGTCCGTGAGCCTCGCCTGCGGCCTCGCGGCGGCGCGCGACCTCGCGGGCGAGAAGTACGACGTGGTGGCCGTCATCGGCGACGGCTCGCTCTCGGGCGGGCTGGCCTTCGAGGGCCTGGACAACGCCGCCGAGCTGGGCAGCAACCTCATCATCGTCGTGAACGACAACGAGTGGTCCATCGCCCCCAACCACGGCGGCCTCTACCGCAACCTCGCCGAGCTGCGGGCCACCCACGGCGAGGCGCCGAGAAACGCGTTCCGCGCGCTGGGCCTGGACTACCGCTACCTCGAGGACGGGCACGACATCGCCGCCCTCGAGGCCGCCCTCGCCGAGCTGCGCGGCACGGACCACCCCGTGGTGCTGCACGTCCACACCGAGAAGGGCCACGGCTACGCGCCGGCCGCTGGCAACCCCGAGGGCTGGCACCACGCCGTCCCCTTCGACGTCGAGACGGGCGCCGTCCTGCCCGGCGCCGCGGCCCACCCCGCCGACGAGAACTACGCCAACGTCACCGGCGCGCTCCTCATGGACTGGATGCGAACGGACCCGCGCGTCGTCGCGGTGAACGCCGCCACGCCCTACATCATGGGCTTCACCCCCGAGCTCCGCGCGCGGGCGGGAGCCCAGTTCGTGGACGTCGGAATCGCCGAGGAGCACGCGGTCAGCTACGCGACGGGCCTCGCCCGCGGAGGCGCCCGACCGGTCCTGGGCATCTACGCCACCTTCCTGCAGCGGGCCTACGACCAGCTCTGGCACGACCTCTGCCTGAACGCCGCCCCGGTGACCATCCTCGTCTTCGGCGCGTCCGCCTTTGGCACCCCCGATGCCACCCACCTGGGATTCTTCGACATCCCCATGCTCGGGTCCATGCCCGGGCTCACCTACCTCGCCCCCACCTGCATCGAGGAGTACCTCGACATGCTCTCCTGGTCGATCGAGCACGAGGGCGGGCCCGTGGCCATCCGCGTGCCCGTCGCGGAGGGCGTGGTGTCCCGGCCGGACTTCGCGCGCGCGGACGACTACGCCCGCGGCTGGGAGGTCCTGCGCGAGGGGTCCGACGTGGCCCTGCTCGCCCTCGGCGACTTCCTCCCGCTCGGGGAGCGGGTCGCGGACGCGCTAGCCGGGCGCGGCGTGAGCGCCACGCTGGTCAACCCCCGCCTCGCCACCACGCCCGACGAGACCCTGCTCGGGCGCCTCGTCGCAAGGCACCGCGTGATCGTGACCCTCGAGGACGGCATCCTGGACGGGGGCTTCGGCGAGCGCTGCGCCCGCGCGCTGGCGGCCGACGACGTCCGCACCCTGTGCTACGGGCTGCCGCGGGCCTTCGTGGACCGCTACGACCCGGACGCCCTTCTCGCCAGCTGCGGCATCACCGTCGAGGGCGTCGTCGCGGACGCGCTGGCCGCGCTGGAGCACTAGGACCCTACTCCACCTCGTCCGGCTCCACGGCCTCGGTCGCCTCTCCCCTCTCGGCGCGCGCCTCGGCGAACTTCTCGCGCATCGTGGGGTTCTTCCAGGTGAGCTTCCTGATGGTGAGCTCGTCGGCCTTCTTGTTGGCAAGGCGCAGCTGGTTCTCCGACGAGGTGAGGTTCTCCTTGACCTTCTGGAGGTGCGAAATGGTCTTGTCGATCTCGTCGATCGCCGTCTGGAACTTGCGCGAGGCCGTCTCGTAGTTCTTCCCGAACTTGTCCTTGAAGTCCTCGAGCGCGTCCTCGAAGCGCGTGATGTCGATGTTCTGCTGGCGGACCTCCGCGAGCTCGCGGCGGTAGGAGTGCGCGTTCTCCGCGGCGTTTCTCAGCAGCGTGATCATGGGGATGAAGAACTGCGGGCGGATGACGTACATCTTCTCGTACTCGTAGGAGACGTCCACGATGCCCGAGTTGTAGAGCTCGCTCTCCGGCTCGAGCATGGAGACGAGCACCGCGTACTCGCAGTTCTTGTTGCGACGGTCCTGGTCGAGCTTCTTGAAGAAGTCGGAGTTCTTGTGGCGGCTGGAGGCGGCGGAGGCATCGTCCTCGTTCTTCATCTCGAACATGATGGAGACGACCTCGACGCCGTCAGCATCCACCTCGCGGAAGACGTAGTCGCCCTTGGAGCCGCCCACGACCTCGTTGTCCTTGTGGAACTCCGCGCCGCGGAAGCCGAGGCTGCGCCAGCGATTGAACTCCATCTCGCAGTGCTGCTCAAGCGTCTCGCCGATGAGCTTGGTCGAGAGACGGGCACGCTGGTTGCGCAGGCGCTCGATCTCGTCCTCGCGGTCGCGGATGGTCTGGTCCTTGTACTGGGCCTGCTCGGCCATCTGCTGGCGCAGCGACGCCTCCGTCTGCTGGCGCTCGAGCTGCGCGGCGCGCAGGCTCCCCTCCAGCTCCACGATGCGTCGGTCCTGCTCGCCGGTCGCCTGGGTGACGGCGAGGGCCTTCTCAGCGTCGAACGCGGACTCGCGCGCCTTGAGCTGCTCCGTGAGCCGCGCGATCTGGCGCTCCCGCTCGGCGAGCTGCTCGGCGAGGCTCTTCTCGGCGTGCGCGCGCTCCAGGGCCAGCGCGTCCGTGCTCTCCCTGACGCGGGCCTTGAGCTGGGCGATCTCCGCGTCCTTCTGCGCCGCGGAGATCAGCGCCTCCTGGCGCGCCCGCGCGACGGCGGCCTCGACCGCGCTCTCGCGCTCGCGCTCGGCGCTCCTCTCGCGCGCCGCCAGCTCGCGCTGGAACTCGGCATCGCGCACCTGGCGCACGATCTGCGCGTACTCCGTCTCGTCGACCTGGAACACCTCGCCACAGTGCGGGCACCTGATCTCCGCCATGGGACCCTCCGTCCTTCTCGCCTGGCGTAAATCTTACCCGCCCCACCGGACAACAATTGCGAGAAGCCCGGGACCGGCCGTCCCGCGCGACCCTCCCGCAAGTCTCTCACGCGACCGACGCGCATCAGTGACAGGTCTTACGCCTCGCGGCGGCCATCGGGTGCCCACGATGCGCACAACCTGTCACTCAAGGGCGATTCGGGGCGCCGGGCCGCCTTCCAGTACGTAAAACCCGTCACTCGAGAAGGACGATGGGCGCCCGCCCGGCCGTCGACGGCCGACGAGAAGGGTCCCGCGCCGGGCAAGCTGCCGGCACGGGACCCCGAGTCGCCGTTCTTCTCGACGCGCTAGCGTCCGAAGGGGTTGTTGCGCTGCTGCTGGTACTGCTCGTAGAGGCGGATGAGGTCGTCGACGCTGATCTCCTGGCCGTTGACCGTCACGGTCTCCTCCTCCTGCTGCTCCTGGAGCGCCTCGTCGGAGCCGAGCGTCACCTCGAAGGTCCTCTCCTGGTCGCCGCGCATGACCGTGACCTCCACGGTGTCGCCGATCTCGTGGGAGCGCACGGCGAGGATGGCGCCGTCCGCCGAGCCGATGGTCTCGCCGCCGATGCTGGTGATGACGTCACCGACCTGGATGCCCGCCTCGGCGGCCGGCCCGCCCTCGGTGACCTCAACGACGTAGGCGCCCTCATCGACCGCCAGCCCGTTGGAGAGCGCGTTGGACGGCGTCACGGTCTGCATGGAGAGGCCGATGTAAGCATGGGTGACCGTCTCGCCGGCGATGATCTTGTCGGCGACCTGCGTGGCGTAGTCGCTCGGGATCGCGTAGCCGATACCGGCGAAGCTCTCCGTGTCGGACGAGAAGAGCGTGCAGATGCCCACGAGCTGGCCGCGGTCGTTCACGAGCGCGCCGCCGGAGTTGCCCGGGTTGATCGTGGCGTCGGTCTGGATGAGGTTGGTGTAGAGGGTGTTGCCCGAGGCGCCGCTGAGCAGCGTGCTGCGCGAGAGCGCGGAGACGATGCCCTGCGAGACGGAGTTCTCGAGACCGAAGGGGCTGCCCACGGACATGACCCAGTCGCCCACCTGGAGCGCGGAGGAGTCGCCGACCTCCATGGGCGTGACCTCGTCGTCGCCGAAGTCCACGTGGATCACGGCGACGTCGCTGGAGGGGTCGGTCCCCACGAGCGTGGCGTCGTAGCTCTTGCCGTTGTAGGCGACCGATATGCTCTCCGCGTCCTCCACGACGTGGTTGTTGGTGATGATGTTGCCGTCGGTGTCATAGATGACGCCGGAGCCCATGCCCTCGCCCTCGGCGAAGGTGCAGTAGATCGTGGCCACCGACGGGAGCGCCTTGGCGGCGACCGCGTTGGCGGTGGTGGTGTCCTCGTCGGAGGGGTCGATCGTGATCTGCTGGGTGCCGTCAGTGGACACGATCTGCGTGTCCGCCGTGCCGACGACGCCGGTCGCGAACAGCGTGCCCGCCAGCAGGCCCGCGCCGAGCACGCCACCCAGGAGCCCCATCAGCAGCGCCTTGAGGCCGGTGCGGGGCTTGCGGCCCTTCTCGTGCTTGGGTGCCGGGTCGTGGTCGAAGTCGGGGGGCGCGGGGTGGCCGGGCGCGGGCGGGCGGGCCTCGGTGCGGGCCTGCGCGTCCTGCTCGTCATTCTCCTCGGTCCTTCTCCTCAGGCCCTCGGGCTCGGGGGCGCCGTAGTCAGGGTACTCGCTCATGGCATGACTTCCTCTCTGCGGCAGGGCCGCGTCGTCTTCCACTGCACACTGTACCCCGCCGGCCGGCGCGCTGTCGCGGCGCGGGCGGCACCACCTGCATGACACGTTGCTTTTCGGTTCCTGAAAACGACGAGAAGACCGGGGCGCCGGACACGTTGCCCTTCTCGCCCTGCGATGACGCGCACGAACGACTCCGTGCGTTAATCGATCGAGAAAAAAGGGCGCCCCGCGGGGCGCCCGTAACGTTCTGGAGGCGAAGCCCGGATTCGAACCGGGGGTCAGGGCTTTGCAGGCCCGTGCCTTACCACTTGGCCACTTCGCCGTATGAAAAAGGCCGAGAGGCTCGGCCCGGAGCTTCATGGAGCGGGCTACGGGGTTCGAACCCGCGACCTCAACCTTGGCAAGGTTGCGCGCTACCAACTGCGCTAAGCCCGCAAAAGCAGAGAATACTATACGGGGCGGAACCCGCCCGCGCAAGCGTCTTTCCATGAACGGATGAAGAAAACGTGAAGCGGGCGGGCGGCTCGGCCTCAGGGGCGCACGCGGGCGGCGGGACCCACGAGCTTCACGAGCCGGACCACCGTCCCCTCGCCCGACGCCTTGCGCGATATGGTGACCGAGTCAGTGAGCAGCCGCATGAGCCGTATGCCGCGCCCGCGCTCGGCGCACGGCCCCGCCTCAGGCGGCTCCTCGTCCTCGGCGAGCTCGAACCCGCACCCGCAGTCCGAGACCTCCACGCACACGCGGTCCGGGTAGTCGGCCACCGTGACGAGCACCCCGCCCGCGCAGGTGTGGTCGACCGCGTTGCCCAGCGCCTCCCCCACCGCGAGCGTCATGTCGAACACCTCGTCGGGGGTGAGCGGCAGCTCGCCGAGAAGGTCGGCGACTCGGGCGCGGGCGTCGGCGAGCGACCCCTCGTCGACGCGGAACGTCATGCGTCGCTGGGGGAGCACCCCCAGGTCCAGGTTGGCGGGCAGGGCGTGCGGGCCCGTGCGGCGCACGGGCATGAGGTCGAGCACCCTCATGCGACGGAGCGCACGGTAGGCCTGGTCGGACACGTTCATGAGCGAGAGCAGGCCCCCCTTGGAGCGCATCTGACGCAGCTCGGTGAGGATGAGGCCCATGCCCGCCGAGTCGACGTAGCTCGCGTCGGCGAGGTTCAGGAATATGCGTCGGCAGCCCCTCGACACGAGGCGGTCGATCCGCCGGCGCACGGCGGGGACCGTGGTCACGTCGAGGTCCCCCTCGACGGGGACGAGGGCTATGTTCACGCTGGCAGCCATGCCCTAGTTATTCCCCGCGCGGGCGCGCCCTAACGCCGCGGGGAGGCCCGCTCGGCGGATGGGACGGCCGCCTATGCCGGGGCGTCCCCCTCGCCCCGCCCGACCTCGTCGAAGCGCAGCGCCATCATGGCGACGTCATCCTCGAGGTTGCGACCGGTGAAGGCCTCGAGCGTCTCGAGCAGGCGCCCGACGAAGCCCTCGAAGGGCTTGTCGCCCGCGGACTCCCGCATGGCCGCCTCGCGCAGGCCGTCCTCGCCGAAGAAGGCGCCGTCCCCGTTGCGCGCCTCGGTGGTCCCGTCGGTGTAGAGCAGGAGCACGTCGCCAGGGACCAGATGCGCGATGCCGTCCTGGTAGACGATGTCGTGGAAGGCTCCCACGACGCCGGACTGGACGTCCAGGGTCGAGATCTCGTCGGCTCCGGCGCCCACGAGCAGCGCCGGCGGGTGCCCGGCCGAGCAGTAGCGGATCGTGCCCTCGGACAGGTCGACGATTCCCACGAAGAGCGTCGCGAAGGTCTCGAGGCGCGAGAAGCCCAGGAGGAACTCGTTGAGCGAGCGCACCATGCGCGCCGGGGCGAGCCCCTCCCAGGCGTAGGCGGCGAGCGCCGTCTTCACGGCCGCGGAGACCGACGCGGCCTCCACGCCCTTGCCCGAGACGTCGCCCATGATGACGCAGGCGCGCCGGCCCGGGAGGCGGACGAGGTCGTAGAAGTCCCCGCCCACCAGCGCCGACGCCGTCGCCGACGAGTACACCGCCTCGGCGGTGATGCCGTCCACGTGCTGGAGCTCGTTGCGCATGCCCGTCTGGAGCGCCTGGGAGATGCGCTTGTCCTGCTCGCGCGCCTCCTGGCCGCGCGCGATGTCGCGGACGTCCGCCACGAAGTCGAGCAGGAACTCGACCTCGAGCTCCCCGAGGGGCTCGGCGTCGTCGGCGCGCAGGAGAAGCGCGCGGCGCGGGGCGCCCGACAGCTCCCCGAAGTCGAGCAGGGCGCCGACGCAGGGCTCCCCCAGCTCTCGGAGCATGCGCGACAGGTCGGACTCGGGGGAAATCGGCACCACCGCGACCCCGTCGAGCGCATGGGGCGAGACGAGCGCGTCGAGGTCGAGGGAGAGCTCCCGGGGGCCGCTCACCGGCATGTCGACGACGACCGTGCCGCTCACGGCCGACGGGCGTACGGGCGCAACCGTGGCCTCGAGCTCCGTCGACACCGTGCACATCACGTCCTCCATGCACGAGACCACGCGCTCGTCCCCGCCCTCGGTGGCGGCGTCGAGCAGCTCCTCGCGCAGCTCCGTCTCCAGGGAGGCGAGCTGGTCGGCGCGCTGGGAGCGCAGCGCGGTGAAGGCGCTCGCCAGCTGGACCGAGAGGTAGTGGGCCACCGAGTCGAGCAGGCTGGCGTCGTCCTTGAGCAGCGGGTGCACGCGCCGCCAGCCCACCTCGATGATCGCGATGACATGGCCCCCGAACCACACCGGGACCACCATGAAGCTCGTGAACGGCGGCAGCAGCGCGCTCCTGACCCGTATGACCTCATGGGTCTCCTCGCTCACGACCTCCCGGTGGGTGAGGCGGCCCTGGCGCAGGGCGTCGTTGTCGGGCGCCTTGACGCGCAGGCGCACCGTGTGGCCGTCGTGAACCGCGACGCGCTCGATGCTGCGGCCGAACGGCATGAAGCGGGCGAGACGGTCGTCGAGCAGCGAGCTCGAGACGCCGCGCAGGCGGAAGCCGTCGGACTCGGAGAGGTAGACGAGGGTGCCGTCCGCCTCCATCGTCTCGGTTATCTCCTCGAGGACGCGCCCGAAGAGCGCCTGGAGGTCGTCGGCGTCTATCGTGTCCAGCACGATGTTCAGCGTGCCGGAGAGGCGGTGGTTGGCGCGGCGCAGGTCCAGAAGGGCGCGCTCCGCCTCATGCCCAACGAGCTCGTCGCGGCCGGCGGGGATCGCGAGCAGGAGGTACGTCTCGCCCGGCGCGCGCACGCGGTCGCAGCGGACGCGCACCTCGAGCTGGCGCCCCGCGGCGGTGAAGCAGGTGACGAGGTCCGCCGTCCCGTCGAGCGGGAACGGGAGCGATCCCTCCGCCACCTCGCCCGCGGCGGGGGTGCCGTCGGAGGAGGGGAAGAGGAGGCGCACGTCTGAGCCCACGATGCCGGCAGGGCCCGCGAAGAGCCCCTCGGCCTCCTCGTTGGCGAGCAGGACGCGGCCGGCGCCATCGAAGACGAGCACCGCCTCGCTCGTGAGCTGCAGCATCTTGGAGAACGTCCCGACGACGCTCCCCTCTCCGATGCCCTCGACGCGCCTGCTGAGTGCGCCCTGTGCCATGCGAGCCCCCTCGTCGCGGTTCCTCTCGGCTAGCGTACCACGGGACGCCGCAGGCCCGCAGGCCCGTCCGCATACGAAAACGGGCCCCTTTCGGGGCCCGTGTACCTTCGTGGTGTCGGAGGCGGGACTTGAACCCGCACGACCTTTTAGTCAGTCACTAGCACCTCAAGCTAGCGCGTCTGCCAATTCCGCCACTCCGACTTGTCACTGCGCTTTCGCGCAAGGGATAGTATGCACCACTCCCCCATCCGGCGCAAGCCCCAATTTGAAAAATGGCGCCCCCGCGCTAGGACGGGGGCGCCAGGCTTCACAGAGCCGAGAAGAACCACGGGCCTAAAGCTCGATCGAGGTCTCCTTGATCGGGTTCACGGCCGCGCAGTGGCACGCGCAGAAGTGACCCGGCGCGACCTCGCGCAGCTCGGGCTGCTCCTCGGAGCAGACGGCCTGGGCGATCGGGCAGCGCGTGTGGAAGCGGCAGCCGCTCGGCGGGTCGATCGGCGAGGGCGGGTCACCCGGGAGGATGATGCGCTTGCGCGTCTTCTGGACGTCCGGGTCGGGCACCGGGACGGCCGAGAGCAGCGACTGCGTGTAGGGGTGGTGCGGCTCGGTGTAGAGCGTCTTCCAGTCGGAGATCTCGACGATCTTGCCGAGGTACATCACGGCCACGCGGTCGGAGATGTGCTGCACGACGGAGAGGTCGTGGGCGATGAAGAGGTACGCCGTCCCGAAGTGGTCCTGCAGGTCCTTGAGGAGGTTCAGGACCTGCGCCTGGATGGACACGTCGAGCGCCGAGACGGGCTCGTCGCAGATGATGAGCTTGGGGCGCAGGGCGAAGGCGCGGGCGATGCCGATGCGCTGGCGCTGGCCGCCGGAGAACTCGTGCGGGTAGCGGTTGATGTGCTCCGGGTTTAGGCCGACGACGTCGAGAAGCTCGCGGACGCGCTCGATGCGCTCCTCCTTGGTCCCGATGCCGTGGATGACCATCGGCTCGGAGACGATCTCGCCGATCGTCATGCGGGGGTTCAGCGACGCCTGCGGGTCCTGGAAGACGAACTGCATCTCGCGGCGCATGGCCTTGAGCTCCTTGCTGTTCATCTGGGCGACGTCCTTGCCCTCGAAGTACACGTGTCCCGCGGTGGGGTTGGTGAGGCGCATGATGGAGCGGCCGGTGGTGGACTTGCCGCAGCCGGACTCGCCGACCAGGCCGAAGGTCTCACCGGGGTAGATCTCGAAGGAGATGTCCTTGACGGCCGAGACGACGCGCTTGGAGAAGCGGCCGGCGATCATGCCGGACTCGGCGGGGAACTCCTTGGAGAGGTGCTCGACCTTGAGCAGAGGCTCCTTCGTGGTGTCGGTCATTTAGGCCTCACCTCCCGTCAGGTCGGGGTCGAGCGTGTCGGGCATGCCCGTGGCGATCTTCCCGCGGGAGCGGGAGGTGTCGGGCGCGAACTTGAGGAACTCGGGGTCATCGGCGAAGTGGCAGGCCGAGTAGTGGCCGGTCTCGGTGACGATGTGCTCGGGCTCCTTCTGGTGGCAGATGTCCACGGCGTAGGGGCACCTCGGCGCGAACGGGCAGCCGGAGGGCAGGTTCACGAGCGAGGGCGGGTTGCCGTGGATCGGCGTGAGCGGCTTCTTCTCGTCGATCGCCTGCTCGGGGATCGAGCGGATGAGGCCCCAGGTGTAGGGGTGGCGACTCTCGTAGAAGATCTCGTCCGCGGTGCCGAACTCGACCGGGCGACCGGCGTACATGACCATGATCTTGTCGGCCATGTCGGCGACGACACCCAGGTCGTGGGTAATCATGATGATGGCGTTGCCGTTCTTCTCCTGCATCTCCTTCATGAGCTCGATGATCTGGGCCTGGATGGTGACGTCCAGGGCCGTGGTGGGCTCGTCAGCGATGAGGATGTCGGGGTCGCAGGCCAGCGCCATGGCGATCATGACGCGCTGGCGCATGCCGCCGGAGAACTGGTGCGGGTACTCGTTGACGCGCTTCTCCGGGGACGGGATGCCCACGAGGCGCAGCAGCTCGGTCGCGCGCTCGAGGGCCTCCTTCTTGGAGTAGCCGCGGTGCAGGCGCAGGCCCTCGCCCACCTGACGGCCGATCTTGTAGACCGGGTTCAGGGAGGTCATGGGGTCCTGGAAGATCATGGCGATGTCGTTGCCGCGGATGTGCTGCATCTCCTGCTCGCTCATCTCGAGCAGCGAGCGGCCGCGGTAGCGGACGTCACCCTCCTCGATCTTCCCCGGGGGCATGTCGATGAGGCCCATGATGGTCATGTGCGTCACGGACTTGCCGGAGCCGGACTCGCCGACGACGCCGAGGGTCTCGCCGCGGTCGAGCGTGTAGGAGACGCCGTTGACGGCCTTGACCACGCCGTCCTCGGTGTGGAAAAACATCTTGAGGTTGTCGACCTCGAGCAGGTGGTGCCCCTCGGGGATGGGCTGCGTCTTGAGGTCGACGTAATCGTTCTTCTTCTTTGCCATCATGCATCCTTCATCTTGACGTCGAGGGCGTCGCGCAGACCGTCACCGAGCAGCGTGAAGGCGAGCACGGTGGAGAGGATCGCGAGACCCGGCATGATCATGAGCCAGGGGGCCGTCATGAGGTAGGCCTGGCCGTCCTGGATCATGATGCCCCAGGAGGGGTTGGGCGGCTGGACGCCCATGCCGAGGAAGGAAATGGCCGCCTCAGACAGGATGGCGGAGCCGATGTTCATCGTCGCGTAGACGACGATGGACGCCACGGAGTTGGGGAAGATGTGGCGGGCGATGATGCGCGCGTCGGAGGCGCCCATCGCACGGGCCGCGTCGACGTAGTCGTTCTCCTTGACCGAGAGGATCGCGGAGCGGAAGACGCGCGCGATGCTCGGCCAGCCGAGGATGCCGATGGCCACGAACACGTTCGTGATGCTCTGGCCCAGGGCCGCGATCAGGCACAGGACGAAGAGCACGTACGGGAAGGCCAGGAAGATGTCGGCGGCGCGCATGATGATGGTGTCCCAGATGCCGCCGTAGTAGGCCGCGAGGGCGCCCATCACGAGGCCGATCGCCGTGGAGATCGCGGTGGCGAGAAGACCGATGGTGAGCGAGATGCGGGCGCCGTAGATCACGCGGACGAGGATGTCGCGGCCGGTGACGTCGGTGCCGAACGGGTGCTCGAGCGAGGGCGGCTGCAGCGACTGCGCGGCCATCTGGGTGGTGTCGGCCGCCGTCGGCGAGCCGAGGAGCTGCGGCGCCCAGAGGTCGGCCGTGATGGCGACGAGGGCGACGAAGATGATCCAGACGGCGGCGATGATGGCGAGCTTGTTCTGGCGCAGGCGCCTCCAGGCGTCACCCCAGAGCGTGCGCGAGGCGCCGCTGCCCTTGTCGTGCTCCTGTGCCACGGCCTCTGCCGTGGCCTCCATGCCCAGCTTCTGAGTGGGGCTCGGATACAGCATGCTCTCCCCTCCTAGTCTTCGCTCTTGCTGCTACCCAGCCTGATGCGAGGATCAAGGAAGGCATAGCTGATGTCGACGATCAGGTTGATGACCATGACGACCACGATGATGATCGTCACGCCGCCCATGACGAGCGGCCAGTCGCGCGCGGAGATCGCGCGGTAGATCTCGTAGCCGACGCCCGGCCAGTTGAAGACCGTCTCGGTGAGGATTGCGCCCGCCATCATCGCGCCGAAGTCGATGCCGATGTAGGTGACGACGGGGATGAGGGCGTTCTTGAGGGCGTGGTGCACGATGACTGCGCGGTTGGAGAGACCCTTGGCCTTGGCCGTGCGGATGTAGTCCTGGTTGAGGACGTCAAGCAGCTGCGAGCGCATGATGCGCGCGGTGTAGGCCGTGGAGACCGCCGCGAGCGTGAACGCCGGCAGGATGTAGTGCATGAAGTCCTGGTACGGGGAGGTCGGCCCGCCCGCGCCGGAGATGGGCATCGAGAAGGCACCGCCGGTGATGTTCTTGAGCCAGATGCCAAAGATCAGCTGCAGGATCATGCCGAGCCAGAACGCCGGGACGGCGACGAGCACCGAGGTCACGAGCGTCACGAGGACGTCCCAGAACGAGTAGCGCTTGACGGCCGAGATGAGGCCGGCGCCGATACCCATGACCGCCTCCAGGCAGATGGCGCAGGCGGCGAGGCGGATCGTGTAGGGGTACTTCTCGGCGAAGATGTCCGTGACCGGGCGCTTCTTGGAGTAGGAGGTACCCAGGTCGCCATGGAGAAGGTCGTCCATGTAGCGGATGTACTGCTCCCAGATGGGGACGGGAATGGTGTCGCCGTTCTCGTCGTAGATCGGCTGACCGTTCTCGTCGCCGTAGATCATGTTGTTCTGAACCTCGAGCTGAAGGCGCGTCTGCTCGGGCACAGCACGGCCGCCGGTGATCATCGAGATCGGGTCACCGGGCACGATTGCCTTCATGGCGAACAGAATGATCGTCACGCCGATGAAGACAGGGATGAATTGAAGCACGCGCTTCAATATGTACTTCCCCATAGACTTCTCCCTGCTACCTATTCCATCAAAAGGCGGGCGCCCATCCACGAGGACGGGCGCCCTGCACAGACATAATCGAAATTATATCTTTAGAAGCCCTTCTCCACCAAAGCTACTCAGCGCTGACGAGCTGGGCCTTGGAGAGGTCGGCCTTCTTCTGCGGGTCGAGGTACATGGTGGCCACGTTGGAGCCGCCGACGCAGGTGTGCGTGTAGAACATCAGCGGGATGACCGGCATGTCCTCACCAATCTCCTTGTTGACGGCCTGGAGGGCAGCCTTGCGCTCGGCGTCGTCAACGGTGGAGCGGGCGGCCATGAGCTTCTCGTCGACATCCGGGTTGCTGTAGCCGGCGCGGTTGTCGCCGTTGCCGGTGTAGAACAGCGGGAACAGGAAGTTGTCCATGATCGGGTAGTCGGCGACCCAGCCCAGACGGCCGAACTGGTAGTCGAGCTTCTGGTAGAGGTCGAGGACCGTGGCCCAGTCGGGCGTGTTGGCGACGCAGGAGATGCCCACGGCAGCGAGGTCGGAGATGATGGAGTCCATGATCTCCTTGTGGCCGCCGTCCTGGTTAGAGGTGATCTCGAGCTCGATGCCGCGGTTGCCGTCGGCGTCAGCGGGGTAGTACTCGTCGAGGATCGCCTTGGCAGCGTCGACGTCGTACTTGGAGTACTGCCACGCGCCCTCCTCGTAGCCGTCGATTCCGGGCGGGACGATGTTGTCGGCCGGGGTACGGGAGCCGTTGAAGAGCGTGTCGCAGATGGCCTGGCGGTTGATGGCCATGGACACGGCGTGACGCAGGTTCACGTCGGCGAACGGGCCGTCAACGACGTTGCAGGTCAGGTAGTACGTGGAGGGCTCGGTGCCGTTGAGGAACTGGTGGCCCGGGGTGATGGTGTAGCCGTCCTCGGAGGTGCCGTAGGTCTCGGCGGCGGAGGCGAGGGAGGCCACGGGGACGTCGGAGACGTCGAGGTTGCCGGCCTGGAACTCCTTGTAGGCGGTCTCCACGTCCTTCTGGATCATGAAGTTGACGCCGTCGAGGATGGCCTTGTCGCCGTAGTAGTCGTCAAAGCGGACGATGTTGATGTACTGGCCGTCGACCCACTCGCCGTCCATCTTGAAGGGGCCGTTGCCCACGGGGGCGAGACCGAAGTCGGTCTGGCTCATGTCCTTGGCGCAGTCGGGGATGGGGGCCAGCGCCGGGTGGGAGGCCACGTAGGGGAAGTCAGCGTAGCTGTAGGAGAGCTTGACGACGAGGGTGCTGTCGTCGGGGCAGGTGATGCCCGTCATCTCATCGGCCTCGCCGGCGGCGAGGGCGTCATAGCCGTCGACCATGGCGAGGTGGTAGCCGATGACCGAAGGGCTCTCGGGGTTGGTGGCGGGGTTGACGATGCGCTCCCAGCCGTACTTCCAGTTGGCGGCCTTGACGTCGGTGCCGTCGTGGAACTTGGCGGCCTTCAGGTGGAAGGTGAACTCGGTGGCGTCGTCGTTGACGTCATAGCTCTCGCAGGCGAGGCACTCGAGCTTGCCCTCCTCGAAGTTGTACTGGGTCAGCGAGTCGAAGAGCTGGAAGCCGACCTGGGTGCCCTGATCCTCCTGCAGGTTGAATGGATCGATGCAGACCGGGTTGTTGATGTAGTAGCGAAGGGTGCCGCCGGTGGCAGCGGTGGTCTCACCGTCGGTGGCAGCCTCGCCGCCGCCCTTCTGGCCGCAGCCGGCGAGCACGGCGAGCGCGCTGGCGGCGAGGCCGCCCTTCACGAACGAACGACGAGTGACACCACCCATCTTCTCCTGAGCCATACTGTTTCCTCCTCCTATGAACGAGGCGGGCAAACTTTTTGCCCCGTCCCTCGGCCCGTGACAGGGGCTTCTACCGCCCCTACCTTGACGGGACGATACTTTACTCTAAAAAAGCGCGAAAGTTCCGTCCCGACACGCATCTGAAACGTTTGCGCCCCCGGGCGTCGCATGAGCGGCACCCGGGGGCGCGGTGGTTCTATGTCCTCTCGCCCTAGCCGAGCGTGCCGGTGGGGAACGTCAGGGCCATGACGACCACGCACAGGACGAAGACCACCGTGGTGATCACGGTGAGGCGGTTGAGGTTCTTCTCGAGCACGCCCGAGCCGGTGCCGGAGTTGTAGAGCGACGACGCGATCATCTCCGAGACGCCGGTGCCCTTGCCGGAGTGCATGAGCACGAGGATCACGGTGAGCGCACCGGAGAGGAACAGCAGGATGGTGAGGATGACGTTGAGCGGGTTCACTGAGGCTCCTTCAGGACAGATTCATAGCAGTTGGTAATGGTAGCACAGATTCTGGGGCGCACGTCCTTCTCGCCTGTCCTCCACGTTCTTCTCGCCTGGCGCCGGGAGTGGGCCGTGTCCCAAAATCGGCGAGGTTCTCCGTAAACGACCTGCGTGCGTCTCGGAATCGGCGACCTTCTCCACGGGCGAGAAGAACCCGTCCGAGAAACACGGGGTTTCTCGCCCCACCGTCCCGGAATTGGCGGGGTTCTCGCCCCGAGGTCGCCCGTACGCGTCTCCGGGCGGGGAACATCGCCAATTCCAGGACGCGCCCTCTGCCTTCGCAGGGAACATCGCCGATTCCGGGACACCTGCAGGAGCCCGACAGAAAAGGGGCCCGGACGAATCCGGGCCCCGCCTCAACGCATGTCGAGAAGGACTACGCCATGGCGCTCTTGACCATCGCGGCGAAGCTCTCGGCCACGAGGGAGGCGCCGCCGACGAGCGCGCCGTCGACATCCTCCTTCTCGAGGAAGCCGGCGATGTTCTCGGGCTTGGCGGAGCCGCCGTAGAGGACGCGGATGCCAGAGGCGATCTCCTCGCCGAAGACCTCGACGAGGGTCGCGCGGATGGCGCCGCAGACCTCCTGGGCGTCGTCGGCCGTGGCGGTCTTGCCGGTGCCGATGGCCCAGATGGGCTCGTAGGCGATCACGTACTTGGAGGGGTCGGTGATCTCGAGGCCCTCGGTGTCCTTCTTGATCTGGTCGACGACGAACTCGACGTGCTTGCCGGCCTCGCGGACCTCGAGGGACTCGCCGCAGCAGGAGATCGGCACGATGCCGTGAGCCATGAGGGCCTTGGCCTTCTTGTTCACGTCCTCGTCCGTCTCGCCGAAGTAGTCGCGGCGCTCGGAGTGGCCGATCACGCAGTAGGTGGCGCCCACGGCCTCGAGCATGTTGGGAGCGGTCTCGCCGGTGTAGGCGCCGGACTCCTCCCAGTAGACGTTCTGCGCGCCGAGCGCGAACGGGGCGCTCGTCTGCTCGATGACCTCAGAGACGCCCTTGAGGTCGACGGCGGGCGGGCAGACGACGACGTCGACGTCGCCGGTGCCGTCCTTGAGCTCGTCGGCAAGACCCTGGGCGAGGACGATGCCCTCGCTGTAGGTCTTGTTCATCTTCCAGTTGCCAGCAATCATCCTCTTACGCATCGAGAAGCGCCTCCACTCCGGGAAGGGCCTTGCCCTCGACGAGCTCCATGGAAGCGCCACCGCCGGTGGAGATCCAGCTCATCTTGTCGGCCAGGCCGAACTTGTTGATGGCCGCGACGGAGTCGCCGCCGCCGATGATCGAGGTGCAGTCGGAGTCCGCGATGGCGCGGGCGACGGCCTCGGTGCCGTGGGCGAAGTTGTCGAACTCGAAGACGCCCATCGGGCCGTTCCAGAAGACGGTCTTGGCGGCCTTGACGGCATCGGCGTAGAGCTTCTCGGTCTCGGGGCCGATGTCCATGCCCTCACGGTCGTCGGGGATGGCGTCGGAGGAGACGACCTCCGGCACGGCGTCCTCGCCGAAGTGGTCGGCGACGCGGTTGTCGATCGGGAGGAGGATCTTGACGCCCTTCTCCTCGGCCTTCTTCAGCATCTCGCCGGCGCGCTCGACCCAGTCCTCCTCCTTGAGGGAGAGGCCGACGCTCATGCCCTGAGCGAGGAAGAAGGTGTAGGCCATGCCGCCGCCGATGATCAGGGTGTCGGCGGAGTCGATCAGGTGATCGAGGACGCCGATCTTGGAGGACACCTTGGAGCCGCCGACGATGGCGACGAAGGGACGCTCGGGCTCGGCGAAGATCGAGGTCAGGGTGTCGACCTCCTTCTCGAGCAGGAAGCCGGCATAGGCGGGGAGATACGCGGCGGGGCCCACGACGGAGCCCTGGGCGCGGTGTGCGGTGCCGAAGGCGTCGAGGACGAAGATGTCGCCGTAGGAGGCGAGGATCTTGGCGATCTCGGGGTCGTTCTTCTTCTCGCGCTTGTCGAAGCGGACGTTCTCGAGGACGAGGATCTCGCCGTCGGCGAGGGCGTCGACGGCGGCCTTGGCCTTCTCGCCGTAGGTGTCGTCGACGAACTTCACGTCATAGCCGGTGATCTCGGCGAGCTTGTCGGCCGCCGGCTTGAGCGAGAACTGGGGCTCGGGACCGTCGCCCTTGGGGCGGCCGAGGTGGCTCATGAGGATGATCTTGGCGCCCTTGTCCTTGAGGTACTCGATCGTGGGGATGGCGGCACGGACGCGGGTGTCGTCCGTGACGACGCCGTCCTTCAGGGGGACGTTGAAGTCCACGCGCATGAGGACGCGCTTGCCCGCGACGTCGGCGTCGCGGACGGTCTTCTTGGTGAAGGCCATGTTCACTCCTTTGACGGGTTCCTGCGAAAAAGGGGCGCGGCCGCGGCCCTGTGAGCTGCGACCGCACCCCCTGCGAAGCTGATGCGAAGCGAGTGACTACGCGACGAACTTCTCGAAGTACTTGATGGTGCGGACCATCTGAGAGGTGTAGGAGTTCTCGTTGTCGTACCAGGAGACGACCTGGACGAGCGTCTGGCCGTTGCCGAGGTCAGAGCACATGGTCTGGGTGGCGTCGAAGATGGAGCCGTGGGTCTCGCCGATGATGTCGCGGGAGACGATCTCGTCGGTGACGTAGCCGAAGGTGTCGGGGATGGTCTCGGCGTAGGCCTTCATGGCAGCGTTGACCTCGTCCTTGGTGACGACCTTGTCAACAACGGCGTAGAGGTTGGTGAGGGAGCCGGTGGGCGTCGGGACGCGCTGGGCGGCACCGATCAGCTTGCCGTTGAGCTCCGGGAGGACCAGGCCGATGGCCTTGGCGGCGCCAGTGGAGTTGGGGACGATGTTCTCGGAGGCCGCACGGGAGCGACGCTTGTCACCCTTGCGCTGCGGGCCGTCGAGGGTCATCTGGTCGCCGGTGAAGGCGTGGATGGTGGTCATGATGCCGGAGACGATGGGGGCGAAGTCGTTCAGGCCCTTGGCCATCGGGGCGAGGCAGTTGGTGGTGCAGGAGGCCGCGGAGATGATGTTGTCATCGGCGGTCAGCGTCTCGTGGTTGACGTTGTAGACAATCGTGGGGAGGTCGTTGCCCGCGGGAGCGGAGATGACGACCTTCTTGGCGCCGGCGTCGATGTGAGCCTGGGCCTTGGCCTTGGAGGTGTAGAAGCCGGTGCACTCGAGGACGACGTCGACGTCGAGCTCGCCCCAGGGCAGGTCAGCGGCGTTGGCCTCCTTGTAGATCTTGATCTCCTTGCCGTCGACGACGATGGCGTCCTCGGTGGAGGTGACCTCGTGGTCGCGGCCGTAGTTGCCCTGCGTGGAGTCATACTTCAGGAGGTACGCGAGCATGTCGGGGGAGGTGAGGTCGTTGATGGCGACGATCTCGGAGCCCTCGTGACCGAACATCTGACGGAAAGCCAGACGGCCGATACGACCAAAGCCGTTGATTGCAACCTTAACTGCCATGCTTTCTCCTTTCACGGTGTCGCCAAGGACCTCCCTCGACGACCCAAAGCATTCGGGCACGATGCCCTAACCATCCGATAGTGTACCCCACGCGCGGGCGCGTGGGCGGCTTAATCTGAATGCGGCGGCATTTCGGCCGCAGGCGCTCCGTTTTCCGCCGTCGACGTGAGAATGTTCCCATAGGGCGTACCAAGGGAAGCCGTCCCCGCGGGCGGGGACGGCTTTGCGAAAGCTAACGAAAACGGGGCCGAAAACATTACCGACCGCGAGGCGGGATCGGCAGACGAGAGGGGCGTCAGGGTCGCTCGTCCTTCTCGGCGCTGCCCTCGGCCTCGTCCACGAGGGCCTGGAGGCGCAGGAAGCGGTGGTACATGGCCGACTTTGAGGCGGGCGGGTCGAGCATCTCGCCCAGGGCGGCGAGGCTGAGCTCGGGGTGCGCGCGGCGGGCGCGGCAGAAGTCGCGCAGCGCCGGCGGCAGCGAGGGGAACCCCAGGAGCCGCTCGGCGCGCTCGATGAGCTCGAGCTGCTCGGCGGCGGCGCCCGTGGAGCGAGCCTGGTTCGCCATCTCGGCGTTCACGCGTCGGTTGACGTCGTTCTTGACGGACTTCTTGGCGCGCGCCACCTCGACGAAGCGCGCCATGCGCCGCGCGCCCATCGCCCGCAGGAGCGCGCTCACGTCGTCGTAGCTCTTAAGGTAGATCGCGAAGGCGCCGCGACGTCGGTTGAGGCGCGCCGAGGCGCCGAGCGCGCCGACGAGACGCGCCAGGTCAGCGGCGTAGTCCTCCCCCGTCACGGCTATCTCCAGGTGGAACTCGCCGCGCGGGTCGGCGATGAAGCCGCCCGCCATGAAGGCCCCGCGCACGTAGGCTGCGCGCGCCTCGGGCGAGGACACGAGCGCGGCGGGCACGCCCGGCGTGAGGCCGCGGCCCGGGGTCAGGATCCCCATGCGCACCAGGTCCGCGTCCAGGCCCTCCTGGACCGGCATCTCGATCAGGTAGTTGCGCGTCTTGTGCAGCACGGAGCGGCGCACCGTGAGCGAGGTCTCCAGGTCGAAGAGCTTGTGCGTGAGCTTGATCACCGTGCGCGCCACGGCGCCCGTCTCCGTTGCCACGCGGATCGAGTAGCGCCCCGAGCCATGGAACGAGAGCGTGCCGCAGATGCGCACGAGCGCGGAGAGCTGCGCCAGCTCGGCCGCGCGCGTGGGTGCCTCGACGCGGGAGAGCTCGTCTTTGACCTCGGCGGTGAACGACATGGCGCCCCTAGCTCGTCCGGACGTTGGCGAGGGCCAGGTCGCGGTGCGAGATGCTCACGTGGTAGCCGCTCTTCTCGAGGTAGGCGGCCGTGGCCTCGGCGATGGCGACGCTGCGGTGCTGGCCGCCCGTGCAGCCCACCGCGATGGCCAGGTGGCTCTTGCCCTCGGCGACGTAGCCCGGCATCGCGACGTCGAGCAGCTGCTGCCAGGCGTCCATGAACCGCTCCGTGGTGGGGTTTTCCAGCACGAAGTCCGCGACGAGCTGGTCCTTGCCGGTGAGCGTGCGCATCACCGGGTCGTAGAAGGGGTTGGGCAGGAAGCGCACGTCGATCATGAGGTCGGCCTCGACCGGCATGCCGTGCTTGAAGCCGAAGGAGAAGACCGACACCTCCATGAGCTGCTGGTCCGTGAGCTCGGAGAAGGTGCGGCGCAGACGGGTGCGCAGGTCGCGCGGGCGCAGCTTGCTCGTGTCTATGACGAGGTCGGCGGCGTCCCGGACGGCCGCGAGCTGTGCGCGCTCACGGGCGATCGCGTTCGAGATGCTCTCCCCGGGGGCGGCCAGCGGGTGGCGCCGGCGGTTCTCGTCGTAGCGGCGCATGAGGACGTCGTCGGAGGTGTCGAGGAACACCACGCTGCAGGTCATCTCGTGCTCGCGCAGCTGCGTGACCGACTCCGCGAACTCGTCGAAGAGGCCCTGGCTGCGCAGGTCGCACGTCACGGCGAGGTGGCGACCCACGCCCGAGTTGATGCCCACGAGCTCCGCGAGCTGCAGAAGCAGTCGCGGCGGGAGGTTGTCGATGCAGTAGTAGCCCATGTCCTCGAAGACGTGGAGGGCCTGCGTGCGGCCGGAGCCGCTCATGCCCGTAATCACCACGACGTCGGGCACGCGCGCGGCACCCTCCGCGGCGCGCATCTGCTGGCCGTCTGCTGACATGGGTCCTCCTCTCGGCTGAGGTCAGTATAACCCGCGCCCGGCGCGGGACCCTAACGCTCCTCGGGGTAGACGACGCCCCAGTCGGCGCGCAGGCGCGTCATGAGCTCCATGACGTCGGCCGCGTAGCCGAGAAGGGCGCGCTTCTCGGCGTCCCCGGCGACCGCGGCCTCGAGGTCAGCCATCTCGTAGCAGAGCGCGTAGGCCTCCTCCCCCGCACGCACGGTCTCGCGGCGGCCATCCTCGGTCCAGACGATCGTGGCCTCGTCGGCGCGCGGGTACTCCTCGACCTCCACGTAGCAGCGGTCGAAGGAGAGCACGGCGCGCTTGGGCTGCTTGGAGTGAAGGGTGAGCGAGACCACGCCGAGCTGTCCCTCGGCGTTGCGGCAGACGACGCCGCCCGCCTCGTCCACGCCGGTCGAGGCCAGGTTGCCGAGCGAGACGACCTCGGTGGGCTGGCTCGCCATGAAGAGGCGCATCAGGCTGAGCGCGTAGACGCCGATGTCGAGCATCGCGCCGCCGGCGAGCTCGATGTTGTAGAAGCGGTTGGTGAGGTCGCCGTACTCCTTGTAGCTGCCGAAGTTCAGCTGGGCGAGGTTCATCCGGCCGAACTCGCCGGCGCGGGCGCGCCGCAGCAGCTCGGCGTAGAGCGGCATGTGCAGGATCGTCGTGGCGTCCATGAGGACCACGCCGTTCTTCTCGGCCAGCGCGCGGGCCTCGTCGAGCTCGGCGGAGTTGAGCGTGATGGACTTCTCGCAGAGCACGTGCTTGCCCGCGGCAAGGGCGCCGCGCAGGTAGCGGATGTGGGTGTTGTGCGGCGTGGTGACGTAGACGGCGTCCACCTCGGGGTCGGCGTAGAGGTCCTCGACGGTGTCGTAGACGCGCTCGACGCCGTGACGCTCCGCGAAGGCGACGGCCTTCTCGCGGGTGCGGTTGGCCACGCCGTGGATGCGGCGGCCGGCGAGGGCGAGTGCCTCCGCCATCTGGTTGGCGATCACGCCGCAGCCGATGACGGCCCAGGTGAGCTGGGGCGCGGTGAAGACGTCGTCGGGGAACGGGCGGTCCTTCGCGGCCTCGTAGGCGGCAGCGGCGGCGGATGCGGCGTCGGGCATGGGGAGGTCCTTTCTCGCGCGAGGCTCTTCTCGCCCCCCATGGTAGTCGAAGCCCCGGACGCGCCAAGGCCCGCTCGTGAATTCACGAGCGGGCACCTTAGGGCCCGAACGCGCGAAAAGGGGGCTCTCGTGAATTCACGAGCGGCAGTTCCGTGCACGAGGCGCGCGGCGAGAAGGACCCCCGCTCCTCACTCCCCCGCGGCGGCGACGAACCAGCTCGTGATCGTGGTGGGGTGCGTGATCGCGGTGCCCACCACGACCGCCCAGGCGCCGGCGTCGAGCGCGGCGCGCGCGTCGGCCGGCGTGTGGACGTGACCCTCGCAGACGATGGGCACCTCGGGGAACTCCGCGACCGCGGCGCGCAGGAGCGGCAGGTCGGGACCGTCGTCGAACGCGGTCCCCGCCGCCGCGCGCCCGTGCGAGAGCGTGGTGGAGACCAGCTCGCAGCCGGCGGCCACGCCGCGGCGGATGTCCTCGATCGTGGCGCAGTCGGCCATGAGGGCGACGTCGCTCGCCGCGCGCACGCCCGCCACGATCTCCTCGAACGTCCGGCCGTCCGGGCGCGGGCGGTCCGTGGCGTCGAGCGCCACCACGTCGGCGCCGGCACTCGCGCAGGCGAGCGCGTGGCGCAGCGTGGGTGTGATGAAGACGCCGTCGTGGCCCTCCTTCCACAGGCCGATCACGGGCACCTCCACGCGGCCCTTGATCGCGGCGATGTCGGCGAGGCCCTGGCAGCGGATGGCCGCGGCCCCGCCCAGCTCGCAGGCGCGGGCCATCTGGGCCATCGTCTCGGGATGGCGCAGCGGCTCGCCGGGGTAGGCCTGGACGCTCGCAATGACGCGCCCGCGCAGGACGGCGGCGACGGGATGGACGGACATGCTACTCCCCTCCCGCGGGCGAGCCCGCGACCTTCTCGGCCGGATCCTCCGGCCCCAGCTCGTGCAGCGCCTGCCAGACGGCGCGCGCCACCTCGGCGGGCACGCCCGGCGTGGCGGCGATCTCCTCCTCGCTCGCGGCGCGCAGCCGCTTGAGCGAGCCGAAGCGCCTCATGAGCGCGCGGCGGCGCTTGGGCCCCACGCCCGGGACGTCGTCTATGACCGAGCGCGTCATGGCTTTGTCGCGCAGCTCGCGGTGGAACGTGATCGCGAAGCGGTGGGACTCGTCGCGCACCTGCTTGATCAGGTAGAGCGAGGGCGACCCGCTCGGCAGCACGACCGGCGTGTCGTCCCACGGCACGAAGATCTCCTCGTCGGACTTGGCCAGACCGCAGACCGGGATGTCCAGCCCCAGCTCCTCGAGCTGCGCCATGGCAGCCGTGAGCTGCGGCTTTCCGCCGTCCACGACGAGAAGATCGGGGCGGGAGCCAAAGCGCTCGTCGGCCATGCGCTCGGGCGCGTAGCGCCGCCCGAGCACCTCCGACATGCTCACGAAGTCGTTCGCCTCGGTGAGCGGGGTCTGAATCTTGAAGCGGCGGTACTGGGACTTGTCGGGCCGCCCGTTGGTGAAGACCACCATCGAGGCCACCGTGAAGTGGCCGTGCAGCGTGGAGATGTCGAAGCACTCGATGCGCATCGGCGGCGCATCGAGCGCCAGCGCGCTCTCCAGCTGCAGCAGCGCCTGGTTGGTGCGCTCGTCGGCGTAGCCAGTCTTGACCATGTGGCGCATGAGGGCGTGGCGGGCGTTCTCGGCGGCCATGTCCAGCAGGTGGCGCTTCTCGCCGCGGCGCGGGCGGTGGAGGTGCACCGGGCGCCCGCGCTTCTCGGCGAGCCATCCCTCGACGACCTCCGCGTCGGCGAGCTCGCAGTCCAGGTCGACCTCGGCCGGAATGTCCGCCGTCTCGTCGTAGTAGCGCTTCACGAAGCCGCCGACGAGCTCCTCCTCGCTCACGTCGAGCCCCTTGTCGAGGATGAACTCGACCGAGCGCACCGTGCGGCCCTCGCGCACCACGAAGACGCAGGCGCAGCTGATGGTCTCCTCGCGATAGAAGCCCACGAGGTCGGCGCTCACGTTCCCCGAGAGGACCACCTGCTGGCGGTCGTCGAGGGCGTCCAGGCCGTCAAGCCGGGCCTTGAGGCGCCCCGCGCGCTCGAAGTCGAGGTTGGCGGCCGCCTCGCGCATCTGCTCGGTGAGCTCGCCCACGATGGCGCGGCGGTTGCCGGCGAGGAAGCTCTCGACCTGGCGCACGTGCCGGGCGTACTCGACCGTGTCGATCATGCCCGCGCACACGCCGGGGCCCCGGCCCACGTGGTAGTCGAAGCAGGGGCGGCAGCGCTGGCCCAGCACGAGGTTGGCCACGGCCGCCTGCGAGGGGTCGCGGTCCAGCAGGCGCTTGGCGCGCTTCCACTCGGCGCAGGTGGCCGTGCAGATGGGCACCACCTTGCGCAGGGTGTCGATGGTCTCGCGGGCGGCGCGCGCGTCGGTGTAGGGCCCGAAGTAGCGCGTCCCCTTGCGGTGCCTCTCGCGCGTGTACTTGATCGCGGGAAAGACGTCGGACTCGGTGATGGCGATGAACGGGTAGCTCTTGTCGTCCTTGTAGTCGACGTTGAAGTAGGGGTGGTACTGCGCGATGAGGTTGCGCTCCAGCACGAGCGCCTCGTGCTCGGACCCCACGACCACGTAGTCGAAGTCCTGCACCACCTGCATCATGAGCGGGATCTTCTCGCGCTCGTCGGAGAGCGTCACGTACTGGCGCATGCGGGCGCGCAGGCTCTTGGCCTTGCCCACGTAGACGACCTCGCCCTTGCCGTCCTTCCACAGGTAGCAGCCGGGCTCGGTGGGGACCTGCGCCACGCGCGCGGCGAGAAGGGCGAGGTGCTCGTCCGCGCCCCGCCCGCCCGCGCCCGCCTGTCTGAGGTCGGCCGCCATGGCTACCTCTTGAGCCGCCGCGTGATCGACGAGAGCATGCCGACCTCGGGGATCCGGAGCGCGACGGCAGGGACGAACGTCACGACCAGCGAGACGATGCCGGAGACCACAACATAGGCCAGCGCACGGCCCAGGCTCGCGACTTCCGTGGCCCCGCTCGCGCCGACGACGGTCAGCGGCGCGACGAGGGTCTCGAGCGCCCGGAGGACCGCGCCGCCGGCGAGCGCGCCGACGAGTCCGAGCGCCAGGCCGAGGACCGCCCCGTGCAGCATGGCCCGCACCCGCAGCCCCCTCAGCCTCCGCCGCATCCAGACGACGGCGCCGGCGTTGGCGACCAGGTAGAACGCGACCGTCGAGAACGCGATCGCGGGCATGCCCCCACCGAGCTGCACGCCCACGACGAGCGCCCAGACGACCTGCATGAGCGAGCCGAGCACCATGAAGACGGCATAGGGCCGCATGTCCATGAGCGCCGAGCACCCCTTCTGCGCGAGCATGCAGACGCCGTAGAGCGGCAGCGCGGGCGCGAGGAAGCGCAGGTACTCGCTCACCAGGCGGACACCCTCGTAGTCGAACCTGCCGGAGCTGTAGATCATGTTGAGGGGCTCCGCGAACACGACGAGGTAGAACGCGAACGGGATGAGGAAGAAGAGCTGCTCCGCCACGCCGCGCGAGAAGCCCGCGCGCACCGCGTCGTCATCGCCGCGCGCCGCGTCTCGGGCGAGCTCGGTGTAGAGGGCCGTGTTGAGCGACACCGAGATCAGGGCGTAGGGAAGCGTGTACCACAGGCGCGCGTAGGCGATCACCGAGGCGCCCGTGCCCGGCTGGACCGCGAGCGCCGCCGAGTTCTGCACGGACGCCGTCACGAAGGTGCACGCGGTCGCGACCAGCGTGGGGACGCCGAGCGAGACGGTCTTCCTCAGCCGCCTGTCGGCGAGGTCGACGTGGAAGCGCGGGCGCAGGCCGTACTTGGCGAGCGCCGGGATCTGGCATGCCATCTGCACGAAGACGCCCAGCGTCGTGCCCACGGCGAGCACCGTCACCGCCAGGCCGGAGCTCATCGCCTCGAGGGCAGGGAAGGCCGCGAAGCTGGCGATGACCACCACGTTGTTGAGGATGGGGGCGAAGTTGCTCCAGAAGTAGTCGCGGTGGGCGTTGAGCACGCCGGAGAACACGGACCCCAGGCCGTAGAACAGCACTTGGATCGCAAAGAAGCGGAAGAAGTAGACGGCGACCTCCATCTCCTCCCCGCCGCTCATGAACGACTGCGTCCAGATGAGGGCCGGGGCGAAGGCGATGGCGAGAAGCGATATGCCGCCGAGAAGGACGAGCAGGACCGAGAGGAGGTTCGAGACGTAGGCGTTGGCCGCCTCACGCCCGCCGCTGCGGCGGGCCTCCATGTACACGGGCAAAAACGCCGTGACGAGCATGCCCCCCATGACGAGCTCGTAGAGCATGTTGGGGAGGTTGTTGGCTATGTTGTAGGAGGAGGCGAGGTAGGAGACGCCGAAGGCGATGCCCATGACCCACGTTCGGGCGAATCCGGTCACGCGCGACACGATGATGAGGCCCGTCATGAGGCTGGCCGAGCGGCCCACGCTCTCGTAGTCGCCAGACCCCTGGAAGTCGTCGTCCTTCTCGCCCGTCTTTTGAGCGAAGTGCCGCCCCTGCGGACGCTGGTGTTCCGACACCGTCACCCTCCTCGTCTCCGTTCCGGTCACCTGATTGTATCGGCTCGCGTCCGGCCACGCTGCCTCTACCGCCGTTTCATGCAGAAACGGCGCATATGCGCGCGGCGTCTCGGGCGGGCGCTATACTTTCTTTTCTGACGTCGCGCCGCGTGCGGGTCGTCCGGTAACCATGCCCCGCGTAGGAAGGCGCCCCATGAAGTTCGTCGACCGTGAGTTCGTTCCCGTGCTCCTGGGAGGAGACATCAACGCCTACTCCGTCGCACGCGCCTTCTACGAGCAGTACCAGGTGAAGAGCATCGTGATCGGCAAGTACGGGACCGGCCCCTCCTACCGCAGCCGCATAGCCGACTACCGGCACGACCCCGCAATCGACACCTACGACACCTTCCTGCGCACGGTCAACGCCATCGCCGGCGAGCACGCCGACAAGACGGTCGTCCTCATGGGCTGCGGGGACAGCTACGTCGCGCTCGTGGCGCAGGCCAAGGACGCCGGGGAGCTCGCCGACAACATCGTCGCGCCGTACGGGCCCTTCGAGATCATGGACAGCGCCCAGCGCAAGGAGGTCTTCTACCGGCTTTGCGAGAAGCACGGGGTGCCCTACCCGCACACCCTCACCTTCACGCGAGAGATGCTGACGCCCGACGGCGAGCCGCTCGCCGCCCTCGACGCCATCGACTTCCCCTACCCGATGATCCTCAAGCCCTCCGACGGCATCGAGTACTGGGCGCACCCCTTCGCCACGCAGGAGAAGGCCTACACCATATCCTCGCGCGAGGAGCTGGAGTCCACCATCCGCGACGTCTACGCCTCCGGCTATGCCGACGACCTCATCATCCAGGACCGCGTGCCCGGCAACGACGAGCGCATGCGCGTGCTCACGAGCTACTCCGACCAGACGGGCACGGTGCGCATGATGTGCCTGGGCCACGTCCTTCTCGAGGAGCACGAGCCCCACGCGGTGGGCAACCACGCCGTGATCATCACCGAGCCGAACGACGAGCTCTGCGAGAGCGTCCGCGCGCTTCTGGAGGACCTGCACTTCGTGGGCTTCTCCAACTTCGACGTCAAGTACGACGAGCGCGACGGCTCGTTCAAGTTCTTCGACTTCAACACGCGCCAGGGCCGCAGCAACTACTACGTGACGGGCTCCGGCTTCAACGTCGCCAAGTACGTCGTCGAGGAGTACGTCTACCGCCGCCCCTTCGAGCCCGCCTTCGAGACGGCGCGCGAGGAGCACCTCTGGACGGTCCTGCCCTACCGCGCGATTGACGAGTTCGTCCGTGACGCGGGGCTGCGCGACCTCGCCCACCGGCTCATCCGCGAGGGCAAGGCGGTCAACCCCGTCTTCATGAGGGGCGACAACGTCCCGCACCGCTGGCTGCGCATGGTGCGCCAGCACTTCCGCTGTCTCGCGCAGATGCGCCGGTACTACCACGACTAGGGGGCGGCATGGAGAAGCTCGGGGTGATCGGGGGCATGGGCCCGGAGGCAACCGCGTACTACTATGACCAGGTGGTGCGGCACACCCAGGCCGCGACCGACCAGGACCACATCGACATGGTCATCCTCTCCTGCGCCTCCATGCCCGACCGCACGCGCGCGATCCAGACCGGGGACGCCCGCTCGCTGCTCACGACGATGCGCTCGTGCGTGAGCCTGCTCGAGCAGGCGGGGTGCGCCCACATCGCCATCCCCTGCAACACGTCGCACTTCTTCTACGACCAGATCCAGGCGTTCACCGGCATCCCCGTCATCCACATGCCGCGCGAGGCCGTCCGGGAGACCGTGCTCGTGGGCGGCGCGCGCCGCGTGGGCGTCATGGGGACGGACGGCACGGTGGCCTCGGGCGTCTACGCCCGCGAGTGCGAGGCGCTGGGCGCGACGTGCGTCACTCCCCCCGCCGAGCTCCAGGCCAGCGTCATGTCCATCATCTACGACGACGTCAAGGCGGGGCGGGAGCCCGACCTCGACGCGTTCGACCGCGTGATCGGGTGGTTCCTGGACGAGGGCGCCTGCGACAGCGTGATCCTCGCCTGCACCGAGCTCTCCGTGGTCTCGCAGTACCGCCGCCTTCCCGAGGCGGTGCTCGACGCCATGGACGTGCTCGTGCGCAAGTCGATCCTGCTCTCGGGGGCGCGCTATCGCGCCTAGCGCCGCCGCGCGTCGAGCTCGCCGGCGAGCTCGTCAAGCGTCACCCCGTAGCGCTCGAGCGCGACGAGCAGGTGATAGACGAGGTCGGCGGCCTCGTAGCGGATGTGGTCGTGGTCGCGGTCCTTGCAGGCCATGACGACCTCGGTTGCCTCCTCGGTGAGCTTCTTGAGCAGGCTGTCCTCCTTGCCCTGGAGCAGCCGGGCCGTGTAGGATGCCTCCGGCGAGGCGTCGCGACGGCCGTGAATCACGGTCGCGAGTCCGGCAATGGTCTCCCCCAGGTTCCCGTCGACGACGTTCTCCGTACGCTCGCCCATCACATCTCTCCGTTCTTCTCGTCCGCCCCGTTGCCGAGCTCCCTGAAGAAGCAGCTCCGGTTCCCCGTGTGGCACGCGGGGCCCGGCGAGTCCACCTCCACGAGCAGCGTGTCGGCGTCGCAGTCCACGAGCACGCGCCGCACCCGCTGGACGTTTCCGCTGGTGGTCCCCTTGTTCCAGAGCTCCTGCCTGCTGCGGCTCCAGAACCACGTGGTCCCCGTCTCCAGGGTCAGGCGCAGCGACTCCGCGCTCATCCACGCCACCATGAGGACCTCGCCGGTGCCCTCCTGCTGAACCACCGCGGGAACGAGGCCGCGGTCGTCGAAGTGTACGTCGGAGATCGAGATCAGCTCCATGATCCTCCCCTTCCCTTCCCGTGTCTCGGCGAACCATGCACACCTAGTGGTTTTATGCCCTCGAGGGGGCAGGTTCCGACGGGTGTGTATGGTCGCCCGCCCTAGAAGTCCAGGCGCACCGGGATGCCCTGGCTCGCCATGTACTCCTTGACCTGGCGGATCGTGAACGTGCCGAAGTGGAAGACGCTCGCCGCGAGCACGGCGTCGGCCTCGCCCTCCAGGATGCCCTCGGCGAAGTGCTCGAGCGTGCCCACGCCGCCGGACGCGATGACGGGGATGGGCACGGCGCGCGCCACCGCACGGGTGAGCGCGAGGTCGAAGCCGTCCTTGGTGCCGTCGCGGTCCATGCTCGTGAGCAGGATCTCGCCGGCGCCGCGGCGCGCGGCCTCCTCGGCCCAGGCCACGGCGTCGATGCCGGTGGCCTGCCGACCCCCGGCCAGGTAGACCTCCCAGCGGTCCTCGCGGCCCACGCGCTTGGCGTCGATCGCGCAGATGACGGCCTGCGAGCCGAAGGCCGTGGCCGCGGCGGTGATGAGGCCCGGGTCGCGCACGGCCGCGGAGTTGACCGAGACCTTGTCGGCGCCCGCCGCGATCATCGTGCGGCAGCCCGTGACGTCGCGGAAGCCGCCGCCCACCGTGTAGGGGATGCGGAGCTCGGCGGCGGCGCGGCTGGCCAGCTCGATCGTGGTGGCGCGGTCGTCCGAAGTGGCCGTGATGTCCAGGAACACGACCTCGTCGGCGCCCTCGCGGTCGTACTTGCGCGCCAGCTCCACGGGGTCGCCGGCGTCGCGCAGGTCCACGAAGTTGACGCCCTTCACCACACGGCCGTCGTGTACGTCCAGGCACGGAATGACGCGCTTGGTCAGCATGGCTTCCTTTCGTCGATGCCGGCGAGCCACCGCCCTTCTCGCCCAGCTCAGCGCTCGCCCCGCTCGCTCGCTGCGCGAAATCGCTTGGCGAGAAGGGCGGCGGCTCGCTGGCCCGGGCGAAGGGTCCATGTTGCAAAGCTTACCGGAGGCTGGCGGTGAGAACACGCCTCGCATCCGGGTCGTAACACGAGGATGCTTACGAAATCGCGCTGAGTGTAGGGACGAGTTGAGCCGGTGCTTAAGAAATCGAGGTCGTTGTAGGCTCGAGGCGCCATGCGTCGACACCTGCGACAGAAAAGCGCAGGTCGCGCGACGCCAGCACGCCCAGGGCCCGGCAATCGGGCGAGAAGGGCCTGCACTTACCTCGAATTCGTAAGCGGCAGACGGCGCACGGGATGCAACTACCCCGAGTTCTTAATCGCCGGCATCCCGCGCACACGCGGCGAGGGCGTCCTCGAGCGAGAAGGACCCCTCGTAGAGGGCGCGCCCGGTGATGGCTCCCTCGATGACGTCCGGGCCGAGGGCCGCAAGCGCCCGCAGGTCGTCCAGGCTCGCGATGCCGCCCGAGGCGACCACCGGAAAGCCCGCCACCCCTGCGACGTGACGGTACGCCTCGGCGTCGATGCCGCAGCGCATGCCGTCACGGGCCACGTCGGTGAAGACCAGGTGGCGATAGCCCAGCTCGGCGAGACGGGCGACGAGCTCGTCGGCTGAGAGCGACGCGCCCTCGCGCCAGCCGTTCACGCGCACCTCCCCGCTGCGCGCGGCCACGTCGGCGACGACGAGCTCGCCGAACTCGCGGGCCGCCGCCTCCGCGAAGGCGGGGTCGCGTACGAGCGCCGTCCCGATCGCGATGCGCCGCACGCCCAGGCCCACCAGGCGCTCCACCGCGGCCATAGAGCGCACGCCGCCCCCGGCGTCCACCGAGATGCCGTCCACGGCGCAGATCGCGCGGATCGCGGCGTCGTTGGCCGCGCGGGCGGCCTCGTCCTCCTCGAGCGTGGCGGAGAGGTCGACCACATGGACCCAGCGCGTGCCGGCGTCGCGGAAGGACTCGGCCACCGCCGCCGGGTCGTCGGAGTAGACGTCCATGCGGGAGCGCTCGCCGTTCGCGAGCCGCACCACACGCCCGCCCACCAGGTCGATCGCCGGGAAGAGGATCATGCGGCACCCCCCGCCAGACGCACGAAGTTGCGCAGGATCTGAAGGCCCACCGCCGAGCTCTTCTCGGGGTGGAACTGCACGCCGTAGGTGCTGGAGCCGTCCCAGGCCGCGGAGGCGAAGCTGCGCGCGTAGTGCGTGCGCGCGGTCACGAGCCCCGCCGGCACGTCGTCCGCGAGCGCGTACGAGTGGGTGAAGTAGACGTGCGCGCCCTCGGCGACGCCCGCGAAGAGCGGGCAGGAGCGGCCGAGCGGCGTGAGGTCGAGCTGGTCCCAGCCCACGTGCGGCACCTTGAGCCGCGAGGACTCCAAGCGCGTGGCGGAGCCCGCCATGACACCCAGGCCCTCCGCCCACGAGCCGTCGTCCGTCTCGCTCCCGCGCTCGAAGAGCAGCTGGAGGCCCAGGCAGATGCCCAGGAACGGCACACCGCGGCCAAGTGCGGCGAGAAGGGCCTCGCGCTGGCCGCTCTCCCCCAGGTAGGCCGCCGCGTCGCCGAAGCTGCCCACCCCGGGGAGCACCAGCGCGTCGGCGGCGGCGATCGCCACCGGGTCGTCCGTCACGACCGCCGTGCCGCCGGCCTCGACCAGCCCCCGCTCCACCGAGCGCAGGTTGCCCTTGTGGTAGTCGACGATGACGATCGGGCGCGCCGTCACAGCGAGCCCTTCGTGGAGGGCACGCCGTCGACGCGCGGGTCGCCCTCGACGGCCTCGCGCAGGGCGCGCGCCGCCGCCTTGAACGTGGCCTCGATGATGTGGTGGGCGTTCTCGCCGGCGACGAGCCGCAGGTGCAGCGTGATGCCGGCCTCGCGCGCGAGCCCGACGAAGAACTCCTTCGCGAGCTCGGTGTCGAAGGTCCCCACCTTGGAGGGGGCGATCGGTACGTCCCAGTAGAGCCCGCCGCGGCCGGAGATGTCCACGGCCGCCATGACGAGCGCCTCGTCGAGCGGCACCATCACGGAGCCGAAGCGGCGGATGCCGCGCTTGTCACCGAGCGCCTCGCGCAGCGCCTGGCCGAGCACGATGCCCGTATCCTCGACGGTGTGGTGGTCGTCCACCTCGGTGTCGCCCTTGGCGCGCACCGTGAGGTCAACGAGCGAGTGGCGCGCGAGGGCGCAGAGCATGTGGTCGAAGAAGCCCACGCCCGTCTCGACGTCGGCGGCTCCGGTGCCGTCCAGGTCCACGGAGATCCCGATGTCCGTCTCCGCGGTGGCGCGGACGACCTTGGCGGTCCTTGTCATGATTCCTCCCTTGTGAGCACCGAGAGCGCGTCGAGGAGGGCGTCGTTCTCCTCCCGCGTTCCCACGGTGAGCCTGAGACAGTCGTCGAGCCCCGGCGTGGAGCTGAAGTCGCGCACCAGGATCGAGTGCTCGTCGCGCAGCCGCTCCCACGTGCGGTGGGCGTTCGGCACGCGCGCCAGCACGAAGTTGGCGGCAGAGGGCCACGTACGCACGCCGGGCAGCGCGGAGAGTCCTGCGGCCAGACGCTCCCGCTCCGCCACGATGTCGGCGACGACGGGGGCGAGAAGCGCGCGGCGCTCCACGAAGGTGAGCGCGACCGCCTGGGCGAGCACGTCTACCGAGTATATCTGGCGCACGGCGCCGAGGGCGTCCACGACCTGGGGGTCGGCAATGAGGTAGCCCACGCGAAGGCCGGCGAGCGCGAAGGCCTTGGAGAGCGTCCGCAGCACGATGAGGCGCGGGTTGCCCGGGACGAGCGGCGCGAGGCTCTCGTCCTCGCCGGCGAACTCCACGTACGCCTCGTCCACGAGCACGAGCGCCTCGGTCTCGGCGAGCAGCCGCCCCACGAGCGCACGGTCGACGAGGCCGCCCGTAGGGTTGTTGGGAGAGGTGAGGATCACGAGGGCCGCGTCCGCCGCGGCGGCGAGAAGGGCCTCGGCGTCCACCGAGAAGTCCTCCGCGTCGCGCGGGACGGCGACGACCGGCGTCTCGCACATCGCGGCGAAGTTGGCGTACTCGGCAAAGTCCGGCGGGCAGGTCACGACGGTGCGCCCGGGCCCGCCGAAGGCAAAGAGCAGGTTGAAGAGAAGCTCGTCGCCGCCGTTGCCCACGATCACGTGGGCGCGGTCCGTGCCGTGACGCTCGGCTAGCGCGTCGCGCAGGGCGTTTGCCATGGGGTCGGGGTAGCGGTTGAGCGACGTGGCCCGCACGGCATCGAGCACGGCCTCGGCGAGCCCCGCCGGCAGCGGGTGCGTGTTCTCGTTCGCGGAGAGGTTCACGCGCACGGGCGAGAAGCGCGGGTCGTAGGGCTCGAAGGCGCGCAGCGCGGGGCGCAGGCGCGCCGTGACGTCGAGGCACTTCTTTGCCATGGCTAGCCCCTCCGCTCGAAGCCGGGCAGCGGGACACCGGCCGGCGCGGGCAGCGCCTCAGGCCATGCCACCTCGCCGGCGCACCCCGCGAGGTCGAGCGCGACGCCGAACGTGCCCTCCGGCGCGTCGGCGAGAGCCTCCGCGATCACCCGGCGAATGCCGACGGAGAGGGCGTGGGCCCAGAGGCCCTCGGCCTGGGCGATGGTCTGCGTGGCGGGGGCATCCGCGAGCAGGCCCTCGGGCGTGTAGCAGATCACGCTTGAGCGCTTCTGGAAGTCGTAGACGCCGAGCGGGTTGGCCCAGCGCGCGGTGCCGCCCGTGGGCAGCGTGTGGTTGGGGCCGGCCACGTAGTCGCCCAGGGGCTCGGAGCTCCAGGGGCCCACGAAGATCGCGCCCGCGTTGCGCACGCGGCCGAGGAGCCCGAGCGCGTCCGCGCAGTGGAGCTCCAGGTGCTCGGGGGCGATCACGTTGATCGCGTCCACGGCAACGTCGAGCGTGTCGCAGACCACGACCACGCCGCGCTGGTCCAGGCTCGCGCGGGTAATCTCCTCGCGCGGGCTCTGGGAGACGAGAAGCTCTATGGCGGCCAGGACGCGCTCGGCGATGAGGGCGTCACAGGTCACGAGGTAGCAGCTCGCCATCGGGTCGTGCTCGGCCTGGGCCATGAGGTCGGCGGCCACCACCTCGGGCGCCGCCGCGAGGTCCGCGAGCACGCAGACCTCGGAGGGTCCGGCCACCATGTCGATGCCCACGTCGCCGGAGACGTAGCGCTTGGCGGCGGCCACGTAGGCGTTGCCCGGCCCCACGATCTTCTCGACCGCCGGGATCGACTCGGTGCCGTAGGCCACGGCGCCGATCGCCTGGGCGCCGCCCACGGCGTAGACCTCGTCCACGCCCGCGAGCGCCGCGGCGGCGAGCGTGTAGGCGGAGAGCGTGCCGTCTGCCTGCGGCGGCGTGACCATGACCACGCGCTCCACGCCGGCGACCTTGGCCGGGATGGTGTCCATGAGGACGGTAGAGGGATACTGCGCGCGGCCGCCGGGCACGTAGACCGCGGCGGAGGCCACGGGGGTCACCTTCACGCCAAGCATCGTGCCGTCCGCGCGGGTGGTGAACCAGGACTGCTCGCGCTCGCGCTCGTGGAAGTCGCGGATCTGGTCGCGCGCCCGTGTGAGCGCGGCGAGGAACTCGGGCGGCACGAGGTCGAGCGCGCCGGCGACCAGCTCGTCCGGCACGCGGAAGTCCCGCGGGCACGCCCCGTCAAAGCGCAGGCAAAACTCGCGCACCGCGGCGTCGCCGCGCTCGCGCACGTCGTCCACGATCTTCTCGGCCGCGGCCATGACCTCGGCGGGAAGGACCCCGGAGCGGTTGAGGTCGGCCTGCGTGAGGCGCGCGCCCCCTTCGAGCGTTACCGTCCTCATGACGCACTCCCCTTCCTGACCTCGGCGAGACGAGCCGCGAGGTCGCGAATCCTCCTGTCGCAGCGATACGCCGCCGGCCCCGCGAAGAAGCGGGCCGAGCACTCCATGATCTGGTCGACGATCACGAGGTCGTTCTCGGCGAGCGTGGTGCCGGTGGCCGTGATGTCCACGATGCGGTCCGTCATGCCCACGATCGGACCCAGCTCGATGTTGCCATGCAGCGTGACGATGTCCACCTGCTGGCCGATGGAGTCGTAGTAGCGCTGCGTGATGCGCGGGTACTTGGTGGCCACGCGCACCGTGCCGCGCCAGGCGTAGTTGCGCTCGGCCTCGCCCGCGCGCCCCGCAGGCTCCGCCACGACGAAGCGGCACGCCCCGTAGCCCATGTCCACGAGCTGCAGCAGGTCGAGGTCCGCCTCCACGAGCGAGTCCGTGCCACAGAAGCCGCAGTCGGCTCCGCCGTGGCCCACGAAGGCCGGGGCGTCCTGGGCGCGCACGATCACGTACTCCACGTCGCCCTCGCGCACCACGAGGCGACGCCCGGGGTTTTCCAGCTCTGCCGTGGGGAGCCCCGCCGCGGCGAGCACGCGCACCGTGTCCTTGAAGAGCGACCCCTTGGGCACCGCGACGCGCAGCGGCCGCTCCGCAAGGCGCACCCCCGGCGTCACCACGCCGGACTCGCCCGGCTCGCCGAGCACCTCCTGCAGGCGCTCGAGCGAGAGCGCGAAGCCGCAGGCCACGAGGTCCGGCCGACCGTAGTTGGCGAGCACCGCGTCGTAGCGGCCGCCCGAGGCGAGGCTCGCGGCGATGCCCTCGGCGTAGCCCTTGAAGATGATGCCGGTGTAGTAGTCGAACGAGTTGATGATCGAGAAGTCAAAGGACACGCGACCCGCCTCGAAGAGGTCGGCGAGCTCCTCGGCGAGCGCGGAGAGCTCGGCGGTCCCGCGCCGCGTCTCGGGCACGCCCGCGTCGGCGAGAAGCCCGTCGAGCCGCGCGATCACGTCGACGCCGCCGCCCATGCGGCAGGCCTCGGAGAGGGCGCGGGCGGCGGCGGGCGCGAGGCCCTTCTCGGCGCCCAGCACCTCGTCGAGCGTGACGAGGTCCGAGTCGTGGACCAGCGCCCGCACGCGCTCGGAGAAGGCCGGGCTCGGCGAGCAGGCGTCGAGCAGCGCCGTCACGGGCACCGGGGAGCCGAAGACGATGCGCCAGGCCGGCACCTCCAGCCGCTCGAGGGTCTCCGCGAGCAGGCGCACGACCTCGGCCTCGGAGGCGATGCCGTCACGCGCCACGAGCTCGACCCCGAGCTGCGTGAACTGGCGCGGCTGGCCGCGCAGGCTCGGCTCCTCACGCACCACCGGTGCGCTGTAGCGCAGGCGGACGGGCAGGTCGGCCTCGCCCATGCGGCCGGCGACGAGGCGCGCCGCCGGCAGCGTGAGGTCGGGCCGCAGCGTGAGGAGGGTCTGGTCGGTGTCGAAGAGCTGGAAGGCGCTGTCCTTTATCCGGCCGCCCCGCTCGAGCGCGGCGCGCTCCTCCAGAAGCGGCGTCTCCACCGGGAGGTAGCCGTGCTCCGAGAAGCACCCGCGCACCACGTCCGTGATGCGCTCGCGGGCGAGCGCCTCCCTCGGGAGGATGTCCCTGAAGCCACGGGGCGTTGCTGCCGTCACGTCCGTTCCCTTCCTGCCGCGTCCCTCGCGTTCCGTGCCCCATCACTTTAGCACACTAAAGCGCTCGCGCAAGGACCGACCGGTTTGTTCGCGATCGCACGCCGTCGTCATCGTCCCCGCACGGGACGGGCCGGCGAGAGCTCTCCCGCGGGCGAGAAGGACCCTCTCGCCGACAAAGGGTCGAACCATCCGGACCGGGCGTAGGCGACGAGCTGCGGCGTCAGCCTGCCGCAAGCCACGCGTCGGGCAGCCGTCAGGGACGCCCTGCTACGCTGGCGCCCCCACATCCGAGAGAAGGGAGCAAGCATGGCACTGAACTGGGAAGAGGCAAGGGTGATCGTGACCTGTCGCGACCTGCGCGAGCTCGGGGAGGTGGCGAGCGACGCGATCGTCGTCACGCTCACGCCCGACGAGGCGCGCCAGCCCGAGTCGGCAGAGGCGGTTCGCAACCTCGTGCTCGACCGCACGATCGAGCGACGGCGCCAGACGCTGAACGAGGTCTACGAGCTCGGAACCTCCCTGCCCGAGCCCACGTTCGAGGACGAGGACCGCGACGACGACGCCACCGCCGCGGAGCGCGAGCTCCTGAAGAGCCTGCTCGAGCTCGAGGCGGAGCGCGGCGAGAGGGACGATGAGGAAGGCTGGGCGGGCCCGGCGCTCGACCCCGTCGAGCACGGCCTCATGCTCGGCGGCGCCGCCGGCTCGGGCGTCCGCATCTTCATCGGGCGCGTGGAGGAGCTCGTGGTGAACAACTGAGCGGCGCGGCGGGCGGCGGCGACTCGCCGCCCGCCCATCCGCTTCTTGCTCCTCCCCTTATTTTTGTATAACGTTTCGTTTAACGGAAGGTGCGCCATGAGGAAGGACCTCATCCGGATCCATGAACGCATCCACCGCCGACATCCGGAACTCTTGGCGACCGACGTACTGAAAGCATGGGGCAACGCCTTCGTCGTCGCCGAGCGCGTCGACGACGACCTGCCCCGTTCCACGCTCGTCGCCCTTGGGCATGACGGACGAGGAAGGGCTCTGGAGCTGATAGGAACCGTTTTGGAGGATGGGTCCGTCCTCGTTTTCCATGCCCAGGCCCCTCCAACGAAAAAGGTGCTGCGTGAGCTATGGGAGGCACAGCGTGCAATACGTCACACGGGAAGGCGGCGTCCTCACCGACCGGGACATCGAAGAGATCGCTGAGCGTCTCGAACGCGGCGAGCTTCCCGGAAAATGGGGTCGCATCCTGGTCGGACGACCGCGCATAAGCTCCGAGCAGCTCAAGCTCATCGGAGTCAAGGTGCCCGAGTCGACGGTGCGCGCCTTTGACGAGAAGGCCGCCCGGAACGGGCAGACGCGCTCGCAACGGCTGCGCCAGCTCATCGAGCGTGACCTCAACGAGGACGGCGCCTAGCCCCGCACGATGTCGGCGAGGGTCGCCTCGCAGAAGCGGACGAGGTCGTCGGGGGCGAGCACGAGACTGAGGCCGCGCCGGCCGCCCGAGACGTGGATCTCGTCGAAGAGCTGCGCCGTCTCGTCGATCAGCGTGGGGAAGCGCTTCCTCATGCCGACGGGCGAGCAGCCGCCGCGGACGTAGCCGGTGACCGGCTCGAGGTCGCGCACGTGCATCAGGCTGAGGCTCTTCTCGCCCGCCGCCGCGGCGGCCTTCTTGAGGTCCAGCTCGTCCGCGACGGGGATGCAGCAGACCACGTGACCGCCACCCGGGGTCACGCAGACGAGCGTCTTGAAGCTCGCCGCGGGGTCCTCGCCGAGCATCTGCGCGATGTGGAGGCCGAGCTCGCTCGACGTGTCCGTCTCGTCGACCTCGTAGGTCTCGTAGGCGAAGGGCACGCCCGCGGTCTCGAGCTCGCGCATGGCGTTGGTCTTCTGGAACTTCTCGCGGCGCGCCACGGCCGGCTACCCCTTCGCCTGACGGGCGCGGTCGCGCGCGAGGATCTCGCGCAGGAACTGGCCGGTGTAGCTCTCCGGCACCTCCGCGACCTGCTCGGGCGTGCCGTAGGCCACGACCGTGCCGCCCCCGTCGCCGCCCTCGGGCCCCATGTCGAGCACGCGGTCCGCCATCTTGATGACGTCGAGGTTGTGCTCGATCACGAGGACCGTGTTGCCGGCGTCCACGAGCTTCTCGAGCACCTCGACCAGCTGGCGCACGTCCTCGAAGTGCAGGCCCGTGGTGGGCTCGTCGAGGATGTAGAAGGTCCTGCCGGTCTGCTGGCGGTGGAGCTCCTTGGCGAGCTTCACGCGCTGCGCCTCGCCGCCGGAGAGCGTCGTGGCGGGCTGGCCGAGGTGGATGTAGCCCAGGCCCACGTCGTAGAGGGTCTGGAGCTTGTTCTTGATGCGCGGGATGTTGGAGAAGAAGGCCAGCGCCTCGTGGACCGTCATGTCGAGCACGTCCGAGATGGACTTGCCGTGGTAGAGGACCTCCAGGGTCTCGCGGTTGTAGCGTTTGCCGTGGCAGACCTCGCAGGGGACGTAGACGTCCGGCAGGAAGTTCATCTCGATCTTGATCTGGCCGTCGCCCTTGCAGGCCTCGCAGCGGCCACCGGGGACGTTGAACGAGAAGCGCCCCGGGCTGTAGCCGCGCGCTCGGCTCTCGGGCAGCGACGCGAAGAGCGCGCGCAGGTCGTCCCAGAGCCCGATGTAGGTGGCGGGGTTGGAGCGCGGCGTGCGGCCGATCGGCGACTGGTCGATGTCGATGACCTTGTCGATCTGGTCCACGCCCTCGAGCTTTCTGTAGGGGCCCACGACGCGCTTGGAGCGGTGCACGGCGTTGGTGAGCGCCGGCGCGAGCGTGTCGGTGACGAGCGAGCTCTTGCCCGAGCCCGAGACGCCCGTGACCACCGTGAGCGTGCCGAGCTCGACCTTGGCGGTGACGCCCTTCAGGTTGTTGGCCGTGGCGCCGGTGACCTTGATCTGGCCCTTGCGCGGGTTGCGGCGCTTCTCGGGCAGACGGATCTGGCACTCGCCGGTGAGGTAGGCGCCCGTGACGGACTCGGGGCAGGCGGCGATCTGGTCCGGCGTGCCGGCCGCCACCACGCGACCGCCCAGCTCGCCGGCGCCGGGGCCCATGTCGATCACGTAGTCCGCGGCGCGGATCGTGTCCTCGTCGTGCTCGACCACGATCACGGTGTTGCCCTGGTCGCGCAGGCGCTTGAGCGTCTCGATGAGGCGGTTGTTGTCGCGCTGGTGCAGGCCGATCGAGGGCTCGTCGAGGATGTAGAGCACGCCCATGAGGCCGGCGCCGATCTGCGTGGCCAGGCGGATGCGCTGCGCCTCGCCGCCGGAGAGCGTGGCGGCGGCGCGGCTGAGCGTGAGGTAGTCCAGGCCCACGTTCACGAGGAAGCGCAGGCGCGCCAGGATCTCCTTCACCACGGCGCCGGCGATGAAGCGCTGACGGTCGGTGAGCTCGAGCGCCTCGAAGAACGCGAGGCACTCGCGGCAGGAGAGCTCGCAGACCTCCCAGATGTTCTTCTCGCCCACCGTGACGGCAAGGATCTCGGGCTTGAGGCGCGCGCCGTGGCACGCCGAGCAGGGCACCTCGCGGATGTACTTCTCGAGGTGCGTCTTCATGGTCTCCGACGTGGTCTCCTGGTACTTGTCGAAGAGGATCTTGCGCACGCCGGGGAAGGTGGTGAACCAGTGCGTGTTGCGGCCGTCGCGCGTGAGGTAGTCGACGCGGATCTTGGCCGTCCCGAGGCCGTCGAGAAGCGCGGACTGGACCTTCTTGGGGAGGTCGGCCCACGGCGTGTCCTCAGAGGCGCCGAGGTGGCGGCACGCGGCCGCGAGGACCTGCGAGTAGTAGTTGGAGTGCCCGAATATGCTGCCGAAGACGCCGCCCGCCACGGAGAGCGTGGGGTCCTCGATCAGGGCCTCGGCGTCGACGATCTTGCGGAAGCCCAGGCCGTCGCACTCGGGGCAGGCGCCGTAGGGGGCGTTGAACGAGAAGTCGCGCGGCTGGAGGTCGTCCAGCGAGTGGCCATGCTCGGGGCAGGCCAGGGCGAGGGAGTAGCTGAGGAGCTCGCCGGGGTAGCGCTCGGGGTCGTCGCGGTCGGGCAGGAGGTAGAAGCCGACCTTGCCCTGCGCCAGCTTGGTCGCCTGCTCCACGGCCTCGGCGATGCGGCCGAGCGAGTTCTCGCGCACCACGATGCGGTCGACCACGACCTCGACGTTGTGGCGGTTCTTCTTCTCGAGGCGGATCTCCTCGTCGCCGAGCTCGCGGACCTCCCCGTCGATGCGCACGCGCGAGAAGCCCTCGCGGCGCAGGTCCTCGAAGAGCTTGGTGTACTCGCCCTTGCGGTCGAGGACCACGGGCGCGAGCACGAGGGCGCGGCGGCCCTGCGCGCGCTCGAGGACCTTGTCGGCGACTTGGTCGGTGGTCTGGCGCTCGATCACGCGGCCGCACTCGGGGCAGTGGGGCGTGCCGATGCGCGCGAAGAGCAGGCGCAGGTAGTCGTAGATCTCGGTCACGGTGCCCACGGTGGAGCGGGGGTTTCTGCTCGTGGTCTTCTGGTCGATGGAGACCGCCGGCGAGAGGCCGTCGATGCTGTCCAGGTCCGGCTTGTCCATCTGTCCCAGGAACTGGCGCGCGTAGCTGGAGAGCGACTCCACGTAGCGGCGTTGGCCCTCTGCGTAGATCGTGTCGAAGGCGAGGCTCGACTTGCCGGAGCCGGAGAGGCCCGTGATGACGACGAGCTTGTCGCGCGGGATGTCGACGTCGACGTCGGCGAGGTTGTGCTCGCGCGCGCCGCGGATGACGATGGAATCGTGGGCCATGGGACCCTCCTCGGAAGTGCTGGGTGAACCAACCTTTTGATTGTACCGGGGCGGCCCGGCGGTGTTCTTCCGAGAAGTGCGCTCCGCGGAACTTCTCTACAGAACACCGCCGGGCCAGGACGATCTTAGGGTCGGGCGGCCCGTCCGGGAAAACCCGCCCCGTGTACCGGTGGGCTGATGTATGGGCTGAGAGATTGCGCCCCGTGTACCGGTTTCGCGGCTGCGGACCGGTACACGGGACGGGTTCTCCGAACGGCGACGGGGGCTAGAGGCTCGCCACGATCTTCTCGGCGGCGAGGATGCCGTCGGTGGCGGCGCTCATGATCCCGCCCGCGTAGCCCGCGCCCTCGCCCACGGGCCAGAGGCCGCGCGTGGAGACGCTCTGCCCGTCGGCGCCGCGCGTCACGCGGACCGGGGAGCTCGAGCGCGTCTCCACGCCCGTGAGCACGGCGTCGGCCGCGTCGAAGCCGCGCAGCCTGCGCCCGAGGACGGGGACGGCGGCGCGCAGGGTCTCGACGATGTAGGGGGGCAGACAGGGCGCGACGTCGCCCCAGGCCACGCCGCGCGGGTAGGTGGGCCGCACGCGACCGCCCGCGCTCGAGGGCACGCCCGCGAGGAAGTCCCCGACGAGCTGCGCCGGGGCGACGTAGGCGCCGCCGCCCGCCGCGAACGCCGCCCGCTCGCAGGCGCGCTGCAGCTCCACGCCGGCGAGGGCGTCGTCACCGGGCAGGTCCTCGGGGAAGACGTTGGCGAGAAGCCCGGAGTTCGCGTTCGTCCCCGCGCGGTCCGAGAGGCTCATGCCGTTCGTGCAGACGCCGCCCGGCTCGCTCGCGGCGGAGACCACGTAGCCGCCGGGGCACATGCAGAACGAGAACGCGCTGCGGCCGGAGGGAAGGTGGCACGAGAAGCTGTAGGGGGCGGCGCCGAGCGCGGGGTGGCCGGCGGCGCTGCCGTAGAGCGCCCGGTCGACGTCCGCCTGGAGGTGCTCGATGCGCACGCCCATCGCGAAGGTCTTGCGCTCCAGGGCGACGCCCCGCTCGCGCAGCAGCTCGAAGACGTCGCGCGCGGAGTGGCCGCAGGCGAGGACGACGCAGCTTGCGGCAACGCGCTCCTCGCGCTCCGTCCCGTCGTCCGCGCGCGTCGCGAGCGTGACGCCCCGGACGGCACCGTCGGCGACCTCGAGGTCGGTCATGCGGCAGCGGGTCCGCACCTCACCGCCCGCCGCCTCTATCTGGCGGACGACCTCGGTGACGACGCCGGGCAGCACGTCGCTGCCGACGTGGGGCTTCGCGTCCCAGAGGATCTGGCGCTGGGCACCTGCGGCGACGAGGGTCTCCAGGATCAGGCGGTGCGCGGGACTCTTGGTGCCGGTCTGGAGCTTGCCGTCCGAGAAGGTCCCGGCGCCGCCGACGCCGAACTGGATGTTGCTCTCGGGGTCGAGCTCACCGGTCTCGTCGTGGCGGCGCACGACCTCTGCGCGGCGCGCGGCGTCGTCCCCGCGCTCCACGAGCAGGGGCTCCAGCCCGGCGAGGGCGAGCGAGAGGGCGCAGAAGAGCCCGGCGCAGCCGGCGCCCACGACGACGGGCCGGGCAGAGGGGTGCGCGACGGGCGCGGGGAAGGAGAAGGGTCGCTCGCCCACGATCTTTACGCCCTTGTCCGCGCGCGGACGGGCGCCCGGCGCGAGCTCGGCGCGCAGCGTGAACGTGAGCTGCACGTTTCCGCGCTTGCGCGCGTCGATCGAGCGCCGGCGCCGCTCCAGGGAGACGACGTCCCCCTCGCGGACCCCCAGCCTGCGCGCGAGCGCGCGCCGGCATGCCGCGAGCTCGCGACCGTCGGTGCCGTCCAGCGCGGAGAGCGGGATTCGTATGCCGGAGACCTCAATCATGGGTGTCCCATCTCAAGAGACCATGCACGCCTCACCATTCTGACGCATCTGCGGGCCAAAACGGGGAGGCGTGCGTGGTTGGTCATGGTGTAGATGCCGCCGCGGAGCCGGCCACCAGGCCGCTCTTCCAGGCCCAGGCGAGGTTGAAGCCGCCGCAGGCGCCGTCGACGTCGAGCGCCTCGCCGCAGGCGAAGAGGCCGGGCAGGTCGCGGGCCCCCAGCGTGGCGGGGTCGAACTGGCCCGTCAGCAGGCCGCCGCGCGTGACCTGGGCGCGCTCGGGCTCCGCCGGCCCGAGGACCACGAGGCGCAGGTCGCGGGCCGTCTCGAGCGAGTCGCCCAGCGCCCGGGCGACCACGGGGTCGAGAAGCCCCGCGCAGCCGCCCGCCCGAGCGAAGAGCCGCGAGGCGCGCTCGGCCTCGAGGCCGCACGTGAGGTCGAGCGAGACCACGTCGCCGGGCCGCGCGGAGCGCGAGAGGTCGAAGACCGCGATGCCCGAGATCCCGTAGGGACGGAAGAGCACCTCGCCCGTCTCGCGGGCGACCTCGGCACCGTCGCGCAGGAGCCGCGCCGTCGCATGCGCGCGGCGGCCGTCGAGCTCGTCGAGGGAGACCCCCGCGGGCGCCTCACACGCGAGCGAGCAGAGCACCGGCTCGAAGGGTGTGCAGGCGAGCCCCAGCGAGCGCAGGAGCCCCTCGCCGCCCCCCACCGAGAGCACCACGGAGCGTGCGGCGACCGTGCCCGACCCCACGCCCCCGTACGTCACGCGCCAGCCGTCGCCGCCCCGCTCGACGCCCGTGACCTCGCGCGCGGGGGCCAGCACGGCGCCGGCCCTCTCCGCGCGGGCGAGAAGCACCTCGCGCACCGAGGACGCCTGGCGCGAGAGCGGGTAGAGGCGCCCGTCCCCCTCCTCGGCCACGGCGAGCCCGCAGCCCTCGAAGAAGTCGAGCACGTCCGCGCCGAACCGCTCGCCGCAGACCGCCTCGACGAAGCCCGGGTCGTTGTAGCGCCCCCACGCCAGCCGCGCGTTCGAGAGGTTGCAGCGCCCGTTGCCGGTGGCGAGGATCGTCCGCCCGCACTCGGGCGCGCGCTCGAGCACCACCACGGACGCGCCGGCCTCGGCGGCCGCGATCGCCGCGGCAAGGCCCGCCGCGCCGCCGCCGACCACGCACACGTCGCAGCGCCCCGGCACGCTCACGGCGGCCGCGGCGGCGAGCGCCACCTCGCGCGCCTGCGACCTGGAGGTCCTTCTCGGCTTGCGCGCCAAGCTACTCGCCCTGGCCCCGCAGCGCGTCCATGAACTCCGCCGTGCGCACGACCGCGTCCACGGCGTCGGGGAGCAGCCCCTCGGGGAGCTTGCCCTCGAAGGTGCCCTCGTCGCAGGCGGTCGCGATCGCGGCGTCCATCGGGAGCTGCCCCAACGCCTCCACGTCGAAGGCCTTGGCGGTCTCCTCCAGGCGGCTCGGGCCGTAGGGGTAGATCCTCTCGCCGCAGTGCGGGCACTCGACGTAGGCCATGTTCTCAACGAGGCCGAGCACCGGCACGTTCATCATGTTGGCCATGTTCACGGCCTTGCCGACGACCATCTGCACCAGGTCCTGCGGCGAGCTCACGATCACCACGCCGTCCACCGGCAGGGACTGGAACACGGTGAGCGCCACGTCGCTCGTTCCCGGGGGCATGTCGACGAGCAGGTAGTCCAGCTCGCCCCAGGCGGTGTCCTCCCAGAACTGCTTGATCGCGCCGGCGACCACCGGGCCGCGCCAGAGCACCGGGTCGGTCTCGTTCTCGAGCACGAGGTTGGCGCTCATGACCTCGATGCCGCCCTTCGTCAGCACGGGGACGAGCAGGTTGTCCACGCCGCGGGCGCGCACGTCGGCGAGGCCCATCATGCGCGGGATCGAGGGGCCGGTGATGTCCGCGTCGAGGATGCCCACGCGGGCGCCGCGGCGCGCCAGCTCCACGGCCAGGATGCCGCACACGAGCGACTTGCCCACGCCGCCCTTGCCGGACACGACGCCCACCACGTGGTGGATGTTGGAGTAGTCGTTCTGCTGGAAGCCGGCGGGGGGCTCGGGCTGCCTCTGGCCGTGCAGCACCTCGTCGACCTCCTGGCGGAGCTTGTCCTGCTCGTTCTGGTCCATGCTCTTCCTCTCGACGCGCCCGGCGGGCGGAGTTTGGCAACAGTGTTGATTCTACCCCGAGCGACATCCGGATGGTTCATACTGGCGAGAAGAGCGACGACATCGAGGGAGGCGCACATGACGAGCGGCGCGCAGGGCGAGGACTGGGGCCAGGGCTGCGGGGCCAACTGCTTCACGCTCGACGGCGACGGCTTCACCTGCAGCCAGGTGCTCGACGAGCCGGAGGTGTGGCGCGTCGAGCTCCTCATGCACGACACGTTCCTCCCCTCGGTGAACGCCTTCGTCGTGCGCGACGGCGCCGAGACGCTCGTCGTGGACGCCGGCACCCCGGACGAGTTCAACGACACGCGCCTCATGCGCGCCCTGGTCGGCCTCGGCGTCGACCCCGAGCGCGTCACGCTCTTCTGCACGCACGCCCACATCGACCACACCGGCCTGGCCCGCGAGCTCTCCGAGGCGGGCGCCCGCGTGGTGGTGGGCGAGGGCGTGGCCGGCGACATGACGCGTCTCGCCGCGCACGCGTGGCGAGACGAGATGGTCGCCCGCATGCGCGCCGAGGGCGTGGGCGAGGCGGAGGCCGTCGAGCTCGCCGACGTGATCTGGGACCACGCGCGCGACTTCACGCGCGAGGGCATACCCTTCGAGACGCTCGCGGAGGGCGACGTGCTGCGCTGCGGGCGCTGGGCCTTCGAGGTCGTTGCGACGCCTGGCCACACGCCCGGGCAGTGCGCCCTCTGGGAGCCGCGCACGCGCACGGCGTTTCTCGGCGACGCGGTGCTCTTCCTCTGCTCCACCTGCATCGGCTTCTGGGGCGAGGGGGAGGACCCGATCGGCGAGCAGCTGGCGACGCTGCGCCGGCTCGCCGACCGGGGCATCGAGCACGCGCTCATGGGCCACGGCCTGCAGGAGGGCGACGTCGCGGAGCGCTGCCTCGCCAACGCCGCCCACCACGAGCGCCGTAGCGCCCGCGCGCTCGCGGCGATCCGGGAGACCCCCGGCCAGACGGGCTTCGAGCTGGTGCCGGCGATGGGCTGGCGCGCACCGTTCGAGCGCTGGGGCGAGACCCCCGCGCTCACGCGCTGGTTCCTCGTCTCGGAGAGCATCGCCCACCTCGACCACCTCGTGGCGACCGGCGCCGTGCGGCGCGAGCTCGACGCCGCCGGCGCGAGCCGCTACGTGGCCCTCTAGGCCGGGAACCCGCCCTCGGGGCTGGAGAGCCTCGCCATCCGCTCCTCGAGCGGGACCATCCTCCCCTGCTCGAGCGCCGCGAAGTCCGGGAGCTCGAACTGCGGCATCTCGAACTCCGGCAGCTGCGGCAGCTCGAAGTCGGGCATGACGGTGCGGACGAGGAGCGCCAGGGCCCGCGTGATCTTGGCGCGCTCCCCCGGCTCCAGCTTGCCCAGCTCGCGCAGCATGGCGGGCACCGTGGTCTGCCAGTTCTCGCTCAGCTGCCCGAAGGTGTCCTTCCCGCCGGCGCCGATCACCGAGAAGAGCGTGTCGACCAGCGCGGCCCGCTCCTCGTTGGGCATGCTCGCGATCCACTCGTTGAGCGTACGGTCGACGAAGCGCGCGCCGCGCCCGATGCCCTCCGCGTAGACGAAGTCGGTACCCTCGACGACCCACGAGAAGGGGTTGTGCTGCAAAAGGCCGCTCGTGGACGAGTCGACCACGGCGTAGTCCTCCTGCCGCTCGAAGAGCATCCCGATGACGGAGGAGCGCGGCACCGTCTTAGAGAGCAGGTGGGCGCGGCGCAGCCATGCCACGTCCGACAGCGCCTCCTCGGTGAACCCCGGGCCGTCGTGGGAGAACGCCCGGACCACCCGGCCGGCCACGTCGGCGGGGCAGCGCGCCAGGGCGTAGGCCGCCAGGTTGCCGCCCTTCGAGTGGCCTCCCAGGTAGATGCCCCCCTCTATGGTGGAGGCAACGCGCTCCAGGTACGAGACGGCGGCGAGCTGGGACGGGACGCCCGTCTCGAAGGCCATGTTGAAGTCCTCCTTCCAGCCCACGACCGAGTTGTCGGTCCCGCGGAAGGAGACGTAGGCGGCGCCGCGCGGCAGCCGCAGCGTGCAGGCGGAGAACTGCTTCTCGGCCGACTCGTCGAAGTCGTCGACGTAGTCGCTCACGCGCAGGTCGCGCAGGCGCGGACTCGCCGCGACGGCGCCGAGCAGGCGCACAAGGCCCTCGGGGTCCCAGAGGTCCCGCGTCATGGCCTCGAACCAGTCCGCGCGGTAGAGGTCGACGAGGGGCATGCCCTCGGGGGTGCGCGCCGCGGCGGCCTGCTCGGGCAGGCGGAAGTACGAGAGGCACGACAGCACGAGGCTGTCCACCTCCCCCAGCGGGCGGTCGCCGAGGGAGTCGAACTCCCGGGCGAGGTACCCGAAGAGGTTCTTCTCATCCTGTGACGCGTTGGCTCCCATGGCCCTACTTCCTCCTCGGTCGGTAGCGGCGGCGCGTGGCGTGCGCGCTGCCCTTGCGCGCGCCGGCCTTGAGGCGCTCCATGACGGCGTCGGCCGAGCTGCCCTCCACGCGGGTGCGTATGGCCACGATCTGGTCGCGCAGGCGCGCCGCGGTCTCGAAGTCCATGGCCTCCGAGGCGGCCGCCATCTCCTCCTCGAGCGCGTCGACCACGTCGGCGAGCTCGCGCTCCGAGAGGCCGGCCAGCTCCGCCGCCAGCGCGTCCGCAACCCCCTCGTCGACCTGGCCCCCGGACGGCTCGGCCAGGCTCTCGAAGGCGCCGTGGCTGCCCGTGCCGTGGCGGTCGCGCGTCTTGCCCTCGAGCGTGGCCTCGGCCTCGGAGATGAACGACGAGACGTCCGTAATCGACTTCTTCACCGTGCGCGGGACGATGCCGTGCTCCTCGTTGAAGGCCTCCTGCAGGGCGCGCCGGCGATTGGTCTCCCCTATCGCCTCGCGCATGGAGTCGGTGATCGTGTCCGCGTACATGATGACCTCGCCCTGCGCGTTTCTCGCCGCGCGGCCCATGGTCTGGATCAGCGAGCGGCGGTTGCGGAGGAACCCCTCCTTGTCCGCGTCCAGGATCGCCACGAGCGAGACCTCGGGGATGTCCAGGCCCTCGCGCAGGAGGTTGATGCCCACGAGCACGTCGATCTTGCCGACGCGCAGGTCGCGGATGATGTCCACGCGGTCGAGCGTGGCCGTGTCAGAGTGCATGTAGTTCACGCGCACGCCCTCGTCGAGCAGGTGGTCGGTGAGGTCCTCGGCCATGCGCTTGGTGAGCGTGGTCACGAGCACGCGCTCCTTCTTGGCCACGCGCTCCTTGATCTCTGAGATGAGGTCGTCGATCTGCCCGTTCACCGGGCGGACGTCGACCTTGGGGTCGAGAAGACCGGTGGGGCGGATGATCTGCTCGACCTGCTGCTGGGTGACCGACTCCTCGTAGTCGCCGGGCGTGGCGGAGACGTAGATGAACTGCGGAACGCGCGCCTCGAACTCGTCGAAGCGCAAGGGGCGGTTGTCGAGCGCGGAGGGCAGGCGGAAGCCGTGCTCCACGAGCGTGACCTTGCGCGAGCGGTCTCCCTCGTACATGCCGCGAATCTGCGGCACCGTGACGTGGGACTCGTCGATGATGCAGACCATGTCCTTGGGGAAGTAGTCGATGAGCGTGTAGGGAGGCTCGCCCGCCTTGCGCCCGTCGAGGTGGCGCGAGTAGTTCTCGATGCCGTTGCAGTAGCCCATCGTCTCGAGCATCTCGAGGTCGTAGCTCGTGCGCTGCGCGAGGCGCTGGGCCTCGAGCAGGAGGTCGTTGGCCTTGAGCTCGGCCACGCGCTGCTCGAGCTCCTCGTTTATCGTCTCGAGCGCGTGCGTCACCTTCGGGCGCTCGGTCACGTAGTGCGAGGCGGGCCAGATCGGGATGGCGTCGAACTCGCGGACGATCTCCCCGGTGACGTTGTCCACCTCGGCGATGAGCTCCACCTCGTCCCCGAAGAACGAGATGCGCAGGGGGTTCTCGGCGTAGGGCGGGTAGACGTCCACGGTGTCCCCGCGCACGCGGAACGTGCCGCGGGAGAGATCGTAGTCGTTGCGGTCGTACTGGATGTCGATGAGGCTATGGATGAGCTCATCGCGCTCGAGCGGCTCGTCCTTGCTCACGTTGGGGGCGAGCCCGGCGTAGTCCTGCGGGCTGCCGATGCCGTAGATGCAGCTCACGGACGCCACCACGATGACGTCGCGGCGCGAGAGCAGGCTCGAGGTCGCCTGGTGGCGGAGCTTCTCGACCTCCTCGTTGATAGACGCGTCCTTCTCGATGTAGGTGTCCGTCTGCGGGACGTAGGCCTCGGGCTGGTAGTAGTCGTAGTAGGAGACGAAGTAGACCACGGCGTTGTTGGGGAAGAGCTCGCGCATCTCGCTCGCCACCTGAGCGGCGAGGGTCTTGTTGGGCTCCATGATGAGCGTCGGGCGGTTGAGGCGCTCGATGGTCTTGGCCATGGTGTAGGTCTTGCCCGAGCCCGTGACGCCCATGAGCGTCTGGTAGCGGAGTCCCCGCTCCACGCCGTCGGCGAGCTTGTCTATGGCCTGGGGCTGGTCTCCCGCCGGCTCGTAGGGGGAGACCACGGCAAGCGGCTCCCCGGCGCCCTCGCGCCCAAAGCGCACGAGCTCGCCGCCGACTCGCTCCGGGCCCCGGGCGTCGCCCTCTCCTGCCATCGCTTCCCCCTTCGCCGCCTCCGTTGCAACAGTGTACCCCATTTCCCAGAACGCAAACATGTGTTCTCATTTTTGTCCGAACGCTCGGCTACAATCTGACCAGAGTCGAAGGGGGTCATGTGACGCATCCGAGAAAAACGACGGGCTGGAAAGTCTTTGGGGGTATCGTCATCGTCGTCGGAGCCCTGCTCGCGACCTGTTCGATACTTTTCTTCATCGCGTTCGGCACTGGCGAGCGCGGCGAGGCGCGCACCGCCTGGCAGGGATGTCTCGCCGGGGTGACCGCCGTGATCTTCGGCACGGGAATCTTCGCCGCCAAGCCGGGGCCCGGCGCGCGAGCCTCGCAGCCTGGCGCCGCCCGGGTCCCGGGCGCCCGCCCCTCCCCCGGAAACGCCGCGCTCGAGGGCATGATCTCACACAGCGAGGACGTGGTGGCCACGCTGCGCGACATCGTGGCCCATGGCGGGAACGGCTTCGGCGACCTCCCGGACCTGCTACGTCGCACGGGCCTCATGGACTGGCCGGACCCGCCGGCCACACGCGCCCACCGTCTCCATCGGAGCGGCCGCTGGTGGCTGGGCGCCACCATGGACGACGAGATGACGTACGACGGGATCGTCGCGCTCGAGGTGGCGCTCAATCTGAACGACGACCTGATGGGCCGGCCGTGCCCGCCCGGGGCCACACTCGAGGAGCGCGCCCGATCCGTCCTCGCCGGCGTCCACCGCCTGCGTCCCAGGACGTTCGAGGCGGACGACCCCGCCGCCCAGCTCCTGGAGTTTCTGACCGACGAGACTGACGAGCGTGGCGAGTGGTCCTGCCGGGCGCGCTTCGCGGACGCGTTCGAGAACCTTCCGCTTCCGGTCCGCGCGGGACTGGCCTTCCGGGCAAACGTCGCACGGGGCCTCCTCTGCGCGCGCCTGACCGTGCCGTACCCCACCTGCCTCTCGGCCGTGAGCTCGGACGAGCCGGCGCGCGAGCGGATCCTCACGGGCTATGCGGCGCGTGCCGCGCTCGCGGTCGCCCGGGCGGCCTTCGCGTCGTCCCCCGCGCTCGCGCGCGTCGTGGTGAGCTGCGGTCACGGGACCGGGGAGACGCTCGTCTCGCTCGACCTCGACGTCGAGGCGCTCGAGCGACTCGACCGCCTCATGGGCACGGACGTCGAGGCCCTGCCCTCCGACCCGGCGCTGCGAGCTCGTGGGTGCGAGGGGTCGGCATCCGAGCCCCTGAAGCCCCACCTCGCCCTCGATGACGAGCGGCTCTGCCCCCCGGAGCGCTACCAGGAGATCGAGCTCGACGTCTCGCCCGTCGGGGAGCCGCTTGCCACGGCCTGCGGGGCACGACGCGCGGCCGACCTCGGCATCATGGAGAAGGCGGGGCGGACCCACGCTTGGCGGGAGCTGGCCCCGCGGCTCGGCGACACCACACAGGGCGCCGTCGCGCTCCTCGTTGACCTGCGCGACCGGACGGACGACGTCACGGTCGCCGAGGCGTGTGAGCGCACGAGCAGGGCGCTCGTCGCGGGCACGACTGACGTCTCCGCAACGGATGAGCTCGAGCGGCTCTTCGTCGACGGGGGCGACCTCGTCGCGGTGACCGACCGGGCACGCGCCGCGCTCGGGCAGGAGTGCCCGCCCGAGCAGCTCGAGGAGCTTCTCGCCGAGCTCGAGGCAGCACTCTCCCCCATCACGAGCATGGGCATCTACCTCGACGACACCGCTTCGGTGTACCGCTACTTCAACTCGTTCCCCGAGCGGATCCGCTACAACCTCGCATTCCGGGACGACGGGCGCACCGTACGGCTCGTGCCCGACGAGTACTATGCGGCGCACTCGCTCGCCGCACGCATGCTCAACCTGCTCGGACGCCCCGGGGAGGCCCTGCCCCACGCCGAGGAGCTCATGCGCATCGCCCCCCTCACCCCCGACGCGGCACTCATGAAGGTCCGTGTCCTGGAGGACCAGTCGCGCATCTTCGAGGCCGCCGACCTTCTCAAGGAGACGATCGGCTACGCCTCGATGGTGCGCGACCTCGCCATCTGCTTCTATCGCCTGGCCTTCATGGAATGGAAGCTCGGCCGCGAGGACCTCACGGTGATCTGCTACCAGCGCGCCATCAGCCTGCACCCGGAGGTCGCCAAGCTGGCGCGGGAGGAGCTGGACGACCTCCTCTCGGCAAACAGCGAGCTCAAGCTGTTGCCTGATGACGAGATCGTTGAGGCGCTCTCCCAGGCCGGACTGCCGACGGGCGAGGTGTCCAAGATGCGCCGGCAGACGCGCGACGCCCTCGTCGCCACCACCGACGCCGGAATCTTCTCCGTCGCTCACGCGCTTGCGGGGAGCCTTCACGAGCTCATCAGCGACGACGCCCTTCTCGACGTCCGCCGCTCGCTCACGTGCCCGTGATGCCGTTCGGATAGCTGTCCTGGTAGGCCTCGTAGGCCGCGAGCACGCGGTCCAGGTACGCACGCGTCTCGGCGTACTCGACGTCCTCCGGGATCGTGCCGCCCTCCGAGATCCATCCCTGCACGGCCCCGATGCCGGCGTTGTAGGCCGCGATGACCTCCTCCAGCCCGGAGAGGTGCTCCTGGAGGTAGCCCAGGTAGGCGCAGCCGTACTCGATGTTCGTCGCCGGGTCAGCAAGGTCGTCCGGGTCATAGGCGTCGTCGTCGACGAGGCCGAGCGACACGAGGCTGCGCGCCGTGTCCGGCATGACCTGCATGAGCCCGACGGCCCCGACGGGCGAGACCGCGCCCTCGTCCCAGCCGGACTCGCACTCTATCACCGCACAGGCGAGCAGCGGGTCGACGCCGTGGCGCTCGCACGACGCCTCTATCTGGTCAGCGTGACGTACGGGGTGCAGCGCGCGACCGAGCGAGGTCGGCAGGGCCACCACCACGGCGACCACCGCGAGCACCATGACGAGGACGACCACGGGCACCACCCGGTACCAGCGGGCGAAGCGCTCCCCTCCGCGCGGGGCGGCACCCGAGCGCGGCGTCGGGCGCCTGGTCGCATGCCGCGGCGTCGGCCTACGCCCAGCCATGCGCGTCCCACCAGGCGCGGACCCGCGCGACCAGGTCCCTCTCGTCCCCCGTGTTGTCGATCACGGTCGTCGCGTGGGAGCGCAGGTACTCGTCGGAGGGCTGGCGCGCCACGCGCCGGTCGAAGTCCCCCACGTCCATGCCGCGCCCACGCGCCCGCTCGCGACGCACCTCGAGCGGGCAGGCCACCACCACGACCTCGTCGGCGAGGTCGACCATCGACTCCACCCGGTCGAGCAGCGGCACCTCCACCACGCAGCACGCCGGCTCGTGCTGCCCGCAGATGCCGGACGTGAGCATGCGGGCGAGCATGGCGCGGATGTGCGGGAGCTCGATCTCCTCGAGCAGCTCGGCGGAGGACTCGTCGGCAAAGGCGCGACGGGCGAGAAGGGCGCGGTCGAGCACCCCGGTCTCGGGGTCGACGAGGTCGTCGCCAAACGCGGCGCAGACCTCCGTCACGCAGGGCTCCCCGGGCGCGAGCACGGCGCGCGAGAGCTCGTCGAGGTCGATGCGCCACGCCCCAAGCCGCTCCAGCTCGCGCGCGACCGTCGACTTCCCCGACGCCGTCCCCCCAGCGAGAAACACCGTGTACACCCCGACCCCCTTCCTAGACCGTTGACCCATCATCGCACATGCGCCGGCGCGGCGGATCGGCGATGCGGCGGGGCAACATACCCCATCTGCTCGGACAGCTTCGGCGCAAAGGACGCGCCTGCAGAACTCGCATCTGGGGTATGTTGCCCCGCCACGAGCTCGAAAGCGCGCCGGCATACCCTCATCCGCGAGTTCTTCTCCGCATCCGAAGGTGCGGAGAAGCTGTTCGAGCGGGGAGGGTATGTCGGCGCGCGTGGGCCGCAGGTGAGCAGATGGGGTATGTTGCCCCGCCGGACCTAACAGGTGGACACGTGGCCGTCCTCGACGCGCCAGAGGACGGGGTTCTCGAAGAAGGCGAGTTCGCGCTCGTCGTGGGTGGCCCACAGGACGGTCCTCTCGGCGACGAGCGGCCCGACGAAGGCCATGACGGCGTCGACGGTCTTCTCGTCCATGCCCTTGAGCGGCTCGTCGAAGAGCAGGGTGTTCGCGTCGGCCAGCACGCAGCGCAGGATCGCCACGCGCCGCCGCTGGCCGCCCGAGAGCTCGCGCACGGGCCGCGCGTCGACGGGCAGGCCGCAGGCCTCCATCGCCGCCCGCTCCTCCGCGAGGAAGCGCTCGAGCAGCTCGTCGGGAAGATACCCGTGCGGCAGGCGGATGTTCGCGGTGGCCGTGAGGTTCTCGCAGAGTCGGTCCTCCTGGAACGTCATGCCCAGCCGCACGTCCGCGCCCCGCATGACCTCACCCGCGTCCGGCCGCTCGAGCCCGGCGAGCAGCCTCAGCAGCGTAGTCTTGCCCGCGCCGGAGGGTCCCATGATCACGTGCGGGCGAAGCGGCTCGAAGTTCGCGCTCGCGCCCTCGAGGACGCGCACGGCGCCGTAGTCCTTCTCGACATCCCGGAGGGCGAGCGCGAGGTCGCCGCCCGTCTGCGATCCCGCGCTCACGGCCGTGCCTCCCATCGCTCCATCAGACGCCCCATGACGCGCTTGACGAGCGCCTCCAGCGCGACGGACACCGCCACGATCGCCACGGTCCAGGCGAAGAGGTCCGGGGTGTCCAGGTAGACCTTGGCGTCGTAGAGGTGCTCGCCGATCGTGAAGTCCGGCAGGCCGATCACCTCGGCCGCGATGCCCGCCTTCCAGGAGAGGCCGAGCGCGAGCGTCACCGCGACGCGGAAGTACGGCAGCACCTCGGAGGCGTAGACCAGGCGCACGCGGTCCCAGCCGCGCACGCCGAAGACGTCGCACATCTCGAGCAGCTTGGGGTCGGTCTGGGAGATGCCCTCGAGCACGTTGGCGTAGACGACGGGCAGCGCCATGACGAGCGCGATCACCATCGAGAGGTAGCTCGACGAGACCCACAGCAAGACGAGGATCACGAACGACGCCACCGGAACGGCCTTCATGGCGCCCATCACCGGGGCGAGCAGCTCGCGAACCACGGTCGCGCGGCTCGCGAGCGCCGCGAGGGCCGTCCCCGCGACGACCGCGGCGAGAAACCCGACGCCGATGCGCCCGAGCGACACGCCCACCGAGGCCCAGAACTCACCGGTCGTCGCCAGCTCGGCGAGACGGGCCAGGACCTCGAGCGGACCCACGAGGATGATGCGCGCGTCGATCGCCCGCGCGCCGAACTCCCAGACCACGAGCCAGAAGGCGACGCAGGCGAGACGGGCGGCCCACGTCCGGAGCCGCCCGTCCTTCTCGGTGCCTCTCTCGCCCGCGCGCGCCAAGCCTACGCGCCGTAGTAGAAGTCGTCGCCGGGAACGGCGCCGCCCACGGCCTCCGCGTTCTGGTCGGCGAGGACCGCGAGGTAGCCGGAGAGGCGCTCCTTCATGTCCTCGCCGGTCACGCAGACGATGTTGCACTCGGGCAGGGCCTTCTCGGCCACGTGGGCCGGCACGATGTCGTAGTCGCCCACGAGCTGCGCGGCGTCCGCCACGTTCTCGTTCACGAAGTCGACGGACTCGGCGTAGTGCGCCAGGAACGCGTCGACGGCGGCGGGGTTCTCGTCGGCGAAGGCGGAGCGGACGACGGCGACGCCGGTGATCATGGAGCTCGTCTCGTCACCGGTCTGGACGCGGTCCCACTCCTCGGTGAGGTCGAGCGCCACGCGGATCTTGTCGTTCTGCGCCTGGGCGGTGGTCACGAAGGGCTGCGGCAGCATCGCCACGGCCTCGCCCTCGGCGGTCGCGAGCGCCTGGACGCACTCGGCGTGCTCGCTCTTCCACTCGATGGTCACGTCCTCGCCGACGGTGAGCCCGTTCTTCTCGAGCACGTACTGGAGGCCGTACTCGGGCGTGGAGCCCTTGCCGGAGGCGTAGATCGTCTTGCCGCGCAGGTCCTCGACGCTTCTGACGGTGTCGCCCAGCTCGCAGATGTAGAGCACGCCGAGCGTGTTGATCGCGATGACGCGGACGCCGCCCTCGGTCTTGTTGTAGAGCGTTGCCGCGAGGTTGGCGGGCACGGCGGCGATGTCGACGCCCTCCTTGGCGATGAGCGGGGTGATCTCGTCCGGGGCGGCGTAGATCTCGAAGGTGTAGTCGTTGTCCGCGAGGTTGCCGGCGTCGACCTCGCTCATGAAGCGCACGAGGCCCATGGCGGTCGGGCCCTTGAGGGCCGCGGTGCGCACGGCGACGGGTTCGGCGTCGGCTGCGGGCTCCTCCTCGGCCGCGGGCTCCTGGGCGGTCGTGCCGCAGGCCGCGAGCGCGAGCGACGCCGAGCCGGCGCCGGCGATCTTCAGGAACGTCCTTCTGTCAACTCTCATGGTGAGCCTCCCTATCGTTGATATGCGATTAAAACGATAGCACTACGAGGCTGACGCCGACCGCTGGTCGGGGCTGGGGGCGCCGAGCGGCCCTACGAGCGGACCTCGAACTTGGTCCCGCACTTGGGACACGTCACGCGCAGTCGGCCCTTGCCGCGCGGCACGCGGACCTTCTGGCGGCACGAGCCGCAGCGCACGTGCTTGTAGGCGCGCAGCTCGCCCCAGGCGGCGCGCGGGTTCTGTACCCAGGGGCGCGCGGGGCCGAGCGCCTTCAGGAACGCCTCGTTCTCATGGGCGCGGGTACCGAGGTTCCTGGACTGGATCCGGAACATCGAGTACGCCACGAGCAGAAGCGCCGCCCAGCCGAGCCAGCCCGTGCGCAGCAGCGCGTTCACCAGCAGGACCACGATGGCCAGGTTCACGCAGAAGACGGCGAGGTCGTCCGGCCCCTGCCTCCCGCGAAGCCACTCCGCCACCTTGCGTTGCCAGTCACCCGACGCCATCTCCGCTCCCCTCTCGTTGGTCAACGGTTGTAAACGTACCCCGTTCGGGCATGAACGATACCGCGGCTCCGAGCGCCCGCAAACCCCTGCCGCGCCCTCCTTTGCCCCTCCTTTTGTCCCCCCCTTCCCCTTCCGGGTATGTACACTGCTTCAAAATTGATGTTCTTCTCGACAAGCGCTCTACCTGCTGGTTTGCGCTTACCACGCACAAAATCAAAGTTGCAACAGTGTACATACCCTCAAAGGGGGGCAGCGGCAGAGGGCGAGGGGCGACGCAAAAAGCGGGGCCACCCTCAGGTGACCCCGCTCCTAGACGCGTTGGCGAGAAGGGCTACTCCTCGACGGTCTCCTCGGCCTCGACGGCCTCGGGCTCGGCCTCAACCTCAGCCTCGGCCTGCTCGCTCTCGGGGAGCGGCTTGACCTCGACCTCGGTACCGAGGGTCTCGGCGGCGGCCTTCATGGAGAGGGAGATGCGACGACGGTCGAGGTCGATCTCCATGACCTTCACCTGGACGGTGTCGCCCACGGCGCAGACCTGGGACGGCTGGTCGACGTGGGTCTTGGCCATCTCGGAGATGTGCACGAGGCCCTCGACGCCCTCACCGAGGTCGACGAACGCACCGAAGGTGACGAGCTTGGTGACGGTACCCTCGACGATGGCGTCGACCGGGTACTTCTTGACGAGGGAGCGCCAGGGGTCCTCGGTGGTCTGCTTGAGACCGAGGGAGATGCGCTCGCGGTTGAGATCGACGTCGAGCACCTGGACCTCGACCTCCTGGCCGACCTTGACGACCTCGGAGGGGTGGTTGACGTGGTTCCAGGAGAGCTCGGAGATGTGCACGAGGCCGTCGATGCCGCCGAGGTCGACGAAGGCGCCGAAGTCGACGATCGAGGAGACGGTGCCCTTGAGGCGCATGCCGACCTGGAGCTTGGAGAGGATCTCCTGGCGCTCGGCCTTGCGGGCCTCCTCGAGGACGACGCGACGGGAGAGGACGACGTTGTTGCGGTTGCGGTCCATCTCGATGACGCGGGCCTCGATGCGGGTGCCGAGGTAGGCGTTGAGGTCCTTGACGCGACGGAGGTCGACGAGGGAGGCGGGCAGGAAGCCGCGCAGGCCGATGTCGAGGATCAGGCCGCCCTTGACGACCTCGATGACCTCGCCCTCGACGGTCTCGCCGGAGTTGAACTTCTCCTCGACGGCGTTCCAGGCGCGCTCGTACTCGGCACGCTTCTTGGAGAGGACCAGACGACCCTCCTTGTCCTCCTTCTGGAGAACGAGAGCCTCGATCTCGTCGCCCATGGCGACGACGTCGGCGGGGTTGACGTCCTTGCGGATGGAGAGCTCGCGGGAGGGGATGACGCCCTCGGACTTGTAGCCGATGTCAAGCAGGACCTCGTCGCGCTCGATCTTCACGACGGTGCCGGTGACGAGGCCGCCCTCGTCAAAGTCGGTCACGGTGCCGTCGATGAGGTTGCTCATCTCCTCGTCGGAGATGTCGTCCAGCGCGAAGATGGACGAGTTCTGAATCTCACTCAAAAGTGGACCCCTTTCGAACTTCGGGGCCCCGGTCGTCATGGTCGCTGCCTGCAGTGCCAAGTCGCGGCGTCTACGTGGAAACTTACATGCTCTCGGGGGCCGACAGATACGGTTGTGCGGGCCCTATGCCCACACGAACGATAGAGTAGCGTTTTTCGCGTATGATTTTCAAGCGCGGAGAACGGGTATTCTCTAATTTCCGCAAGACGTCGGCAAAGGGACGGGAGGTGGTGCGCGCGTGATCAGAGCGGTGCTCTTCGACCTGGACGACACGCTGCTGAGGCTCAACCTCACGGCGTTCATCGCCCGCTACGTGGCCGGTGCCTCCCGCCTGCTCGCCAGCGTCGCCCGGACGACCCCCGTCGCGCTCGGCGTCCCCTACGTCCGCGCGTTTCTCGCCATGGACGCGCAGGACCGCGAGGACTCCCTCACCAACGAGCAGCTCTTCAACAAGACCATGCTCGAGGCCTGCGGCATCCCGCTCGACGACCCGGTGATCGCCGACCTCATGACCTACTACGAGGAGCGGATCGTCCCCGGCTTCTCGAGCGGCGTCGTGGCGGCACGCCCCGTGCCCGGCGCCCGCGAGGCCATCGAGGCCGTGCACGACGCGGGCCTGATCTGCGCGCTCGCCACCAACCCCACGTTCTCGCTCGCGTGCGACCGCGCCCGGATGGGCTGGGCCGGCGTGGACGAGAAGGACTTCGCGCTCGTCTCGACGTACTCGAACTCCACGCGCTGCAAGCCGAGCACGCGCTACTACCAGGAGTTCGCCAACCAGCTGGGCGTGCGGCTCGAGGAGTGCCTGATGGTGGGCAACGACGCCGTTCGCGACATCGTGCGCGACGGCTGCGGCCTGCGCACCGCCTACGTCGGTCACGGGCGCCCGCGCGGCGCCGTCTGGCGCGGCCCCATGGAGCGCCTGGCCCGCGAGCTGCCCGACCTCGTCGCCCGCCTGGACGAGCAGGACGCGTAGCCGCGCATTTCCAACAAATTGCGATGCTGCGTTCCCCCAGGGGTCCTCTGGAACGCAGCATCGCAGATCTCTGGCCGAGACGCCTAAAAAGGACGTCTCTTCTCGCTAATGCGTTCTTGTGAGCCCGCGGGAGAACGCAACATCGTGCGTTTCCGGCAATCTTCGATATTGCATGGGCGCAAAGCGCCGGGTTCGGCGGGTCATGCGCTTCCGGGTGACTTCCGCATCCCGGAGGGACCCCTCTCGCGCAAACCTTCTCGGTTTTGGGAAACAAGTTTATGCGGTAGCGGGAATCCCGGCGTTTTGAGATAAAATATTTTCCCACAGTTCGCGAGAGTGCGCTGAACCGGCTGCATACGAGCCCTTCTTGACGCGCAGACATAAAACCCGTTTCTCAAAGCCAGGTAGGAGCGGCGGGACGGCTCCGAGGAGGAATCGGCGGCCGCAACCACCCCAAAGGCGGCGCCCGGCACGTCATGCGCGACGTGCCGGGCGCCCGTCAGAGGCTGTGAGCCGTCCCTACACCCAGAAGAGCATCTTGTTGTAGGTGGGCACGGGCCAGTAGTCGGCGCCGCAGATGCGCTCCATCGCGTCGACCGGGGCGCGCAGCGCGTCCATGGCGGGGAGCACCTCGTCGCGGTAGGCGTCACAGCGCGCCTGCGGGTCGGCGACCTCGCGCGCGGCGACGTTCGCCTCCTCGAGCGCGCGCGCCGCCTCGTCGATCTGCGCGATCCCCGCGGTGAGCGTCCGCACGAGGTCCTTCTCGACCTTGGCGTCGATGCCGATCTCGGCCTTGGTGGCCACGCTCGTGGCGAGGTCGCCCGAGTAGTCGGAGAGCGCGGGCACGTAGAGGTGGCGCGCCATGTAGACCATCGTGTTGGCCTCGATGTTGAGGAGCTTGGCGTACTGCTCGGCCTTGGAGACGTAGCGCGCGTGGATCTCGGCCTCGTCGAGCACGTGGTACTTCTCGTAGAACGCCACGTTCTCGGGCTTGGTCATGCACGGCAGCGCGTCCGGCGTGGTCTTGAGGTTGGGCAGCCCGCGCCGGGCGGCCTCGACCTCCCACTCCTCGGAGTAGCCGTTACCCTCGAAGAGCACGCGCTGGTGGTCGCGCAGGGTGTGGCGCACCCAGCGCAGGGCGAGGTTGGTGAACTCGTCGCCGGTCTTGCCCTCGAGCTTGGTGGCGAAGCGGTCGCACTGCTCGGCCACTGCGGTGTTGAGGACCACGTTGGGATCGGCCAGGTTCTGCTGGCTGCCGCACATGCGGAACTCGAACTTGTTGCCGGTGAAGGCGAAGGGCGAGGTGCGGTTGCGGTCGGTGGAGTCGCGCAGGAGGTCGGGCAGGGCGGGCACGCCCAGGTCCATGACCTCGGCCTCGTGGACCTCGGGCTCTTCCTTGTTGATGAGGGCCTCCACGATGGCGTGGAGCTGGTCGCCCAGGAAAACCGAGATGATCGCCGGGGGCGCCTCGTTGGCGCCGAGACGGTGGTCGTTGCCCGCGGAGGCCACGGAGGCGCGCAGCAGGTCGGCGTGCTCGTCGACGGCCGCCACGAGCGCGGCGAGAAACACCAGGAACTGCAGGTTCTCGCTCGGCACCGCGCCCGGCTCGAGCAGGTTCTTGCCGTCGGCGCAGATGGACCAGTTGTTGTGCTTGCCGGAGCCGTTCACGTACTCGAAGGGCTTCTCGTGCTCGAGGCAGGCCAGACCGTGACGGGTGGCCATGAGCTTGAGCTTCTCCATCGTGAGGAGGTTGTCGTCGATGGCCAGCGACCCCTGCTCGAAGATCGGCGCCAGCTCGTGCTGGGACGGCGCGACCTCGTTGTGCTTGGTCTTGACCGGGACGCCGAGCTTCCAGAGCTCGTCGTCGACCTCCTTCATGAAGTCGTTGACGGTCGGGCGGATGGCGCCGAAGTAGTGCTCCTCCAGCTCCTGGCCCTTGACCGGCTCGCAGCCGAAGAGCGTGCGGCCGCAGTAGACGAGGTCGGGGCGCGCCTCGTAGTCCTCCTCCTTCACGAGGAAGTACTCCTGCTCGGGGCCGATCGTGGTGAAGACGCGCTTGGGCTCGCGGCCAAAGAGCGCGAGCACGCGCTTGGCCTGCTGCTCGAGCACCACCTGCGAGCGCAAAAGCGGCGTCTTCTTGTCGAGCGCCTCGCCGGTGTAGGAGACGAAGGCGGTGGGGATGCAGAGGACCTCGTCCTTGATGAAGGCCGGGCTCGTGGGATCCCAGGCGGTGTAGCCGCGGGCCTCGAAGGTGGCGCGCAGGCCGCCGCTCGGGAAGCTCGAGGCGTCCGGCTCGCCCTGAACGAGCTCCTTGCCCGAGAAGGACATGAGGATCGTGCCGTCGTTGATCGGCGTGAGGAAGCTGTCGTGCTTCTCGGACGTGATGCCCGTGAGCGGCTGGAACCAGTGCGCGAAGTGCGTGGCGCCCTTCTCGAGCGCCCACTCCTTCATCGCGTGCGCGACCTCGTTGGCGATGTCGAGGTCGAGCGGCTTGCCGTCGTCGATGACCTGGCGGAGCTCCTTGTACGTCGGCTTGGGGAGCCGCTCCTGCATCACCGCGTCGGTGAACAGCAGGCTGCCGTACTCCTGCGAGACCCTGTCCTTGCCCATGTGCGCCCCTTCTCTCGGCGGTGTGGCTTACGGCCGAATACTCTACGGGCCCATTGTTTCACAGCCGTTGCGCCAACGTGAAGCGCGGCGCATGGTTTGGTTGCATCTTCAGGGCCATTTCATGGCGAGAAGGGCACGGGCCTCACAGCCAGACGAGCTCGGCGGGACCGTCCCCGGCGGGCTCCGGCGGGGAGTCGTCGCTCTTCGCGCCCCACTCCAGCGACTCCTCGAGCCACGGGCGCGGGGGCGTCGCGGGCTCGAAGGCGGCCTCATGGCCGTCCTCAAGCCACACGATGCCGTTCCTGTCGTCCGGTCCGCCCATGTCAGAGCCCCAGCGCGTCGGCAACCTCATCCACGCAGGCCAGCGCATCGGCGATCGCGCTCACCACGAGCGAGGACCCGCTGCGCACGTCGCCGGCGAGAAAGACCGGCGTGTCGCCGGCAGACGCCGCGCGATGCGCGCTCTGACCCGGCGCCGGCAGCCCGCGCTCCCCCACGCCCACGCCCAGGGCGTCCAGCACGCCGCGCTCCGGGCCCGTGAAGCCGCAGGCCACGAGCACGAGCTGCGCGGGGATCTCCCGCTCGCTGCCCGCCACGCGCTCGGGACGGCCGCCCGACCAGTCGAGGTCGGCGACGGTGAGGCCGCGCACCGCGCCCGCCTCGTCGAGAAGGACCTCGAGCGTGTCCACGCCCCAGGAGCGCATCTCGCCGCCCATGAGCTCGATGGCCTCCTGCTGGCCGTAGTCCGTCTTGAGCGTGGCGGGCCACTCGGGCCAGCGCGTGGCACCCGGCCCCGGCTCGGCGGGACGCGGCAGGAACTCGATCTGCCGCACCGAGCGCGCGCCCTGGCGCACGGCGGTGCCGAGGCAGTCGTTGCCCGTGTCGCCGCCGCCGATCACCACGACGTCGAGCCCCTCGGCGCTCACCGCGGGCTCGCCTCCGTCGAGCAGCGAGCGCGTAGAGGCCGTGAGGTAGTCCACGGCCCAGACCACGCCACCCGAGGCGAGACCCTCCTCGAAGCCCGCCGCCGAAAGACCGCGCGGCACGCGCGCGCCGGCGGCCAGGACCACCGCGTCGGATTCCGCGAGCAGCTCCCGCGCCACGTCCTTCTCGGCCGCGTCCGTGTTCAGGCGAAACTCGATGCCCAGCTCCTCCATGAGCGCCACGCGGCGCGCGACCACCTCCTTGGGGAGCTTCATGTTGGGGATGCCGTACGTGAGCAGGCCTCCCGCGCGGTCCGCCCGCTCCACGACCGTCACGCGGGCCCCTCGGCGGGCGAGCTCCCAGGCGGCCGCGAGCCCGGCGGGGCCGGAGCCCACCACCGCCACGCGCGGGGCATCCGGGGCGGCGGGCGAGAAGCGCCGTGGCCCGCCGTGCGCCCACTCCCAGTCCGAGATCGCGCGCTCGTTGTCGTGGATCGTCTCGGGCTCTCCGTGGCACCCCAGGTTGCAGGCAGCCTCGCAGAGCGCCGGGCACACGCGGCTCGTGAACTCCGGCAGCGGGGAGGTGAGCGCCAGCCGCTCCGCCGCCTCGCGCCAGAGCCCCCGGTAGACGAGGTCGTTCCACTCGGGGATGAGGTTGTGGAGCGGGCAGCCGCTCGGGCGCGCCCCGCCGAACGAGACGCCCGCCTGGCAGAACGCGACGCCGCAGTGCATGCAGCGGCTCGCCTGCGCGCGCCGGACGTCCGCACCCGGCTCCTCGTAGAGCTCCTCGTAGTCGCGCACCCGCTCCTCGATCGGGCGCAGCTCGTGGGCGCGCCGGCCCACCGTCAGAAACGCTCCCGGCCTGCCCATGCTAGCCCTCCCTCATGACGTCGAACGCGCGCTCGAGCGCGGCCTCGTGGGTCTCCCCCGCCGCCTCCGCCTCGGCCACCAGGCCGAGGACCCGCTCGTAGTCGCGCGGGATCACCTTCACGAAGCTCCGTCGGACCTCGTCGAACTGGTAGAGCAGCTTGATGCCGCGCGGGCTCGCCGTGCGGCGCACGTGCTCCTCCACGAGCGCGCGCACGAGCTCGAGGTCCTTCTCGCCCGGCGCCTCGAGGTTCACGAGCTCGGGGTTGCAGCGGCCCGGGAGCGTGCCGAAGCGGTCGTAGACGTAGGCCACGCCGCCCGACATGCCGGCCGCGAAGTTGGGCCCGACCTCGCCGAGCACGACCACGCAGCCGCCGGTCATGTACTCGCACCCGTGCGCGCCCACGCCCTCCACCACCACGGTGGCGCCGGAGTTGCGCACGCAGAAGCGCTGGCCCGCGAGGCCGTTCACGAAGGCGCGACCGCCCGTGGCGCCGTAGAGGGCGACGTTGCCCACGATCACGTTCTCGTCGAACTTGTAGGTGGCGCCGTCGGCCGGCCGCACGGAGAGCACGCCGCCCGAGAGCCCCTTGCCGAAGTAGTCGTTGGCGTCGCCGGCCACGTTGAGCGTGACGCCCGCCGGCAGGAAGGCACCGAAGCTCTGGCCCGCGGAGCCCTCGCAGTCCACGGTGACGGAGCCCTCCGGCAGGCCCTCGGGGTGGGCCGCCGTGACGCGGCTGCCCAGGAGCGTCCCCACGCAGCGGTTGACGTTGTCCACGTCCGCGCGCAGCCGGATCGGCTCGAGGTGCTCGCGGGCATGCGCCGTGTAGGGCACGAGCAGCGTGGCGTCGAGCGTGCGGCCGAGCTCGGGGTCGGCGGCCATCTCCGGCAGGAAGCGGAGCGCGTCGGCGCCGGGGATCTTCCGCCCGTACTCGCAGACGGGCTCGGCGAGAAGGTCGGCGAGGTCCAGGCGGTTGGCCTTCCAGTTGGCCTCGCCGGCGACGGGCACCTGGCGCAGGCAGTCCACGCGACCCACCATCTCGTCCACCGTCCTAAAGCCCAGCGACGCCATGATCTCGCGCAGCTCCTCGGCGACGAACGTCATGAAGTTGACCACGTGCTCGGGCCTGCCCGCGAAGCGACAGCGCAGGCGCTCGTCCTGCGTGGCCACGCCCGCCGGGCAGGTGTCGCGCTGGCAGTCGCGCTGCATGAGGCAGCCGCAGGCGACGAGCGGCATTGTGGCGAAGCCGAACTCCTCGGCACCCAGAAGCGCCGCGATCGCCACGTCGCGCCCGCTCATGAGCTTGCCGTCGGTCTCGAGCACCACGCGCGAGCGCAGGCCGTTGCGCACGAGCGTCTGCTGCGTCTCGGCGAGGCCGATCTCGAACGGGATGCCGGCGTGGTAGATCGAGTCGCGCGGCGCGGCCCCGGTGCCGCCGTTGTGTCCCGAGACGAGGATCTTGTCGGCCCCGCCCTTGGCCACGCCCGTGGCGATGGTGCCCACGCCCGCGAGCGAGCAGAGCTTGACCGAGACGCGGGCCTCGGGGTTGGCGCACTTGAGGTCGAAGATCAGCTCGGCGAGGTCCTCGATCGAGTAGATGTCGTGGTGCGGCGGGGGCGAGATGAGGCTCACGCCCGGCGTGGACTGGCGCACCTCGGCGATCCAGGGATAGACCTTGCGCCCGGGCAGGTGGCCGCCCTCGCCCGGCTTGGCGCCCTGGGCCATCTTGATCTGGATCTCCGTCGCGGAGACCAGGTAGCGGCTCGTCACGCCAAAGCGGCCGGACGCGACCTGCTTGATCGCGGAGCGGGCGGAGTCGCCGCTTGCGCGCGGCGTCTCGCGCGCGGGGTCCTCCCCGCCCTCGCCGGAGTTGGAGCGGCCGTGCAGGCGGTTCATCGCGATGGCCAGGCACTCGTGCTGCTCGCGGCTGATGGAGCCGTAGCTCATGGCGCCGGTGTTGAAGCGGCGCACGATCTCGCTCGCGGGCTCGACCTCTTCGAGCGGGACGGGGTCGGCGGCGGGCGAGAAGCCCATGAGGTCGCGCAGGGTCACGGCGCGCCCGGGGCGGTGCACCCAGGCGGCGTACTCCTTGAAGAGGCCGTAGTCTCCCTCGCGGCAGGCGCGCTGCAGCAGGTAGATGGCCTTGGGGTCGATGAGGTGCTCCTCCGCGCCGGGACGCCACTTGGTGAGGCCGAGCGTGGGGAGCTGGCCCGGCGCCGGTATGCGCCCGAGCGCGAGCGCCGCGGAGTGACGCTCGTCGAGCAGACGCTGGAGGTCGTCCACCGTGAGGCCGCCAACGCGCGTGGCGGTGTAGGTGAAGCAGCGGTCCACGAGCTCCTCGGAGAGGCCCACGACCTCGAAGATCTGCGCGGAGTGGTAGCCCTGCATCGTGGAGATGCCCATCTTGGACATGATCGAGACGATGCCGGCCGTGACCGCGCGGTCGTAGCGACCGCAGGCCTCCTCGGGGTCGAGGTCGAGCTCGCCGCGCGCGCAGAGGTCGCGGACGCAGTCGTGGGCCAGGTAGGGGTGGATGCCGGAGGCCGAGAAGGACACGAGGCACGCGAAGTCGTGGGCGCAGATCGCGTCGCCCGTCTCCACCACGAGGTCGACGAGGGTGCGCAGGCCGCAGCGAATGAGGTGGCTGTGCACGCAGCCGAGGGCGAGCAGCGAGGGGATCGCCACCTCGCCGGCGGTGGCGCGATCCGAGATTACCACGATGTTGGCCCCCGAGCGCACGTCCTTCTCGACCTGCGCGGCCAGCGCGGCGAGGGCGCCGTCAAGCGCATGGGGACCACCCGCCGCCGGGTAGGTCGCGCAGGCGCTCGCCACGCGGAAGCCCGCGCGGTCGATCGCACAGATGCGGCGGAAGTCCTCGTCGGAGAGGATCGGGGCGTCCAGGCGCACGAGGCGGCAGCTGTCGCGACAGTCCTCGAGCAGGTTGCCGTGGTTGCCGAGGTAGAGCTTCGTGCTTGTGACGATGCTCTCGCGCAGCGCGTCGATCGGCGGGTTGGTGACCTGCGCGAAGAGCTGGTGGAAGTAGTCGAAGAACGAGCGGTCGCGCGTGGAGAGGCACGCGAGCGGCGCGTCCACGCCCATGGAGGCCAGGGGCACGGAGCCCCTCTCGGCCATGGGTCGCACGACCTCGTCCACGTCGTCGTAGTGCCAGCCGTGACTCGCGAGCCGCGCGGCGAGCGACTCGTCGGGCGCCGCCACGGGACCTGCCGAGGCCCGGCGCTCGGACAGCTTCGGCGCACAGGGCGCGCCTGCAGAACTCGCGGCGGACCTCGGCAGGTCCCGCGCCGGCGCGGGCAGGTCCGTAAGGTCGATCGTCTCCTCGTCGATCCAGTCGCGATAGGGCTTCTCGCCCGCCAGGCGGTCGCGTATCTCGTCGTTGCCGATCACGCGCCCGGCGACCGGGTCGACCTCGAGCATCTCGCCGGGGCCGAGGCAGCCGGCGCGCAGGATGTTGGCGGGGTCGACGTCGATGGTCCCCACCTCGGAGGCCAGTATCAGGCGGTCGTCGCGCGTCACGTAGTAGCGCGCGGGGCGCAGGCCGTTGCGGTCGAGCGCGGCGCCCAGCGTGCGGCCGTCCGTGAACACGATCGCCGCCGGGCCGTCCCAGGGCTCCATGAGCATGGCCTGGTACTCGTCGTAGGCGCGGCGCTTCTCGCCGAGCGCGGGGTTGTGGTCCCACGGCTCCGGCATCATGAGCGTGACCGCGCGGTCGAGCGGGCGCCCGTTCATGACGAGGAACTCGAGCACGTTGTCCAGGATCGCGGAGTCCGAGCCCTCGCGGTTGATGATCGGCATCACGCGCTCGAGGTCGGCGCCCAAGGCGGGCGAGTAGAGGCGCGGCTCGCGGGCGCGGATCCAGCTCACGTTGCCGCGCAGGGTGTTGATCTCGCCGTTGTGGATGAGATAGCGGTTGGGGTGGGCGCGCTCCCAGCTCGGGGTCGTGTTGGTCGAGTAGCGCGAGTGCACGAGGGCGAGCGCCGTCTCCACCGCGGCGTCGTTCAGGTCCAGGTAGAAGCGGCGCATCTGCGTGGCCACGAGCATGCCCTTGTAGACAATCGTGCGGGCGGACATGCTGCAGACGTAGAAGATCTTGCCGGCGAGCGCGGGCTCGGCGTCGGCCGCGCGCTCGATGGTGCGGCGGCAGACGTAGAGACGGCGCTCGAAGCCCTGGCCGCGGGACACGTCCTCCGGTCGGCGCAGGAACGCCTGATAGATGGTGGGCATGCAGGCGCGGGCCGTGGAGCCCAGGTCGTGCGGGTCCACCGGGACCTCGCGCCAGAACATGAGCGGCACGCCGCACTCCGCGCACCCCCGCTCGAAGACCTGGCGCGCGGTAGTGACGCCCGCCGGGTCGTCGTGCGGCAGGAAGAGCATGGCCACGCCGTAGTCACCCTCGTCAGGCAGGATGTGGCCCTCCTTCTGCGCCTCCTTGCGGAAGAAGCGATGCGGGACCTGGAAGAGCACGCCCGCGCCGTCACCGGTGTTGCGCTCGAGGCCCTTGCCGCCTCGGTGCTCCAGGTTCACGAGCACCGAGAGCGCGTCGTCGAGCGTCTGATGGCTGCGCCTCCCGTGCAGGTGCGCGATCGCACCGATGCCGCAGGCGTCGTGTTCGTAGCTCTCTCGATAGAGACCGCGGTCCATGGGACTCCCCTCGTTCGACTCCAAGGGGCAGTCTACGGCCGTGAGGGCGGGCACCGGGAAAAGCGAGACGAACTCGCTACGCGCTCGCCACGCGCCCGTTTCTCGCCCGCCATCCGCGCGACGCGCGCCGGAAACGGTCGCGAAACGCACGGCTCGCCCCGCCGCCGGCGGCAAGGTCCGGCGCTCAGACATCTTGGCGCAGAGGACGCGCCAAGAACTCGCGGCGGACCTTGCCGCCGGCGACGACGCAACTCCGCCTCACAGGTTTCCGTCGCCCTTCTCGCCTACAATCGAGGGGCAACCACAAGGAGGCCCCCATGTCTGACGCCACCCGCACCATCGCCGTCATCGACGGCAACTCGCTCATGCACCGCGCGTTCCACGCGATCCGCCAGCCAATGAACGCGCCGGACGGGCGCTCCACGAACGCCCTCTTCGGCTTCTTCAACATGTTCATCAAGATGGTGGACACCTTCCACCCCGATGGCGTGATCTGCGCCTTCGACAAGGGCAAGCCGCGCGTGCGCATGGAGATGCTGCCGCAGTACAAGGCCCAGCGCCCGCCGATGGACCCGGCGCTGCACGAGCAGTTCCCCATGGTGAAGGACCTGCTGCGCACGCTCGACGTCCCCGTGGCCGAGCTCGAGGGCTGGGAGGGCGACGACATCCTCGGCACCCTGGCGCGCCGCGGCGAGGCGGCCGGCTACGAGATGCTGCTGTTCACCGGCGACCGCGACATGTACCAGCTCTCCACCGAGCACGTCAAGATCGTCTCCACCCAGAAGGGCGTGAGCGAGGTCATGATCATGGACCCCGCCACGGTCGAGGACCTCTACCACGGCATCACGCCGGAGCTCGTGCCGGACTTCTACGGCCTCAAGGGCGACACCTCCGACAACATCCCCGGCGTTCCCGGCATCGGCCCCAAGAAGGCCGCGGCGCTGATCGTGCAGTACGGCAGTCTCGACGAGGTCATCGCCCACGCGGACGAGGTCAAGGGCAAGATGGGCGAGAACCTCCGCGCCCACATCGACGACGCCCTGCTCAGCCGCCGCGTGGCCACGATCCGCACCGACGCGCCGATCGATCTTGACCTCTCCGACGCGCGCTTCCCCACCTTCGACCCGGCCGAGGTGGCCCGCGCCTTCTCCGCCCTGGGCTTCACCGGCATGACCACGCGCCTCGTTCGCCTGGCCGGCTCGGACGCCGTGGCCGCGGCGAACGAAGCGCTCGGCGCGGGCACGACGCCCTCCGCAACCGCGGAGCTCCCCGCGCCCCTCGCCGGCGACGACGCCGTCGCGGCCCTGGAGGCGGCCCTCTCCGCCGGGGCGTGGGTCGGCTGCGCCGTCGACGACGACCGCGCCGAGGGGGCGCTCTTCGGCCTCTCCCACGTGCTCTGGTGCGCGACGGACGAGAAGGTCATGCGCGTCGAGGGCGACGCCGCGGACGCCCTTCTCGCCCGCCTCTTCCGCGAGGGGCGCGTGGTCTCGGGCGACGTCAAGGCGCTGCTCCACGTGGTCTGCCCCGCGGACTCCTCCGAGCCCGCCGCCGTGGACCCGCACGAGGTCGACCCCGCGCGGATCTTCGACGTCGCCGTCGCGGCCTACCTGCTTGACTCCGAGCGGAGCAGCTTCGAGCTCCCCGAGCTCGGCGAGGCCTTCCTGACCGAGCCCCTCCCCGCCCCCACCGACGAGCTCCCCACGGCCGCACTCGACGCGGTCTGCGCGCTGCGCCTCATGGGCGTGCTGCGCGAGCGCCTCGAGAAGGACGGCTCCGCCGGCCTGTTCGACGACATGGAGATGCCGCTGCTGCCGGTACTGGCGCAGATGGAGCGCGCGGGCCTCGGCGTGGACACGAGCGTGCTCGCCGCGCAGTCGGCCGAGCTCGGCGGCGAGATCGCCGGCATGGTCGAGAAGATCCACGCGGCCGCCGGCGAAAAGTTCAACATCGACTCCCCCATGCAGCTCTCCCACGTCCTCTTCGACGTGCTGGGCCTGCCCACCTACGGGCTCAAGCGCACCAAGCGCGGCTACTACTCCACCAACGCCAAAGTCCTCGCCGACCTCGCCGCGGAGCACGAGATCGTGGCCGACGTGCTGGAGTACCGCGAGCGCTCCAAGATCAAGAGCACCTACCTCGACGCCCTGCCCGCGCTCGTGCGCGGCGACGGCCGCATCCACACCACGCTCAACCAGACGGTCACCGCCACCGGGCGCCTCTCGAGCTCCGACCCCAACCTGCAGAACATCCCCACGCGCTCGGAGCTCGGCCACCGCGTGCGCCAGGCGTTCACGGTGCCCGAGGGCCACGTGTTTCTCGCCTGCGACTACTCGCAGATCGAGCTGCGCCTGCTCGCGCACCTCTCCGGCGACGAGCACCTGATCGCGGCCTTCTGCGAGGGCGCGGACTTCCACGCCGCCACCGCGGCGCGCGTCTTCGGCGTGGCCATCGACGAGGTCACGCCGCAGCTGCGCAGCCGCGCCAAGGCCGTGAACTTCGGCATCGTCTACGGCCAGCAGGCCTTCGGCCTGGCGAGCTCGCTCAAGATCGGCCGCGCCGAGGCGCAGGAGATGATCGACCGCTACTTTGCCGCCTACCCCGGCGTGCGCGCCTTCCTCGACGAGGCCGTTCGCGTGGCCCACGAGCGCGGCTACGCCGAGACGCTCTACGGGCGCAAGCGCCACATCCGCGAGTTCCAGCAGCGCAACCGCCAGCTCGTGGCCTTCGGCGAGCGCACGGCGATGAACCACCCCATGCAGGGCACCGCCGCCGACATCATCAAGCTCGCCATGGTCCAGGTGGAGCGGCGCCTGCACGAGGAGGGCCTGGCGTCCAAGCTCGTGCTGCAGATCCACGACGAGCTGGACCTCGAGGTCCCCGAGTCCGAGGTCGAGGCCGTGAGCGCGCTCGTACGCGAGACAATGGAGGGCGTGGTCACGCTCTCCGTGCCGCTGGTGGCCGAGGTCTCCTACGGCGCCAACTGGGCGGAGGCAAAGTAGTGGCAAGCTGGGCAGAGTTCGCTGCCGCCGGCGGAGCTGGCGAGAAGGGCGCGGATGGCGCGCTCATGCGCGTGGAGGCGTGGTCGGACGGCTCGTCGCGCGGCAACCCGGGGCCGGGCGGCTACGGCGCGGTCCTGCGCTACACCGGTCCCGACGGCGTCGCGCACGAGCGCGAGCTCTCCGCCGGCTACCGGCGCACGACCAACAACCGCATGGAGCTCCTGGGCGCGATCGTCGCGCTCGAGGCGCTGCGCCGCCCGTGCGCGGTCACGATGACGACGGACTCGCAGTACGTGGTCAACGCCTTCAACCAGCACTGGATCGCGGGCTGGCAGCGGCGCGGCTGGAAGACCGCGAGCAAGCAGCCCGTGAAGAACGTGGACCTCTGGCAGCGCCTGATCGCGGCCTGCGAGCCGCACGAGGTCGCGTGGGTCTGGGTGAAGGGCCACGCCGGCCACCCCGAGAACGAGCGCTGCGACGAGCTGGCCACGGCCGCCGCCGACGGCGCGGACCTGCTGGAGGACGCCGGCTTCGAGGGATAGTTCTTCTCGCCTCCCCGCGCCCCGGTCACGCCGAGAAAGACAACCTGACCAAAATCGGGCCCCCAGGGGCCTCGTTTTGGGCGAAATGTCTTTCTCGGCGCCTTTTTCGCCCGGCGAGAAGAACGGGCCGCCCCGGACGCTTCCGGGACGGCCCGCTGCCGCACGCTCTTCTCGCCTGACGCGGTGCCTAGAGCACGTGCACGTCGTCGGCCGTGAAGTTCACGAAGGCCTCGTCGCCGACCTCGTAGATCTTGTGGTTCTTGGGGTTGAAGTCGGTGATCTTGACCAGCGTGTCGCCGACCATGACCTGGTAGTTCTGGTAGTTGCCCATGAAGCGCGAGAGCGTCACCTTGCACGGGAGCACGCCCTCGTCGGTGAGGTGCGCCGCCTCGGGGCGCAGCACGAGCACGCAGTTGTTGCCCACGGAGAGGTGGCCGACGCTGGCGACCTCGACAGAGTGCCCCTCGATCGTGGCCACGCCGGACTCGCCGTCCTTCTCGGAGAGCGTGCCGCGCAGGAAGTTGGACTCGCCGATGAAGTCGGCCACGAACTCGTCCACGGGGTGGTAGTAGACCGTGTGCGGGTCGCCGATCTGGTCGACGACGCCCTTCTTCATGATGATGATGTTGTCGGAGAGCGCCATGGCCTCGGACTGGTCGTGCGTGACGTAGATGGCGGTGATGCCGGCCGCCTGCTGGATGCGGCGGATCTCGTTGCGCATGTCAACGCGGAGCTTGGCGTCGAGGTTGGAGAGCGGCTCGTCGAAGAGCAGCACGCCCGGCTCGATCACCAGCGCGCGGGCGAGCGCGACGCGCTGCTGCTGGCCGCCGGAGAGCTGGTTGGTCATGCGGTCCTCCATGCCCTCCAGGCCGACGAGCTTGAGGATCGCGTGGACCTTCTCGGAGATCTCCTCCTTGGGCAGCTTGCGGAGCTTCAGGCCGTAGGCCACGTTGTCGAAGATGTTGTAGTGCGGGAGCAGCGCGTAGCTCTGGAAGACCATCGCGGTGTCGCGCTTGTTGGGCGTGAGCTCGTTGATGGGCTCGCCGCCGAGGTAGATCTCGCCCTCGTCCGGGCTCTCGAAGCCGGCGATCATGCGCAGGATCGTGGTCTTGCCGCAGCCGGAGGGGCCGAGCAGCGTCACGAACTCGCCCGGGGCGATGTCGATGTTGGCGTCGTGGACCGCGTAGAAGTCCTTCTTGGTCTTGGGGTCCTGGTAGATCTTGGAGACGTGCTCCAGGCGCACGCCCTTCTTCTCCTTGGCCATGACGTTATGCCTCCTCGGTGTACTTGCTGGTTCCAAAGTGCTTGATGGCGAGGTTCATGAGCAGAACCGAGCCGTAGGTGATGGCGATAAGAATCGTGGCGAACGCGCACGCGATGCCGTAGGAGCCCTTCTCGGCGAACTCGTTGATCTGCACCGTAATGAGGAAGAACTGCGGGGTCACGAGCAGGATGATCGCGGAGATGGCCGTGATCGAGCGCACGAACGCGGTCACGAGGCCGGAGAGGAACGAGTCCTTGATGAGCGGCAGCGTCACCGTGCGGAAGACCGTGAAGCTGTCCGCGCCCATGTCGTAGGCGCTCTCCTCGATCGACTTGTCGATCTGGCGCAGCGCCGAGATGCCCGAGCGCGTGCCCGTGGGCAGGGAGCGCACGATGAAGACGATCACCAGGATGGCCGCCGAGCCGTAGAGGCCCTGGAGGAACCCGGTGCGGAAGACGCCAGCGGAGAAGCCGCGGATGAAGCCGACGCCCAGGACCGTGCCGGGGACGGCCATCGCGAGCATCGAGACGAACTCGATGAAGCCCTTGCTGCGGAAGTTCCGCTTGACCACCAGGTAGGAGATAATCATCGAGAGCAGCGCCGTGAGCGGCGAGGCTATGAGCGACAGCACGAAGGAGTCGCGGAACGCCTCGAGGCCGTGGTAGCGCTCGAAGACCTGGATGAACCACTTGGGCGTGAGCGTGAAGTCGTAGCCCCAGGTCTTGAACAGGGCGCCGAAGGGCACGCAGATGTACATGATCACGACGAACAGGGCGATGACGCCGCACAGGATGGTGAGCGGCAGCGTCACGGAGCGGTCGGTAATCAGCATGCGGGCGCGCGAGGCCTTGCCGGTGAGGGTGGCCGTGCTCTTGGCCTCGAGCACGTACTTCTGCACGATGAACATGAGCAGCGTGATGCACAGGAGCACGACGGCCATCGCGGCCGCGCCCTCCTTGTCGTAGGCGCCCGTGATCTGCAGGTAGATCGTCGTGGCGAGCGTGTCGTAGGAGCCGCCGATGATCATGGGGTTGGCGAAGTCGGCGATCGACTCGATGAAGGTGACGAGAAACGCGTTGCCCAGGCCCGGGAGCACGAGCGGCAGCGTGACGGACGTGAAGACCTTCCAGCGGGAGGCGCCCATGTCGCGCGCCGCCTCCTCGAGCGACGGGTCGATGTTCTTGAGCAGGCCGCGCAGCATCATGTAGCACACGGGGAAGAACGTGAGCGTCTGGACCACGAAGATGCCCCAGAAGCCGTAGACCGAGTTGTCGTAGATGCCAAGCAGGTAGCGCGTGATGATGCCGGCCTTGCCGAAGAGCATGATCACCGAGAGGGAGAGCACGAACGGCGGCGAGACCACCGGCAGCATCGAGACGACCTTGAAGAGGCCCGAGAGGAAGCGCGTGCGCAGCTTCACGTAGACCTCGACGTAGGCGAACAGCAGGCCCACCAGCGCAGAGGCTACGCTCACGAGCAGGCCGACGGAGAGCGTGTTGGTGATGGCCGTGGTGAAGGTGTGCATCTCGAAGATGCGCTGGAAGACCTCCAGGCTCGGCCCGCGCTCGGTGATGAAGCTGTCCACCAGAAGGATCGCCAGCGGGTAGAGGATGAACAGCGTGAGGAACGCGATCAGCACCACGATCGTGGTGACCATGATGGGATCTGCCAGGAGCTTCTTCCTGTCAAGAGAGGCACTTTGCGATCTTGCCATAAGCGGGCCTTCCTCGTGTGGTTCCGACGTGCGAGCGCCGGGCGGATGATTGTGCACCCGCCCGGCGCGCTGTTGCTCACGTGACCGCGTCAACGTGGGACGAGAAGAACCTCAGGCCTTACGCGTCCTCGGTCTCGAAGCGGTCGTCGCCGCCGCCGAGGGCCTCCATGACCTCAGCGACGTAGGTGTCGGTGTTGGCCTTGGCATCCTCGAAGTCGTAGTCCATCGTGTTGTTCGGGTCGAGGCCGAACTCAGTGGCGATCTCGGGCTGCTCGGCGTTGTCGATGACCAGGAACTGGTAGGAGCCGTTCTGGGCCGCGAGCTCGACGCACTCGGGCGAGAGGGCGTACTCGATCCAGAGCTTGGCGGCGTTGGGGTGCTTGCAGCCCTTGAAGATGGCCGTGGCGCCGACCTCGCAGGAGGTGCCGGAGGACGGGACGACGAGCTCGATGTTCTCGTAGCCCTGGTCCACGATCTGGAAGATGCCGTCGTGGAGGAAGCCGAGGCCGATCGTGCACTCGCCGGTGCCGATGTTCTTGGACGGGCCGGAGCCGGACTTGGTGTAGACCTGGACGTTCTTGTCGAGGTCGACGAGGAACTGGATGCCCTCGTCGTGGCCGTACTTCTGGATCATCGTGTTGACGATCAGCTTAGCGGTGCCGGCAGTGTTGTAGTTGGAGGACCAGATCAGACCCTTGTACTGCGGGTCGGTGAGGTCCGCGAAGTCAGCCGGCGGGGTGACGCCCAGGCGCTCGACCTCGTCCTTGTTGTACATGATGCCCAGCAGGCCGGTGTAGATGCCGTACCAGTTGCCGTCGGCGTCCTGGTACTTGGGGTCGGTGATGTGGCTGGCGTTGGCGGCGGCGTAGGGCTCGAGCAGGCCCTCGGCGGTCACGACGTTGTACGGGTCGGTGGTGCCGCCGAACCAGACGTCGCCGGAGGGGTTGCCGTTCTCCTCCTCGATCTTGGCCTGGACCTCGCCCGTCGAGAGGCGCTGCTGTTGGACCTCGATGCCGAAGAGCTCGCTGAAGTGGTTGCAGGCGGCCGCGAGGTAGTCCTCCTCGCAGGAGCCGTAGACGACGAGGGTGCCCTCCTCCTGGGCGGCCTTGATGAGGTCCTCGGAGGCACCGACGCTGTTCTCGGCGACCTGGCCGTCGGCGGCCTGCTGCTCGCCGCCGCCACCGCCGCAGCCGACGAGGCCCAGACCGGCGACCGTGGCAGCGCTTGCGGCGATGAAGTTCCTACGAGAGACGTTAGCCATAGCTTGTTCCTTCCCTTCGAGCCGCCCCGCGGACGCGGGGCTCATTCCCGTCTTTCTTTATAGTGCGCTTACGGATTGCTTACACAACGTTTCCGGCAAGCGGCGGATGTAATGGGCGGACGGTGCGCCTCACGTGGGCATCGTTGCCCGTGCGGACCGCGGGGCGCGGCCCTTCTCGGCGCTCCCCCAACCCGGCGATGCGCTACCCTAGTGGTACTGCCGAGAAGCACCGCGCGTCGGAAGGGAAGCCCATGCCCGCGCTCATCACGCACCACATATTCGGCGAGGACATCGCCTCCGAGCTGCCCGCCGGCCTCGTCACCGGCGAGGAGGAGCTGATCGCGTTTTTGCTGGGCAACCAGGGGCCCGACCCGCTCTTCGCGCGCTTCTCGACGCTGCCCGGCCGCGTCGCCGCGTGCCGCGAGCTCGCGGAGAGGATCCAGTCGGGTCGCGTCACGAGGACGTTTCTCGCCGTGCGCGAGGGCGTCGGCCACCTCCCCGTCACCGACGGGCGGATCGGGCGGGCATTCGCGCTCGGCCTGCTGGGGCACTACGCGCTCGACCGCGCGACGCACCCCTTCGTGATCGCGCAGGAGCGGGCGATCGCGGCGGCCGGGACTGGCCTCGCGGGCAGCGAGCGCGAGGTGCACGCGGTGATCGAGTCCGACCTGGACTCCTGGATCCTGTGGGAGAAGCGCCGCGCCACGACCGAGGAGCGGCCCGCCGCCGGCAACCTCATGCGCACGCCGCGCACCGAGCGCGTCGCCGGGGCCCTGCTCTCGCAGGTCGCGCTGTCGGTGTACGGCACGGTCGTCGGGCCGCGCGAGTACGGCGCGGCGGTGCGCGACTACGAGCTCCTCTACCGCGCGGTCGAGCCGGCGGGCTCGGTGCGCGCGCGGCTCCTGGGCGCGGCCGAGCGGCTCGTGCGCCCGCACTCCCTCCTGGAGGCGTCGGCCCACTACGTGCGCCGCACGGACGAGTGCGCCGCCGCCAACCTCGAGCGCCGCGCGTGGCGCCACCCCTTCACGGGCGAGGCCCGCACCGACACCTTCGCCGACCTCTTCGACGAGGCGCGCCTCGCCTACCCGGCGCTCGCCGAGGCGTTCGTGCGCGGCGACGAGGCCCGGCTGCGCGAGCTCGTGGGCGGCGTCAACTACGAGGGGCGCCCCGGCTCCGACGACTGACGCGGCGCGCGTGGGTTAAAACGACCGCATCGTCCCCGTTCTTCTCGGCGTGCGGGTTAAAACGACCGCATCGTCCCCCTTTTTTGAGACGTTTGGAGGGGGACGACGCGGTATTTCTAACCCGAACGGGCTCCCAGAGGGGGGCGACGCGGTATTTCTAACCAGAGCCGCCGCCCGCACCTAGTCCAGCTCCTTGGCGCCGGTCCAGAGCTGCCAGTACTCGCCGCGGGCGGCGAGAAGCTCCTCGTGCGTGCCGCGCTCCACGATCCGCCCGTGCTCCAGCACCATAATCGCATCGGCGTTGCGGACCGTGCTCAGCCGGTGCGCGATCACGAAGACCGTGCGTCCCGCCATGAGCGCGTCCATGCCGCGCTGGATGAGCGCCTCGGTGCGCGTGTCGATGCTGGAGGTGGCCTCGTCGAGGATCAGCACCGGCGGGTCCGCCACGGCCGCCCGCGCGATGGCCAGGAGCTGCCGCTGTCCCTGGGAGAGGTTGGCGCCGTCCGCCACCACGGGCGTGTCATAGCCGCGCGGCAGGCGCGAGATGAAGCCGTCCGCGCAGGCAAGCCGGGCCGCCGCGCGCACCTGCTCGTCGGTGGCGTCCAGCTTGCCGAAGCGGATGTTGTCCGCGATCGTCCCCGCAAAGAGGTGCGTGTCCTGCAGCACGATGCCGAGCGAGCGGCGCAGGGACGCCTTCTCGATGTCGCGCACGTCGATGCCGTCGTAGGTGATCACGCCGGAGCGCACCTCGTAGAAGCGGTTGATGAGGTTGGTGATCGTGGTCTTGCCCGCGCCCGTCGAGCCCACGAAGGCGATCTTCTGGCCCGGCTTGGCGTAGAGCGAGAGGTCCGCGAGCACGGTCTGCCCCTCCTCATAGCCAAAGTCCACGTGGTAGAACTGCACGTCTCCCTGGAGCGGCACGTGCTCGCCGCAGATCTCCCACGCCCAGCCCGCGGCACCGGCGGCGGCGCGGGCGGCCTCCACGTCGTCGGCGTGCACGAGGCGCACCTCGCCCTCGTCCACCTCGGGCGCAAGGCGCATGACCGAGAAGATCCGCTCCGCACCCGCGAGCGCCGTGAGCAGGAAGTTCCCCTGCTGGGTGAACTGGTTGAGCGGAGCGGCCGCCTGCCGCACGAAGACCAGGTAGCTCGCGAGCGAGCCCACGTCCGTAAGCCCGCGCACGGCGAGAAGAGCGCCCAGCACGCACACGATCGCGTAGTTCACGTAGCCCACGCAGACCGTCACCGGCACCATCGTGGCCGCGTAGGACTGCGCCGTGGTGCCTGCCGCCCGGAGGCGCTCGTTGAGCTCGGAGAAGCGCGCGACGTTGGCGTCCTCGTGGTTGAAGACCTTCACGACCTTCTGCCCGGCGATCATCTCCTCCACGTAGCCGTCGAGCCCGGCGAGCTCGGCCTGCTGGCGCGAGAAGAACCGGCTGCTGCGCCCGCCCGAGAACCGCACGTAGAGCGCGATCGCCGCGTCGCACGCAATCGTCACCAGCGTGAGGCGCCAGTCCAGCACGAGCAGCAGCACAAGCGTGCCCACGATCTGCACCGCCGCCTGCACGAGGTTGGCGAAGCTGTTGTTGAGGGCCTCGGAGACCGTGTCCACGTCGTTGGTGAAGTAGCTCATCACGTCGCCGTGGCGCGCCCGGTCGAAGAACGAGAGCGGCAGCCGCTCGATGTGCGCGAAGAGGTCGCGCCGGACGTCAAAGACCACGCGCTGCGCCGCGCGCACCATGAGCTGCGTGTAGCCCGCGGCCGACGCCACGCCCACCACGTAGATCACGGCGGCCACCGCCACGCCGCGGGCAAACGCCGCCTGGTCGCCCTCCCCCACGGCGTTCACGACGGGCTTGATCATGTACGTGCCGAGCAGGTTGGCAAGACCGGCCAGCGTGACGAGCACGGCCACCGCGAGCATAAGCCAGCGGGCGTGGCTCATGTAGGACAGGAGCTCGCGCAGCGTGGCGAGAAGGTCGTGCGGCCGCGAGGGAGCTGCGTTTCCGCGAGCGGGCATCTAGGACACCTCCCCGCTGATCCCGGAGCCGACCTGCGACTCGTAGATCTCCTGGTAGATGGGGTCGGTGGCGAGAAGCTCCTCGTGCGTGCCGCACGCGTGGACGCGCCCGTCGTCGAGCACCACGATCTTGTCGGCGTCCATCACGGACGCCACGCGCTGCGCGATCACGATCTTGGTGACCCCCGCGAGGCGCGCCAGGTTCTCGCGGATCGCGGCGTCCGTGGCCATGTCCACGGCGCTCGTGGAGTCGTCCAGGATGAGCACGCGCGGGTGCTTGAGCAGGGCGCGCGCGATGCACAGGCGCTGGCGCTGCCCGCCCGAGACGCCGGCGCCGCCCTGGCCGAGCACCCCGTCCAGCCCGCCGATGCGCTCCAGGAACTCGTCCGCGCGGGCGAGCCGGCACGCCTCGAGCATCTGCTCGTCGGTGGCGTCCGCGTCGCCCCAGGCCAGGTTCTCGCGAACCGTGCCGGAGAACAGCACGTTCTTCTGCAGCACCACCGCCACGGCATCGCGCAGCGCCGCGAGGTCGTAGGCACGCACGTCGTGACCACCCACGCGCACCGCGCCCGCAGTCACGTCGTAGAGCCGCGCCACGAGCTGCACGAGCGTGGTCTTGCCCGAGCCCGTGCCGCCGAGCACGCCCACGGTGGAGCCGGCGGAAATGTCCAGGCAGACGTCCGAGAGCACGTCCTTCTCGGCGTCCTGGGCATACTTGAAGCAGACGTGGTCAAAGACGACCGAGCCGTCCGGCACGTCCGTAAGCGCGCCCGGCGGCGAGACGAGCGTGGGCTCCTCGGCCAGCACCTCGCTCACGCGCTCCACGCTGGTCACGGCGCGGGCGAGCATGAGGAAGACGTTGGAGATCATCATCAGCGAGTTCACGATCTGCAGGACGTAGCTCATGAAGCCCGTGAACGCGCCCACGGTGAGCGTGCCGGCGAGGATCATCTGCCCGCCGAAGAGCAGGATGGCCACGCTGGTCGCGTACATGGCGCCCTGGAGGATCGGGACGTTCAGGACCGCGGTGCGGAAGGTGCGCGTGGCCGTGTCTGCCAGGTGCTCGTTCACGGCGGCAAAGCGCTCGGCGACGTGACCCTCGCGCACGTAGGCCTTGATCACGCGGATGGCGGCGAGGTCCTCCTGCAGAGCGTCGTTCAGCTGGTCCATCGCGCGCTGCAGCACGCGGTAGCGCGGCGCCACGCGCGCGACCACGGAGAACATGGCGACAGCAAGCAGCGGCACGACCACGCAGAACACTACGGCGAGCTCCGGCGACATCACGAAGGCGTAGACGATGCCCGCCACCAGCGCCGACGGACCGCGCACGAGCGGGCGCGTGCCCGTGACGAGCGCGTTCTGCACGACGGTGACGTCCGTGGTGAGGCGGGTCACGAGCGAGGAGCCCTCGAAGTCGTCGATGTTGGCGAAGGAGAAGGTCTGCAGGTGCGCGTACTCCGCCGCGCGCAGGTTGGCGCCCAGGCCCATCGCGGCGCGGGCCGAGAAGCGCGCGTAGGCCAGCCCCAGCGCGAGCGCGGCCGCCGCACAGAGGAGCATGAGGGCGCCGTTGGCGAGAACCACGTGCAGGTCAGCGGCCATGATGCCCTGGTCCACGACCTGCGCCATGAGAATCGGGATGAAGAGCTCGAGCGAGGTCTCGGCGGCCACACACAACACGGCCAGCAGGAAGTCCCGCCGATACGGCCCCAGGAACCGCGCTATGAGGCGCACGCCGTCCAAGCCGCCCCCTTACCGTCGCCTTACACCGTTATAGCGCAACGGGCGGACGAGAAGAACGGGCCCGCCGCCGCGATCGCGCGGAGACGGGCCCGGAGCGGACGTTCTTGTCGCTTGCTACAGGAGGCGCAGGCCGACCTCCTTGAGCTGCTTCGAGGAGACCTCGCTCGGCGCGTCGGACATGAGGTCGCTGCCGGAGCTCGTCTTGGGGAACGCCATGACGTCGCGGATGGAGTCCTCGCCGGCGAGCAGCATGCACACGCGGTCGAGGCCGAGCGCGAAGCCGCCCATCGGGGGCGCGCCGTACTCGAGGGCGTCCATCAGGAAGCCGAACTGCTCGCGGGCGCGCTCCACCGTGAAGCCCATGAGCTCGAGCATGTCGAGCTGCATCTGGGAGTTGTGGATACGCATGCCGCCGCCGCCCGCCTCGCAGCCGTCCATGACGAAGTCGTACGTCGCGGAGCCGATGGCCAGCGGGTCGGCCTTGATCTTCTCGACGTCGAGCTCGGTGGGCAGGGTGAAGGGCTGGTGCTCGGCCTCGTAGCGCTTGGTCTCGTCGTCCCAGTGGAAGAGCGGGAAGTTGACCACCCAGAGGAAGTCGTGGCCCTCCCGCGGCACGTCGAGCGCGTTTGCCATGTGCAGGCGCATGCCGCCCAGGATCTCGTCGGAGGTCTTGCGGTCGGCCACGGCGAACATCACGAGGTCGCCCAGCTCGACGCCCATCTCGGCCTTGAGGGCCTCCATCTCCTCGTCGGAGAAGAACTTGACGATGGGGCTGTTCACGGAACCGTCCTCGCGGAACGCGATCCACGCGAGGCCCTTGGCGCCGAACTCGGCGGCGACGTTGGCCAGCTTGTCGATCTGCGCGCGCGGCCAGGCGCCGGCGCCCTTGGCGTTGATGGCCTTGACGTACTGGCCGTCGGTCGCTGCGGCGCTCGCGAAGAGCTTGAACTTGGAGGCCGAGAAGATCGACGTCACGTCGTGGAGCTCCATGCCAAAACGGGTGTCCGGCTTGTCGGAGCCGTAGGTGTCCATCGCGTCCCAGTAGTCCAGGCGGCGCAGCGGACGCGGCATCTCGACGCCCATCTTGGCGAAGGCGTCGGACAGCACGTCCTCGAGCGCGCCCATGACGTCATCCTGCTCGACGAAGCTCATCTCGATGTCCACCTGCGTGAACTCGGGCTGGCGGTCGGCGCGCAGGTCCTCGTCGCGGAAGCACTTGGCGACCTGGTAGTAGCGCTCCACGCCGCCGACCATGAGGAGCTGCTTCAGGAGCTGCGGGGACTGCGGCAGCGCGTAGAGGTGACCGGGCTGGGTGCGGGACGGCACGAGGAAGTCGCGCGCGCCCTCGGGGGTGGACTTGAAGAGCGCCGGGGTCTCCACCTCGAGGAACTCGCGGTCGTGCAGCGCCTGGCGCAGCGCGAAGGTGAAGTCGGAGCGCATCTTGAGGTTGGCCGTCATGCGCGGGCGGCGGAGGTCCAGGTAGCGGTAGCGCAGGCGGACGTCCTCGGAGGTGTCCACGTGGTCCTCGATCTGGAAGGGCGGCGTCTTGGAGGAGTTGAGGACCTCGATCTGGTCGATGAGGACCTCGACCTCGCCGGTGGCGAGCTTGGGGTTGTCCATCCCCTCGGGGCGCTCGCGGACGACGCCGGTGACCTTGATCGGCCACTCGGAGCGGATGGTCTCGGCCGCGTGGAACGCCTCGCCGCCGGAGTGCTCCGGGTCAAAGGAGACCTGCGTCACGCCGTCGCGGTCGCGCAGGTCAACAAAGATGAGGCCGCCGTGGTCGCGGCGGTGCCAGACCCAGCCGGTCAGCGTGACCGTCTGGCCGATGTGGTCGCGGCGCAGCTCGCCGCAGGTGTGGGTGTGCATGGTGTGGGAGTCCATCTGCAATGCCTTTCTCGTCCTGCCGCCCCGTGCCGTACGGGCGGCGCCTTCCGGATGGCCGCGACGCACGTAGACGGCGCACGTCGCAGCGGGGGTGATTGTACTACGGGCAGGCGGGGCGGGGCGCGGGCGTAACCGAAGCACAATAATCGCGCCGGGCGCACGGCCCTTCTCACCGTCGGAGTTAGAAATACCGCGTCGTCCCCCTCCGAGAGCCCGTCCGGGTTAGAAATACCGCGTCGTCCCCGTCGAAACCGCGCGGGAAGGGGGGACGAGCCGGTATTTCTAACCCAAGCGCCGAGAAGAACGGGGACAATGAGGTAGTTTTAACCCGCGCGGCGAGAAGGACCCTACGGAGTGCTCGCAAACGCCTTCTTGCGCACCGTCTTGAGGACGTTTCTCCTGAACGTTCCCCACGAGCCGAAGAAGCGACGGTCGGTGGCGGTCTCCTCGTGAGCCTGGTACTTGAGCGCCGTCAGCTCGACCGCGCAGGCGTAGTCGGCCGCCTGCGAGAGTCGGTACTCGGAAGGCGTGGCGGCTCGATACACCACCGCCTCGCGCGCGAGCGCGTATTCGAGCGCATCGTGGATCGCCTGCGTCACCGCGTGCTGACCGCCGTCATAGTAGACCTTCACCCGGTCGAACTGCTGCAGGTAGTCGAGATTGTCAAAGAGGAAGTTGACCACGTCCCGACGCATCCGCTCAGAGAGGTGCTCGGCATCCGCAAACTCACGCTTTCGGTACGAGAAGGTCTTGTAGCGGATGGGGAGATATCGGAACAGAACGCGAAACGCCGCAAGAAGCCGCAGCCTATCTTCCACGCTCATAAAGGAGTAGTCGTCGTGTCCGTTCATCAAGGGTGAGGCATGAAAGGGCAGATTGGGAAGTCCGCGCGCCGCGAGGCTCTGCTCATACCGAGAAACACCGTCGGCCAATGGCACACTCTGGTCATGGAACACAAGCGTCAGGAGGTAGTAGTCCGAGTCCAAGCCGTCGGCTCCAGACTCATCCACGAAGACGCTCTGCTCTCGCAACTCGGCCCCTCTCGATATAAAAAATGCCGGGGGAAACGCCCCCGGCGCTTGGAAGACCCCGAAGGGCCCACTTCTCTTATACCACACTGGGCGCACTTCAAACGCGCGACCGCCGTAGATGGTCTACAGCCCCAGGAACCCCTGCTCGAACGCTCCAGGGAACGGGAACATGCGGTCTTTGCCGCCCAGGTGGACGACGATGTGACCCTCGTCGAGGCTCACCACCGTGCCCTCGCCGAACGCCTTGTGACGCACGACGTCGCCGACCTCGACCGAGTCAAGCTGCTGGCGAGAAGGGCGGGCGGGCATCGCAACGGACGGCGCAATGGAAGCCTCCGCCGCGGGCTCGGGCGCGCTCTTCTCGACGACGATCGTCGGCTCCACCAGCTGAGGAACCGCGACCTCCGGCTCCACCCGCGAGTCGCGCCGCTTCATCTCCTCGTAGTCCTCGCGCGAGAGCGCCGTGTCGAAGAGGCCCACGCTCGCGTCGTAGGAGTGGCGCTCGATGCCCGTGTAGGACAGGCTCGCGTCCTCGTAGCGACGGAACTTGTAGACGGCGTCGTTCATGACCGCATCGTTGAACACGCCGAGCGAGACCAGCAGCTCGAAGTCGCGCACCTCCAGACCCGTCACCTTCTTGAACAGCCCCGGCTCGAGCTGCGTGATGACGTCCTTCAGGCACTGCTCGCGATAGTCCGTGAGGTACATGAACACGGGGATGCGCGTCGCGAACTTGATGAGCTTCTCCTGGATCTCCTTGCGCTTGCTCTTGAACTCCTTCTCCTCCTCGGAGAGCTGCTTCTTCTCCTTGGGGGTGAGCGACTCCTTCTCCTTCTTGGCCTTCTTCACGGCCTCGGACTTGTTGATGATGGTCTCGATGTCGGAGTTGAGGCTGCGGAAGCCTTCGATGCTCATGAGGGCGCGCATGGCCTCCGGGCTGCCGAGCAGGCGGCGCAGCGTGTCGTTGTCCACGTTGACGAGAAGCGCGCTCTCCCAGCGGCGCGCCAGCAGCGTCGCGGAGGACCCGACCGTGATGGTGTCGAGGATGTCGGCGGCGTTGACCTCGCGCATGGTGGAGCCGTCATAGGCGAGCACCGGCAGGAACTTGATGAACTCCCCCACCTTGCGCTCGGGGCTCGTCTCGTCGACCGAGAGCCGGCAGCTGTAGTCGGAGACCATGACCAGCGCACGGTCGAGGGCGAAGTCGAAGACGTAGCACTGCTGCTTGAGAATCTGCGTCTCGCCCTTCTCGGTGACCGTGGTCCAGGGGCTCTGCACGCGAAACGCCGTCTGGAAGTAGGTCTCGGGGCTCTTGAGGTTGCGCAGCATAAGCACGCCGCTCCAGGGCTTGATGGTCACGCCCGTGGTGAGCTTGCCGCACGAGAGCGTGATCGTCTTGGTGGCGAGCGGGTCACCCATGGCGTGCCGCACGGGCCAGACCGCGCCCACGCCCATGCCCGCCTTGTTCCCAGCCGCAACGATTACCTGGTAGTCGTGGAAGAACGTGTTCTGCCGCTGGGCGAGGAGGTTGGCCATCGCCTCGCAGGACGCCACGTTGGGCAGAAACCACAGCGTGTGCGTGAGCGTGGAGAGCAAGGTCACGTCCGAGAAGGGCATCGGGGGCTTCTCGGCGCCCCTCTTGAGGTCGTCGACCGCCGTCTCCTTGAACGACCCGCGGATGAGGTCGAGCCACTTCTGCACGTACTCCTCGTACTTGAAGCGCGCCGCCGCGCCGCGCCCCTCCGCCGAGAAGAACACGTTGAGGTCGAACTCGTCGAACTCGCCCTGGCGGGCGATGCGTGTGATGGAGTCCGGCATCTGATAGGTCATGAGGACCATGCGCGGCAGCGTCTCGTAGGGGTTGTCCGCCCCGACCCAGCTCTCCTTGTGGGACTGCTCGTCTGAGTAGGTCCAGTTGAAGACCTGGTCTTCGATGAACTCGCCCGAGTTGAGCGCGCGGAACGGTGTTCCAGAGAGATAGAGGTAGAAGCGTGACTGGATGGGCAGCCAGGTCTCGTTGAGCGCGTTGCCGTCACTCGCCGCCATGGCGTCGTCCGCGTCGTCCACGCGGTCGTCGTCCTGCTCCGAGAAGAGCTTCTTCGCAGAATCGCGCCACGCGCCGAAGTGGTATTCGTCAAAGACGACGAGGTCCCAGTCCTCGTCGTGCACCCACTGGTTGCGGGCCTTGATGCCGCCCGTCTCGCGGTTCACGCCGAGGTAGTCCTGGAACGAGCCGAAGCACACGATGGGCCGCGAGAGGTCGCACTCCTCGTAGGTGCGCACGTCGCGCGCGACGAACTGCCAGCCGTCGAAGTCGATGTGGCACTCGAGGTCCTCCTGCCAGGCGGCCTCGACCGCCGGCTTGAACGTGAGCACGAGCACGCGCTTCATGCCCATGTCCTTGGCGAGCTCGTAGGTGGCGAACGTCTTGCCAAAGCGCATCTTCGCGTTCCAGAGGAACTTGGGCGCGTTGTGGGAGCCGGGGATCTCGCAGCTCCTGAAGTAGGCCTCGGTCTTCTCCACCGCGGCGCGCTGCTCGGGGCGCATGGAGAAGCTCTCCGTGCGACGGCTCTCGTAGTCCTTGCGGTCGCGCACCTCGAGCCAGGCGTTGCGCACCTGCTCCACCGTGCAGCGGAACCACTCGCCGCCCACGGGCTCCACGCCGTTTGCGACCAGCCGCTTGTGGACGTCATGGTCCGTGAAGGAGGTTCCGTCGTCGCGCATGGACGACTCGGAGAAGACGATCTCGTAGGGCTTGACCTCGCCGGGCTGAATCACCGGGAACTGCTGCGCCACGCGCCGCTCGACGTCATGCTGCGTGAAACCGACCTTGAGGAGACCGTCATGCTCGCTATAGAGGTCGCGATAGGCATAGACCTGCGGATGGACGTCGGGGCGCTGGGGGAAGAAGGAGGAAGCCATCATCCCTCCAAGTCCATCGGAGAAATCGTCTCTTCAATCAGAGCTATATCGTCACTGCTTAGCTTGTACTTCTCATAAAGCTCTTCATCACTCCAAGAGCGCGTGAAATCCTGAAGCGGCACAAATTGGTAAACCCCTCGCGGTCCATTTTGAGTCTTCTTTTTCACACTAACAAGAAATCGGAATAGCCGAGTTGAGATATAGCTCATTACATTTCTGCACTCGGTTTCCGATGAAAGAGCCTTCTCTGGTCTGTAACCAATCACGAGATATGTCTGCGAGCAAACGCTGTTGACTTCACCGAAAACAGGATGGCCAAGTACTTGGCTATCGGTTCCCGAACCACCTGCAGCTGGGATATAGACCTTATGAAGAGGAATCACCTCATGGTGCTTCGGCACCTGTTCTTCTGATATCCATCCAGAAGAAGAACCTGTAACTGACTTGCTAATTACGTACTTAATCGCGTGCTCAGTATCAGGCTCAGAAGCATAGCCTCTCCAATTGGAGGTCAGCACCTTTCCATCATCAAAAAAGTGCTTTGGGCTAACCAGGCCGGAAAAGTTATTGTCAGGATTGATATAGTATTCGCCTTCGACAGCAGCAATCTTTTGAATGATGGAAATCGCCCGTGGATCACGGATTACTATCCCGGCATTTAAGGAGTCGAGATAGTCAATTCTTTCATTGATTTTTGCACCATTAGGCTCATGGTAGTAGTAGTGGCATTTTCCACTGTAGCTTCGGTTCCATAGAAAGTAACTAACGCCGCCCTTGACCTCTACGCCTGGAAAGCACGCGCTGGCATCTGGAAAATCATGGATTACTTCAAAGTGATGATCTTTCAGCATCGAATCAGTCCAACTCTCCGGAATACCCTGAGCTGTTTTCGTCATCCACCTGCTTGGGGTAATCATGCAGAGATATCGGGGGTTCAAGCTGAGCGCTTGGCTAACGAACAGATTGTAAATCGATTTTGAGTTCGCGCTATTCCCACCTTCAAGTCCAAAACTCATTTGATAGGGCGGATTGCCAATAATAACGTCAAATTTCATACCAAATAGCGTCTCCGGATTCCTAACGTGAATGAACTCATATGCATATGACTCCAGTGACGGATCCCTGCGAAACACCTTCTCCAATGCGCCGCAGTAGACGCACTTTCCGCCCGACCACGTGTGCTGGATGTTGCGGTAGCGGATGTTGCCCTCTTCCCCGTCGAACTCGCTGACGGAGAAGCGGCCGTTGGGGAACTTGGAGCAGTAGAGGCTCCGCCTCGAGAGCAGCGACGTCAGCTCCGTGATGGCGATGCCAAAGAGCTGCTCGTGCATGATGTGGTCGACGCGCTCCTGCAGGTCGGGGTAGATCGGCTCGAGCCCCTTGATGAAGCGCTTGGCCGCCTCGCGCAGAAAGACGCCCGACTTGCAGAACGGGTCCAGGATCTTGACGCTCGGGTCGCTCCACAGCTCCTTCGGCAGCAGGTCGAGCACCTGGTTCGCCAGCTCCGGCGGCGTAAAGACCTCGTCGTTGGAGAGGTTGGCCAGACACGTGAGGACGTCCGGGTTGTACGCGCGCCTTAGAAGGTTAGCCAACGCGGCTCACCTCCCGATAGTCCGTGGGTGGGTACTCGCGTATAGCTGCGGGGATGTAGGCCTGGGTCTCCTCGTCGAACTCCCACAGGGCGTTGGCCTCACCGAAGAGCGACGCCTGCCCGCCCTTCTCGACGTTGCCCTCAAGAAGCTCGCTCAGCAGGAAGTCGCGCCGCTTGACCAGGTCGCCCGTCACGAGCGACCACTCCGCGAAGGTGATGGGCTCGCCGTTTGCGTCCTTGAGGGTCAGGGCGTCGCCGCAGAGGATGTTCTTCTCCAGCGCGTAGCGGACGGCGTCGAGGAACGCGAGCTCGACGGCCCCCTTGATCGCCGAGCGCGCGTCCTTCTCGACGATGTCGTAGAGGCGCTCTCGGCACTCCTGCGCGTTGTCCGGCTGGATCTCCACGCCGTAGATGCTCGAGACGGCGAGGAACGCATAGCGCTGGTACTCCCCCGGACTCCTGCGGTAGCGCGACCGGACCACGGCAAGCTTGCGGCGCAGCACCTCGGCGATGAAGTTGCCGTTTCCGCAGGCAGGTTCCAGGAAGCGCGACTCGATGCGCTCGGTCTCCTGCTTCACGAGGTCGAGCATCGCGTTGACCTCGCGCTCGTTGGTGAAGACCTCGCCGAAGTCCGTCACACGCTGTCTTGATTTGACCTGCCCTGCCATGCGCTTCGCCTCAACTGTTGGATATGTTCAACAGTTAGGCTATATCAGATTGGCTAGCTGTGGTCTATAGCCAACAGCGCGGATGGCAGGGGTCGGTAGCCTTGAGCGCATGGATACCGGAGAGGCCTGCAAACTCGTTCGCACACGCGTCGGCAAGAACGTCGACGGGCTTCTTGGCGCCAAGGGCCTGAGTCAGTCCAAGCTCGCCGCCATGATCGGCGTCGACCGCTCGCATCTGAACCAGCTCATCGGCGGCAAGAGCAACGTCACGCTGGACGTTCTCGTGAAGATCGCTGACGGGCTGGGCGTGCCGCTGACGGAGCTCTTCTTCGGTCTGGACAGCAAGACGCCGTGCGAGCTCACCCCACGCGACCTCAAGATCGACTACGACAAAGGGAACGCGCGGCCGTAGGGCATGTGCGGCGGCGTAGGCGCGCGCTTAAGAATCTGGGGTAGTTGCAGGTCGGTGCGGAATCTGTGCTTACGGTTTGGGGGTTGTTGTAGGTTGGTGCGGTCTCCGGCCTGGTGCTGCCTTCACACCAACAGGCGTTTTGTCAGCGAGAAGGTTTTCTCGCCGTCGCGTGACCTACAACGATCCCAGTTTCTTAAGCGCCGCCGAACGGGAGAGCTGCAACAACCCCGTTTTCGTAAGCACGCGCGTCCCCTCTCGGCGCACGGGTTAGAAATACCGCGTCGTCCCCGTCCGCCGGGCCGTTCGGGTTAGAAATACCGCGTCGTCCCCGTCGAAACCGCGCGGGAAAGGGGGACGAGCCGGTATTTCTAACCCAAGCGCCGAGAAGAACGGGGACGAGCCGGTATTTCTAACCCGCGCGGCGAGAAGAACCTCGCGGCGGCGCACGTGCTACCCTCTTCAGCGGCCAACCGAAGGAGCACCCATGCCTGCCTACGAAACCGTGGTCTTCGACCTCGACGGAACTTTGCTGAACACCATCGAGGACCTGCATCTCTCCACCAACGCCGCGCTCGCGGCGCACGGGATGCCGAAGCACACGCTCGACGACGTCCGGCGCTTCGTGGGCAACGGCATCCGCAAGCTCATCGAGCGCGCCGTCCCCGCCGGCACCAGCGCTGCGGAACAGGACGCCGTCTACGAGGACTTCTGCACTCACTACGCCGCCCACTGCGAGGACCACACCGGCCCCTACCCCGGCATCCCGGAGATGCTGGCCCACCTGCGCGCGGCCGGCGTGCGCCTGGCGGTGGTCTCCAACAAGGGCGACTTCGCCGTGCAGGAGCTCATCGCGCGCCAGTTCCCGGGCGCCTTCGACGCCGTCCTCGGCGAGTGCGAGGAGCGCGGCATCCGCAAGAAGCCCGCGCCGGACATGGTGAACGCCGCCCTCGAGCGCATGGGCGCGGACCGCGCGGGCATGGCCTACGTCGGCGACTCCGAGGTCGACGTCCAGACCGCCGCCAACGTGGGCTGCCCCTGCGTCACCTGCTCCTGGGGATTCCGCACGCACGAGGAGCTTCTCGCCGCCGGCGCCACCACCTTCGTGGACACGCCCGCCGAGCTGGAGCGCGTTCTTCTCGGCACCGCCGACTGAGGGCGCGGCGCGCCGCCCGCTGGCCGCTCGGCAGACGCTCGCCTAACAATCTGCAAACGTGCGCATAACCGTCGGCGCCGCGGGTTATAGTCTTGCTAACGTCCGTTTGGCCTCCGACGAAAGGGGATCGCCATGGGAAAGAAGGCAGCCGAGGCTCTCGATATCGACTACGAGGGTCTGGTCGAGTACCTGCACTGCAACCACTCCGTCTACATGAAGATCGGCTCCAGCGTCTATTACCTCACGGATTGCAACTACGAGTCCTGGCGCGCGCAGGACACCAGCCGTCGCAACGAGAAGAACCACTTCGTCGACTGCTCCGAGCTCGTCCCCACGGTTGACGAGTTCCTCGCGCTCCCCTTCGTCAACGGCCAGACCATCAAGGACGTCTTCGACCACGCCACGTTCTACGCCTCGCTCGAGGGCGAGAAGGACGCGTAGGTCCAAGCTCACACGCACATGCTGCGGGGCCGGCTCCCATCTGGGCGCCGGCCCCGCTTTTGTTTGCGGCGCATCCCGGGCGCCGGGAGCTACTCCTCGCCGAGGGCGGCGCGACCGTAGGCGTCGGCGGCGAGCATGGCCGCCGCGACCTTCTCGGGCGTGACCTCGAAGGGCATGTTGCCGAGGGTGTCGGTGGGCGCGCAGGCGAGCCTGGCCACCTCGAGCACGCGCTCGTAGCTCGCGTCCTTGACGCCGAGCTGCGCGAACGTCACCGGCAGGCCGACCTCCACGCAGAAGTCGAGCACCTCGTAGAGCTCGTCGGCGTTCTCCAGGACGAGCTGCGTCAGCGTACCGAAGGCGACCTTCTCGCCGTGGTAGTAGGCGTGGGTCTCGGGCATGGCGGTCATGCCGTTGTGGATGGCGTGCGCGCCGGCCAGGCCCGCGGACTCGAAGCCCAGGCCGGAGAGCAGCGTGTTGGCCTCGATGACCTTCTCGACGGACTCGGTGCAGGCACCGGCCTCGAGCGCGAGCTTGGCCTTCACGCCGTCGGAGATGAGCGTCTCGTAGCAGAGCTGGGCGAGCGCCATGGCCGCCTCGGTCACGTGGCCGCCGGCGCAGGTGGTGGCGTCGGAGCGCTTGCAGGCGCGGGCCTCGAAGTAGGTGGCCAGCGCGTCGCCCATGCCGGAGACCGTCAGGCGCACCGGGCTCTTGGCGATGACGTCGGTGTCCATGAGGACGAGGTTCGGGTTCTGCTTGAAGAACTGGTACTCCTTGAACTGGCCGTCATCGGTGTAGATGACGGAGAGCGCCGAGCACGGGGCGTCCGTGGCGGCGATCGTGGGCACGATCACCACGGGCACGTCCACGGCCGCGGCCACGGCCTTGGCGGTGTCGAAGATCTTGCCGCCGCCCACGCCCACGACGACGTCGGCGCCGCACCCGCGCAGCACCTCGACGAGGCGGTCGATCTCGGCCTGGGAGCACTCGCCGTTGAAGTTGTCGTAGGTGCAGGCAACGCCCGCGTCCTCCAGGCTCTTGGAGACCACGTCGCCGAAGCGGCGCAGGCCACCGGCGGAGATGACCACGAGCGCGTGGGCGCCGTAGGCCTTGGTGTAGTCGCCGAGGCGGGCGAGCTCGCCGGGACCCTGGACGTACCTGCTCGGGCTGATGAAGACGCGTGCCATGAGGAACTCCTCTCGCTTGGTTGCGGACGATGAGATGGTACCCCGCGGCGGGAGGCACGTTGCACGGGGCGTGAAACTACGCCCGGGAGAGCATGGAGCGTGACGTGAGGTAGGTCACGAGGAAGTAGCCGCCGTAGAGCGCCACGACGAAGGCGACCGTCCCCGCGAGCGCCGTGCCGATCTGGAAGCCCGTGAGCAGCGCCACGATGTCGTTCACCACGGAGAGCGCCACTGCCGCGTGCGCCATGGCCACCACCAGCGGGAAGAGGAAGTACACGCCGATCTGGGCGAGAAGGGCGTGGTCGATCATGCGCTTCTCGGCTCCCAGCTCAGAAAGCACGCGGTAGCGGCCCACGTTGTCCGCCGCCTCGGAGAGCTGCTGCAGGGCGAGCACCGTCGCGCAGCACACGAGCAGGACCACGCCGATGTAGATGGCCAGGTAGGTGACCACGACGGTGGTGCCGGAGGACTGGTCGAGCAGCCCCTGCGCGGTCGTGAGGTTCCAGACCGGCCAGGCGTCGAGCGTGGATCCCTGGCCAATGATGTCGCCATAGGCCTCGTCGATTGCGGCGACGGCAGCGGGCTCCACCTTGGTGCGCTCGCCGTTGTACATGAGGTCAACCACGGTGACGCTGGGGCCGGCGCCCGCGGGCACCATGTCGTCCGGGACCACGAGCGCGCCGGAGACCGTGCCGCCGGCGGTCGTGTCCGAGAAGAGCAGGTGCACGAGCGGCTCGGCGGCAAAGCGCAGTGTCTTGCCGCCGACCTCGACCTCCGGGTTCTGCTCAGTCACGGCGTCCCAGAGCTCGTCGAGGGACGAGAGGTCGTTCCACAGCAGGCACTCCCCCGCCGCGAGCTCCACGGTCTTCTCGCCCGCCATCTTGGCCAGGGCGTTGTACTCGGAGACGGGCACCACAGTGAGGCGCTGGTCGGTGTTGCCCTGCATCATGGTCTGCACGGTGGCGTTGCCGGTGAAGTCCGTGTTGGCAAAGAGCTCCTCCACGGTGGTGTCCACGATCGGGTTGCCGTCGGCGTCGTAGGTGTACTGGTTGACCTGGACGGCGTCGCGGAAGAGCTCGTCGTAGTCGGGGATGTCCGCGCGCAGGCGGGCGATGGCGTCGTAGCCGTCCGCCGCGGCCGGGCCGTCCTTCTCGTACGGCGCGGCATCCTGCACGGCCATGCCCATGGGGTAGCTTATGAGTGACATGTCGTAGGCCGTGCCCACGCGCAGGCTCTCGTTCATGCCCGTTGCCACCGAAAAGCCCGTGCACACGCCGCAGATGGCGAGGAAGAGCATCGCGCACACCAGGGAGATGGAGAGCCACGCGGTGTTGATGCGGCTGTTGAGCTGGCGCATCACGAACATGTTGAGGCCGGAGAGGTAGGTGCGCGGGCTCGCCTGGAGCGCGCGCAGGGCAAAGCCGGAGATCGAGAAGAAGAAGAGCAGCGTGCCCACCGTGACCAGCCCCGTGGCGATCGCGAAGTACGGGCCCTCCTCCATCATGCCGTGCTCGAGCAGGACCTTGTACGCCACGCCGATGAGCGCGAGCGACGCGAGGAAGAGCACCACCGAGAGCGGCAGGCTGCGCAGACGGACCTTCTCGCTCACCTTGTCCGCGTTGATGAGGTCGATGAGCTTATAGCGGCTGACCGTGGACACGTTGAAGACGAGCGTCACGAGGAAGATGCCCGCGAAGCACGCCACCGTGGAGAGCGCCGCGGCCGGCGAGAACGCGAAGACGAAGCCCCTGATCGTGGCCTCGAAGAGCCCCGCCGTGACGTACATCATGACCTGCGAGAGCCCGAGGCCCAGAAGCAGGCCCACGCCGAGCGCGACCACGCCCACGACGAGCGTCTCTATGACGATGATCCAGGAGACGTGGCGGATGTCCATGCCGAGCGTGAGGTAGATGCCGAACTCGCGCTTGCGCCGCCGGATGAGGAAGCGGTTGGCGTAGACCACGAGAAACCCGAGGATGATCACGACAAACACGGAGAGGCCGGAGAGGAGGTCGGCGAGCGCCTGCACCATGCGGCGCTGGTCGGCGGCCATCTGGATGACGGCGGCCTGGTCGGTGATGGAGCCGAAGGCGTAGAAGACGCAGACGCCAAAGGCCAGCGTGAGGAAGAAGACCGAGAAGTCCCTGAAGGACTTGCGGACGTTGCCGAGGGCGATCCTAGCGTACATCTGCGCCCTCCCCTCCCAGGAAGGACACGACGTCCATGATCTCGTTGAAGAAGGTCTTGCGCGTCTTGGTGCCGCGGACGAGCTCGTTCCAGACGCGACCGTCCTTGAGGAAGAGGGCGCGGCGGGCGTAGCTCGCGGCAAAGGAGTCGTGCGTGACCATGATGATCGTGGCGCCGGCGTCGTTGAGCTCCTCGAGGCTCTCCAGGAGCAGGCGCGAGTTGCGCGAGTCGAGCGCGCCGGTGGGCTCGTCGGCCAGGACCAGCGACGGATCGGTCACGATGGCGCGGGCCGCGGCGACGCGCTGCTTCTGGCCACCGGACATCTCGTGCGGAAACTTGTCGAGCACGTCGGCGACGCCCAGGCGACGGGCCACGCCGCCCACGCGGGCCGCGACCTCCTTGGCGGGCGTGTGGTTGATCGTGAGCGCCAGCGCGATGTTCTCGCGCGCGGTGAGGGTGTCGAGCAGGTTGGAGTCCTGGAAGACGAAGCCCAGGCGCTCGCGGCGGAAGCGGGAGAGCTGGCCCGGGCGCAGGGCGGTGATGTCCTGGCCGTCCACGTAGATGTGGCCGGAGGTGGGGCGATCGATCGTGGAGACGCAGTTCAGGAGCGTGGTCTTGCCCGAGCCGGACGGGCCCATGATAGCGACGTACTCGCCGGCGGCGACGTCGAAGGACACGCCGTCGAGGGCGCGCGTGACGTTGTCGCGGGTTCCGTAGAGCTTCTCGACGTCCCGGCAGGACAGGACGGGCTGCGCGGGCTGGGCGTGCGAAGGTGCCATTGCGATTCCTCTCGGTTGGCCTTCTGGTACACGACCATACTCGCCCGGCGAGCAGGACGGTGCCATCGAACGGGCTTATCGCTCCCTTACGCTTTCGCAAGGTTGGCCGTGCAAAAGTGACTGTCCCCTTTGCACGCTTCCCTTCGTAGCGTGCAAAAGTGACTGTCCCCTTTGCACGGCCCCTTTGGCTCACTGCCGCGCGCTGTCGGGGAAGGCAAGAAAGACCGTGGTGCCGACGCCCTCCTCGGACTCGAGCCACGCGCGCACGCCCATCTTGTCGCAGAGCTCGCGCACGAGGTAGAGGCCCATGCCGGTGGAGCGCGCGAAGCGACGGCCGTTCTCGCCGGTGAAGCCCTTGTCGAAGACGCGGCCCACGTCCGCGGCCGGGATGCCGATCCCGTCGTCGGCTATCGCGAGCACCGTCTCCCAGGCGTCGAGGCCGGTCTCACGGCGCTCGGCCCAGATGCGGACGCGACCCTCGCCGTCCTTCTCGCCCCGGTACTTGGCGGCGTTCACGAGCACCTGGCCGATCACGAACGACAGCCACTTGGGGTCGGCGCGCACCGTGTAGTCGAGCTCACCCAGCTCGGGCGCCACGTGCGCGTCGATCAGCGTGCGGGCCTTGTGGCGCAGCGCGTCGCGCACCACCTCCGCCAGCACGACCTGGCGAATCTGGAAGTCGCGGTCGAGCGAGGTGCCGCGCGAGTAGTAGAGCGCCTGCTCCACGTAGCCCTCGATCTGGTCCAGCTCGGCGTCCATGGACTCCGTGGCCGGCGAGGGGTTGTTGCGGGCCACGAGCCGCGCGGCCGCGATCGGCGTCTTGATCTCGTGCACCCAGGTCTCCACGTACTCGCGGTACTCGCGCGAGCGGCGGCGCGCCGCGGCGATGCGGTCGCGCATGGCGCGGGACTCGCGGTCGAGGGCGTCGTAGAGGAGCTGGCCCTCGGGAAAGGAGGGGCGCTCGGTGAGCTCCGTGGCGAGGTAGGTCTCGTCCAGCGAGCTCAGCATGTCCTCGAGCCGCCGGTAGAACGCGCGACGGTGCAGCCAGTCCAGCACGAGCGCCGCGGCCGCTGCGAGCGCGAGCACGCCGCAGACAAAGGCCACCGCCGCCGCGTCCAGCCCGTACACGACCATGACCAGCGCGGCAAACGCGAGCGCCACCGCGCCCACAGCGAGCGGCACCAGCCGGTCGGCGATGTAGGCGCCAAAGCCCACGTTCTTCTCGCCCCCTACTCCACCAGGTAGCCCATGCCGCGCTTGGTGCGCACGAAGTCCTCCACGCCGATCTTGGCGAGCGTGGAGCGCAGGTGGCTCACGTTCACCGTGAGCGTGTTGTCGTCCACGAACTCGTCGGAGGCCCAGAGCTCCTCCTGGATGCGCTGGCGGCTCACGACCGCGCCGACGTTGCGCATGAGCAGCGCGAGGATGCGCAGCTCGTTCTTGGTGAGCTCGGCCGTACGGCCCTGGTAACTCACGCTGCAGCGCGCCGTGTCGAGCGTGACGCCGGCGTGCGTGAGCTCCGCGGAGGCGGCGCCCTCGCCGTAGCTGCGCTTGAGGACCGTCGCCACGTGGGCGAGAAGGACCTGGTCGTTGTAGGGCTTGGGCACGAAGTCGTCCGCGCCGAACGAGAGCGTGAGCAGCTCGTCCATGTCGTTGTCGCGGGAGGTCACCACGACGATGGGCACGGCGCTACGGCGGCGCACCTCGCGGCAGACGTAGGTGCCGTCGACGCCGGGCAGGTTGAGGTCGAGAAGCACCAGGTCGGGCGCCGCGGCCAGGATCTGCTCGGCGACGTCGTCGAAGGTGGTGAGCGCCGTGGCCTCGTAGCCGTTGCGCGCGAGCAGCACGCAGAGCTCGTCGCGCAGGCGCGCGTCGTCCTCAACCACGAGCAGCCGTCGCATATGACCTCCCGGGTCCGCGGTTCTTCTCGCCACGAGGGTAGCACACGGCTCGGGCCGCATTCCGGGATACAAATACGCGACTTCCAACGTTTTGGACGGTTAAAACGTTGGAAGTCGCGTACTGGCAACGCTCAATACGCGATTTCGCACGGAATCGGGCCTCGAAACGTTGAAAGTCGCGTATTGGCGGACACGCGCACAGGGCGAGAAGAACATCGCGCCGGCACGTCACGGTCGCGTTACGCGCGCGGCACGCACGTCCTTCTCGCCCGCGGCGGCGGGCTATGATGTGGGGACCGTGTGACAAGACCCGAAAGGCCAGAACATGACCATCGTCGACATGCTGCGCGCCAACGCCGAGAAGTACCCGAGCGAGGTCGCCCTCGTGGAGGTCAACCCCGAGCGGCGCGAGAACCGCCACATCACCTGGCGCGACTACGACCTGGTGGAGACCACCGACGACGAGCCGTTCCGCCGCGAGATGACCTGGTCTGTCTTTGACGAGAAGGCCAACCGCTTTGCCAACCTGCTGCTGTCCCGCGGCGTGCACAAGGACGACAAGGTGGCCATCCTGCTCTACAACTGCATCGAGTGGCTGCCGCTCTACTTTGGCGTGCTCAAGTCGGGCGCCACGGTGGTACCGCTGAACTTCCGCTACTCCGCGGACGAGATCGAGTACTGCCTGGACAAGGCGGACGTGGACATCCTCGTCTTTGGACCGGAGTTCATCGGCCGCGTGGAGGAGATCGTGGACCGCATCCAGGCGGGCCGCCTGCTCTTCTTCGTGGGCGACGACTGCCCCACCTGGGCGGAGAGCTACCGCGAGCTGGCAAGCCTGTGCTCATCGGCGGACCCGCGCGTCCCGCTCTCCGAGGACGAGGACGCCGCCATCTACTTCTCCTCCGGCACCACGGGCTTCCCCAAGGCCATCCTGCACCACCACCAGAGCCTCACGCAGGCGGCCGAGATGGAGCAGACGCACCACCACCAGACCCACGACGACGTGTTCCTGTGCATCCCGCCGCTCTACCACACGGGCGCGTGCATGCACTGGCTGGGCAGCCTCATGGTGGGCGGCCGCGGCGTGCTCCTGCGCGGCGTCTCACCCAAGACCGTGCTGGAGACCGTCTCCAACGAGGGCTGCACGATCGTGTGGCTGCTCGTGCCCTGGGCGCAGGACATCCTCGTGGCGCTCGAGGAGGGCACGGTGCGGCTGGACAACTACCACCTGGACCAGTGGCGCCTCATGCACATCGGCGCGCAGCCCGTCCCGGAGAGCCTGATCCGCCGCTGGCGCGAGGTCTTCCCGCACCACGACTACGACACCAACTACGGCCTCTCGGAGTCGATGGGCCCGGGCTGCGTGCACCTGGGGCTCGAGAACATCGACCACGTGGGCGCGATCGGCGTGCCCGGCTACCGCTGGAGCTGCAAGATCGTGGGCGAGGACGGCGCCGAGGTCGCGCCCGGCGAGGTCGGCGAGCTCTGTGTGCAGGGCCCCGGCCTCATGGAGTGCTACTACAAGGACCCCGAGGCCACGGCCGAGACGCTCGTGGACGGGTGGCTGCACACCGGCGACATGGCGCGCCAGGACGAGGACGGCTTCTACTGGCTGGTGGACCGCAAGAAGGACGTCGTCATCATGGGCGGCGAGAACATCTACCCCGTGGAGATCGAGGACTTCCTCATGGGTCACCCCGCGATCAAGGACGTGGCCGTGATCGGTCTGCCCGACGAGCGCCTGGGCGAGATCCCGGCCGCGGTCATCGAGCTCAAGGCGGGCGCCACGCTCACCGAGGACGACGTCACGACGTTCTGCAAGAGGCTGCCGCGCTACAAGCGGCCGCGCACGGTCATCTTTGCGCCCGTGCCGAGAAACCCGACGGGCAAGATAGAGAAGCCGGCGCTGCGCGCCAAGTACGGGGCCGACGCCCTCGTCGCGCGCGAGACGCGCCGCTAGGAGAGAGTGACAGTGATTCAATTGGGGACAGACCCCTTTTGAATCATCCCAGGAGAGGAGAGACATGGACAAGCACCTCATGTCCGGCAACGAGGCCATCGCCCAGGGCGCTTGGGAGGCCGGCGTGGCCGTGGGCGTGGGCTACCCCGGCACCCCGTCCACCGAGACGCTCGAGGCCCTCGTGCGCAAGGACGACGTCTACTGCGAGTGGTCCCCCAACGAGAAGGTCGCCTTCGAGGTCGGCCTCGGCGCCGCCATCGCCGGCGTCCGCTCGCTCGTCACGATGAAGCACGTGGGCGTCAACGTGGCAGCCGACCCCTTCATGGCCGCCGCGGCCACCGGCGTGAACGCCGGCCTCGTCCTTCTCGCCGCAGACGACCCGTCCTGCTACTCGTCCCAGAACGAGCAGGACTCGCGCTTCTACGCCGCCTTCGGCCGCATCCCCTGCCTCGACGTCGCCGACTCGCAGGACTGCTACGAGATGGCCCGTGCCGCCTTCGAGCTCTCCGAGCGCTTCGACACACCGGTCATGCTGCACGAGACCATGCGCATCGCGCACACCCGCACGCTCGTCTCGGCGTCCGGCGCGCGCGAGGCCGTGGCCCCGCGCGACTACGCGGACGACATCCCCAAGTACGTCATGATGCCGGCCAACGCGGTCAAGCGCCGCGTGGTCGTGGATGAGCGCCAGGCCGAGCTCGAGGCGTACGCCGAGGCCTGCCCGTTCAACAAGACGGAGATGCGCAGCGAGAAGATCGGCGTCATCTGCGCCGGTGCCGTCTACCAGCACGTCCGCGAGGCGCTGCCCGAGGCCTCCACGTTCAAGCTCGGCCTCGCCTGGCCGCTACCCGCCCGCGCGCTCGCCGACTTTGCCGCATCCGTCGACGCGTGCTACGTAATTGAGGAGGCCAGCGACTACTTCTCCTCGCGCGTCCGCGCCCTCGGCATCACGCTCGCCGAGCCGCCCGTCGCGCCGCTCCCCGTCGCCGGCGAGCTCAAGCCCCAGGTCATCCGCGCCTCCTTCGGCGTGGAACAGCCCGCGCACCTCGACGCAGCCACGGACCTCCCGCCGCGCCCGCCGGCGTTCTGCCCCGGCTGCCCGCACCGCCTCGTCTTCTGCGAGCTGCGCCGTCTCAAGGCCATCGTCACCGGCGACATCGGCTGCTACACGCTCGGCGCCGTCGCACCCTACGGCGCGTGCCACACGGTCATCGACATGGGCGCCTCGCTTTCCATGGCGCACGGCATGGAACTCGCAGGCGCGCCCGAGCGCACCGGCCGTCCGGTCGTGGGCGTCATCGGTGACTCCACCTTCGCGCACTCCGGCATCACGAGCATGCTCGGCACCATCTACAACGGCGGCACCGGCACCCTCTGCATCCTGGACAACCGCACCACGGCCATGACCGGCACGCAGGGCAACCCCGTGAACGGCGTCACCCTCACGGACAGCTCGCACAAGATCGGTCCGCTGGACAACCCGAGCGGCAAGGCGCTCGACCTTCTCGCCCTGTGCCGCGCGATGGGCGTGGAGGACGTGGTCGAGGTTGACGCCCAGGACCTCCAGGCCGTGCGCGCCGCGCTCAAGGCCGCCGTGGCCAACACCGAGCAGCTCTCCGTCATCGTCTTCAAGGCGCCGTGCCGCCTCATCGACCGCAGCCGCGGCAAGCAGCCCACCATCCGCGACTGCCGCGCGTGCGGCCAGTGCATCAAGATCGGCTGCCCGGCCCTCGGGCGCGCCAAGGACGGCACCGCGGCCATCGACCCCACGCAGTGCGTCGGGTGCGACCAGTGCGTCCAGTCCTGCCCGTTCGGCTGCATCACGAAGGAGTAAGCAATGGCTGATACCGAGAAGAACGTGCAGAGGGGACAGGCACTTTTGCACGGAACCAAGACCATCCTCCTCGTGGGCGTGGGCGGCCAGGGCACGATCCTCGCGGGCAAGCTGCTGGCGACGGTCGCCGCCGGCGCGGGCCTTGACGTCAAGGTCTCTGAGATCCACGGCATGAGCCAGCGCGGCGGCTCGGTGAGCACCGTCATCCGCCTGGGCGAGCACGTCGCCACCATGGTCTGCGACGACGGCTGCGCCGACGTGGTGGTGGCCTTCGAGGCCGTGGAGGCCCTGCGCGCCCAGCACTACCTCGCCGAGGGCGGCACCATGTTCGTAAACGACGAGGAGATCACGCCCGTCTCCGTGAACATCGGCAACTTCCAGATGCCCGAGCGCGTGGACGAGCGCCTGCGCGAGATGGGCGCCCACCTGCTGGACGCCGGCGTGATCGCACGCGGGCTGGGCACGCCCCGCTCCACCAACGTGGTGCTCGTGGGCGCGCTCTCCACGGCGCTGCCCTTCGACGCCGAGCTCTGGCGCGACGCCGTGCGCGCCTGCGTGCCGCCCGCGACGGTGGAGGCCAACCTCGCAGCCTTCGACGCCGGCCGCGACGCCGCGCTGCGCGGAGAGGCCCGCTAGACGCCACGGCGAGAGGTTCTTCTCGCCCGCCCTTCCAGCCCGGAAGCCGGAGCGCTCTCGCATATCTCAGAGTTCCAGCGGCCTTTTCCCAGTTGACGCTCTAGGAACTCTGACGTATGCGAGAGCGCTCCCGCAAAGAGGTCGTCACCCAGACACGACGAGACCCCGGCCGCCACGGCGACCGGGGTCTTTGCGTCCTGGTGGGCCGGCGCGTCCCCCGACCACGCCGACCCGTCTTTTCGGGGGATGTACAGAGATACTACCCTACTTTTCCTGCCCGTATTCCGCTGAGAAGGCGCGCCGCTCTCCTCCCCGAACAAAACCGACCGCCTGCGTACTTGTTGCCACGGTACGGGGCGTGTCACGATAGTGTAAGGAATAATCTGTTCGCTACGACCTTACGGTGGTGATACTCATGGGACAGTACGTCGTGGTTGAGAACGAGGGCCGCTACTGCTTCAACCTCTGCGCCTCCAACGGGCACATCCTCATGTCGTCGATCATCTTCCCGTCCAAGGACGAGTGCCTGCACGGCATCGAGTGCGTGCGCGCCTCCGCCGCCGACGCGGAGATCGAGGACAGCACGATCGACGCGTTCGACCGCGAGGAGACGCCCAAGTTTCGCATCTACGAGGACTTCGACGGCCACTACTTCTTCCGCTACATCACGCACGAGGCCGGCGACATCGCGCGCTCCCACACCTACGAGCACAAGGAGAGCCTCCTGCGCCGCATCGAGCGGACCCGCGCGGAGTGCGACTCCTCCCTCGCGGCTGACGAGAACTAGCGCCTCCTGCATGACCCGACTCGGCACGCCCCGGACGCCCCCGACCACGTCCGGGGCGCCCTTGTGCCGGGGCTCGCCGTGGTCGGTCGTCCCGGAATCGCCGGGTTTCTCGCCCGCGCGTCCCAAATTTCGGGAGGTTCCCGTGCCTGGACGCCATGCGCCCGGAGAAGGTTCCCGATTCCAGGACGAGAAGAACGTCGGACGCGGGAAGGTCGCCAATTCCGGGACGCACCCGACGACCGGCTGCGGAACCTCCCGGATTCCCAGACAGCGCCTTCGCTGCGGACCAGCAAAGAAACGGAGCTGACATGGACATGACAGGCGTGAGGCTCACGGAGCTCGTGGAGGCCGCCGGCTGCGCGGCTAAGATCGCGCCGGGCGAGCTCGCCGGCGTGCTGGCGGGCCTGCCGCGGCTGGACGCGCCAGAGCTCGTGGTGGGCTTCGACGCCTCCGACGACGCCTGCGTGTGGGACCTCGGCGACGGCCGCGGCCTCATCGCCACGACGGACTTCTTCCCGCCCATGGTGGACGACCCGTTCCTGTTTGGCCAGGTCGCGGCCACCAACGCGCTCTCGGACGTCTACGCGATGGGCGGGCGGCCCGCGCTCGCTCTCAACCTCCTGTGCTTCCCCAACTGCCTGGGCATCGAGGTCGCCGGGCAGATCCTGGCCGGCGGCGCCGAGACGTGCCGGCGAGCCGGGTGCGTCGTGGCGGGCGGCCACTCGATCAACGACCACGAGCCCAAGTACGGCCTCGCGGTGACGGGGTTCGTCGCGCTGGACGAGCGCCTGGAGAACGGCGGCGCGCAGGTCGGCGACACGCTCGTGCTCACCAAGGCGCTCGGCACGGGCGTCCTCACCACCGCGCACAAGGGCGGGCTTCTGGACGACGCCGGCGTGCGCGTGGCCACGGACTCCATGACCACGCTCAACGAGGCGCCGATCCGCCTGGCGCGCGAGCTGGGCTTCTGGCCGCACGCGGCCACCGACGTCACGGGCTTCTCGCTCATGGGGCATGCCTGCGAGATGGCCGAGGCCTCGGGCGTGACGCTCGAGGTCGACGCCGCCGCCGTGCCCGTCATGGCGCGCGCCCGCGAGATGGCGGCGCTCGGTCTCATCCCCGCCGGTGCCTACCGCAACCGGGACTTCTTCGGCCCGCGCGTGGCGCTCGCGGAGGCGCTGCCGCTCGACCTTACCGACGTGCTCTTTGACCCGCAGACCTCCGGCGGCCTGCTTGTGGCGCTGGGCGAGAAGGACGCGGGGCGGCTCGTGGGGGCCCTGCGCGACGAGGGCCTTCCCGCCGCCGTCATCGGCCGCGCCGTCCCGCGCGGCGAGAAGAGCGTGGTCGTGCGCTAGCCGCGCGCGGCTCGAACGAGAGGAGACCCCATGGCCAGGACCTACACCCTCGACGACCTCGCCCGGCTCGTCGACCACACCAACCTCCGCCCCGACGCGACCGTCGCCGACATGGAGCGCCTCTGCAACGAGGCGAGGCGCCATCACTTCAGGATGGTCGCAATCAACTCCGGCCAGTCCGCGCGCTGCGCCGCGCTTCTCGCCGGCACCGACGTCCACGTGGGCGCCGCGATCGGCTTCCCCCTCGGTCAGCAGAGCGTCGCGACGAAGGAGTTCGAGACGCGCGACGCCCTGGCCAGCGGGGCCGACGAGATCGACTACGTGGTCAACCTCACCGAGGTCAAGGCCGGAAACTGGGACTACGTCGAGGACGAGATGAGGCGGATCGTCGAGGCGTGCCGCGAGGCGGGGGCAAGCCGCCCCGAGCCCGTCCCCTCGAAGGTGATCTTTGAGAACTGCCTGCTCACGGATGACGAGAAGGTCGCCCTGTGCGAGGTCGCCAACCGGGTCGGCCCCACGTTCGTGAAGACGAGCACCGGCTTCTCCACCGGCGGCGCGACCGTCGCGGACGTCCGTCTCATGCGCGCGCACGTCGCCCCCGATATCCAGGTCAAGGCGGCCGGCGGCATCCGCACGGCCGACCAGTTCCTCGACATGGTCCGGGCGGGCGCAACGCGCATCGGGTGCAGCGCCGGCGTCGCGATCATCGAGGAGCTCGGCCGCCGCTTCGAGGCCGAGGGGATCAGCGCCGTGGAGCTGTAGCCCAATTGTTGTCCGGTCGGACGGCTACGCTGCGAGAAAGGCAGACCTCGACAAAGGAGCCCACATGAGCGAGGCAGAGTATCTCCCTACGAAACGCGACCTCGAGCGACTGGCGGAGCTCACGAGCACCGAGCTCACGATTCACGAGTCGAACGAGCACTATCGCGACGAGGCGGAGGCCCAGAACGCGGAAGACCTGCTCAGGGAGCTGGGCCAGGTTCTCTTCTCAGGGGACGGGGACGTCTTCGCCCACTTCGTCGCCCAGAACTCCGCGCGCATCCGCGATGCCGCGCGCTACGACGAGCATGTCACGGAGGTGCTGGCCCTCGGATACAAGCTGGGCATCAGCGCGGGCAGCGGCGCCTGCATGAACGACCTCGGCGCCCTCTACTACATGGGAGAGCTCGCGGAGCAGGACTACGCCAGGGCGGCGGAGCTCTACGAGATGGCCATGGCGCACGGCTGCTACCAGTCCATCGTCAACCTCGGCTACATCTACGAGTACGGACGCACGGGCGAGAAGGACCTCGGGAAGGCCTATCGCTACTATGCGCTGGCGGCCGCCCTCGCGCCCTCCAGCGAGGCCGTCTACAAGCTGGGGGACATATACAGCCGCGGCGTCACGGGAGAGCGCGACGTCATGAAGGCCAAGGCGCTCTGGGAGCGGAGCCTCGAGCTCGCGCAGGGCCTCGCGGAGTTCGCCCAGCCCGCGATACGCATCGCCAATCTGCTCATCGACGCAGAGGCGGTCGCGCAGGGCGTCAAGCGCGACCCGCTGCGGGCGCTCCACCTCTTCCAGCAGGCGGAGATCGGCCTGAGGATAGACATCACCGAGAACGGCATGACCTACTACCAGAGGCGCCTCGAGGAGGCCATCGAGGGTCAGGAGCGCGCCCGCGCGCTGGTCGAGCTGAACGACGCCGTACTGCGCTAGGCTGCCCCGAGCAGTCCCATCCCGCCCGAAGGGAGTGACGATGCGAGTCACCTACCGATACAACGACGTCATCGAGCGGACCGTCAACGAGTTCTGCGCACGAGCGCTCCCGGGAGAGATACTCCCGGACGTCGCCACCTACCGCATCTTCGAACAGCCCACGCTCGACGCGACGTGCGAGGATGTCACATGCCACATCGAGACGGAGCGTGGCCTCGTCACGCTGTCGCTGCAGGTCCACGAGTCGTCCTGGGCGTTTCTCGGATACGGAGAGCAGGCCTCCGCGAGTCTCGTCGAGGCCACACGCACGATAGAGAGCGAGGACGGCAGCGTGACCGAGCTGTCCTGGGACTTCGAGGAGGGCGCCTGGAAGCCCCGGAGGGACTCATAGCCCTCCATAGCGCCCCGTTCTCCAGAATGCTCGGCTCCCGGCGTCGTATGATTGCGTCAAGAAAATCGAGACAGGGAGTGATGGACCATGGAGTTCGGCGAGGTCATTGCCAAGCGCTACTCGTGCAAGAAGTACGACGGGTCCCGTCAGGTTGCGCCTGAGACCCTCACGCAGATCCTCGAGGCGGGCAGGCTCGCCCCCACGGCCAAGAACCTACAGGAGCAGCACGTCTACGTGCTGCAGGGCGCCGAGTCGCTTGAAGTCATCGACGGGCTCACGCCCTGCCGCTACGGCGCGCCGACCGTCCTTGTCGTCGCCTTCGACGCGACGAACGTCTACTCCTATCCCGGCGGCAATCGCGACTCCGGCATCGAGGACGCGGCCATCGTGGCAACGCACATGGTCCTCGCCGCGCGTGACGCGGGCGTCGACAGCTGCTGGGTGAACAACTTCGACCCCGACCTCGCCAAGGAGCGCTTGGACCTGCCCGAGAACGAGGAGATCCTCATGCTGCTCGACCTCGGCTACGCCGCCGAGGGCGTGGGCCCGCTCCCCAACCACGAGAGCCGCAAGCCGCTCTCCGACACGGTGACGTATCGGTAGGAGGCCAGCGAGAAGAGCCTGGCGTCACCCGCCCGAACATCCGAGCCGACGTCAGATCTTCAGCCCCTCAACCCCGGCGCCCACAGATCAGTTGTTGCTCAAAACAAACCGGGCAAACTGACGGAGCTCGCTTAGGGGGTGAAGGGGGAACTTCTCGTCAAGGTCTCTGAGCTCGGACAGGTTCATAGGGAAGGGGTCAATCGGCGAATCCTCGAATGGATCGACCGCCCAACCCTCCAAATTTGGGCCCACAAGATTGTTGCGCCGACATTCGGAGAAGACCGAGCTATCTCTCAGGCCAGTCACGCCGTTCTCCTGTCCGAAAACCGTAAGCGACACGACTCTGCCAGAGAGCAGGACCTGCATGGCGAGCGAGTATTGAACTCCGGAATCAATTCGAGTTTTCACTATGGACGACCTGCAAGGACGACCAGACGAAGTGTCTTCGTCCCACACGTCAATCAGACCCTGCGAGGGCGCGAGGCAGTCGCGCACCCCAGAAACGACATCGTCGACGGGAAACAGGGATTCCTCGTAGCTTATCGTTCCCACAACGGCGAGGGCCACCGTGCCCTCATCCTCCCTTTCGAACCCAACAGAGTCATCCGCGGTCATGGGAAACTCGTCAGCTGGCTCGAATCCTTCGGGGATCAGGAGCCGCTCCTCCCCCACCTCGACGACGACGCCCACAGAATCGTTCTGCTCCGCCATGTCCTCAATTGCGGTCTCGATAACCTCTGCGCTAGGCAGATGGAATTCCTCTCGTTTTGAGATGGCAGCGTCAAATAGAGGGGTAAGGAACTCCCGAATGAGCGCCTCTTGCTCATCCGTCGACCTCAGATCCTCAAACAGCGACTTGAACTCCTGCTGGCTAATCCCGTTGAGGCTTGCCACCACCTCGTCAAGTTCGCCCCCCGAGAGCATGTACTCCGAGGCCATAACAGGAATCATCGCATTGAACAGGCGGCTTGCCGTCTCCGTGTCGTCCTCGTGAAGCACGCCGCCCACGGCGCCTGCAGCCAACGATCCGGCCGCACCGCCAATGAAGCCCCCGGCCGCCCCAACAACTGTGCCCACACCAGGCGTGACCGCCGTCCCGAGCGCACCTGCGATCTTTCCCGCCGCAACACCGGCGGCGACAGCGCCGGCCGCGCCACCCGCTACCGAGGAGGCGAGGACGGCCATGTTCTTGGCATACTGCGCCCCGGAGATTTTGTTGTTCGCAACACGATACGTCTCGGGGACAGAGAGGACGGCCAGCGTGACGGCCGATGTAAGGACATTGCCCCTCAGAACCTTTGACAGATGGCTCGAGGCCGCCGCCCCACTAAGCATTGACTTGCCAGAGATCGTCCGCAGGCCGTTGACGATAGTCTGAGTCGCCTTATAGCCCATCTTCTGGACAAGGGCCTGGCTCGGACCTATCAACGCGTCTGACAGACCCGTTCTTGAGAGCTGCGAGGCAAGCATGTACTGCACAAACGTCGTGCCAAACACCTGCGTACCCGCAACCGCGCCGGCCTGGGCCGACTTTCGCATGTCGCCCGTCTGTCTATACGTCGAGTACGCCGTCGCGACAAAGCTGAGTCCAAATGCGCAGGTGCACACAACCGCCCCAGTCGCAGCATCATAGGAAAGCGACTCGAGCGTCCCCGGCTTGGTCAGGTTGCGAGCCTGCTGATACGTAAGTTTCCCCTCACGTATCACGCTGCCCGCCTGCTCCGGATCGCTCAGCCCGGGTACCTTGCCATCAGCAATTTTTCTCTTGAAGCCCTCCAGGACCTTTTGGTACTGGTCCTTGGGCACTTCGAGCTGCATGAGAGAACCGTTGTCAATATAGCGGTACTCTCCGGTGACACTATCAAATGCGGACTCTAGCGTCCCGCGGGCAGTATTGAAATACTTCGTCTGGATCTTAATGCCGTCCACGATGCGGTCGGGGCCGTTCTTTTGGTTCGACGGCCCGCTCCACTCGACCGAGCGGCCGCGAAGTCGATCCAGCGTATTATGCGCTCGCTCGACCATCTCTCCATGACCGGCCTGATTGTGAATCTCTGCATGCCGGTCGGCATACCAGGCATCTTTTGCAATCGGCACAGCCATGCTAACGGAGACCGCATCGTTCAGAGCGCTTGCGCCATCAATATCCCGACCTGCCCCGAAGCCGAATCCACTGAGCAGGGAGATATTTGAGGTAGCCCCTCTTCTGCATGCTTCGATGAAGGGGCGGGACAGTTCCTGGGGGATGGGAAGAGACGAGCTGCCATCCTCATCCCCGCTAAACCACATGGGGTCGAATTCATCCCACCGGTAGTACGTGAGGACGGACTTTCCGTCGCCCGGAACGTCCCCTCTTATTGCGTCAAACACTCCAACGTCGGATTTGACGAAGACGCCTTTGTTGGTTACGGCCACGCCACTGGGGCGCAGGTCAAACTCTGCGGCGGCCCAAAGAACGCACTGCTCAATCGGAATGGGGAACGTCTTCTTCACTTTGGCGACGTTGTCGTTCGTCAGCGGCAGAGGCGACTCGCCCAGCACCTCGAAGAACCCGAGAACCCCGTAGTCCGCCAGCTCTTCTCGGGCCTTCGAGACTTCCGCCTTGCGCCTGTCCTCCTCTTCCTGCCGTTTCTTCTCCGCAGCCTCGTCGATGGAGGCCTTGGTCTCAGATAGCCAGTTGGCAGCAGAAGACGCCGCGCCCGCCATCGCCTCCGAAATTGTTCCGGCGGCCTCAGAAGTCATGTCGAAAGCGTTCTTCGCCACATTTTTCATTTCATCAACGGAAGGAGCTTTCTCTGCCGCAGCATCCCTAAGGTTATCAGCGACATCTTTCAAATTCTTGCCCGCATCCTTGGCATGACCGAGAAACGAAGAGAAGTCCGGTGATTTCATCGCCACTCCATCTGACGAAACTTATCTCTGCTTCTGCACTAGTCCATTCTCGTCGCGCATGGCGCAGATGCTCAGCCTATATCAGCAGACGGCACTCGCTATTCGGCCTATGCGGGCATGAGAGACAGAGAGCAATGTGTACGAAGGGATATCGACGCGCACTCGAGACATTCCGTCCCTCTCGGCCTACCACACCGTGGCGCCGAAGGGACAGAGCGCGAGCTTGGCCATCTTGAAGAGCTGCAGGCCAAACGGGATGCCAACGATGGTGCAGCAGAATAGCGCACCCTCGAGCGCGTAGCCGATCGCCGTCCACAGCCCCACGAGGACCACCCAGAACACGTTGGCGACGAGCGAGGGCGTGCCGCCGCCGTACGTGATCGTCTTGCCGAACGGCGCAAGCGTGAGCGACGCCATCTTGAACGCCTGCCGACCGAGGGGGATGCCGATGATCGTGAGGTAACAGAGCACGCCGGCGAGAAGGAACGCAAGCGCCGTCATCCAGCCGCCCGTGAGAATCCAGATGATGTTGAAGACGACACTCAGACAGCCCACCGCTCTCCCCCTTCGGTCTCGATATGGCAAATCGTAGCGCATGGCGTCGCGCCGGGAGGGCGCGGGGCTTCTCGGCTAGCCCCTCTCCCGGCCCGCCTCCGGCAGCCAGCGATGGCGGAGGATGCGGTTGAGCGCGTCAGTCAGGACGGGCGCGGCGCACACGACGGTGACGGCCGCCGAGAGCGCCAGGATCATGAGGGTGCCCCAGAGCGGGTCGAGAAGGACGGGCTGCTCGTAGAGGGGCGTGCGGAACGTGAGCCAGGCGCGGACGAGTCGATGGCCCACGTAGATGCCGAGCGTGCGCCGACCGAGTGTGGCGAGCCGGGTGGGGCGAGACGGTACGAGCCTCAGCACCGCAGCGGAGAGCACGAGCGCAAGGACGTCGGACACCGTCTTGCCGAGGAGGTCGAGCGGCAGCGCGCGGTAGGGGTTGTCGCCGTAGACCATCTGGAAGAACCAGTCATAGGCGTGGGCGTCGAGCACGCGCGCGAGGACCACGGCCGCAGAGACGACAACGGCGACGGCGAGCGTCGCGCGGACGGCGCGCGAGCGGCTCTCCTTGAGGGCGACGACGCTCTCGACGGGACAGTAGAGGCCGGCAGCGAACCACGGCAGGAACGCGAGCGCGCGGCTGATCGCCAGCAGGCCGTCGGAAAGGTCGACGAAGCCGCTTGCGTACGAGAGTGCGAGCGCGAGCACCATCCCCCGCCTCCAGCCAAGGCGTGCGAGCAGGGGCGCCGCCGCATACCAGTACGCCATCGCGAGCAGGTACCACGGGGCGGACGTGAACTGCAGGAATGACTCCAGGGTGACGTCAACCTCGTTGATGAGCAGGAGCGCGAGCTGGAAGAGCGCGGCGAGAAGGGCGAACGAGATGATGCGATTTGGGTTAACCCCCCCCCGTTCGTTTTTGGCGTGTTTGGCAAAAAGGCCCGAGACAAAGACGAACAGCGGCATGTGGAAGAGGTAGATGACGTCGAAGAGGCAGCTTATGGCCGGGTTTTCGTTGTGGACGGGGTGCGCCACGTGCCCCACCACCACAAGGATGATGAGCAGCCCCTTGATGTTGTCGAAGAGCGCGATGCGGCCCGCGCCCGCCTGGTCCCGTTGCTGCATTGCGCCCCCGCGCCGCCCGGCAAAACGACAGCATTCTAGCGCTTGGGCCTGCGGGCGACGCGGTCCTTCTCGCCGTCTTTCGGAGGGTATGTACACTGTTGTGAAATTGATGTCTTTCTCGCCAAGCCGTCTACCTGCGAAAAGACAACCTCGGGACACTGTATTAAATATACAACAGTGTACATACCCTAGGGGGCGCATGCCCTCGGGGTGGGATGCGCCCGCTCGTGAGGGCGAGGCCGCCCCTCCCGACTAGCTCTTTGCGTTGGGGTTCGTGGTGCCCGCGAGAGGCTTCTCACCCGGGCGAGCCGCCGGGCCCACGAGCTCGTGCGCCGTGTAGGGCTCCTCGAGGTAGGCGACCTCGTCGGCGGTGAGCGTCACATCGAGCGAGGTCACCGCGTCGTCCACGCGCTCGGGCTTGGAGCAGCCCACGATGGGCGCTTCCACGCCGCGCGCCCAGTGCCAGGCGAGTGCGATGCGCGACATGGGAACACCGCGCTTCTCGGCCAGCTCGGCCACGCGCGCGACGATGGGCATGTCTCGTTCGCGGTCGGCATCGTACTTGTTGCGCATCGTGGCGTCGGTCGTCGAGCGCTTGGACGCGGAGTCCCACGTGGGGCGGCACAAGTGCCCGGACGCGAGCGGGCTGTAGGGCGTGAGCGCTATGCCGAACTGACGGCACACGGGAATCATCTCGCGCTCGTCCTCGCGGTAGAGCAGGTTGTAGTGACACTGCATGGACGAGAAGGGCGTCCAGCCGTTCTGGGCTGCCACGACCTGCATGTTGTGGAGCTGGTACGCGTACATCGCACTCGCGCCGAGGGCGCGGACCTTGCCAGCGCGCACGAGGGAGTCGAGAGCCTCCATGGTCTCCTCGATCGGGGTGGCGTAGTCAAAGCGGTGGACGATGTAGAGGTCCAGGTAGTCGGCCTGGAGGCGCCGGAGCGTGCCGTCAATCTCCCGGTTAATCGCCTCGCGTGAGAGGCCGCCCTCGTTGAAGAAGACCTTGCTAGCGAGAACCACCTGGTCGCGCGGCACGCCCAGCTCGCGCAGGGCGGTACCGATGTACTCCTCGCTCGTGCCGTGCGCGTAGCAGTTGGCCGTGTCGATGAAGTTCACGCCCAGCTCGAGGGCACGGGCGATCACCGCGCGCGTCTCGTCCGGGCCGATCGTCCACTGGTGAAAGTCCGCCGAGGGCGCACCGAAGCTCATGCCACCCAGGCAGAGCCGCGGGATCTTGATGCCGGAGTGTCCGAGCGTCGTGTAGTTCATGTCTGTCATATAGCTCACCTACGCCGGGTACTGCTCGTCCGTGACGGGCTCGAGCCACTCGTTGCTGCAGTTCTCGCCCGGCGCCTCGAAGGCGATGTGGCTGAACCAGCTGTCGCGCGCGGCGCCGTGCCAGTGCTTAACGCCCTCGGGGATCACCACGACGGTGCCGGGCGTGAGCTCCTGGGGATCCTTGCCCCACTCCTGGTACCAGCCGCGACCGTCGGTGCAGATGAGAATCTGCCCGCCGCCCTTGTCTGCGCGGTGGATGTGCCAGTTGTTGCGGCAGCCCGGCTCGAAGGTGACGTTGGCGAGGCCGACGCCGCACTCCGCGGCGCTCGTCAGCGGCTTGAGGTACGAGTTGCCGATGAAGTACTGGGCGTACGCGTCGTTGGGGTCGCCCAGGCCGAACATGGGGGCGAAGTCGTTCTTCTCGCTCATGGTTCTTCTCCTTTGCTCGATGAATGATTCAAAAGGGGACTGTCCCCTTTTGAATCATTTGGCGGCGTTGTCGATGCAGGAAAGCGCGTTCAGACTGCGCGGGTAGCCGATGTAGGGCAGGATCTGCATGACCACGCGATAGAGGAAGTCCTTCGTACGCCCAAGGTTGAGGTTGGCCCCGGCGTGCGCGGTGGCCTGCGGCTCACAGCCACCCTGCGCCACGAGGTAGCAGAACGTGACCATCTCGCGGTCGAGGTCCGAGAGGCCACCGCGCGTGTAGTAGTCGCCGAAGCAGTTCTCTGCGAGCCACAGGTTTACGTTGGCGCGCTCTGCAGGGCAGGTCTTCCAGTTCTCGCGCATGTGCTCGCCAAAGTAGTCGATCTGCTTCTGGTTGCCCGCAGCGCCGCGCGTCTCGAGCGTCGTGGTGGCCTGTGCGGGCAGTGGGAGCTCCACGCCCTTCTCGGCAAACACCTCGTTCATGGCCGAGAAGAACGGGCGGGTCCGGCCGATGCCGAGATACGCCGTGCCCTGGTAGACAACCTCGCGTGCCTCGACGGGGGTGACAGCCTTGGTGTCGAGCGCCTCAGCCAGCGTGACGCGGAGCTGCTCTGCGCCCTGGCAGCCGAGAAGCGCCGCCAGAATCGCGAGGTACCGCTCGCGCGACGGGAGCTTGGCCGTTGGCTCGCCGGGGACCTCCTCGCCCGCGAAGTACGCGAAGCGCTCCGCGAACTCCGGGTCGGTCTGCTCGAACTCGGTCATGCCCGCAATCGCCGTCATCGTTTTCCTCCTAGTCCGCATTCTCTATCAGCACGTCGTGGGTGGCTGCGAGGTCGTGCAGCGCGTCCAGCGAGCCCGCCGCGCGGCCCAGCGTGACCTGGCCGCCATAGCGCGCGGAGTTCTTCTCGTCATCAAAGAAGAGCGCGAGCCAGTCGCCCTCGGGCTTGTAGTTGAGGTCGCCGTCGGACCAGCCGGGGTGGACGTCGGCGGCATCGCACGGCAGCGAGAAGCCCAGCTGCCCGCAGCACCCCACGCTCGAGACGCTCATGGAGAGCGTCTGCGGGAGCCGCGCCGCGAGCGCGCGAGCAGCTGCGGAGCCGTTCAGCTCCACCGGCACCGCAACCTCGCCTATCCGCAGCTCGACCCTCACGTTCGCCTCCCGCGTGCAAAAGTGCCTGTCCCCTTTGCACATTCTCCGTCGCGGGAGGGTGCGCTACAATTGCTTATATCGCATATCATGATATTCCTCGATGTAATGGGGTACACATGGAGCTCCGGACCCTTCGCTACTTCCTCGCCGTCTGCGAGCACGGCACGATGTCGCGCGCAGCAGAGGCGCTGCACGTGACGCAGCCCGCGCTCTCCCGGCAGATCGCCGCGCTGGAGCGCGAGCTCGGCGCCCCACTTCTCGAGCGCCACAGCCGCAGCGTCACGCCTACCGAACAGGGCCTCTATCTGCGGCGTCGCGCGCAGGAGATCGTGAGCCTCGCGGACCAGACCACGGCGGACCTCGCGCACAGAGAGGACATCGTGGAGGGCGACGTCTTCATCGGCGCCGGCGAGTCCGAGGGCCTGCGCGTGATCGCCCGCCACGTGCGCGACTTTCGCGAGAAGTACCCCGGCGTGCGCTTCCACCTGCACAGCGGCAACGCGCCGGACCTCATCGAGCGCCTGGAGCACGGCGTCGACGACTTCTCCGTGCTCATGAGCTACCCCGACGTTGACCGCTACGCCCACCTGCGCCTCTCCCCCACCGACGCCTGGGGCGCGCTCGTGCGTGACGACGACCCGCTGGCCGCGCGCGAGGCCGTGAGCCCCGCCGACCTTCTCGACTCGCCGCTCGTCGTGCCGGAGCGCCACGCAAAGAGCGACAAGCTCACCGGGCTTCTCGCCACATGGTTTGGGGAGCGAGCCGCCGAGGCCAACGTCGCGGCAACGTACAACCTCGCCTACAACGGCGCCCTGCTCGTGCGCGAGGGCGTGGGCCGCATGCTCTCCTTCGACGGGCTCACGACCGTAGGCCCGGGCACGGGACTGGAGTTTCGCCTGCTCTTCCCGCCGCTCGTCTCGGTCATCGACCTCGCCTGGAAGCGCGACGTCCCCCTCGGCGACGCCGCGCGGCGGTTCCTGGAGCTCGTTCGAGAAGACGACAGCACCGCTCTTGGCGTGCGCCAGCGCAATCGAAGCGAATCTGAGTATGCGAAGGAGATGGACGACCGCTATCGCTCCATGCGCGACGGAAACGAGACCGAGCATGACCTCGTAGATGCCTAAGAGTGTTGTGCTTACGGGAGCAATCAGACCTAGATAGGTAACCAGCACGCTGCTAACAGCGTCGCATCGTCGGAAGGAAAACCCATGAAGGTCATGCTCGTGAACGGGAGCCCGCACAAGGCGGGGAGCACCAACCGCGCGCTCGAGGAGGTGGCGCGCACCCTCGAGGCAGAAGACGTCGAGGCAGAGATCTTCTGGATCGGCGCACGGCCCGTGGGCGGCTGCGTGGCCTGCGGCGGCTGCGCAAAGCTCGGCCGCTGCGCGTTCGACGACGTGGTGAACGAGTTCCGCCCCAAGGCGGCCGAGGCCGACGGCTTTGTCTTTGGCGCGCCGGTTCACTACGCGCACGCTGCGGCGTCACTTCTGGGCTTCATGGACCGCCTCTTCTACAGCAACGGCCGCGCAGGCGAGAAGAACGTACTCGCGTACAAGCCCGCGGCCGCCGTGGCGAGCGCCCGACGCGGCGGCACCACCTCGGCCTTCGACGACATCAACAAGTTCTTCACCATCGCGCAGATGCCGGTCGTGAGCTCGCGCTACTGGAATAACGTCCACGGCAACGTGGCCAAGGAGACCGAACAGGACGCCGAGGGCCTCTGGACCATGCGCCAGCTCGGCCGCAACATGGCCTGGATGCTCAAGTGCCTGGAGGCCGGTCGCGCGGCAGGCGTGCCGCTGCCCATGCAGGAGGCCGGCCAGCAGACGAACTTCATCCGGTAGGGCCTGCCGCGCCGGCGGCCAGAGCCCTCCAAGCACTGCATCTCGCCGACGGCTTACCGGGAGCTGACGTCGACTCCGTAGACTGGCGAGAAGAACGTGGAATTCGCCAGCCGCCGAAAGGGGTCGCCATGGGCGCGGTCGTCGCCTTCTGCTCACAGACGGGCTCTGCCAAGAGATACGCCGACTGGCTCGCGGAGGAGCTCGGATGCCAGGCGGTCCCGCTCGAGCGAATCGAGGCCGCTGTCGCGGATGCGGACCTCGTGGTCCTCTGCAGCTGGTTCCACGCGGCATCACTCAAGGGGGCAAAACGGTTCCAGGCCTATATGGCGGCTCACGGTGAGAAGCACTATGCCGTGGTTGCCGTGGGCGCCACGCCCATGCCCTGCGAGCTCTGGCCCGCAGGCGAGCACGAGGAGGCGTTCCGTCGCTCCTTCCCCGCAGAGGCCTACCCGGACCTGCCATGGTGCTACTGCCAGGGCGGCTTTCACTTCGAACGGCTCGGCGCGTTGGATAAGATCATGATGCGCATCTACTTCAAGATGCTCGAGAGCGAGGTGCGCAAGGGGGACCAGCGCTCGGCCACTGCCCTCGCCCAAATGCGCGAGGGCTACGATGGCTGCGAGCGCAGTCACCTCGAGCCGCTGGTCGCCGAGCTCCGGACACGCGGCTGGGCGTAGGGACGACCCACGAGGTTCTTCTCGCCTACGCCTCTCCCTCACGCGGCGGCGATTGCGAGCGTGCCCGCCACCAGGAGCGCAAGGCCGCCCAGATCGCGGCGGCCCAGCCGCTCGCGCAGCACCAGCGCCGTCACTAGGTCGGAGTCCGTCTCGCGCACGCCGAGCTTGGCGAGAACCGCCGTCGCACCCGCAAAGAGCGCCGAACCGCACGCCGCCAGCAGAGCCACACGTCGCGCCTCCCTCGTCTGCCGTCCAACGAGCACCGTTGTAGCACACGACACGGCCGTGCGGGAGATCGCGGACGCTACCGCAACGAGCGTCCCAGCTCGAAGGCGCGCTGCGGGGCGTCCGTGGCGCGCGTCATGGACGGCGTGCCGCAGCCGTATCCGAGCACGCGCCCGCTGTCGCGCAGGTCGAGGTAGCGTACCAGCGCGTCATAGTGAGCCTCCAGGGCGTCGAAGGTCCAGCCGTCGGCGTTCCACGCCACGGCGAGAAGGACCGAGCGCAGGCGCCGCGCCGTGATGGCGGAGTTGGCGGCACAGAACCGGTCGATCACGGCCTTGAGCTGGGCGGACATGCCGTAGTAGTAGAGCGGCGTCGCCAGGACAAGCACGTCGGCCGCGAGGACCTTCTCGAGAATCGCGGCCATGCCGTCGCGCTGGGCGCACGGGCGCGCGCCGTAGCCGCAGGCCACGCAGCCCGTGCAGGGGCCCACGTCCGCCTGCGCCACGTCGATGCGCTCGACCTCGTGGCCCGCCTGGAGCGCCCCGCGCGCGAACTCCTCGCAGAGGATGGCGGTGGAGCCGTCTCGGTTGGGACTGCCCTGCAAGATGATAATATGCACGTTTTTCTCCTTCCCAATGATTCAAAAGGGGTCTGTCCCCTTTTGAATCACAGTCCCAGATCGGCTGCCCAGTTAGCCGCCTCATCGCCGGCGCCGGACGAGAAGCGCTCCCCCTCGCGCCAGTCACCAGAACCTGCAATCTCCGCAAGGGCATCGGCGCTGTCCCCGATGCCCGAGGACGCCGACGTACAGAACGGCACCACGGTCTTGCCGGCAAAGTCGTTGCCGGCCACGAACGTGCGCAGGGGCCACGCCGCCTCTCCCCACCAGATCGGGTAGCCGAGAAGAACCCTGTCGTAGTCTGCCCAGCCGTTGGGCATGACCTGCGTAAGCTCGGGATTGGTCCCGTCCACGCGCTCAACGCTTGTGCGGGAGGTGTCGTCGTTGTAGTTGAGGTCCGCCTCTGTGTAGGGATCGGACAGCTCGATGGCGAAGACGTCCGCGCCCAGGCGCTCGGCAATCGCAGTGGCAACGCCCTCCGTGTTGCCCGTCGCCGAGAAGTACGCCACGAGCACGTTGCCCGCAGGCGAGACATCCGCCGCGGAGGCATCCTCGACCTGCTCCGTTGCCGAATCCGCCGCGGGCGCCTCGTCCTTCTCGCCAGAGCAACCGGCCACAAACAGGCTTGTCGCCCCCACTGCGACCGTTAGGAAGCTTCTTCTCGTCAGCACGTCCTTCTCCTTCCCAGCGATCCAAAAGGGGACTGTCCCCAATTCACAGGCTGGCGTGGAGGACCTGGATGATCTCGTCGCGGGTGAGCACGTGGTAGCCGCCCTGCATGACGAGGGTGGAGTCGGCGATGGCCTCGATCATGTCCTCGGTGGCACCGAGCTCGGAGATGCTCATGACGCAGCCGATCTCGCGCATCCAGGCCTCCATGGCGTCGAGGCCGGCGGCGGCGAGCTCCTCGGTCGTGCGACCCTCCGGCGAGACGCCCCACACGTTGGTAGCGAACCGCGCGAACTTCTCCACGCCATACGGCATGACCAGGCGATAGTACGGCAGTGCCACGGCGGCGAGCGTCATGCCGTGCGTGGCGTCGGTGTGGGCGCCCACGGCCTGGCCGAGCATGTGGACCTCCCAGTCCGTGGACTTTCCGCAGGCCACGAGCGTGTTGAGCGCCCAGGTGGCGCACCACATGATGTTGGAGCGCGCCTCGTAGTCCTCCGGGTTTGCCACGGCGGCGCGGCTGGCGACCACGAGCGAGCGCATCAGGCCCTCAGAGAGGTAGTCGGAGGTGTTGTCGTCGGTGCCCGAGAAGTACTGCTCGGTGATGTGGTTCATGATGTCAAAGATGCCGGCCACCATCTGGTACGTGGGCAGCGAGTAGGTGAACTCGGGGTTCAGCACGGCAAAGCGCGGGAACACGCGCTCGTCTGCGAAGACGTGGCCGACCTTCATCTTGGCCTCGTGGTTGGTGATGACCGAGCCGCAGTTCATCTCGGAGCCGGTGCCCACCATCGTAAGGACCGAGCCCACAGGGATGACGTCGAGGTCGGCCGCCGGCTCGTCGAAGTCCACCCAGTACTTCTGCCAGGGGTCAACGTCCGCCGGCAGGTTGGCCGAGACGGCGAGGCCCTTGGCGTAGTCGATGCAGGAGCCGCCGCCCACCGCAAGGATGAGGTCGACGTGATTCTCGCGCGCGATGGCCACGCCCTCGTAGAGCTTCTCGACCGTGGGGTTGGGCATGACGCCCGCATCCTCGACGACGGTCTTGCCCGCCGCCGCGAGCGCGGCGACCACCTGGTCGTAGATGCCATTCCTCTTGATGGAGCCGCCACCGTAGACGAGCTGGACGGTGGGGCCATAGGCCGCGAGCTCCGCCGCGAGGGCCTCCATGGCGTCCTTGCCAAAGATGAGCTTGGTGGGGTTGTGATAGGTGAAGTTGCCGAGCATGTCCGCTCCCTTCCTCGTAGGTTGGCCTCATCATAAGTGACGTTACGTCACTTGTAAAGATATAAGTGACGCGATTTCGCTTGTTTTCGGTTTGGCTGCGGTATACTTTGCGCAGCGACCGTACGGAGGAGTCATGGCCGAGTTCATCAGGGCGAGAAGCCCCGAGCAGAAGGGGCAGCGTCTCGACGAGATCAAGGGCGCCGTTCGCCGTCAGTTCGCGGAGCGTCCCTATCACGAGATCACGCTCACCACGATCGCCGAGGAGCTCGGCTGGTCGCGCGCCAACCTCTACAAGTACGTGACCACCAAGGAGGAGATCTTCCTCCTGCTCACGGCAGACGAGCTCGACGCCTACTTCGAGGCGCTTCTCGCCGCCCTGCCCGAGGGGCACGAGCTCGTCCCCGCTGAGGCCGCTGATGCCTGGGCAGACGTCGCAACCGCCCACCAGGAGTACTTCCGCCTGGGCGATCTGCTCACCACGATTGTGGAGACCAACGTCACCGTCGAGCGCCTCATGGACTTCAAGCGCGACTACTACGCGCACGTCGACGAGATGCGCGAGCGCCTGCCGCAGGTCCTGGGCATCGAGCCCGAACGCGTGGAGCCGCTGCTGCTGGCCATCTACTACCACGCCACGGGCATCGTCAGCTCCTGCTGGAGCAACCCGCTCATCGCTGAGGCGCTGAGGCGCCTGGAGATCGGGCGCCCCGAGACCGACTTCCGCGCCGAGATGCGCGATTTCGTGGGCATGTGCCTCAAGCACTACGCGCGCCGTCAGGCCTAGCGCCGGCAGTTTCCCGCCGGAAGGCCTCCACGGGGCGCTCAAGGCGGAATTTCGGACGCCCTGTGTCACTTTTTGCGTCGTCTGTGGGGACTAATCGCAAGCCCTCGAGATGTGAGCATAGATTCGCTCCGCTGAGCAGGCATTTTCCTGACGCCAAACGCCCGGATTCATCTCGTCCCTCCCCGGAGCCCCACAGACGAGCCAAAAAGTGACACAGGGCTTGCCCCAAACTGCCTTTGGCAGCCAAAGCAGGGTAAAGTAGCATCAACGACGCCCGCGAAAGGAGCGCCCATGGACGAGGTCCTCGCCTACCTCAAGGCCAATCCCACGTACTTCCTGGCGACCGTGGACGAGAAGGGCGACCCGCAGGTGCGCCCCTTCGGCACCATCGCCAAGTTCGAGGGCAAGCTCTACATCCAGACCGGCAGGGTCAAGGCGGTCTCCTACCAGATGCTCGCCCACCCGCGCGTGGCGATCTGCGCGACGGGCGCCGACGGCTCGTGGCTGCGCGTCGAGGCGGACGCCGTGCTCGACGACCGCCTGGAGGCCCGCGAGGCCGTGCTTGCCGAGTATCCCGAGCTGCAGTCCATGTACGCCGCGGACGACGGCAACTGCGAGGTCTTTGCCCTGGAGAACGTCACCGCCACGTTCTGCTCGTTCACCAAGGACCCCTACACGATCCGCTGGTAAACGGTACGGATGATACGAAGGGACTGTCCCTACGTATCATTCCCCAAACGAGAAGAGCGCCCTGCTCGCGCCCGCCTCGCGCCATGCGGCGAGCGCGGCGAGGCGCTCGATCGTCGAGGCCGCGAGCGGCTCCGGCAGCGCGTCCGGAGCGAACCAGCCCACCTCGAGGCTCTCGTCGTCGGCAACGCGCGGCTCGGCGCTTCCGCCCTCGGCGAGCCGGCAGACGAACATGAGGTCCAGGTACTGCGTCCGGTCGCCGTTGGCGTAGACGGTCTCGTGACGCTGGGCGCGCACGCGCACCAGGCCCGTGGGCACCACGTCCACGCCCGTCTCCTCCGCGACCTCGCGGATCACGGTGTCCGCCGGCTCCTCGCCCGGCTCGTTGATGCCGTAGACGAGCGCCCACTCCCCCGTGTCAGAGCGCCGACCGAGAAGCACGCGCCCCTCGCCGTCCTCCACGTAGGCGGTCACGCCGATGAGCCACAGCAGGTCGTGGCCGATCTTCTCGCGCAGGCGGAGGATGAACTCGGGCGTCGCCATGGCGCCCCCCTAGTTCAGGCGATCGCGGTCGCGACGGTCGGGGAACTCGACGTGGATCTTGCCGCCGCGCACGAAGAACCAGATGGCCACGATCACGAAGATCGCGGGCAGCATGGAGAGCGCACCGGCGACGATGTTCACCAGGAACGAGATGACGAGCGAGACGACAAACGCGACGATGAGCAGCGCGACGAGCGCACCGATGATCTGCATAGGAACCTCCCGGGACGACTGGGGCAATTGTACCCCGTCGGCGCGTCACACCTCGGCGCGGCTGCCAACGTGCAGGTAGCGCACGCGACCGCCGAGCTCGTCGCGCAGCAGCGCGAAGGCGTCAGTCCCGGTGCAGTGGAACGTGTGGTAGGTCGCCCGGCGCGACGCCATCTCCCGGGCCAGGTCGCGCGTGAGCCCCGCGTCCTCGACGGTGCCGCCGCTCGGGTCCATGAGGTGGAAGCCCGCGACGACCGCGTCGAGCGGCGCGCCCGCGAGCGCCTCCGCCGCGTCCATGAGGTTGAGGATGCCGCCGTGCGAGCAGCCGGAGACCAGGGTGCGGCGCCCTCCCTCCTCGACCAGCAGGCACTGCTCGTGCGCGAACGAGTCCGGCACGAGCGCGTCGCCCGGGCCCCGCATGAGCAGGCGACCGTTCGAGCGCGCCACGGGATGGGCGCGACGCGCGGTCGAGAAGAGCGTGAGCCCGCCGCCCAGGTCCAAGCGCTCGCCCACCACGCGCACGCGAGCGTCCGCGGCGAGGGCCGGGTCGAGGCCGATTGTGTGATGACGCTCCGGCGTACCGGAGACATGCTCCTCGAAGGCTCGCTCCCGCACGTAGACGGGCACGTCGCGACCAGCTGCCGTGCACGCGGCGAGAAACGCGGTCAGCCCGCCGCCGTGGTCGTAGTGCCCGTGGCTGAGCACCGCCAGGTCCGCCGACGTCACGTCCACGCCGAGCGCCCGCGCGTTGGCGAGAAACGCGTCGTCGGGCCCCATGTCAAAGAGGACGCGACGGCCGTCCTCGAGCTCCAGCCACAGGCTGAGCCCGTGCCGCGCCGCTAGACGGCTCGACGGCGTGCTGTTCTCCATGAGCACCGTGACGCGCATGACAGCCCCCCAAATCCGGCCCGCCACGCGCGCGGACCCCCTTTAGGCAAGTTTTCGCCAACGCTCGCCGAGCGCACGCCCTTCTCGCCGAACGAGGGGTATAACGCAGGTAGACGGCAGCTTCGAGACGAGGGAGGCAACCATGTACTTTAGAAACATCCTGGTTCCCTACGACGAGTCCGAGCACGCGCGGAGCGCCCTGCACATCGCGCTGGGCCTGGCCGGGCCCTACCCCGAGGCACGGGTCAGCGTGGTGACCGTCATACCCTCCTCGACCCTGCCCGACCCCACGCTCATGTCCAGCGCCGCCTTCGACACGCCCTACGCGATCGGCGACCCCGAGACCTACGAGCGGATCATGGAGTCCGTGGCAGAGAACGCGCGCAACGACGCGCGCGAGGTGATCGAGGAGTCGCGCGACGACGCCCAGTGCCAGATCGTGGCGGACGCCGTGATCGCCTCGTCGCCGACGGAGGGCATCGCGGAGTACGTGACCAGCCATGACATCGACCTCGTGGTCATGGGCAGGCGCGGCCTCGGCGCCCTGCGCGGCATGATCGGCAGCGTGAGCTTCGGCGTGCTGCGCTCCGTCGACGTGCCGGTGCTCACGGTCAAGTAACCCCCTACGACAGAAGGCCCATCGGCCCGCGGCGCCCCTCCCCCAGGCGCCGCGGGCAGTGCCGTGAGATGCCGTGGCGTCGGCGGGCGCCCAAGGCCGAGGGGAGTGCATGGCCAGCCCCCTGGACGTATCATGATGGGGTCGCGTCCCGTCGAACTGGAGGGCCATGGGCTCGTCACTCACCCGCAGATCCGCCGTATGCCTCGGGCTTCTCGCGCCCCTAGCGCTCGTCGGTTGCGCGGGCGAGAAGGACGACGGCTCGGGGCTCGACGCGCTCGGCGAGGCGACGCCCGTCGCCCTGGAGCACGCCACGCAGTTCACGCTCGACGCCTACGAGGGCGGCTTCCGGCTCGCGAGCCTCGCCAGCGGCGACCGCCTGCTCGTCGTGCCCGAGGGTGCGGAGCCGCCGACGGGCCTGCCCGCCGACGTGGCCGTGATCCGCCAGCCGCTCGCCAACGTCTACCTGGTCTCCACCGGCATGATCTGCCTTGTGGACGCCATCGGCGCGCTCGACGCGGTCTCCGTCTCGTCCGTGCGCGCGGAGGACTCCCCCGTCGAGGCGTTCACCGCGCGCCTGGAAGACAGGACCATCACCTACGGCGGCCTCTACCGCGCCCCCGACTACGAGCTCATCGCCGCCAGGGGCTGCCCGCTCGCCATCGAGAACACCAACATCGACCACGTGCCCGAGGTCCGCGCCAAGCTGGAGGAGCTGGGCGTGACCGTCCTCATGGAGCAGTCGAGCCGCGAGGAGGACATGCTCGGGCGCCTGGAGTGGATCAAGCTCATGGGCGCGGTCTTCGGCCGCGAGGACGAGGCCGCGGAGGCGTTCGACGACGTGGCCGCCCGCGTGGAGAAGGCCGCCGCCGAGGGACCGCTCGGCAAGACCGTCGCCTTCTTCTACGTCAACGAGGACGGTGCCGCCGTGACGCGCCGCGCCGGCGACTACTTCTGCCAGATGATCGAGGCCGCGGGCGGCGAGTACGTGAGCTTTGCCGAGGAGGGCGCCACCGACTCCTCCCCCACCACCGTCACCGTGGAGATGGAGCGCTTCTACGAGGGGGCGCGCGACGCCGACGTCATCGTCTACAACGGCACGATCGACGACGGCGTGACCGGCCTCGATCAGCTCGTCGAGAAGAACGCGCTGCTCGCCGACTTCCGCGCCGTGCGCGAGGGCAACGTCTGGGCCTGCGACTCCAACCTCTACCAGCAGATCACCAGCATGGCCGACATCATCCGCGACCTGCGCGCCGCGATCTCCAGCTCCGGCGAGCCCACGAGCTACGTCTGGAGGCTGGGGTAGGTGGCGCGCGCGACGGGCGACAAGGGCGGGCGCATGCGCAGGGCGCTGACGTTCGACCTCGCGGTCCTTCTCGGCCTGGGCGCGCTCTTCGTGGCGAGCCTGTGCCTGGGCAGCGTGGAGACCACACCGGCGGAGGTGGCCCGCATCCTCGCCGCGGGCCCGGGCGACCCCTCCACCGCCACGCAGGTCATCTGGCAGATCCGCCTGCCGCGCGTCATCGAGGCGGTGCTCCTGGGCGGGGCGCTCTCGCTCTCCGGCTTCCTGCTGCAGACGTTCTTCAACAACCCCATCGCCGACCCCTTCGTGCTGGGCGTCTCCTCCGGAGCCAAGCTCGTGGTGGCACTGGTGATGATCGTGGCCCTGGGAGCGGGACAGGTCATGAGCCCCGCGCTGTCCGTGGGCGCTGCCGCCGCGGGATCGCTCGTCACGATAGGCTTCGTGCTGCTCATCTCGCGACGCGTGCGCTCCCAGAGCATGCTCATCGTGGCCGGCGTGATGGTGGGCTACATCTGCTCGGCCGTCACCAACTTCCTGATCGCCTTCGCCGACGACCAGTCGATCGTCAACCTGGACAACTGGTCGCGCGGGAGCTTCTCGGGCGCCACGTGGTCAGACGTGGGGCTGGTCGCGGTGGTCGTGCTCGCCATGAGCGCGGCGGTCTTCGCGCTCTCCAAGCCGCTCGGCGCCTACCAGCTCGGCGAGCCGTACGCGCAGAGCGTGGGCGTCAACGTGGGTCGGCTGCGCATGCTCATCGTGCTCGTCTCGAGCCTGCTCTCCGCGTGCGTCGCGGCCTTCGCGGGACCGGTCTCGTTCGTGGGCATCGCAGCGCCGCACCTGGCCAAGCGCGGCGTGGGGTCGTCGCGACCGCTCTACGTGACCCCCGCGTGCCTGCTCACGGGCGCGGCCTTCTGCTGCGGGTGCGACCTCATCGCACGCACGCTCTTCTCGCCGGTCGAGCTCTCCGTGAGCGCCGTCACCGCCGTCTTTGGCGCGCCGATCGTCATCGCCCTCATGCTCCGCGGGAGGCCGCGATGATCGAGGGCAGCAACATGCTTGAGCTCCGGGGGCTGAATGTGGGGCACGGCGCGCGAGCGCTCGTGCGCGACATCTGCCTCGCGGTGCGCCCCGGTCAGGTCGTGGCGCTCATCGGGCCCAACGGCTCAGGCAAGACCACGATCCTGCGCACCGTGGCCGGGCAGCTCCGCGCACTCGGCGGAACCGTCGAGCTCCTTGGGCAGGAGCTGGGCGACGTCCCCGCGACGGAGCGCGCCCGCACCATGGCCGTCATGCTCACCGGACGACCCCAGACCGAGCTTCTCACCTGCCGGGACGTGGTGGAGGCGGGCCGCCACCCGTTCACCGGGCGCCTGGGCGTCCTGGGCGAGAAGGACGACGAGGCCGTCACCGCGGCCATGGAGGCGACGGGCGTGCTCCCGCTCGCAAGTCGCGACTTTGCCCACGTGAGCGACGGGCAGCGACAGCGCGTTCTTCTCGCCCGCGCGCTCTGCCAGGAGCCGCAGGTATTGCTGCTCGACGAGCCCACCTCGTACCTGGATGTTCGCTCGCAGCTGGACGTGCTGTGCCTCCTGCGCCACGAGGCACGCGAGCGCGGCATCGCCGTGGTGGCATCGCTGCACGAGGTCGACCTCGCGCAGAAGGCGGCCGACCACGTGATCTGCATCAAGGACGGGCGCGCGGCGTTTCAGGGGACGCCCGACGAGGTCTTCACCGCCGAGCGCGTCGCCGAGCTCTACGACCTGGCGCCGGGCGCCTACGACCCGGCCTTCGGCAGCGTCGAGCTCGCGCGGCCGGAGGGCGATCCGGAGGTCTTCGTCATCGCGGGCGGCGGCACGGGCGCGGCGTGCTTCCGGCGGCTCGCGCGCGAGGGCACACCGTTCGCCACGGGCGTGCTACACGAGCACGACGCGGACGGCCTGCTCGCGCGCAGCCTCGCGAGCCGCGCGGTCTTCGAGCGCGACTTCGAGCCCGTGAGCGCGGAGTCAGTGGAACGCGCCCGCGAGGTCCTTCTCGCCTGCCGCGAGGTCGTCTGTTGCGTGAGCGAGTTCGGCACGATGAACGCCCGCAACGCCGAGCTGCTCGACGCCGCCCGCGCCGCCGGCATCCCCGTCTGTTAATTGGGGCTGTCCCCAATTAACAGACGGGCCGCACACCCGTCACAAACGCGTCAACGAGCGCTTGGTTGCGCGCGACGAGCTCCTCCAGCGCGGCGCGCGCCTCGGCGGAGAGCCCCTCGGCCGGGAACTCGCGCGCCATCATGACGTTTACGCGCGCGTCGCAGATGTCGCCGAGCTCATCCTGAACGCCCTTCATGCGCGCGGCCTCGGCCGCGGCGCCCTCCCCTAGCAGGGAACCAAAGCGCTCCGCGACATAGCGTGCGCGCTTGGCCCGCTTGCGCAGGGTGTGGACGGCATCGGCATCCGCACGGTCCGCGGTGGCAGACCCCTCGTCCACGACACGCACCAGCTCGCGGAAGAGCGCGCGGACGTCGGCCCGCGCGACGCCCTCCTCGCGCACGCGGTCGCGCCACGGGACTCGCCCCACGCCCCTGCGCACGCGACGGAGCGCCCGACGCGTATGACGTCCGCGCATCACGTCCACCACGTGGTTGCGCTCGAGCTCGCGCAGGCAAACGACCCTCTCGTCCAGCTCAGCGCATGGGACGTCCAGCTCGCGCAGCTGCCGAAGCAGCACATCGTACTCGCGCAGGCGCGACGTCTCGACGACCACAGATCGCAGGTCGTCTTGGAGCAGTCGGTGGCGACGGCGCTTGAGCAGCGGGGAGACAAACGTCAGCAGGCTCCTCAGCGTGCGAATGGAGATGCGCAGCTTGTGGACGGTCTCGACGTCGTCCGGATTGGCGAGAAACGCACCCAGCCGCCGGTCGACCTCGTCACAGGCGTCCTCGAGAACCCTCGCGAGCTCCTTGCGAACGTCAGCCATCGCAGCCTCCCTTGCCGTGGCAGAGCCAGCCCTTGAGGGAAGTCTACCCGAGCGTGTCGAGAGACTGCATCCAGGCGATGTAAACGCTCGGGTAGTGGCCGTAGAGGACCTGCATGGGGTTCACGTCGGCGATGAGGTCCTTCACGACGGTGGCGCCGCCCTTGACCGTGGCAAGGTCGTCAGCCGTGGGGATCTCACGCCCGAGGTCCTCCACGAGCTTGTCCACGCGCTCGCGGTCCTCGGGGACGTAGGGGCTCTCCACGCCCGTGTTGGCCTCGAAGACCTCGCACATGGCCTCGTGCGCCTCGTCGAAGCCCTCGTCGCCGTAGCCGGGCAGCCACAGGTCATGCCCGTAGCGCTCGTAGCCCCAGGACGTGAGCGGTAGGCGCGGCACCAGGTCGCTCGGGTTCATGACGTTGAAGATGTTGTCGTAGAGCGCGTCGTGCGCGGTATCGAAGGTCGTGACCGTGGGCGTGGCGAAGGTGTAGCAGTAGATGCTCGAGAGCGGTGCGAGCACCCGCAGGCCCTGGCTCATCTCGTCGGCGTACGCCGCGGCGATGTTGGCCGTGGCCGCGCCGCGCGAGTGGCCGGTGAAGAGCAGGCAGATGTCCTCGGTGCCGTCGAGGCCCGCCTCCTCGGTGATGCGCGCCGCGAGCTCGTCCACGATCTCGCGCGCGGCCTCGGAGAAGCCCTCGTGCGTGATCTCCTCCATGTCGTAGGTCGCAGCGCTACCCATGTTGAGGTCGCTCAGCCACTCCGAGCCGTAGCTGCCGCGGATCGACACCAGGAAGAGGGTCTTCTCGGCCCCGCTCGCGCTGGTCACGCGCTTGGTGGCCACCGAGTAGGCAACGACGTCGTCCGTGCCGGTGATGAAGTCCACGACCTCGTCGAAGATCTCGCTGCGGTACTGGTAGGACGCCGTGGAGATCTCCTCGAAGCCCAGCTCGGCCAGCGCCTGCTCCATGTAGGCCGGCGAGCTCGAGCCTGCCTGGTAGTACGCGGACTCCGAGTTGGCCACGGCCGAGAGCACCGAGCACGTGGTGGCGAGCTCGTGGTTGTAGACCGTGGGGTCCTGGAAGAACCACTCGTCGTCCCAGGCGACCTCGGTGGAGATGGTCTCGGCGCCCGTTGCCATGCTCGTGAAGTCGATGCTCGCGGTGAAGGCACCGGTGCGGCCGGTCGAGTTCTCCAGCGCGGCGAACTCGCTCGGGGCCTGGACCACGCCCTCGCCGCGGCTGCGCTGGTCGAGCCGGTGCTGCACCGCCACGAACAGCGCGATGCCCGCCACGACGAGAAGGACGAGCAGGCCGAGAAGGACGCGCAGCCCCCAGCGAGGACGGCGCCGGGCCTCCGGCGCGAGGTCCTTCTCGGCTCCCGTGTTCTTGTCCACTGCCGTCATTAGCGGTCCAGCGCGGCCTTCTTGGCGCGAGACGCGTTGAAGACGGCGGTGAGCGCGGCGGCGACGTAGATGGCGTTCATCCAGACCGTGCCCTGGCCGCCCGTGACGATCAGCGCGATCTCGGCGACGTTCACGATCGCGATGATGCTGGCAAAGACGATGAAGCCACCGAGGTGGGCGGGGTTGTTCGCGCCGCGCGCGCCCATCACGCCGGTCACGAACTCGAAGACGCCGGCCACGATCATGATGACGGCGGCGGTCTGGGCGCTAATCGGACCGCCCTCCAACTGCGCGGCGACATCGCCCGCGTTCATGAACATGACGACGCCCATCGCTACGGCGGCGAGGCCGATGAGCATGATGAGCCAGCTGAGGCCCTTGACGATCTTGCACTCTGCGGACATGGAAACTCCTTTCGGGCGCATAGCGCCAACGATGGACAAAGTCCTCTTACGTACCCCTATCAAGCGACGCTCTCGAACGTCTCGTCGGCGTCCTTCTCGATCACGGACTCGTCGGCCTCGGCCGCGTCGGTGCGCCCGGCGCCGTCCACACGGGCGGAGTCGTCCGGCGTGATGGTCATGGACTCGAAGCGGTGCGCCATGTAGTCGTTGTCGTAGTGCTCGGCGTAGAACTGCTCGATGGGCGTGGTCTGCGGGATGCCCGAGAGTCGCTCGAACCAGCAGTCCAGCGCCTCGAGCGTCATGACGCCGTTCACGAGCATGAGGACCGCGCAGAGCGTGGTGAACGAGTAGCGGACCTTCCACGGGATGAGGTTGATGAGCTTGAGCATCCACGGCAGGCAGAGCTTGATCCACACGAAGCCGAGCACGCCCCACATGCACATGAAGAGCGTGCTCGTGCGCCCGGCAAAGATCACGGCGATCGGGTCGGGGAAGAGCCCGAAGATCGTGGAGCCCGAGTAGTCCCAGGCCACCGCACCAAAGCCGAGCTCCATGAAGAGCGAGGTCGCCGCCTCGAACAGGCCGCCGATCACGGCGGAGACCACGAAGATGATCGCCGGGTTGGCCTTGTAGAAGCGGTTGAGCGCCACGGTCATGAGCACGGCGCCAAAGCCGTAGATCGGCGAGAACGGGCCAAAGAGCAGGCCCGCGCGGTCCTGGATCTCTCCGGGGACCACGACGGCGAAGTGGTAGACGGTCTCGATGATGAGGCCGAGGAAGCAGCAGATCACGAAGACCCAGAACAGGTTGAAGAAGTTGAGCTCGATATAGCCCTTGCCCTCGTAGTCGCGGCCGAGCATGCCCTCCTCGGCGGCCTCGCGCTCCACCATGTCGCGCGCGCGGCGCTGGAGCGCACGCTCCTGCTTGAGCGACGGGTCAACGGTGACCGAGACCGCGATCAGCAGGAAGAGCTGGATGGCGTCGGGGATGAGCGAGAGGTCGACGCCCTGCAGCATCAGCTTGAACAGGATCTGCACCACGGACGTCGCGATGAGCACGTGGGAGATGAGCACGGCGTTGCGCCGGCTGCCCTTGCGCAGCATGCGGCCAAAGACGATGAGTGCGATGCCGTCCGCGAAGGTAATCAGGTACGAGATGACGAGAAGGACCACGGGCAGCGTGGGGTCGGTGCCAACGATGATCATCGACGGGTCGGTCTGGAGCGCCCAGGTCATGAGCGCGGCGAACATCACCACGGTGAAGAGCGTGAAGATGCCGAGCAGGATGCAGAACAGGCCATAGAGCCGGTAGGCAAGCGGCATCTTCTGCTGGGCGTTGCCGGATTCCGGCTGCGTCTCTGGGATCATGCGGGCTCCTTGGCTGGGGGTACACAGACAGGCATACAGGTTAAACGATACCTGACTTACAGGAACCTCAAACCTCGGCATTCACGGGTACAGGATAATCAAGCAGTGGTTGATATTTGGGGCGCGCGTCCTTCTCGCCAGCTCATGCTCCCCCGGTCCCGCCCTACACTGCTCCTGGACCCACACCCATCCACAGGGGCGACCATGAACATCCGGCAGCTTCAGTTCTTCTATCGCGCGGCGTGCACGGGGAACTTCTCCCTCACCGCACGCGAGCACGGCGTCACGGTCCAGGCAGTCTCGAAGTCGATGCACGAGCTCGAGGAGGAGCTCGGGGGCACGCTGTTCGTCCGGGAGGGACGGGGCATGCGTCTCACGCCCCTGGGGGAGACGCTGTTCGAGCCCGCGCGCAGGGTGGCCGAGGGCGTCACCTCGATCGAGCAGGCAGCCGCCTCGTGGCAGGACGGTACTGTGACCAGGGGTGACCTCAGGCTGGCGCTCGTCACGCCGCCCTTCTCCAAGCACGAGTTCATCTGCGGCATCGTCGCGCACCTCATGGCACGCTCCCTCGGGGTCGAGACGAGCCTCTCCGTACGCGTGGGGGACGACGCGCTCGCGAGCCTGCGGGCCGGCGCGCTCGACGCCCTCTTCACGATCGGGCGCCTGGACGCCCCCGGGTGCGTCTGCACCCAGATCGGGACGGTCACGCCCGGCGTCTTCCTAGGTCGGCACCACCCGCTGCGAGGCAGGAGACGGATTACCTTCGCCGACCTCGCCCCCTACCCCGTGCTCTGGAACGACCGAATCGACGGCTTCAACGAGACGGTGGTCGTCACCTGCCGGAAGGCCGGGCTGACCTCTCCGCTCGTTCACGTCGACACCAACGAGGAGGTCGTCGACTTCCTGGAGAACCGCGACGGCTGCATCATGGGCGTCTACCTCAAGGCGCTCAGCATCCTGCCCTTTGCCACGATGCATGACCTGGACCCGGCCGACGCGCCCGCGGTCCCGGTGTGCCTCACGCTGCTCGAGGGCACGCGCCGACCCGAGGTCGAGCGCCTCGACCAGTTCTGCCGCAACGAGTTCTCGCTCCTGAAGAGGCTCCTGAGCTCCGAGGGCTCCGTCACCGGCTACTAGTGAGACAAAGGGGACAGGTTCATTTGTCTCATTCGAAAACTAATGAGACAAATGAACCTGTCCCCTTTGTCTCACGACGCGGCTACGCGGCGGAGGGAGCCTCCTCGCCGGCGCGGTCGAGGGCCTTCTTGAAGCCCTTGGACATGCCGGAGAGCTTCTCGTAGACGTCGACCTGCGGCGTGTCCGCACGACCGGCCTCGATGTAGCGGCGCATGACGGAGACGAGGATGTAGGGCTTCACGAAGGCGCCGTGGATGCCGCTCCAGAGCACGAGCGCGATGACAGCACAGAGCACGATGAGCGAGGTGCCGGCGGGCACGGCGGAGCCGTCCTCGAGCGTGGCGGTGGCGTCGATCTGGGAGAGGACGGCCGTCAGCGGCTCGATGGAACCCAGCACGAGGTACGCGACGCCGAAGAACGCGCCGCCGATGAGCGCGAGCGAGACGACGGTGATCGCGATCACCTTGGCGGAGTTCTTCATGAGGGTCTTCCAGTTCTGGAAGTAGACGACGGCACCGTCGCAGGTGCTCTTGAACGCGGACTGCTCGCCGTGGAGGAAGACCCAGCCCAGGCTGCAGTAGTTGAGGTACTCGAGCACCACACTCACGACGGCCGAGATGATGCCCGCGATGACGGAGGCGGCGCCGTTCTGGTTGTCGCCGTCGATCCCGCGGGCGATCGCGTTCATGCCGGCGGAGATCTCGTTGGTGATGGCCTTGGTGATCGACCACAGGCCGTAGTAGACGCTCGCCGTGGCAAAGCGGCTCTTCACGGCGCGCTTGCCCGCCTCGTAGGTGTCCTCGGGGAGCTGACCGGTGGCGACGCCCTCGGTGATCATGGCGACCTGGCCGGCCGTGAGCAGGTAGCCGCCGTAGTGCGCCACGACGTAGAAGACGATGAGCGCGATGATGAACGCAACGCCCGTGGCGGCGAGCTGCGCCATCTCGTCCAGGCCGGCCATGCCCGTGGCGACGAAGGCAACGAGCGGCAGGGCGGCGAGCAGAACGAGGCACAGCACGGTCCGCACGAGGCGCATGACGGAGAACTTCAGCGTACGGCGGTAGATCTCGGAGTTCTTCACGATGACCCTTTCGAGTTTCAGCAACAAAAACTTAGGTATATTACCAATCGACCCTTCGGTCGTGGGCTAGGAGAGACAAATGTCATCCACTGGTGGAGTATCTGCCGAGAAGAGCGTGCGCTGGGGAATCGTCGGCGCGGGCAGGATCGCGCAGCGCTTCGCGCGCAGCCTCGCGCACGAGCCGCACTCCGAGCTCGTCGCCATCAGCTGCCGAAGCGCCGAGAAGGCGGCCGCGTTCGCGGCGGCGCACGGCGTGGACGAGGAGGCGGCCCTCTCCGACGACGCGCTCGGTGGCGTGGCCGGCTCCGCGCACGCCGCCCTTCTCGCCCGCCCGGACGTGGACGCGGTCTACGTGGCACTGCCGCCCGCCCTGCACCTCGAGTGGTCGCTCGCGGCCCTGCGCGCCGGCAAGGCCGTGCTCTGCGAGAAGCCGCTCTGCGCGAGCCTCGAGGAGACGGTTCTTCTCGCCCGCGCGGCGCGCTCCGAGAACCTGCTGCTCATGGAGGCCACCAAGACCCGCTTTGAGCCGCTTTACCTGCGCGTTCGCGAACTCGTGGAGAACGGCGCTATCGGACGGCTGACGCGCGTGGAGACCGGGCTCTGCAGCGACATGGGTGAGCGCGTGGCCAGCGGCGCGGACTATATGTCCGACCCCGTGGGCGGCGGCAACCTGCTCGACTCCGGAATATACTGCGCCGCCTGGCTGACCGACTACCTGACGGAACCGATCGAGGTCCTCGGCGCCCGCGCGCGCTGGGTGCGCGGCGTGGACACGTTCACGGACGCCGAGCTGCGCGCCGGCGACGTGAGCGCGCGCCTGGTCACCGCCTGCGACCAGGGAAACCCGCGCGAGGCCGTCCTTGCGGGAACCGAGGGGCGCATCGTCGTCGAGGAAATGCACCGGCCACAGCGCGCCCGGCTTGAGCGCGTGGGCGAGAAGCCCGTGGAGCTGGAGGTCCCCTACCCCGTGGACGATCTCTACGCCGAGGTCGCGCACTTTGTGGGGCTTTTGCTCGCGGGCGAGACGGAGTCGCCCGTCATGCCGCTCGCGACCTCGCTGCGCTGCGCCGAGCTGCTCGCCGCCGTGCGCAGGCAGCTGGGTTCGGGCCGGTAGCCCTCTCCGACTGTTTGAACCCCTCCGCCCCGAGCCCCGACCCGCTACCCTAGAGGGGCAGGCGCGCCGACCGTCGGCGCACGACGAAAGGAAGCACATGGACGTTCAGGCAATCATCGCGCAGGTCTCCGCCGCCCTCGCGGACGCACCCGAGAAGCTGCAGGAGCTCATCTCCGACCCCAAGGGCACCATCGAGGGCATCACCGGCATCGAGCTCGGCGAGGGCGACCTCTCCCAGATCGTCGACGGCGTCAAGAGCGGCATCGCCGACGGCAGCCTCGACCTGGGCGGATTTGACCTGGGAGGTCTCGACCTGGGCGGCATCGCCGGCAACCTCGGCGGCATGCTCGGCGGCCTCTTTGGCAAGAAGTAGGACGGCCGACAGCCTGGCCCACAGACCGGGGCCGCCCTCGTGGCGGCCCCGGTTTTGCTACCTCAGGAGGTAGGCAGAGACGATCTGGGCGTAGTAAGCGGTGTGCGGCGCATCCGTGGCGTAGTAGCGCTCGCGCAGGTCCTCCGGCAGGCGCGCCTCGTCCTGCTCGTCCTTGTAGAGCACGCGGCACTCCAGCGTGAGGGGCAGCTCCTGGATGGCCGGCGCGGCCACCTCCTCGCCCTCCACGAGCGTGAGGCCGAGCTCGGCCACCTTGTCGATGTCGCGGCCGCTCTTGGAGCCGCAGACCGCCAGGATCCGGTTGATGCGCTGGTCGAGGTCCTTCTCGCCCGTGCGCATGGGCACGCTGACCGTGAACTCGCCGCTCTCCTCGATGAGGCCGTACGTGAAGCGGCTGCTGCGGACGTACGCCACGAAGAGCTCCCTGCCCCACTCGATGCCCAGCGTGCCCCAGCCGATGGTCATGGGGTTGGCGCGGCCGTCCGCGCTCGCGGTCAGCAGCACGCCCCTGGGCAGCTCGCGCAGGATGGTGGGTGCGTACTCGGTGACGTCGATCTTCTCGCGCATGATGGCCTCCGGCTCAACGTAGAATCTGGTTGACCCGATTATAGGAGGGGAGCCGTCATGAGCAGCCTCGAGAACGTCCGCGTGTTCACCCAGAGCGCCATCCGGATCGAGGGGGCGGGCGGCACCGTCGCCTACTTCGACCCCTTTGCGCTGACCGACGCCGAGGCCGCGCACGACGCGGACTACGTGCTGATCACCCACGCCCACTACGACCACCTCTCGCCCGAGGACTACGCGCGCGTGGCGGGCGAGAAGACCGTGGTCGTAGCGCCGGCGAGCATGGCGGGCGAGGTCGCGGGGCTGGGCGCTGCCGAGACGCACCTCATGGCCGCGGGCGAGAAGGTCGATCTGCCGGGGATCTGCGTGGAGGCGGTGAGCGCCTACAACGTGGAGCCCGAGCGCCTGGCGATGCACCCGCGCGAGAACGGCTGGCTCGGCTACGTGGTCACGCTCGACGGCGAGCCCACGCGCTACTACGTCTCGGGCGACACGGACCAGAACCCGGACAACGAGACCGTGAGCTGCGACGTCGCGCTCGTGCCGATCGGCGGGACCTACACCTGCGATCCGCGCCAGGCCGCGGCCTTCGTGAACGCGCTGAGCCCGCGCGCCGTGGTGCCCACCCACTACGGCAGCATCGTCGGCACCTACGCCAACTTCGACGCCTTCGCCACCGCGGTGGACCCCGCGATCGAGGTCGTCAAGAAGCTCGAGCGCTAGCTAGAGCGCGTAGAACTCCGCGAGGTCGGCGCCCATCGCCTCGAGCGTGGGCACGTCGACGTAGGCCATGTGGCCGCAGCCGTAGAGCCTGTAGCTCACGCGCTCCTTGAGGGCTGGGGGCAGGAACAGGCAGGACATGTCGTGCACCACGTTCCAGTAGGTGGTCGCCGCGTCGTAGCGGCCGCCGAGGATGAGCAGGCGCATCGTGGGGTTGCGCTTCATGGCCACGGCGATGTCGTAGGTGACGTTGGGCGCGGTGGCGGGCTCCTCCGTGCCGGGCTCCTCGTGCGTCCAGTTCCACGCCACGCCCACCTTGCTGTAGTTACTCACCAGGTAGGTAGGCGCGCCGGCAAAGCCGATCTCGTCGAGGTGCGCGCGGAAGGCAGCATGCCAGACGCCCTCCACCGCGTCGTCGGCCGGGTCCTCCGCGGCGAAGAAGGACGTGGAGCCCTGCACCGGCAGCGGCGCGACCGAGGTGAAGCGCATGTCCAGGCGGCCGGTGACCAGGCCCTCGTCGGCGAGCAGGCTTCGGCGGAAGGTGTCGAGGTCAACGCGCAGGTTGCAGCGCTCGATCTGCTCGGCGGGAAGACCGATCAGCTTGGAGATGCGCCGCGCCACGGAGGCCTTCTCGCGGGCGGGCAGGCGGTCGCCGCGCAGCAGCGCCGGGGCGTAGAAGCGCTCGGTGAAGTCCATCGCGTCCTCGAACCACTGGACCTCGTCGGTGCCCTTGCCGGCACGGCCAAAGTAGCGGGCCGTCGCGGCAAAGGTCGGCAGCATGCCCAGAAAGTAGAGGTCCTCGCCGGGCAGGGTCTGCACCCAGTCGAAGATCGCGGAGAGCATGACGACGCCGCGGACGGGCACGCTCTTCTCGCCCAGCACGCGCATGAGGACGGCGTTGCGAATCGTGCCATACGACTCGCCGAAGAGGTAGACCGGCGAGCCCCAGCGGTGGTTGGCCGTGAGCCACGCGACGATGGCGCGGGCGAAGGCGTCCGCGTCGCCGTCCACGCCCCAGACGGTCTTGGGGTCCACGCCCTCGGCGATGGCGGAGTAGCCGGTGCCGAGCGCATCCAGAAAGACGAGGTCGCTCTGACGCAGCAGCGTGTGGGGGTTGTCCTCAACGCGCGCGGGCAGCGAGAGGTGCGCGGTGCCGTCGGTGGCCACGCGACGCGGGCCGATGCCGCCGAGGTTCACGGGGACCGACGAGCTTCCCGGGCCGCCGTTGTAGCAGAAGGTCACGGGGCGGTCGGCGTTCTCGCCCTCAGGCTTGGCCACGTAGGAGAGGCTGAACATCTTGCCGATGAGCGAGCCGGTGTCCGTGCGGACGTCGAGGTGGGCGGCCGTGGCGGTGTAGTCGATGCGCTGGCCGCCCGCCTCCCACGTGAGGTCCTTGCTCGCGGCCTCCGGGAGGTCCAGGCGCTTCTCGGCCGGGGCCGTGATCACCTCGTCCGTCGCCTGGTTGGTCTGCTGCTGGACGCTCTGCTCGTCTGCCATACTACCTCCTGACGCCGTGTGCCTGGCCACATGGTAGCGCTATCGCGGGAGGCCATCATGTACGGAAAAGCCGAGACGCTGGAGCTGCTGGACCGCGAGGGAATCGCCTACGAGCTCTACGAGCACGTGGCGGTCTACACCGTCGCGGAGGCCGTGGCCGCGGGCATCCCCCATCGCGAGCTCGGCGCCAAGAACCTCTTTCTGCGGGACGACAAGCACCGCGCGTACTACCTCGTCTGCCTTCCGGACGAGAAGAACGTCTCGCTGCGGGAGATCCAGGAGCGTCTGGGCTCGCGGCGGCTCTCGTTTGCGAGCGAGCAGGACCTGCGCGAGATGCTCGGTCTCATCCCGGGCGCCGTCACGCCGCTCGGCGCGCTGAACGACACCGAGGGGCGCGTGGAGGTCGTGCTCGACCAGGCGCTCGTCGACGCCGGGCACCTGACCGTTCACCCGTGCGACAACACCGCAACCGTCCTTCTCGCCACGACGGACCTGATTGCGCTGCTGTGTCGGCACGACCACGACATCCGCGTGGTTGACCTGTAGCGCTCCGTCAATTCAAGACACAGTGTGTCAAGAATCTCCGAGCCAAGGATTCGGCACACGGCGTGTGCCGAATCTGAATTGTGAACGCGCTGGGTTCACTATCGCTCGCCGCAAACTTTTCGTTCGGATTCAAAAGGGGTCTGTCCCCTTTTGGATCACTCGTAGTGGCGGATGTCCTTCTCGAGGTGGCGGCGCTTCTCGACCGTGGGGCCCAGGGAGTTGACCACCGCGTAGCGCAGGCAGTCGCGACCGTGGTCGTTGATGATGCCGCAGGCCTGGAGGTGCGAGTAGACCGTCGTGGGACCCAGGTACTTGAAGCCGCGCTTTCGCAGGTCCGCCGCCACGCGCGCCGAGAGGCCGTTGCTCACGGGGATCCACCCGTCGGCGTGCTTGTTGTAGAGGATCGTCTTGCCGTCCGAGAAGCCCCAGAGATACGCGTCGAAGCTGCCAAACTCCTCGCGCACCCGCTGGAAGCAGCGCGCGTTGTTGATGATGGCCTCGACCTTGCGCCGGGAGCGAATCATCCCCGGCGTCTCCAGGATGCGCCCGACGTCATCCGGGCCAAACGCCGCCACGGCGTCGAAGTCAAAGCCCGCGAAGCACGCGCGGAACACCTCGCGCTTGTGCAGCATCATGGTCCAGTTGAGCCCGCACTGCATGACCTCGAGCGAGAGGAACTCGAATTGCCCGCGGTCGTCATGCAGCGGCACGCCCCACTCCTCGTCGTGGTAGCGCAGGCAGAGCTCATCGGTGGTGTCCCAGTCGCAGTACGACATGCGGTTCCCCGTTCTTCTCGACAGGAGGCGGGTCTATTATCTGACAAACGAGAGGAGCGGCACATGACCGCAAGATTCGACATCGAGCGCTTCGTCAGCGCGCAGGGTGGCGGCACCTACGAGCAGGCGCTCGCCGAGATTCGCGCGGGACGCAAGCGGAGCCACTGGATCTGGTTCGTCTTCCCGCAGGCGCGCGGGCTCGGGCGCAGCCCCGTGGCGGAGCGCTACGGCATCGCCAGTCGCGAGGAGCTGGGCGCATACGTCAGCCATCCCCTGCTCAGGGCGCATCTGCTCGAGATTTCGCGCGCGCTTCTCGCCCTGCCCGGGAACGACCCCGTTGCCGTCCTGGGGGGCATCGACGCGCTCAAGGTCCGCTCGTCGATGACGCTCTTCGAGCTCACGGGCGTGGATCCCGTCTTCGGTGCCGTTCTGGACAAGTACTACGCCGGCAGCCGCGACGAGCTCACGCTGCGAATCGTGAGCGAGGCCTGGGGTTGTGGCAATGAGTGACGCATCCCTTGAGAGCCGCAAACGCGCCGCAGTCGACGCAAGCAATCGCGAGCTGCCCGGCTGCGCCCAGTGGCTCCGCGACGCCATCGTCGCGCACACGTAACGCAAGAGGTCGAATGGTGACCCCGAGCCCCGCATTCATCGAGTCTGTAGTTTTTCGCGTCTGACACGAATACAGACTCGACGTACAGGCGCTCTACCTGCGAGTTCCCGAGCGTTCGCCGAGTCTGTACTCCTTGGGTGCCCAAAAAAGTACAGACTCGGTGATCACGACGCCGCGAGGGGCTACCGCTCCACGTTTCGGATGGCAGGAATCGCCCAGGTCACACAGGCGAGAAGGACCATCGCGATGCCTGCGCCGAAGAACCACGCCGGCGCTCCCACCGCGTCCGCGAAGAGCGACGAGAACGCCAGCCCCAGCGGCATAGCCCAGGACATGATGGCGCCGTAGAGACCAAAGACACGCCCGAGGTACTCGGGCGGGACCTTTTCCTGCATGAGAGCGGTCTGCGGACCGGAGTAGAACGGCGAGCTCAAGCCCATGAGGAAGCTCATCACAAAGAAGAGCTGCATGCCGCCGGCGCTCGGCCCCGCGCAACCCGCAACCAATGTCGCAAAGCCGTAGAGCGCAGTGGCAAAGCAGACCGTAAGCGCGCGGTTCTTGAACCCGCCCGTCGCCGTGAGTAACGCCGAGCCCGCAATCATACCCACCGAGAACACGATCTCTGCCGTGGCGGCGTCACCCGTGGTGCCGCCGAAGTGGTCGAGCGTCATGAGCGGGAAGAGCGCCGATATGGGCGAGAAGACCAGCGTGAAGACGAAGCCGCACCACAGCAGCGCGAAGAGGCCACGGTAGCCGCGCAGGACGCGGTAGCCATCTGCGGTTTCGCCCGCAAGGGCGCGGGCCTGGGCGACAAGGCCGAGGTTCTTCTCGCCTGCCTGCGCTCCGGAGCCGCCCACGTCGAGCCGCGCCGCGAGCACCGCGACCGTGGCAAAGAGCGCGCCCGCAACGTCGAGCGCGATCATGGCCGTGAGCCCCCAGAGCGGGTAGATCACCGCCGCGATTGCCGTACCGAGGATGTAGCCGCCGGACTGGACGGCCTGCGTCACTCCTGCGAGGCGCGTGAGGTGCTCGGCCGGCGCCACCAGCGGCGTGAGCGCCTGGAAGGCCGGGGTGTGGAAGGCGCTGCCAACAGCTCGCACGAAGAGCGCCACCATGACCACCCACACGGGCAGCGTCCCCGTGAGCGAGACCACCGCCACGACGGCGCTCACCGCCGCGATGAAGAGGTCGGCGCCCACGAGCGTGACCCTGAGCGGCAAGCGGTCCACGACGGTCCCCGCGAAGGTGCCGAAGAGTGCCAGCGGCAGGAACCCCGCGAGCGACGCCAGCGAGAGCATGCTCGCAGAGTTCGTGGTAAGCGTGATGTGCCAGACGAAACCCATCTGCAGGATGGAGCTCGTGAGCACCGAGACGAGCTCGCCGCCCCACACGCACGCCAGCTTGAGCTTCCAGGAGTCCTTGCCGTCTGTCATCTGAGCGTCCTCCAGTAGGCCACGGCGATCTGGGTGCGGTTGCGCAGGCCCAGCTTGGCCAGGATCGAGCTGATGTGGTTGCGGACGGTACCCTCGCCCATGTAGGCCGCCGCAGCCACCTCACGATTGTAGAGGCCATCGGCAATGAGCGCAACAACTTCGCGCTCGCGGTCCGTGAGCTGGGGAAAGACCGTCGTGAGGTCGGGCTTCTCGGCCACCGGCGCACCCGCTCCTAGGGCGACCGCCCGCTCCAGCACCTCGCCCTCCAGCACGCTGCGCCCCGCCATCACCGCGCGCAGCGCCGGCGCGACGCCCGCCACGTCCTGCTTGATGAGGTAGCCCGCAGCGCCCAGCGCAAGGGCGCGCACGATGTACTCGTCGTCGGAGAAGGTGGTGAGAAAGACCACGCGCGGCGGCTCCGGGGAGGCGAGGATCTTCTCGGCGGCGGCAAGACCGTCCATCCCCGGCATCTGGATGTCGAGAAGAACGATGTCGGGCGCGGCGTCGGCCGCCAGGCGCACGGCGTCGGCCCCGTCCGTCCCACAGCCTGCGACCTCGATGTCGAGCTGTGCGTCCAGCACAATCTGGAGCGACTCCACCACCACGGCGTCGTCGTCTGCTATGACGACCCTCATGTGCGCCTCCTCTCTCCACCAGAGCGGGGCACGCTCGCGAAGACGGTCCAGCCTCCGCCCTCGCCGGGACCGGCGCGAAACGTCCCGCCGAGCGCGCGCACGCGCTCCTCCATCGAGGCGAGCCCCATGCCGGGGCAGCTGTCGGGCGCGCCGGTCGGGGTCGTTCCATCATCGGTCACCGTGAGCCGCCAGAGGCCCGGGTGCTCCACCAGCTCCACGCTCACGTGACGCGCGTCCGCGTGGCGCAGCACGTTGGAGACGGCCTCGCGCGCGACCGCTGTGAGGCAGCTCGCCACGGCGGCCGGCGCCTCTCCCGCCTCCACGCGTACCGCGGGCACGACTGCCGTCCCCGCACAGGCGCGTTCCACGACCGCGCGCACCTGAACCGAGAGGTCGCAGGCATCGTCGCGCAGGTCGTGCACGCTCGCGCGCACCTCGTCGAGCGCCTCGCGCAGGGTGAGCGCCACGGCGGCGAGGTCCTTCTCGGCAGGCTCGCCGCTGTGCACCACGCGGTACGCCTCGGCCTGCACCACGGCACGCGTGAGCAGGTGGCCCACGTTGTCGTGGATGTCACGCGCGATGCGGGCCCGCTCCGCGAGCGTGGCCAGGCGCACCTCGTAGTCCTGGGCGTCCAGGAGCTCGCGATTCTTCTCGACAAGGGCGAGGCGGGCGGCAGCGAGGTCGTCTCGGGTGCGGAGGGCGTCGCGGCGCCGCAGCTCGGACGCCCCAACGCGCAGGCCGAGCCAGCCGCCCACAACGATCCCGACCGCGGCGAGAAGAACCGCACGTCCGTCAGGCACGCCGCGCGCTGCGCCCCAGGCAAGCGGCACGAGCACAGCGGAGGGCGCGGCGCGCACGCATCCCCGCTCCCCGGCGCTCACGCGGCACAGGTCGTAGGCAGCCACGCCGAGAAGCGCTGCGGCCTCGGGCAGGGCGCACGCGAGGGCACAGACGGCAAGCGGCGGCACGAGGGCCACCCGGCCTCGGGCGAGCTCGCAGAGGGCCGCCAGGGCAACCGCCGCCAGCAGTGCGACCACCAGGCCGGCACCAGCCGTCCCGCCCGCCGCCGCGACGAGCGCGGGCAGGCAGGCGACGAGCACCACGAGCTTGTCGGCCAGTCTCTCCATGGGGCGATTCTAACAGCGCGGCCGGACAACAACACACACGGGCGTCGCTCACGCCGCGCCGGCGACGCGGCGGCGCGCGCGGCCGAGCGCGAGCCCCACGGCAAAGAGCGTCACCGCGAAGAGCAGAACGATCCCCAGGTTGGTCCCCAGCTCGGCGGCCAGATCAGGCGTGAGCGCCTCGGCATGCAGCACCGTCGCGACCGCCTGGCTCACCCAGTACGAGGGCGAGAGGCGCGCCGCCGCCTGCACGGCCTCCGGCAGCATGGAGAGCGGCACCCACGCCCCTCCGAGAAACGAGAGCACCATCGCGCCGATGTTGCCGCAGGCGTTGACCGCGTCCTCGCTGAGGCCGAGCTGCGCGAGCAAAAACGCCAGCGCGAGCGGAACCAGGGCAAAGGGCAGCACGCTCCCGAGCGCGCAGGCCACGAGCGCCGGGTCCGTCCCCGCGAGCGCTCCCGCGCACGACGCGAGGGCCACGGCGCAGGTCCACGCCCACATGGCCACCACGAGCACGAGGCAAGCCGCGACCTGCCCCGCGGAGAGACATGCGGGCGAGACGGGACCCGCCGCCGTACGACGCCGCAGCTCCGGGCGCTGGAACGCCGCAAGCGAGACCCCAGCCACCACCACGATGGAGCTCATGACGGAGTACGTCGAGAAGTTCAGGTACGTGGCGAGCCGGTCGGCACCGCCGAGCGCGCCCTCTGACTCCCGCACGTCCACCTCGGCCCGCTCGGCCACGCTGGCCTGCGCGAGGCGTGCGACCTCGGTCGCCGACGCCGTCGGCTCGAGCGCCGCAGCGCCCGCCGCGAGCGAGACCCAGCGCGACGCCGCCTGCGCCGCGAGCGCCCCCGCCTGCACGTCCTGGCCGTAGGCGACCTCGAGCGCCGGCACCTCGTCCCCCGCGCGCGCCGCCTCGAGCAGCTCCCGCTCGAAGCCCTCCGGCAGCACCACCAGGCAGTCCACCTGGCCCGTCGCCACGCCGTCCTGCAGCGCGAGCGGCTCGTCCGCAACGTCCACGAGCTCGAAGGCGTCACTCACCCACGCCGCGAGCGCGTCCGAGAGCGCCGTGCCGTCGCGGTCCACCACCGCGACACGCGCCTCGTAGGCGGCATAGCCGCCCTTCTCGCCCGAGGTCGCAACGCCCATGTCCCCCACCACGAACACGCCCATGAGGGAGAGAAACACCACGTAGAGCGCGAGGTAGATGGGGTGTCCGGCAACCACGCGCAGGGCGGTCCTAAAGGTGCTCATAGCTCTGCCTCCTAAAGATGGCGCCGGCCACGGCGAGAAGGGCGAGCGCACCCGCCACGCAGGCGGCGAGGCGCGCGGCAAACGGCGCGAGCGAGGTGTAGTAGTAGAGCGCGTAGAACGTGTCGCATACGAGCTTGGTCGGGTTCACCCAGCTCGTCCACGGGAGCGCCCGGGCGAGGTTGTCCGCGAGCTCCATCGCCGCAGTTCCGTAGAGGCCGGCAAAGAGCGAGAGCACGCAGGTCAGCGCCATGAGGATGCCCGAGCGCGCTGAGATGCCGGCCGGGATCGGCAGCGCGCCCACGCACGCGCCGAGCGCCGTGGCGAGCAGCGCGCAGACGGCAACGGCCACAAGCGCCAGCCCGTCTCGGCCGCCAAAGTCCACGCCCACCACGAGGCGCAGAAACGCGAAGGCCAACGTCAGCGCCACGGTCGAGACCGCCCATGCACCGAGCACGCAGCCGGCGAGCTGTCGCAGGCGCGAGGTGCCCGAGACCGCCCGGCGCGCCCCGAGCGCCGAAACGCCGGGCTGGGCCTGCGCCACGGCGAGCATGCCCGCCTGGGAGGCCATGAGCGCGCCCATGCCAAGAAGCGCGTAGTAGTAGCGCACAATCTCCTCCGGCCGGGCGTGCGTTATCTGCGTCTGCTCCACGTCAACCTGGGTGCCCAGGGCATCCGCCACCGCGGCGGGGTCTGCGAGCGCCGCGGAGTCGCGCTGCGCCACCTCCTCCAGAAGGGCCCGCGACTGCACGTAGGAGCTGGCGACGGTCTCCAGGATCGTGCGGTTGACCGCCGTCGCGCCGTCCGCGCTCGCGAGCGTGTAGGCCGAGCCCACCGTAAGCGCGGGCGTACCGTCGGGCGCGAGCTCAAAGTAGCCGTCGACCTCGCCGGCAGCGAGAAGGTCTTCGGCCTCGCCAGCGGTCTCCACGTGCCGCAGATCGAGCAGCTGGTCCTCCCCCGGCTCCGCGAGGACGTCCACGACCTGCTCGAACGAGCCCGCGGGCGCGCCGTCCTTCTCGGCCGCCGGCGCCACGAGCGCCACCGGCACCGGATCCAACACGCCGTCCGTGCGCATGCCGGAGAACATGAAGAGGAAGATGGCGGACATGATGAGGGGAAACGCCAGCATCCACACGATCACCGAGGGCGTGCGCACGAGGCTCTTGACGCTCACCAGAAACGAGGTTCCCATGGCCGCCCCCTAGTCGCGCAGCTCGCGGCCGCAGAGCTCGAGGAAGACGTCGTTCAAGGTGGGCGGCTCGGACCACACGCGCCCCAGGCGCACGCCGGCCGCGGTCAGCACGCCGAGCGCGTCGGTGAGGTTGTGAGCGCTCGCCTCGCAGGTCAGGCGCAACATGCCGTCCGCGCAGTCCGCCGAGAGCACGTGCGAGAGGCCGCGTAGGCGCTCGAGCGTGCCCTCGGACAGCTCGCCCACCTCGGCCGTGATCTTCTCGCCGAGGCTGATCATGCGCTTGAGCTCGTCGGCGGTGCCCTGTGCCACGGCGCGCCCGCGGTCGCAGATCATGATGCGGCCGCAGATCTGCTCGACCTCCTCCATGTAGTGGCTCGTGTAGACCACCGTGGCGCCCTCGTCGCGCAGGCGGCAGATGCCGTCCAGGATGTTCGCGCGGCTCTGCGGGTCCACGGCGACGGTGGGCTCGTCAAAGAAGATGAGCTCGGGGCGGTGCGCGATGCCGCAGGCGATGTTGAGCCGTCGCGCCAGACCGCCGGAGAGCTTGGCCGGGCGGAAGCGCGCGTAGTCACCGAGGCCCACAAAATCGATCGCCTCGTCCACGAGCTGGCGGCGTCGACGGCGGTCGCGCACATAGAGCGCGCAGAAGGCGTCCACGTTCTCGCGCACGGTGAGCTCGTCGAAGACGGCCACCTGCTGCGGGACCACGCCCACGCGCGCCTTGAGGTCGTAGCGGCCCGGCGCCATCGGCTCGCCAAAGAGCTCGATGGTGCCGCGGTCGTAGGAGAGCAGCTGGAGGATGCAGTTGATGGCCGTGGTCTTGCCCGACCCGTTGGGGCCGAGAAGCCCGAAGATCTCCCCCCGGCGGACGGCGAGGTCCAGGTGGTCAAGCGCGACGAGCTCGCGGTAGCGCTTGACGAGCCCGATGACGCGAACGACGTCGGTTGGTGCAGCTTGTGCGTGCGACATGGCGGCCCCTTTCTCTTGGCGCCATTGTCACAGGCGGCCCGCAACCGCAGAAGTGACTTTTGTCACGAGTGCGACGCGACGCGCGGGCAAGGCACCTAGGGAGGGGTGGTGTGTCACTTTAGGCGAGATTTGAGTGACCTCGCTTCCCAGTCTCGGGAATATGGCTGGACGGGCGCAAAGAAAGGCCAGGTAACTTGCTTCAACTTCTGCTTAAGTCGAGTGACACGCCGTTTCAGCCACTCATATCTCGCCTAAAGTGACACAGCCCGCGTCCCTGAGTGCCTCTGCGGGCAAAAGTCGACCGGGAGGATGCAGCCGACTCCCCAGCGCACGCATTGGAGCCGCCCGCACTCACGTATCATGATCCCGCGAGACGAGAGGAGCCCCATGTACGAGCAGACGCCGCTCGAAGAGGTCGAGAAGAACGCCGCGCCCAGCTCGCAGGCGGTGCTCTACCGGCCGGCACCCACCGTGGAGGAGCGCCGCGCCGCCGGCCTCGCCACGCGCGAGGCGTGTCCGATCGCCTCACTCGGCGCCTGGGAGCCGCGCGAATCCAGCGAGCCCGCTATCGACCTCATCGATCAGCAGTCCGTCACGCGTGATCCGGGCCTCGTGCCGCTGCGCTACGAGCGCATGGGCGTCTCGCCGTTCACGTTCTACCGCGGCAGTGCCGTCATCATGGCCGCCGACCTCGCCACGATGCCCGTCACCGGCCTCGAGGTCCAGTGCATCGGCGACGCGCACATCGGCAACTTCGGCATCTTCATGAGCCACACGCGCCACCTCGTCTTTGACGTCAACGACTTCGACGAGACCGCGCCCGGCCCCTGGGAGTGGGACGTCATGCGCCTCGTGGCGAGCATTGAGATCTGCGGGCGCGACCGCGGCTTCTCCAAAGCCGACCGCCGCGACGCCGTGCGCGCCTGCGCCAAGCAGTACCGTCGCACAATGGCGCACTTTGCGGAGATGGGTGAGCTCGACGTCTGGCACGCTCACCTCGACGTCGAGCGCGAGCTCGACGAGTTTGAGCTTGACGGCAAGACCGGCCGGACCATCCGCAAGGTCGTGGAGAAGGCGCGCGAGAAGGACAGCGTGCGCGCGGCGGATCGCCTCACCGTGCACGACGACGGACGTCTCCGCTTTGACACGCGCCCGCCCGAGCTCGTGCCGCTCGCGGAGCTCTCGTCCGCCCAGGGCTACGACGCGGCGCAGCTCTCCCATGCACTGCACGGGCTGCTCGATGCCTACTTCGAGAGCCTCCCCCGCGACTGCCGCGTCCTTCTCGGCCGCTATCGCCTGCAGGACGCCGCGCGCAAGGTCGTGGGTGTGGGCTCGGTGGGGCGGCGTGCCTGGATTGCGCTGCTCACGGGCCGCGACGAGGACGACCCGCTAGTCCTCCAGGTCAAAGAGGCAGAGGAGTCGGTCGTGGAGCGCTACTGGCGACCGAGCGGTTTTGTCAGCCATGGCGAGCGCGTGGTGGAGGGCCAGCGCCTCGTGCAGTCCACGAGCGACTTCCTGCTGGGCTGGACGAGCGTGCCCACGGCTGACGGCGGCGCGCGCAACTACTACGTGCGCCAGCTCTGGAACGGCAAGGGCTCGATCGACCTCGCAGCGGTGGGCCCGGAGAGCCTCGAGAACATTGCGCGCCTCTGCGCGTGGTCGCTCGCGCACGCGCACGCTCGCACCGGTGACGAGGTGGCCATCGCGGCCTACCTCGACGACGGTCATGCCTTCGAGGACGCCATGTGGGAGTTCGCCCGTGTCTACGCCGACCAGAACGAGGCCGACTACCAGGCGTTCATTGAGCGAGTTAACTTGTAGCTGCCTTCTATACGTCCTTGCTCAGCACAGCCACACGCTGTTGAGAGAGACCCACGAGAGAGGCAATGTCTCGCAAGGTGAGGCCCTCCTCGCGGAAGCGGCGAATCACCTCTCTGGTAAGACCAGAGGAGATGCGCTGCTTCTCCTCAGCCTCCCTGCGCGCCGCCTCAAGCTCCTCGAGCATTCTTTGAGAATCAGAGTCGAGTACCGGCAAAACTTCAACGGCCCCCACCTCAACACCAAGCAGTGACGCTGCATCACGAACCATGTTCACAACCTGATCGAGCCTACGCGCCTGAGTGAACAAGCCCGGAATCTCCTCAACGGAAATCGCCCACCAGCCCTCGCTCCGCGTCACGTGCGCCGTCACGTCCTTCGCCATGTCACTCGCCTCCAAACAGGTAGCGGAGTATCGCGCGAGAAGTAATCTCATTCACCTCAGAATGACGGGGACTTGTCGTCTGCCTGTCCCCAACACACACCTTTGTGTGGCTCGAGCCCTCTTCCCAGATCACCAAAAGCCCCTTTGACTTCGCCAACTCGGAGATTCGTCTTCTAAGAACGCGATACTTCATTAAGTACATCCCCATTGATAGCACAACTCAATAGATATTGTCTAAATAAGGTTATGGGGATTGAATTAGGCGAGTGGCTGCCTACGCAAAGAGCCCGAGGTACTCCGCACAGGTCATGGCACGGACCTTGGAGCGCTTGAACGCGTCCACGTCGCGCGTGAGGATGACGTCCACGTCGTTGAGCTCGGCGCAGGCACGGATGAGGCCGTCCTCAAAGTCCGGCTCCCCGCAGCCGAGCGAGAGCTCGCACTCCTCCGCGCCCATCGGCGCGATCACGAGCAGTTCGCGCAACCATTCCACCGATCTTCTCGCCTGCACCTCATTGTATTGGCGCTGAAGCACGTAATACGCATCCTTGAGAGACCCTACGGCAACAAGCCCCAGGTCTCCCCCGCCGTTGCAACGGCGAAGGACCTCGCATGCCTCCGCAGACTGCGGTCGCTCCTTGCAGACCGCGTCGAGAAGAACGCCGGTATCGAAGAGCAGCCTCCTGCTGTTGAAGTCACGCATAGCGGCTCGCAATCATGTCGCGCATCTGCTCCTCGGTGAGGTTCACCAGCCACGGCTCGGCCTTGGGAAGGCTCTCTCGGAACTCCATGAAGCGTTCCCAGGTACCGCGGGGCTCCTCTGCCGGCACCTCCTCCGGCACCTCGCCCGTGCGTGCGATGTTCTCCCAGACCACCTTGATGACCTCGGCCGGCGTGGACCCCGCTGCGCGGATGTAGGCGTCCGCGCGCTGGCGGACCTTCTCGTCCACCCGTCCCGACACCACCGCTGTTGCCATGCGAGCCTCCTTTGTAGACGTGTCTACATAATAGCAGAGGCGCAGGACAAAGAGTGGAGCGCTACTCCTCGCGGCTGAACGCCTCCCAGAGCAGCGTCACGATGCCGCAGACGAGGCCACCCACCGGCCAGGCCACCCAGAACCACATGGCCGAGGTGCCCTCCGGGGTCCAAGAGTCCATGTTTGGCGCCGAGAACACCGGCGCAAAGAGAAGCGCCAGGCCCACAATCGTGGCCACGATCATGATGACGCCGCACACCGCCCCGAGCTTCTTGCCGTGCCTCTTCTGGGCGAGAAGGGCCTCGCGCCGGGCCTCGTCGAGCTCTGCGGACACGATGTCCTCCACCTCGAGGTCCTCGGCAACGGACTTGTTGTACTCCTCGACGTTGACGCGACCGAGCAGCATGCCACCGCGCACGATCCACCACACGCCCAGGGCGATGAACAGCATGAGAAGGAAGAGCGCCCAGTTCTCCGCGGTCTTCTCGAGCATGAGCAGGCAGCCAATGCCCGCGAAGATGAGCGCGAGGCCAGCGATGAGCGCCGCCGAGAACTGCTTGCGCGCTGCGGCGCGGTCCTCATCAGTGTAGAAGTCCTCCACGTAGGGGTGCGCCTTCTGGAACGCCGTGTGCTCCATGCCCGCGGGGACGAGCAGCGCGAGGCCCGCGAGGATGCCCACGAGCATGATGATCACGAAGAGGCCGTCGCGCCCGTTCCAGGACGCCAGCTCGACCGAGCCCTCGAAGAGCAGGCCGAGCGCGATGCCCAGGAGGATGAGGCTCACTCCAGTGGGGACCTTGAGCGCCATCATGCGCTGGTGCTCCTCGTAGCCGCAGACGTCAGTGGGCGGGCCGGCGGGGATGGGGGCGGCCGTCGCAGGCGCGGCGCGGCCGGTGAGGTCACCCGTCACGAGCTCGTCGAGCGTGCAGTCGAAGATCTCACACATCTTGAGGAGCTTGTCCATCTCCGGCTGGCTCTTCTCGGCCTCCCATTTTGTGACGCTCTGGCGGGAGACGCCGAGCAGCATGGCCAGCTGCTCCTGGGTCATGTTGCGCTCTGCGCGCAGGTGCTGGAGGTTGTCGCGAAAGCTCATGGTCTGCCCTTCGTCGGGGTGTGCGCTGTCTGCCGGCACCTTGCATTCTGCGGGCGCGCACGGCGCAATTCTACCAACCGACGGTGCGCAATTTGTCCGATTTTGCGGCAACCAGAGGGCGCCCACCGGTTGCACGCCGCAGGCAGAGAGGCTTATCGACCATATGACAGGAGGACAGGGCGGTGACAACACCTCCGTCCCCTTGTCACGTCAGGGGTCCGTAAGGGTTTCGTGGGCGGGTCGCGCAATGGGATACCGTGAAGGCATCGAAACTGGGAGGTTTCATGGGCGAGAAGAACGTGCGAGGTCCTCGCGATGCCGTCAGGCGTGTCCTCCTCCACACGGCGGGCTACCTGCTCACGTTTGTCGCGTTGAACGCGCTCACCTTCGTCGTGCCCAGCTACGAAGTCGCGATGCTGCTCGCCGCGCTGTCGCTCGCGGCCTACCCCATTGTCGTGTGCGTCTACCACATTCTCCGGTCCTTCGCCGACTACCGTGCCGGCCTCACCGTCTCGGTCCCGCTGCCCGCGCGCCTTCTCTTCAACCTGCTCATCATCTTCGGCGTCGCCTCGAGCGACTCAGCCAGCGACGCCCTACTCAAGGGTGTCGCAGCCGACCGCGGACTGCACGCGGGGCGCTCCTACGGGCTCTCGCGTCGAGCCGCCCTCGTCGCGCGCGTCGCCGTTCTTCTCGCCTTTCTCGCCGTCTGCTGCGAGGTGATCGCCGTCTTCCTGTCCGTGGGGACACCGCTCTTTGACACCATGTGTTGGATGACGCTCGGAACCGTCGCTGTCTTCTGCCTGTCCATGCCGATTGCCTACCTCGTGCACTTCCTCGTTGGCTTCAGGCGCGAGTGGCGCACGAAGGGTGCCTCGGACGGTTGGTCGCTCGACGCGCACACGGCCGCGGCGGTGAAGCGCGGCGACGCCCTCGCGTTCCCCCGAAACGAGGAGAAGCGCCGTCCCTACGTCGCCTTTGCACGCAACTTCTGCTTTGGCATGATTGTCGTGGGGCTTGCCACTCTCGGAGCGGTCGTGCTCGTGCCCGAGGGTCCGCGTTTCGCGTTCTTCGACGCATTTCCGCTGGTGCACGGACTTGTCTCGGGTGTGATCGGCCTGGGGGTCCTTGCCTGGCCCGTCGCCGCCGGCTGGTGGGCGCACCGCTCGGGCACGAGCCTCACACAGACCATCGTGCTCGATGACGGCCATCTCTCCTACGCGCTCACCTCAGGCTCGGGCGAGCTCGCAAGCACGAGCACCTGGGACCTCGACGGCGTCACGAGCTACGAGCTGGGCCGCTGGTGCATCAAGGTCAACGGCCACGGCGCCACGCCACGCGGCACGAGAGCCTATCACCTGGACATCCCCCGAACCTTTGACGGCGAGGACCGCTTTCTGCGCGAGCTCGACCTGCGCGTGGCGCGCAACCGCTGACCCGTGACGCTACTCGGTGTGGCGGATGACGGGGATTGCCCAGGACATGATGGCACTGTAGCGGCCGGAGACGCGACCCAGATACTCGGCCGGAATCCTCTCCTGCATGGGGTCGGTCTGCGAGCCGGAGTAGAACGGCAAGCTCGACCTATGAGAAAGCTCATTGCGAGAAACGCCGCGAAGCCGCCCCGCGCGCACGAGCTTGAGCTTCCAAGCGTTTCCTTCATTCAAAATGACATGTCCATAGCACTAGTCCAGCTGAAGCATCCAGCGCCATGCGTCCCGCACTCGTATACGAACATCCTCGGGCTCGGGCACGTCTCGCGCCGACATGACCAGCAGCGTTCCCTCAGAAAGCCCCGTCTCGTCAAGAGCGGCGCTCAGAGCCCGGGCTTCGCGCGTAAACGTAGTCGCCTCCTCGGCGTGAGCGGCCACCTGGTACAGCTCCGATACCGACCGCTCTTCAACGTCTCCCACGGCAAAGTCGACCTCAAAGCCCTCCTTCGTGCGATAGAACCCGATGCCGGTCCTCCGGTCTCCCAAGCAGCGTCTCCTAAGCTCCAGGTAGACGGCGTCCTCAAGCCTCTGCCCCTCATCTGCAGAGGAGGCCGGGCCAAAGGCAAACTGCAATCCCGGGTCAATCGCGTAGAGCTTCCTCTTTCCTCGGGTGGCCTCAGTGAGATCAGCGCCAAATCGGGATACGAGAAAGAACAGATAGGCATCTTCGCAGTGCTCAGGCAGCGAGAAGGCATCGGCCTTTGACAGCGGAATCTGAGCACTGTGGAGATCGTTATAGGTTTTGCGCACAGAGAACTCTCGCCCTGAGAGGCGAAGGGCCCTCTGGACGAACTTTCTTGTTCCCAGCATGGGAAGCCTGTGCCGCTCAGCAAGGTCGCGAGCCGCTATGGTCCAGACGATATCCTGAAGGGCCGTTATGCGTGTTGCGACGTCCGCATCCTGGACCTCAGGAAAACCGCCAATGCGCAGATACCGCTCAAAGAGAAGCGAAAACTCGCGCGCCTCGTCAGGCGAGACGATTCCCTTGGGCTCGCGCGCCCGAAAGCGCAAGAATTCCCTAAACGAGAAGGGCTGCAACTCGGCGGAGATTCCCCTCCCCCTGAACTCGGTCGCCACGTCCTCCGAAAGCATCTTTGCCGACGAGCCGCTCACGCATATCTCGAAGCGTGGGTTCTGCGTGAGACGCCTCAAGGGCCTGCCCCACCCCTCGACGTTTTGTACCTCGTCGAAGAACAGATAGAGCTTCTCTGGCAGTGCGGTCCCAAGTTCGCGAAGGAACTCCTCGGCCACGTCACCTATCACGTTGTCGGAAACGCCATCGAGACGATCGTCCTCAAAGTCAACGAAGAGCATGTGGTCGCGGGGGACGCCCTTCAAGACGAGTTCCCCCATGCGCTGGAACATCCTAAACGTCTTCCCACTACGACGAACGCCCTTAATGACCGAAGCGCGCTCGGCGAGGTGCGGGATGGCAACGTCCCGCGGAACCACAGGGGGGATCGGCCTCGTCATGCCCTCGGCCACTACTTCGCGTATTACTTCACGCAGCGCCATGGCATCTCCTATCTCCTCGCAATTCGCTGTCATTATAGCAATCTATCCCGAATTCGAGACAGATTTATTCAATAGTGACCTGAATTCGGGTCATATATTATCTTGTGCTAAGCACAGCGCCCTCTAGCTGGACAGCCCCGCAGAGCAGTCAGGAGCCAGTGATCCAGCAAGAGACCATGAGCATTTCGGGCTGCCCAAGGCGCTGCGAGACCCTACGGCGACAAGAACATCTCCTCGCTCCTGAGTGCCGAGCTGTGAAGAGAGGCCGGATAGCTCATGACCCCGATTGCCCCCCTCCCCCACATGCGTGGCGATGCAGGGACCGATGGTCGCGCGACCACCGCACACGGAGCTCGGAACTCGCTCCGGTCTTTACGCGCTACTTGCAAAGCGTACTTGTCATTGTATGCAAAGCATGCTATGCTTAAATTGCAAAGCATGCTTAGCAAGATTGTTCGAGGCAAGGAAGGTGATGCCATGCGAACGCGCATCCGCGAGTTGCGCCGCGAGCGCAAGATGAGTCAGGCCGAGCTCGCTGAGGCGGTGGGCACCACGCGGCAGACCATCACCTCCATCGAGGTCGAGAAGTACACCGCCTCGCTGCCTCTCGCCTACAAGATCGCCCGCTACTTTGGCCTTGCAATCGAAGACGTCTTTGACTTTTCTGAGATAGACGAGGAGCTGTGATCGCCATGAAGAAGACCGTCGAAACCATGCGCGCCGACATCCACCTCCGCCTGCGTCGCGAGCGCATCTCGCTCGGCATCATCCTGGCCGCGATTGCCATCATCGCCGCCATGGCCGTCGCCGGCATCTTCCCCGCTGGGGGAGACGACTACGTCACGAGCTTTGCCTCGGGCTTCCTGATCGGGCTTCTTGCCTTTGCCGCAGGGTTCACTGTAAAGCAGATTCGCAAGCTCCGGAGCGCCCTCGCAGATGACGCCGCGCTGCGCGCCCTTCTTGCCGCAGAGAACGACGAGCTCGAGGCATACCTGGCACGCGAGGTCGCCCGGACCTTCGTCCATCTCATCCCGCCGCTCTCCGCCGTCATCGTGGTCGTGACCGCGCTCGTTGGCCGCGAGGCCATGCTCTCCGCCGTGGGCACGTTGCTCTTTCTGTGCACGGCGCTGCTGGTCGTGAAGTTCGTCTACAAGCGCCGCCTCATGGGCCCCGAGACGGAGTAGAGAAGCGCCACGCGCGCTGGCGGAACTTCTCGTTCTCGCGTCCGGAAACTCATCGATGAGCGACAGGACATCCAGTTTCTTTAACGTATAACTGAAACGCGAGACGTCGCCCTCCTCCAGCGCCTCATCACCTACCCTTTCTCAACTGCGGACAACCTCTTTTCAACCAACAGGGTTGTCCGCGCCCTTGCAGGCGCACGGAGAAAGACCAGCTCAGAGACTGTTGACAACTACATCGACGCGCTCGAGAAAGCCTATGTCATCTCGGAGGCGCCTCAGACGGTACTTCAGGGCAAGGAGCTGCTCTCGCCCCTGCGGAAGCTCTATCCCGTTGACCAGGGCCTTAGGAACCTCGTGACGCGCTTCTCGGCGGACAACACCGGTTTCCAGCTGGAAAACGTCATCCACAACGAACTCGTTCGACGTGGCTATTCCGTTGAGGTGGGAACACTCAGGACAGGCGAGATCGATTTTGTGGCGAGAAGGGCCGACGAGACCGTTTACGTCCAGGTTTGCGAGACGATGGTCGACCCCGCCACGCGCGAGCGCGAGCTGAGTCCGCTCCGCGCCATCACCGACGCGTTTCCCAAATGCGTGATTACCCTCGACCGATACGGCCTCGGTACCACCAGCGACGGAATCAAGGTGTTGGGCGCCATAGACTGGCTGCTCGACTAAGTGGGGACGGGCCATTCCTCTCAGGGCCTTTGGGATGAACCTAGGGTGGCAAGGGTGATGACGATCTACCCTGTCGCCTTTGTCATCACCCTTTTTTCTATCTATCCTGATATCGGGACAGATGTATTGAAAACTCATGACCCCGATTGCGCCCTCCCCCACATGCGTGGCGATACAAGGACCGATGGTCCCACGACCTCCGCACGCGGATCCCGGAACGCGCTCCCGCATGGCAGCGTCGAGGCGCTCGACGTTCTTCTCCGCCCGCGTGCGCAGCGTGAAGAAGATGAGCGTTCCACACTCTCGACGAGACCGAGCAGGGTCAGCTTCTCTAGCTAACTGGCAAGCTCGTGTCTGCCCTACGCGATGCACTGGGGCCTGACGACTCCTAGGTGCCCTCGCTCACGCCTTGCGGCGCACGGGCACCCAGATCTCGCTGTAGGCGGTGCCGTCGTCGCGAACGTCGCTGAACGAGAGCATGCGGAAGCCGTCAAGCTCGTAGGGCACCTCAGCGAGCCACTCGGCATAAATGCGGGCAGTCGTCTGCTGCATGGTCTCCGGATGGGGTCCGTCGTTGGGAAAGACCGCCCAGGTGAGCGCTGGTACATCAACAAGCTCGAGGTTCTCCCCCGCCGTACGCGCCGTAGTCGGCACGCCGATAAGGTGCGTGAGCTCGCCCGCTTCCTCCTGGAAGTTGGTGTCCGAGTTCCAAGAGGCGTTCACCACGCGACACGGCTCGGTGTCCATCAGGCGGTGCATCTCGGCGCGCTGCGCCTCCGTGATGCTGCGAGCAAGCTCCGCGATCGCAGGGTTCTCGCCCTCGAACTGCATCGGCACGCGCGCCGCGACGCCAGCAAGGCGAAACTCGCCCTTCTCGACGATTCGATACTCCATGAGATGACCTCCCTTTACGTCAACCGCAATGTGCAGAGGTGAGCGCATGTGCGAACCAAGCCGTGCGACGTCCGAGGGAAGCGTTCCGCACCAGGAGCGAAACGCCCGAGAGAAGCCCTCGACCGAATCGTATCCATAGCGAAACGCGACCTCGGTGACGGAGCCACCGGCCATGAGGTCGGACGCCGCCGCGGAGAGACGTCGTTCGCGGATGTAGCGCGATGGCGTCATGCCGGCAATCAGCAGGAAGGCCGCGCGAAGTTGTTCCACGGTGACGCCGGTCGCCTGAGCGACCTCCTCAATCGTTGGCGCCTCAGCAAGATGGCACTCGATGTAGTCAAGCGCGTACTCAAGATACGAACCCTGCATCCCCTCACCCCCTTCCGCGCAATTGTACGCAGCTGCCTCAAGTTGTGCCCGACGGTTTATCGGGAACTTTGTCGGCCGCCCTAAGGCGACTACTATTTTCTCCTGGGTAGACTAATAGCATCAGCACGACCGAGGAGGTGCCCCATGGAGAAGAGACGCCTCATCAAGCCCGCCATCATCTACGGCGCGGCCTGGCTCGCCTGCCTTGCCCTGTACTGGGGGTCCCTCGCGACGGGTGCCCTTGGCGGGGACGGCATCATGGGCTACGTGATTCTGGCGCTCTACATCGCCCTGCCGATTGCCGGAATCGCCTCGGCGTTTCTCATTGGCCGCGTGGCTGACCTCGGGTGGTGGCGCCTTGCCGCGCTGATTGCGATTGCCGTCCTCTACGTGCTCCACACCGTGGCGACGTTCAGCCTCTCAAACGCCCTCGGCCTCACCAACATCGCACCGGCAGACCTGGCCGTCTTCATGTACGGCCTCATCCCCGCCGCGATTGGCCTCGCCGTCGGCTGCGCCACCGCCAAATGATTCAAAAGGGGTCTGTCCCCTTTTGGATCACTAGAACGTGACGTTGCCGAACTCGGAGAGGTGCAGGCCATCGTTGTGCTCCTCGGCCCAGTTGAGGTTCCACGGGCTCGTGAAGAGCAGCAGCTTGCCGCCGCGCATGTCCTCCACGCGCAGGGTCTCGCGCGTGAGGTTGAGGCTGCGCATGTCGACCTCGCCGTCCTTCTCGTCAATCCAGCGGATGAGGTTGTACGGCAGCGGCGAGCGGTACACCTCAACGTGGTACTCGCTCTTGAGGCGCTGCTCGAGCACCTCAAACTGCAGCGTGCCCACCACGCCCACGATGACGCGCTCCATGCCGGCGCCGTACTCGCGGAAGATCTGGATGGCGCCCTCCTGGGCGAGCTCCTCCATGCCCTTCACGAACTGCTTGCGCTTGAGGGTGTCCACCTGCTCGATGCGCGCGAAGTGCTCCGGCGCAAAGGTGGGGATGCCCGCAAACTGCACGCGACGGCCCACCTTGCAGAGCGTGTCGCCGATCGAGAAGATCCCGGGGTCGAAGAGGCCCACGATGTCGCCGGCGCACGCCTCGTCCACCGTGGCGCGGTCGTCCGCCATCATCGCCGTGCCCGTGGCCAGCTTGATCTTGCGGTCACCTTGCACGTGGAAGGCGTCCATGCCACGCACGAACTTGCCCGAGCAGATGCGCAGGAAGGCAATGCGGTCGCGGTGGTTCTTGTCCATGTTGGCCTGGATCTTGAAGACAAAGCCCGAGAAGTCCGGGTCCGTTGCCTCCACGGGGTCGCCCGTGAGGGAGTCCGTGTGCGGGCCGGGCGCCGGCGAAAGACGCAGAAAGTCGCGCAGGAACGGCTCCACGCCGAAGTTGGTGAGCGCCGAGCCGAAGAAGACCGGCGTGAGCTTGCCCGTGCGCACGGCCTCGAGGTCGAACTCGTGGTCCGCGCCGTCGAGGAGCTCGATGTCGTCCATGAGGGTGCGGTGGTTCTCCTCGCCGATCAGCTCGTCGAGGGCGGCGTCGCCGAGCTCGGCCTCCACCTCGGCCACGCGCTTGGTGGCGTTGGCGCGACCGTCGCCCTCGAAGGCGAGCACGTGGCGGCTCGCGCGGTCAAAGACGCCGCGGAACGTGCGCCCGTTGCCGATCGGCCAGTTCATGGGGTACGTCCCGATGCCCAGGACGTTCTCGATCTCCTCCATGAGGTCAAAGGGGTCGCGCGTCTCGTGGTCGAGCTTGTTCACAAAGGTGAAGATAGGGATGCCGCGCAGCGCGCACACCTTGAAGAGCTTGACGGTCTGGGCCTCCACGCCCTTGGCGCCGTCGATCACCATGACGGCGGAGTCCGCGGCCATGAGCGTGCGGTAGGTGTCCTCGGAGAAGTCCTGGTGGCCGGGGGTGTCGAGGATGTTCACGCAGTGGCCCTCGTAGGTGAACTGCAGCACGGAGGACGTGACGGAGATGCCGCGCGCCTTCTCGATGTCCATCCAGTCGGAGACCGCGTGCTTGGCGCTGGCCTTGCCCTTGACCGAGCCGGCGCTCTGGATGGTGCCGGTGTAGAGCAGGAGCTTCTCCGTGAGCGTGGTCTTGCCCGCGTCAGGGTGCGAAATTATGGCAAAGGTGCGGCGAGAAGAGATCTCCTCCTCAAGGCTTGGCATGCGTTTCCTCCGTTGCAGACGTTTGAGCCCAGCTATTGTAGCGGATGCGCACGTGGTAGCTAGCCCACTGCCTTGCCCAAAAGCGCGCAGTCAACGAAGTTCGACGCAGTAACTAGAGGGACTTCTGCCTTCTAGACCGACTTCTGAATAGTTTTCTACGCGGCATATCCCAAAGGGGCTCCATGAGACGAATCTCAACTGGGGCTTCTTTCGCCAACGAGCCACGCAGAGCTTTCTCGCTCCAGAAATCTATTCAGAAGTCGGTTTTGAAGGCAGGTCATTCCAAAATCAGTCGCAAACCCAGCTCACGGCACGACGCTGAGCCAATTCGGCGTTCAATGCGTTGCAGTGCATATACGCAGATCAGCAACTATGTAAGGAACATTTGACAGCACGACATGGCTCTGCGGGGCCCGGTGTCGCCCACCGCGGCGTCATCTACGTCGCCTACACCGAGGGCTACTACCAGCGTCAGCGCGCCCTTGCCGACGAGGCGCCCGCCGACGAGGCGTCCCTCGCCAAGTACATGGAGCGCGACGTCTTCATGCTGCCTGCAAACGCGACCGTCCGCGAGGCCCTCGCGTACTTCGCAGAGAGGAAGATCAGCGGAGCGCCCATCGTCTCCCCCGAGGGCGCCGTCGTGGGCTACCTGAGCGACGGGGACGTCATGCGCTACCTGAGGTCCGTGGGGCACAACGTGCCGGCGGTCGGGGCGCCCGCACTCCTGTTGGACTGCCTCCGCGAGAGCGGCTCGAAGTTCGAGGCGAGGCTGACGTCAATCATGGACCAGCTGGCCCTCGACGTGGGGTCCGACCACCCCGTCACCATCCCGGTCAGCACCTCGTTCGAGGACATCTGCCGGCTCCTTAGCGAGTCGGGCGTGAAGAAGATCCCCGTGGTCTCCGACGGCCAGGTGGTGGGAATCGCCTCCCGCTCGGCGATCACGACCTACCTCGTGCGGCGCTTCCTCGACCAAGCCGGAATGTGATGCCGAACCCGTAGGACGGGGGCGTGTGACAGAGGGGACGGAGGCTTTTGTCACACGCCTGCCGCTCGCGAGTCAGAACGAGCGGAGGGTGGGGTCGACCTTCTCGGTGGTGGCAACAAAGCGCAGGTAGAGTATGGCGTCAAGCATGGGCGGCAGCAACAGGAGCAGCTCGGTGAGCACCGCCTCGATGAGGAGGTAGCTCATGTCGTACGCGACGCACGCGAGGAGGTTGGGAAGCAGGCCCTCGGCCTCGGGCGGGTAGAAGAGCAGCGCCGAGACGACGTAGCACACCCCCATCGCGAGCACGCCGACGAGGTAGCCCACACGAAGGACGAGCACGTCGCCCCTAACGTCATCGTCTTCCTCGCCCTCGTCACGGGCGCCGCTTCCACGCCCCGCCCCGCGCCCGCAACCGCACTCGCGGCCGCGCCTCGGCCCGAACCCGCGCAGGAGCAGGCCTCCCACCGCCACGGCCCCGCACGCGACCGGGTACTCGAGCACGATGGCGCCCGGCGAGAAGTTCACCCACTCGCCCACGCCGAAGATGACCGCAAGTCGGGTGAACCCGAAGACCGCGCCGGCCACGCAGCCATGGCGCGGGCCGTAGAAGTACGTGACGAGCCACAGCGGCAGCAGGCTCAGGAACGTGACCGAGCCGCCCTGCGGAAGCGTCACGAACCGAAACGCCGAGAGCAGCGCGGACAGGGCGAGAAGCGCGACGGTCCAGAACGCGCGGTTCGCCCAGAGCCAGTCGCCCGGCTCACGCCGATAGACGCGGCGGCCGTCGCCCCGCGCGCCCCCTTTGGACCCTCGCCCTCCCATGCGCACCCCCTAGATCCGGCTTCTCTGCTGGTGCCGGCGACGCCGCTGGTTGATGACAACCACGAGCACGTAAATGGCAACCCCGCCGAACAGGCCGCAGTACGTGGTGGTCTCCGCGTATGTGGCCTCGATCCCGAGCCCCTCGTACACGTCTCGGAGGAGGTCGGCGAAGAAGGGCTGCAGCTGGATGATCGCGAGGATGACGGCGGCCACGTTGATGACCATGCCCGTGCGCCCCTCGACGATGGCGCTCTTCACCGAGACGAGGTGCTCGAGGTACTCCTGGTGCTCGGTGTAGACGTCATGCAGCTCCTGGTTGAGAAACGCCTCGCGCAGGCAGGTGGCCTCGATCTGGGACGAGAGGTACTTGAAGTTCTGCGTCTCCCAGAAGCGCACCGTCCTGCCGTACTCCCGGTCGATCGCGAGCTTGGCCTTCGGCGAGATGTCGTGGTTCGCCTCGAGGACCCTCGTCACGCGCGTGTTGACCTTCTCGAGCGCGGTGTTCTGAAAAAGGACGAGCACCACGATGAAGAGGTAGTTCGCGAAGTCGCTCACGCGGTCCATGGGGAGGTCGCGGAAGCTTTTCGCCACGTAGACGACGGCCCTGCTCGAGAGGTAGAGCTCGTAGTCGTCGAACTGCGCGCGGTTGTCGAGGCTCATCGCGCGGACCTCGGTGCTGTCGATGCGGTACTCGCGCCCGTAGTTGTCGTACGTCTCGGCGGCGAGCATGTCCTGCAGCTCGCGGTCGTTGTCCGGGCGCTCCGAGAGGAACAGCGCGCACTTCGCGCGCCCGCAGCGGTGCAGTCCGAACGTCTCGAGCAGGTAGTCGTAGAGGGAGACGAAGCGGTCGGGGCCCTCCGGGCTGCGTATCTTGAGGTAGTCGTAGGAGACCTGGTCCTCCATCTGCGTGACGGAGAAGGGATACGCCGAAAGGAGCACGGCGAGCACGAACATGTGCGTCCGGCGGTGGCAGACGAGGACGGCGTGCCCGCGCGCGGTGCCCATGACGATCTCCTCGCCGGCATCGCGCGCCGGGTAGTCGTCGGTGGTGTGGAGGAAGTCGAAGCTCCCGAGGTGGGCGAGCTCGAGGTCGCGCACCACCTCGTTGCTGCACTCGTAGGAGAGGTACTCGACGAGCTCCGAGATGACGTGCTCGGCGAGCGCGCGGTCGTCGGCGGTGGCGGGCTCGGCGGGGACGCCTCTGGCACGGTCCTCGAGCAGGTTGTCGACGCGCAGGTTCGCCTCGTGCTCGGCGAGCGGGAGCAGCAGCCAGAGGTCGCTGCGGTAGGTCGCGAAGTGGGCCCCTCCCGCGAGCAGGCGGTCGAGCCGCGGGCCGTCGCAGACGAAGACCGTGTTGCCGTCCTCCAGGTGACGGAGCTCGTGGAACAGGAGGCTGCGCAGGACCTTCGTGCCGTCGCCCGAGACGGCGGTGGCGACGACGCTCGTGACGGGCAGGCCCTCGTCGCGCAGGCGCCGCAGGTAGCCGACGAAGCCGTCGGTGAGCAGCCGGATGACCTCCCCGTCCTGATAGGCGGGGTGGACGGCGATGGAGAGCACGAAGAGGTGGTTCTCGTCGGTACGGTACTGCGCGACCTCGTCGGGGGCGATGTCGTCGTCACGGATGACGGGGCTGCGCGAGACGTTGTCCTGGTGGAGGCCCAGCTCGCAGGGGAAGAAGTTGACGTAGCCGGCGAGACGCCCGCTCTCGTCGTCGACGACGAACACGAACGAGCGGCGGTTCCGCTCGTAGCGGGCGACCGTGTTGGCGGGGTCGCCCCAGTAGGCGGGCTCGTAGCAGGCGTGGTCCACGGCCACGAGGCGGTCGAGGAAGGGGACGTCGACGTCCTCCCCATAGAGCACGGTATACGTCATGGCACCCCCTCGGTCGGCCGCGCGGCAACGAGGACATTATAGGTGCCCGGCGGCGCGCCAGCCTCGCTCGCCGCAAGCGCCCTGCCTAAAGGGCCCCTTTGCCTTGCCCAGTGGTCAGCCGAACGGGCCCCTGGGACGCGAGGCGTCAGACAGAGCCGCGTGTGTCAGATAACGGCTCCATTGTGTGGCAGGAGGGATTTAGCGCCCCTTTCACGCAACTAAAGCCGCAGGATTCGGTCACGCGTACGGGGTCCCTCCCCAATTCACCCTCCCAGACGCACACAACGGAGGCCTCATCTGCCACAGAAGGCTCTCGAATCTGCCCCACGGGAGACTCGGCTCGATTGCCTCCCGAGCGGAAGCCTATGGCGCCCTCGGGCAATCCCGAGAAGGGCCGAGGAGGCCTCGGAGTCGCCCTCCGAGACGTCGGTCGTCGCCCCGTCGCACGCGTACCCCCTCATAGGCACGGGCAGGCCCCGATGTGACACAGGGACACAGGTGGGACAAACTCCTCCGTCCCTGTGTCCCAGGGTCAGAGCTTCTTGCGGGTGACGGTCTCCCAGTGCATCGGGGCGCCCCGGCGCACGAGGCTCGCGCGCATGCGGGTCACGTCGAGGACGAAGCGCAGCACGGTGATCTCGAAGACCGAGAGGAGCACGGCCCGGGCCACGTCGGCCGCGGAGAGCGTGAGGTCGCGCGTCTGGGCACGGGAGATGAACGCGGTGAGCGACATGGTCGCGCCGAACAGGGCGTTGTGTGCCAATAGGTTGTTTACGCCGACGATGCGCGACATGGGCGGCAGGCCCCCGCACGCGCTGTGCGGACGGCTCCAATTGTAGTGCTCGAGGTAGGCCGGGAGGGCGTCCGCCCTCTCGGCCTCGCCGTCCCACGCCCGCCCGTACTGCCACTCCTGCGCGAGCGTCCGGTTCATGCGCTCGACCTTGCCGTTCTGCCACGGGCTGTACGGCCTGGTGTATATGTGGCGTACGCCCTCGGCGGCGAGCAGGGCGTTGAGCTCGCGGCTGCGGTACCCCGGCCCGTTGTCCGTCATGACCCGCTCGACCGCGACCCCGAGGCCGGCGAAGAAGGCAAGGCACCGTGCCATGAACGCCGAGCAGGTGCCCCTGCGCTCGTCGGGGAGGAGCTCGGCGTAGGCCACGCGGGAGAAGTCGTCGACCGCGACGTGCAGGCAGGCCACGCGCCGCCCGCCGGAGCCCCTGCCGTGGTCGAGCTCCGAGGCGCCGCGCGCCCTCCACCCGCCGCCGTCGGGGATGCGGGCGACCTTCTTCACGTCCACGTGGAGGAGCTCGCCGGGCCTCTCGCGCTCGTAGCGCACGGGCGTGGCGGCCCCGCGGCGACGGGCCTCGCCCGTGACGCGGTCGACGTCGGCGAGCCTCGGAAGCCCCCTCCTCGCGACGATTCGCGCGCACGTCCTCGCCGGCACGCCCGTCACGGCGGCGAGCGCGAGCGGGGGGAGGAGCATGGACGAGCGCGCCTCGCAGACCGCCTCCTCGACCTCGGGAGGGGTGGACCTGGCGAGCCTGCGCGGCCTGCGCGGCCGGTCGGACAGCGGCTCGCCGCGCCGCGCGCGGGAGAGCCACTTGCTCGCGGTCTGCCTGCTCACGCCCATCTGGCGGGCGACGGCGGACACGCGCTCGCCCCCGGCGACCCGGGAGGCGAGCAGCTCCCGCCCCCTGGGCGTGAGCCTTGCGTTAGGATGCTGTGACATGGGAGGGCTCCCCTCGGCTGCAGATCTAGGCAATCCACAGCATGCGGGAGCCCTCCCTGTTTGTCACCCTCGGGGCGTAAACAACGTCTTGGCACTGAACAGCTCCCCCACCTTGCCCAGCAGCACGACGAACCTCTTGTCAAACGTCACGACGTCGCGGCCGAGCTCCTGGCGCTCTGCGGCCAGCACGCAGTCGACGAAGTCGAGCGAGCCGCCGCTGTAGAGCCCGAGCGCCGCCGCAGCCACGTTCTTGCGTCGGCACGTGACCTCGTCAAGCAGGTAGCACAGCACGGCGTTGGCATCAAGCAGGGCTTCCATGCTTAACCTCCATCGCCCGGGCAAAGGCGCCATCCTCGAGGCCAACAAGCCCCTCGTCCGCGTACTCTGCGAGATGATACGAAGGGACTGTCCCTTCGTATCATCGTTGGCGGATGCCGACTTCGGTTTCCGCCATAAGATGGTTGATGCCGAAATCGGTTTCCGCCAAAATATGGTCGATGCCGAAGTCGGTTTCCGCCAGAAATGAGGTCGGGAATGTATCGCAACGCCATGGCAAAACTCCTCTCGTGGAGCGACAGCCCCAGTCGCAAGCCGCTCATCGTCAACGGTGCCCGTCAGGTGGGAAAGACGTGGCTTGTCCTCGCGTTCGGAGAAGACCGCTACGATTCCGTGGCCCATATCGTGTTCCTGTACAACGAGGACATGAAGCGGGCCTTCGAGGGAAGCCTTGATGCGGAGCGCCTGCTCACTATCATTGGCGCGGCAACGGGGACGAATCCCCGCGACGGCAGGACGCTGGTATTCCTCGATGAGATCCAGGAGTGCCCACGCGCCATCACCGCCCTCAAGATGTTCTGCGAGCAGCGCCCCGACGTGCCCGTGGTCGCGGCGGGATCCCTTCTTGGCGTGGCCCTCAGCCGTAAACGCGGGAGGGACGGCACCGGCACGTCATGGCCCGTTGGGAAGGTCGACTATCTTGACCTGCACCCTCTCTCGTTTGACGAGTTCGTGCGCGAGGTTGGCAACCCGGCGCTTGCGGATGCGCTCTCCCAGGGCGACGCCGATCTCATCAGCGTCTTCTCCGAGCGCCTGACCGATCTCCTGCGCACCTATTACTACGTAGGGGGCATGCCCGAGGCGGTCAGACGCTACAGCGAGACCGGGGACTTTGCGGCGGCTCGATCAGTGCAGCGAGCGCTGCTCACAGATTACGAGCATGACTTCTCGAAGCACGTTGCAAGCGCTGCAGAAGTGGAGCGCATCCGCCAGACGTGGAGGTCGGTACCCGTTCAGCTTGCGCGCGAGAACGATCTTCGCAGATTTAGCTACGCCTCCGTCCGGGAGGGCGGGCGCGGGCGCGACTATCGGGATGCCGTCGCGTGGCTTGTTGATGCGGGCCTGGTCACAAAGGTCCCTCGCGTGACCAAGCCGGGAATCCCGCTCAAAGGATATACCGACGAGACGTACTTCAAGCTCTACCTACTCGACGTCGGGCTCTTGGGCGCAACAACAGGGCTTGAGCCACGCGTGCTCGTGGAGGGAGACCGTCTCTTTACCGAGTACAGGGGAGCCTACGCCGAGCAGTTCGTGTGCCAGCAGCTCGTGGCGGGTGGCCTGGCACCGTATTACTGGTCGGCAGACGGCAAGCAGAAAAAGGGAGAGGTCGACTTCTTGCTCGAGGTTGCCGGACGCCCCGTTCCCGTTGAGGTCAAGGCAAACGAGAACGTCGCCGGAGGAAGTCTCGCCGCGTTCGTACGCGACTATGGGCTCGAGCGTGCCGTGCGCTTCTCGCTCCGCGGGCTGAAGGAGCAGGACTGGCTGGTAAACGTACCGCTCTACGCCGCCAATGCCTTTCCGGGCATTCTTGATGAGCAATCATAGTTTTATCGACTGTAACCGACAGAGACCGCGTGTTGAGAGATTTCATCGGTTGTAGTCGATAAAAAAGACGCGCCTGCCATGCCTGTCGCATGGATTCAAAAGGGGCCTGTCCCCTTTTGAATCATCCACGCACGAGGGGACATGTCCGTGAAGTCGGAGAAGGCGTGGCAGAAGGCCGAGGGGCTTGGGTAGCCGAGAAGAACGGCGACCTCGGCGACGGTACAATCCCCGTCCTCGAGGAGACGGCACGCGCGCTCCATCCTCAGCCGGCGCGCATATGCGCCCACGCTCTGCCCCGTCTCGCGCCTGAACGCGTCACAGAGCCGCGACCGGCTCACGTAGAGCCTGCGCGCGAGCGCGTCGACAGAAGGCGGCACGCCGCCCTCCTCGACAGCAGCCGACAAGAGCCTCCTCGCGTGGCTCACCAGCGCGCCCTCATCTTGGTCGGCACCTCTCCCGTCCGCCGCCAGAGACGCCATGAGGGAGGTGACGGTCGAGAGAAGCCCGAGCGACCCGCCGGGGCCGAGCGGCGGGCTCGCGGGTATGTTGCCGAGCGCATAACGAATCGCCCCCTTGGCCTCGGGACCCCAGGAGCCGTCAAACGCCGAGAAGAGCCCGCTGAACTCCCCCGGATAGCTACGGTCCAGCTCGTCGAAGAAGTCGGGCAGACAGATGACTGAGCGAGAGCGGTAGACGTGGCCGGCGAGCAGGCGACTTGAGAGCGAGCGGGGGCCGCGCTCGACAAACGTGGCCACTTCGTCATGCGGACGGCGCGCGCCGCCCCCGGCGCCGACAAACCTGATCGGAAGTCCGCAGTCCCGCGAGCACGAAACCGCATCGTCCCCCATCGTGCAGGCGCAGGCATACGGCCCGAGCGACCCCTCGAAGAGCGGCATGTCCTCAAGCGGAGTGACGTCGTGACAGAGCACGAGGCAGTACGGCATAGGCGCACAAAGCCACATCGAGCCTGTCGCCACGGAGCCGCGCGTCTCGCCCACCCAGATGCCGCCCCGACGCTCGAGGCGCACGCCAAGCTGCTCGACCTGCGGCTCGAAGAGCGCAACGAGCTCGCGGGGAATGTCTCCCATGCCCGTCATCTTGAGGGTTCGTCCATCTCCCTTGAGGAATCGTCCAAGGTTAGTTAACCAAAGCTAACAAGTAACGACTCCCATGATACGGTGCGGCGGAATGCCAATCAAGACACGAGGGCAAGGAGGCTTCGATGTCTGACTCTCAAGCAACCAAGGCGAGCGGCGCCCGCGGCAAGGGCGCCGTGAGCCGCCTGCTCGCCTTCGCCGGTCCGCGTAAGGCGCTCACATACCTGGGCTGCACGCTCTCGGCCGTCTCGATGCTCGTGAGCTTTGGCCCGTACGTCTGCATCTGGCTCGTGGCGCGCGACCTTATCGCCGTGGCCCCCGACTGGGGCGCGGCCACCGGAATCGCCGCGTACGGCTGGTGGGCGTTCGGCCTTGCGGCCGCGAGCATCCTCATCTACTTCGCCGGCCTCATGTGCACGCACCTCGCGGCCTTTCGTTGTGCGTCCAACATGCGCAAGCGCACCACGGACCACCTCATGCACGCGAGCCTCGGCTACTTCGACACGCACGCGAGCGGCGCACTGCGCCGCGTCGTGGACGGCTGTGCCGCCGAGACCGAGGGGCTTCTCGCACATAAGCTCCCTGACACCGCAGGCAGCATTGCCATGATCGTCGGCATGCTGGTGCTGTTCTTCGTCTTTGACTGGCGACTCGGTCTCGCGTGCCTCGCGGCGGTCGTCATCTCCATTCTCTGCCTGATAAAGATGATGGGCGGGCGCGGTATGGACTTCATGACGCGCTACATGGAGTCGCTCGTCAAGATGAACAAGACCGGCACCGAGTACGTGCGCGGCATCCCCGTGGTCAAGGTCTTCCAGCAGACGGTCTACAGCTTCCGCGCGTTCCATGATGCCATCGAGGAGTTCACGCGGCTCGCGCAGGACTACGCCGTCAAGTGGTGCCAGACGCCGCAGTCGCTCTCGCTCACCATCATCAACGGCGTCGCGATCTTCCTCGTGCCAGCGGCGATCCTCGTTGCGCCCGGCGAGGGGGACTTCGCGCGCTTCCTGGCTAACTTCGCGTTCTACGCGATTTTCTCGGCAGTGATCCCCACCGCCATGACGCGCGTGATGTTCATGTCCGAGGCGTTCCAGTCCGCCGCGGACGCGGTCTCGCGCGTCGAGGAGGTGCTGGCCGCGCCCGTGATCTCCGCCCCCGCCGCGCCGCGTACGCCCGCGGGCAACGCCATCTGCTTCGAGAACGTGAGCTTTACCTACGAGGGCGCGGACGCTCCGGCGCTCGACCACGTGAGCTTTGAGGTGCCGGCCGGCGCGACGGTGGCGCTCGTGGGTCCCTCCGGCGGCGGCAAGACCACGGCGGCGAGCCTCGTGCCTCGCTTCTGGGACGTGGACGCCGGACGCGTGACGCTCGGCGGCGTGGACGTGCGCGAGATGGACCCGCACGACCTCATGGACCGCGTTGCCTTTGTCTTCCAGGCCAACCGGCCCTTCCGCCAGACGATCCTGGAGAACGTGCGCGCCGCGCGCCCCGAGGCCACTCGCGAGGAGGCGCTCGCCGCGCTTGAGGCAGCCCAGTGCGCGGACATCCTGGAGAAGCTGCCCCAGGGTGCCGACACGCTCGTGGGGACGGGCGGGACCCACCTCTCCGGTGGCGAGGTGCAGCGCCTCATGATCGCCCGCGCGATTCTGAAGGATGCTCCGGTGGTGGTGCTCGACGAGGCGACAGCCTTCGCCGACCCCGAGAACGAGGTCAGGATCCAGGCAGCCTTCAAGCGCCTCGCTCGCGGGCGCGACGGCTCTCCACGCACCGTCCTCATGATCGCGCACCGCCTCTCCACGGTGCGAAATGCCGACAAGATCGTGGTCCTTGACGCCGGGCGCGTAGTCGAGCAGGGCACGCACGACGAGCTGCTGGCATCGGGCGGCCTCTACGCCCGCATGTGGGCCGACTACGAGAAGTCCGTGAGCTGGCGCATCACGAGCGCCGCGGAGGTGGAATAGATGAGCATCCAGGAGAAGTACGCCCTCACCGACGAGGGCATGAAGAACGTCAAGCTCGGCGCCGTGTGGACGGCGGCGGCAAACCTCGTGGTCTTTGGCGGCGTGGGCGCCCTCTACCTGCTCATGAGCGAGCTCGTGGCGCACCTCACCGAGGGCGCGCCGCTGCCGAACCTCCTCCCGTACGCAGCTGGCCTCGTCGCCTTTGCCGTCGCGCTCTTCGTGACGGAGTACTGGGCCTACTACTACCAGTACGGCGTCATCTACAAGGAGAGCGGCCGTCAGCGCATCGGCCTCGCCGAGCGCCTGCGCAAGCTGCCCCTGGGTTTCTTCGGCCGCCGCGACCTCGCCGACCTCACCGAGACCCTCATGACCGACGTCAAGACCACCGAGCACGCCTACAGCCACGTGCTGCCCGAGCTCTACGGCGCCTACATAACGCTCGCCGTGGCAGCCGTTTGCCTGTTCTCTTTTGACTGGCGGCTCGCGCTCGCGTCGCTCTGGAGCTGTCCGGTGGGGCTCGCCATCCTCTTCGGCGCGCGGCGCGCGCTCCAGCCCATGATGGAGGCCACGCGCATGCGCGGCCTTGCCACCTCGGAGGACATCCAGGAGGCGCTCGAGTGCGTGCGCGAGGTGCGCGCGACCAACCAGGAGGAGCGCTACCTCGAGCACATTCATGCGGACGTCGACGCCGCGGAGCGCCAGGCCGCCCGCTCGGAGATCGCCTGCGGCATCGCCGTCAACGGCGCCCAGATCGTGCTGCGCCTGGGCCTTGCCACCACGGTGCTCGTGGGCGCGGCGCTCATCTTGGAAGGGTCGTGCACGTTCTTGACGCTCTTTGCCTTCCTTGTGGTGGTGAGCCGCATCTACGCGCCCTTCGACCAGTGCCTCATGCTCATCGCCGAGCTCTTCTCGGCCAAGACCGCTGCGGCGCGCATGAAGGGCTTCTACGAGGAGCCGCTCGCGCAGGGAGGCGAGACGTACGAGCCTGCAGGGCACGACGTTACCTTCGAGGACGTGTCCTTCTCCTACGATCGCGGCGAGAAGGTCCTCGACGGTGTGACGTTCACGGCGCGCGAGGGCGAGGTCACGGCGCTCGTGGGACCGTCCGGCTCCGGCAAGTCCACCTGCGCCCGTCTGGCGGCGCGTCTATGGGACGCCGACGCGGGACGCGTCGCCGTGGGCGGCGTGGACGTGGCAGCCGTGGACCCCGAGGTCCTTCTCGCGGACTTCTCCGTGGTCTTCCAGGACGTGCTGCTCTTTGACGACACGGTGATGGGCAACATCCGCCTCGGTCGGCGCGGCGCCACCGACGAGGAGGTGCTCGCCGCGGCGCGCGCGGCCAACTGCGACGAGTTCGTGAGCCGCCTGCCTGAGGGCTACGGCACGATGATCGGCGAGAACGGCGCGCGACTCTCCGGCGGCGAGCGCCAGCGCATCTCCATCGCCCGCGCCCTGCTCAAGGACGCGCCGGTCGTGCTCCTGGACGAGGCTACCGCGTCGCTCGACGTGGAGAATGAAACGCAGGTCCAGGAGGCGCTCTCGCGCCTGCTCGCCGGCAAGACCGTCATCGTGATCGCCCACCGCATGCGCACCGTCATGAGCGCGGACAAGATCGTGGTGCTCGAGGACGGCCGCGTGGCGGAGCAGGGCTCTCCGGAAGAGCTGCTCGCCGCGGGCGGCCTTTTCGCCCGCATGGTCCGCCTGCAGACCCAAAGCGCAGACTGGACGCTGTGATCCAAAAGGGGACTGTCCCCTTTTGGATCATGGACAATATGTTAGCTAAGGTTTACTCTATGCTCAACGGAGTTAGAATAGGCTAACTGTTGGAGGCGTATGGGTCAGGGGATGGACATCTGCCTTGCCGTTGACGCTGGCAGCGCCTCGCCTCAGGAGCATCTTGAGGCGAGGTTCGTGCGCTGTCTCGTCTGTCAGGCGGGCATCGTGCTTGCGGGATGCAAGCCGGCCGCAGTCTTTGGCTTCCGGATGCCGCCCGACGATGCCCCGCGTCCGACGTCCATGTGCCGCCTCCGCGTAAAGACCCTCATAGGAACCTACGCGTGGCACCTTCGGCGCTTCGGCGTGCGCGTTTCCCTGCTGGGATGGCGAGAAGGGCGGGCGATGCTGCTCGTCTGGCGTCCGCGCCGCATCCGGCGTCTTCTCTCCGACGCGGGGGCGCTCGAGTTTCTCGCCAAGAACCACCTCCCCTCTCGAAGCGGGGCGCTCATGGGAGAGCTCAGGCGTCGCCTGCGCGCCTACTACAACGACAGGACCCCCTTTCCCCATGAGATCGGCTTTGTCCTCGGCTACCCCATCGAGGACGTCGACGGCTTCATGTCGGACGGGGGCCAGGGAGCACGGGCGTGCGGACGCTGGAAGGTCTACGGAGACGTGGACGAGGCGCTGCGGCGCTTCAAGGAGCTCGAGCGCGAGGAGCTCAGGATCAAGAGGCTCTACTCCGAGGGAACGCCCCTGCGGGGGCTTCTTCGGATGGCAACGGCATGACAGGGGCGGCCGAGCCCGCACGACGGAGGGAGACTTCCATGAGCAAGAACATCGCAATCGTGTACTGGACGGGAACGGGCAACACCGAGGAGATGGCCCACGCGCTCGAGTCGGGCGTCGTCGCGGCGGGGGCCGAGGCCCGCGTCGTGCCCGTCGCGGACTTCTCGGCAGATGACGTACCCAACTATGACGCATTCGCCTTTGGCTGCCCCGCCATGGGCGCCGAGGAACTTGAGTCTGACGAGTTCGAGCCGGTCTGGGAGGCGTGCGTGGGCGCGCTGGGCGACAAGCCTGTGGCGCTGTTCGGCAGCTACGGCTGGGGCACCGGCGAGTGGATGGAAACCTGGCAGGCGGACGCCGAGGGGGCAGGCGTGAACGTGGTCTGCACCGTCATCGCCAACGAGGCCCCCGACGACGACGCCGTAGCCGCACTCGAGGCTGCCGCAAGGAGCCTCGTCGAGGCGTAAGGCTTGCCCTGAGGCCCCGGGGCCGGGCAGGCTCCGGGGCCATCTGACGCCCGCGATGGATGGGAGGCGCCATGCCAGCGACGCTCGTTCTTCTCGCCCTGGGGCTCCTGGGCTCTATCCTCATGTTTGCCGGGGACATGCTACTCTACTTCACGCCCGGCGCCTACGACATGGACGGCACCCTCCGGCCGTACATGCGCATCATGCGAGACGTGCCGGCAGGCCGCGTGCGCATCGGGGGCGCGCTGGGGCCCGTCGCCGCGTTCCTGTACGTGCTCGGATTTGCGGGGCTTGCGCTCGTCGCGCACGGCGAGCTCTCCTGGCTCGTCTGGCTGGCCGCGGCGCTGCTCGCCCTTGCCCTCATCTGCGGCGGCGCCTACCACGCCCAGTACGTCTATCTCTCCGTCATCGCCAAGGCAGGGCGAGAGGAACTGTATGACGAGGTCGCGGGCAACATCATGTTCGTCATGCGGTTTGCCACCGTGCCCATGTACCTGGGCTTTGTTGTGCTCGGCATCGCCGTCGTACTGGGGCAGACGGTCTTTCCCGCATGGTTTGTCGTCCTCACGCCGCTGGTCACGTCGCTTCTCGGCCTCGTGTGGATGCGCGTGCCGCAGCCGGCGCGCTGCGTCCTCTTCGGCGGGTGGAGCAACCTCGTCTTCACGATCATGTTCGCCGCGATGCTCGTCTGCAAGCTCGCTGGGTAACGCGCAAAAGGGATGTCCCTTTTGCGCATACGGGACAGTCCCCATTTGACCCCTTGCGGAAATCACGCCGACCATTCCTCAAATGTGAGCTACAGTTGACTTGAAACTGTTCACCAAGGCGTACTTTTGTGCGCGACGGAGGGAGTCCGACATGAGTGCTCTAGGTTTTCTCAAGGGAACGCACGGCCTGCTTTTGGGCGCGGGGGTGTTGATCGGGTCGGTCGGCGGCAAGGTGCTCACGAGCGACGCGGCCAAGCGCCTCTACGTCGAGGCCGTCGCGGCGGGCCTGCGCGCCAAGCGCGCCTGCGAGGATGCCATCGAGCGCACCCGCGCCGAGATGGATGACATCGTCGCCGAGGCCACGTACCTTAACGAGACCGTCTACGACACCGAGGATGACGAGGACCAGGAAACGTCCAAAGCAACCGACGCAGCCGCGCCCGTCGAGCCCGCTCCCGCTGAGGCGTAGGCGCGACCGTGCGATACGCCATCGAACATGAGGTGCCGGGGCGAGTGCGCCTGACGCTCATCGAGCGTCTTGTCGCATCCGACGTCATCGCTCTCGAGACGACGCTCTCCTCTTGGGCGGGCGTCGAGCGCGTGCGCGCCTATCCTCGCATCCGCTCGGTTGCCGTCTGGTATCGCGACGCTCCCGCAAGGACGGCCCTGTTTGATCGACTGGATGCGCTCGCACTCCCCCAGCTCGAAAAGACGAGCGTCCAGACGCCTGCGGCGCTCGTGCCCGTGGGCGCGCCCGTTGCGCGCAGCATCGTCCGCCTCGTGGGCAACCACCTGATCCGCCGCTGGCTCCTCCCTCCCGCGCTGCGCGCGGTATGGGCCGGGCTTCACTACCTCGGGTTCCTGCGCGCCGGCCTCGCCTCGCTCAGGCGCGGGCGTCTCGACGTGCCGGTGCTCGACGCCTCGGCCATCGGCCTCTCGTTTGCCAAGCGCGACCCAAAGACCGCGGCAAGCACCATGTTCTTGCTCGATCTGGGCGAGGCTCTCGAGGACGCCACCCGCACGCACTCCGAGCACGAGCTCATCCGCTCTCTCATGGCCATCCCCCAAAGCGCGCGTCGCCTCGAGGACGGCGAGGAGGTCACCGTGCCCGCCCAGAGCCTCCGCGCGGGCGACCTCGTCGTGGCGCGCACCGGCATGCCCGTGTGCGTCGATGGCGTGGTGGTACGCGGTGCGGCCATGGTCAACCAGGCGGCACTCACCGGCGAGCCGCTTGCCGTCGAGCGCATGGCCGGCGACGACGTCTTTGCCGGTACCGCGGTTGAAGAGGGCGAGATCGTCATCCGCGTGGGCGCCGAGCCCGCATCGACCAAGCTCCGCTCCATCGTGAATCTCGTTGAAGCCTCCGAGCAGCTCAAAAGTGAGGTCCAGACGCGCCGCGAGCACCTCGCAGACCGCTTCGTGCCGTGGAACTTCCTGCTTGCGGGGTTTGTGGCGGCGACCACGAAAAGCCTCGCAAAGACGTCGGCCGCCCTCATGGTCGACTACTCCTGCGCCCTCAGGCTCACGTCGTCCATCAGCGTGCTCGCCGCCATGAGTCAGAGCGCTCACGAGGGCATGACCGTCAAGGGTGCCAAGCATTTCGAAGCCATCGCCTCCGCCGACACCATCGTGTTCGACAAGACGGGAACGCTCACCGAGGCGACGCCCCGGGTCGCGCGCGTACTCGCCCTCGCGCCCGATTGGACCGAGGACGAGGTCCTGCGCACCTCGGCCTGTCTGGAGGAGCACTTCCCCCACCCCGTGGCACGCGCCGTGGTGGCGGCGGCCGCCGCACGCGGTCTCGAGCATCGCGAGCGCCACGCCGAGGTCTCCTATATCGTGGCGCACGGCATCGCGTCGGCGCTCGATGGCAAGAGAATCGTCATCGGAAGCCGCCACTTCGTGATGGAGGACGAGCACGTCGAGGTCACCCCCGAGGCAGAGGCGCTCATCGACGGCGAGCTCGAAGGCCTCTCGCCGCTCTACCTCGCCCAAGACGGAAAGCTGGTGGGCGCGCTCGGCATCGAGGATCCCTTAAAGGCAGGAGTGCCCGAGGCAATTGCGGCGCTTCGCTCGCAGGGCATCGACCACATCATCATGCTCACCGGCGATAACGAGCGCACCGCCGCACGCATCGCCGCCGAGGCGGGCATCACCGAGTACCGCGCTGACCTGCTCCCCGAGGACAAGCATGCCTACGTGGAGGCGCTCGTGGCCCGCGGACAACGCGTCGTCATGGTGGGCGACGGCGTCAACGACGCGCCGGCGCTCTTCGCTGCCGACGTGGGCATTGCCATGGGCACAGGTACCGCCATCGCGCAGGAGGTCGCCGACGTCACGCTCGCCGCGGGCGGGCTCGACGCCATCGTGCGCCTGCACGCGCTCAGCCGTTCTCTCATGGGGCGGCTCGACCGCTCGTTCGTCGCGGTCATGGGCATCAACTCGGCGCTTCTCGCCGCGGGAATCGCCGGCATCATCCAGCCCCAGGTCTCGGCGCTCCTGCACAACGGCACCACCATCGCGCTGGCAGCAGAAAGCGCCCGACGTCTCTAGGAGGCATCAACCAGTCCGCTGTGGAGCCTGTCGTTGGGAAGTGGAGACATGGAGCGGTTCACGGTCGAGAAGGACGGCCTCTTCGGATTCCTCCACCTTCCGGGGCGGCACGTCGAAGCGTACTCCGGCAAGGCGCTCATCGTGCTCGGCGGCAGCGAGGGCAACGAGAACATCCCGCGCAACCTCGGTGCGCGTTTCGCACGGGAGGGCATCGCGGCGCTCGGCCTGTGCTACTGGAACGTGCCGGGACTCCCCGATGAGCTCATCGAGGTGCCGATCGAGCCAATCGAACGTGCCGTCGCCTATCTCCGGCAGCGTGGCTTTGACCGCGTGGGGATCTACGGCATCTCCAAGGGCGGCGAGCTGGCGCTTCTCGCCGCCTCGCTCATGCCTCAGATCACCTGCGTCGTCGCCATCTCCCCGCTCGCCTGCGCCATGCCGGGCATCACCGGCAACAAAAGCCTTGCCGGCAAGGGTCTGAGCGACCGCTCGAGCTGGACCTGGCGCGGCGAGCCCGTGCCCTGCGCGCGGGGCGGCGGGAGGCTCCCCTACCTCGGCATCATCCGCCGTATCGTCACCGAGCGCCAGCTCGACATGCGCTTCGTCTACGAGCGGATCGTCGAGCGCGCGCCCAAGGAGGCCTGGATTGCCGTGGAGCGCATCAACGGGCCCGTCCTTCTCGCCAGCCCCTCGCATGACGCCATGTGGCCGAGCGACGAGGCCTGTCGGATCGTCGAGCAGTGCCTCGCCAAGCACGCCCATCCCTTCGAGATCACGCGACGCTCCTACGAGTACGCGAGCCACATCCTCGTGCCCATGGAGACACCCTCGCTCAAGCTCTTCCGCGTCGAGCGTGCCCACCCCGAAGCATGCCGGCAAAGCCGCGAGGACGCCTTCACCCAGACGCTCGCGTTTCTCGCCCGGTGGTAACGGACGCTTCTACAGCGACGCCTCGCAAGCGTCAATCATCAAGCTCGCCGCTAGGCCGAATACCGCCCCTAGCAGCCTTACCGAACGCGCGGCTTCCATCCCAGTAGAAGCGCGGAGTTGACGATAACGAGCACCGAGCCCGCGTTGTGCACGAGGGCGCCCACCACAGGGTTCAGGACGCCCGAGATGGCGAGCGCGATCGCGATGAAGTTGAGCGTCATCGAGAACGTGAGGTTGATCTTGATGGTCGTCATCATGCGGCGGGAGAGGCGCAGGAGGTGCGGCAGCTCGGCGATGTCATCGTTCACGAGTGCGATGTCCGCCGCGTCGACGGCGATATCGCTGCCGATGCCGCCCATGGCGATGCCCACGAGCGCGCGCTTGAGCGCAGGCGCGTCGTTGACGCCGTCGCCGACCATACAAACTCCCTTGCCCGCGCGCTCCGAGTCATCGATGAAGGAGAGCTTGTCCTCGGGCAGGCAGGCGGCCTTGTAGGTGGTGATGCCGAGTTCGGCAGCCACGTGGGCGGCCGCCGCCTCGTGGTCACCCGTGAGGAGCACCGGCTCCACGCCCGTCTCCCGCACTGCCGAAAGCGTAGAGGTGGCGTTCTCGCGCACGCGGTCGGCGAGCGCAATGAACCCCGCTGCCGCGTCGCCCCAGCCGAGATAGGTAATCGTTGCCCCCTCGGCGCGCGCAGCGTCCACGCGCCTCCCCAGCGCGTCCGGTATAGCCAGACCGTGCTCCGCCAGCAGCGCGGCGCTGCCGGCGTACACCGTGCGCCCGCCCACCTCGGCCACCACGCCGCGACCGGGCACCATGGCAAAGGACGTCGGGTCCTTCGGCGCCGCTCCGGCGCGCTCCGTGGTCGCGGCCACGATGGCGCGCCCGAGGGGGTGCTCGGATCGCTTCTCGGCCGCGCCGGCAATCGCGAGCAGGGTCTCCTCACTCACGTCCTTCTCGCCCGAGAACACAGCCACGACCTGCGGCTCCCCCGTGGTGAGCGTGCCCGTCTTGTCAAAGCACACGCGCCTGACCTGCGCCAGGCGCTCGAGCGCGTCCCCCTCACGCACCAGAAAGCCGTGCCTGGTGGCGTTGCCGATCGCCGCCATGATGGCTGTGGGCGTGGCGAGCACGAGCGCACACGGACAAAAGACGACGAGGATGGTGACCGAGCGGATTATCTCGCCCGTCACGAGATAGGTGAGAACTGCTGCCACAAGGGCGATAGCGACGATCCACACCGCCCAGCGGTCGGCGAGGTTCACGATCTTGGCCTTGCCGGCGTCGGCCGACTGCACGAGGCGAATCATCCGCTGGATGGACGAGTCCTCGCCCACGCGCGTCGCGGCCATGTCGAACGAGCCGAACTGGTTGACCGTGCCGGACGACACCTCATCCCCCGGGCCCTTGTCCACCGGCAGGCTCTCGCCGGTCATGACCGCCTGGTTGACCGAGGTCTGACCGGAGACGATGACGCCATCTACGGGCACGGCCTCCCCGGGCAGCACGCGTAGGATGTCGCCCACCTGAACGGCTTCCGCCGCGATGGTCTCCTCCGCCACGGGGCGCGGCTCGGCCCCCTCGGCGGACGCGCGGGCGATGCGCCGCGCCGTGCGCGGCGTCAGATGGACGAGCCGTTCGATGCCGGCACGGGCGCGCGCCACGGTGAGCTCCTCGAGCAGGCCGCCGAGCTGCATGATGAAGGCGACCTCGCCCGCAGCGAAGTCCTCGCCGATGAAGACGCTCGCGATGAGGGCGAGCGAGACGAGCACGTCGGCCGTGACGTCGAACTCGGTCACGAGGCCGATGACGGCCTCTAGGATGATGGGCACGCCGCACAGGATGATGGCCACCCACGCGATCGAGAACGGGAACGGCTCGACGCCCGCGAGCGAGAGCACGAGTGCCACGCCCGAGACGGCGAGAAAGGCAATGTCGCGCCTGGTTCCGCCCCACGCCAGCAGTTTCTCTAGGCCTTCGATCATGAGCGTCCCCGTCCTTCTCGCCGGCGCGTTTTGATACCTATACCCCTATGGGTATATCGCTTTGAGGAGGAGGGGTCAAGCCGAAGTTCTTTTTTTCAGCTGGGGCACTAGATCATGTTGGCGAAGCGCTCGACGGCCTTGGTGAAGTCGGCGACGGTCTTGTCCGCGTCCCCGTGCTCGATGCCGTCGCGCACGCAGTGCTGGATGTGCCCTTCGAGCACAACCTGGCCGCACCGATGCAGGGCGCTTTTCGCAGCGTTAATCTGCGAGAGGATGTCCTCGCACGGCACGTCCTCGTCTACCATGCGATCAATGGCCTGCACCTGGCCGATGATCTTGTGCAGGCGCCTGTGGAGGTTCGCCGCATCCATGCACTGCCTCATCGAGTCTCCTCCCCGCACGCGCACTGCCGCAATAGCATCCTGCCATCATAGCGCGTCGGGTGATTCAAAGGGGGGGGCGTCTCCTTTTGAATCACCCTTGGGTCACCCGGTAGCCGGCGGACTCCACGGCTGCGGCCAGCGCCGCAGGGTCGATCGGGTCCTTGGAGAGCACGCGCACGCGGTCGGGCAGGCTCGCACGCGCCCACACGCCGCCGATGTCGTCGAGAGCGGCCTCCACCGTGGCGAGGCAGTGCTCGCAGTGCATCCCCTCGACGGTGAGGTCTGCCGCGTAGGGGTAGTGCGCCTCGTTGGTGTCGGCGACCTGCGGGCGCGCGACGTGGGACCCAGCGTCCCCGCCCGAGCACCCGCAGCCGCAGCCGCCCCGGCGGAGCGTCCGCAGGTAGCGCTGCACAGCGAGAAGGACGACCGCCACCACGGCCAGGACGATAATGACGTTGATCATGGCAACCCCCTTACGAGCCCACGTTCTTCTCGCCCGCCGAATGATTCAAAAGGGGTCTGTCCTCTTTTGAATCATGTTAGACATAGTAAACTATTTTGAGGCAACTGTTAACCGCCCATAACTTTCAGACTCCCTTGCACTACGGCCGCGGGATATAATCTGTCCAACCTACGCGCAGGGGAGGGCCCTATGAACGCAGACGTCACAGGCTGGGAGCGGCTGCTCGTCCGCTGGTACTACGTCATGGGCCCGCTCCCGCGGCGCGGCTTCACCTGCATCCTCATTGTCATGGGCGAGTTCCTCTTCCTCAGCATGCTCGACGACCTCGTCTTCCACAACACCGGGCTGTACCTCGTCGGACTCTTCACCATGCTCGCCATCGTGGTCGCATTCACGGTCGCGACCAGCTACGCCATGCTTGCCTCGCGCTGCGACCTCAACAAGAAGACGTGGGGCTCTGTCGCCGCCAAGGCAGAGGCTGCGCTTCGCGAGAACCCGTCCCGCGAAAAGCCCGAGGCGCCCTTTACCGCACGGGAGGATGGGAGCGGCCTCCTGCGGGCGTCCTGGGAGATCGCCGAGCCGCTCGGCATCTCGCTGCCCGACCACCGGCGCTTCCTCCGCCGCGTGCTCGCGGTCGCTCTCGTCCTTCTCGCCGCCGTGTACGTGCCGCACTTCGTGGGGCGCGCCCAGACCATGCGACAGGAGATGGAGACCGCCGCTCAGACCACCCGTGCGCTCGAGGCCTCCTTTGCGGACGCCGGGCTGGACCCGTTCAGCATCGACCCCACCAGGGAGCACGATAAGGTCAGCTACTACGTGACCGGTGACGTCGTGGACGAGGCGGGCGAGGAGACCGGCAGCAGCATACGCGTCGACATCAACAACGACGGGCAGGTCATCGAGACCGGGTACCACCTCGCCGTCGACCCCGCACTGAGCCAGGAGGAGAACCTCGCGCAGGCCGAGAAGGACCTGGCGCTCCTGCACGACGCCCTCGCCGCGGCGGACGTCCCCGCCCTCGTCCCCGGGCTCGTCACCGCGCACGAGCTCTTCCCGGAGTTCCGGGAGGCCTTCCTTGCGGGCTCGCCGTACGAGGGCATCTCCCTCGACCACTACGACGTCGGCGAGACGGCGCTCGTCGACGGCGCCGAGGTGGCATGCTACTTCTTCACTGACGCGCAAGACGAGTGGGACGAGCACTCCGAGGCGTACCTGTGGATTCGCGTCGAGCCGGCCGACTAGCGGGACCAGGTCCTTCTCGCCAGAGGGCGCTTCCCGGTCAGGGTGTGTGCACCCCCCGTTCAGGGTATGTGCACCCCTCCCGTTCAGGGTATGTGCACCCCATCTTAGGGTATGTACACTGTTGCAGAATTGATACGGTACCATGCAATCGTGAAACCGCAGGTCAGCGCATTGGCGAGAAGTACATCATATTCTTAATCTCGTACACACCCTGTGAGGGAGCGGCGGCGGGCGCCGAGGGCAGCAAGCACGGCCGCGAGCGCGGCGAGGACCGGCCACGCACCAGCAAGCGTGAGCGCCGCCACGGCCGGCCCGCTCGCCGCCGAGCCCGCGAGGCCGCCAGCGCGCAGGGCGATTGACTGCACGGATGCCATGCCGGAGCGCTCGCGCGAGGGGACGGCGTTGTGGAGCACGGTCTGCTCGATCACGCTGCGCGCTCCGAGCGCGAGGTAGAGCGCCACGTAGACGGCCACGAACACGGGCACGCTCGCGGCGGCCGAGAAGAGCGCCAGGCAGACGATCGCCGCCGCCTGCAGCGCCAGGTAGAGCCCGCGCCGACCGTGCGCCCCGGACGCCGCGCTCCCCCAGCGCATCGCCGCCGCGCTGCCGAGCGCCGCCGCACCCATGCCCGCGCAGTTGACGAAACCGAGCAGCCACGTGCCGCCCTCGCCCACAAGGCTCTCGAAGGCGAGCTGCCAGTACGTCTCCACGACGACCATCACCACGCCCGCGGAAGCTGAGGCGGCGAGCACCAGGCGGATGTCGCCCGGCCGAGCGAGCGTCGCGCGCATGTCGGCGAGGGTGGAGCGCAACCGCTCGCACACCGGAACGCTCGAGCGCTCGTCCGGCGGGAAGAGGGCCAGGCCACCCGCCAGCGCGGCCGCCCCGGACGCAATGATGCAACCAATGAGCAGCACGTAGCTGGGGTCGAGCATAGCCAGCACGCCGCCAGCGATGGCACCCGCACCCACGCCCGCTGACTCCAGCAGCGCGAGCCTCCCGTTGAGGGCGTCGAGTGCGGCAAGCCGCCCCGCCGCCTCCGGGTGCCCCGCCACCACGCGGTCCAGCTCGACCGCCTCGAGCGTCCCCGTGCGCGCCGCGAGGGCGAGGCCGCGCAGGAGGCCCGAGACTGCCACCACGGCGAGGCTCGGGGTCGCGAGCAGCACCACGTAGGTCGCCACCTGCAGCGCCATCGAGAGCGCGAAGACCCGCCGGCGCCCCAGAACGTCCGCGGCGATCCCGCTCGGCACCTCGAGAAGGCACGTGACCACGGTCGTCACGCCCACGACGAAAGGCAGCGTCGCCAGCGTGGCGCCGCGGGCGAGCAGCATGAGCGAGAGCACCGGCGCGGCAAGCCCCGTCCCCAGATGGATCAGCAGGAACACGATCGCGTGCGAGACGGGCAGAACGCGGTTCTTCTCCATGACGAACCCCTCCCTTGTCGGGCCTTCTACGAGTTAGGTTGTGCGGATGATCGCGCGGGCGGCCGGCGCCTACTCCGGGAAGCTCCGATGCGGGTAGCAGGCCACGCTGAACTCCCAGGGCACCGTACCCTCCTGCGGCTGGTCGTACTTCTCGACAAACGCGCGCACCACGTCCTGGAACTCCCGCGCCGCGTCCTCCGTGAGGTACATCACGCCGCTGAGCAGCTCGCCGTGGGCAAGGCCCAGCTCCTTCTCGCGCTCCACCGCGTCCGACGCCGCGTAGGTGCGCAGCCCCGCGAAGACCTGCTGGTTGAGGTAGTCCACGAGGAACATCTTCTCCTCCTGGAGGTCCCCGCCCTCGTTGGCGCGCAGCGACACGTCCGTGGGCACGGCCCGCCAGTAGCGCGCGGTGATGCCGCGGATGACCTCGGTGTGGTCGAGCTCCACCAGGCCGAGCGACTCGAGCTTCTTCATGTGGTGCGTGACCGAGGAGGCGGAGATGCCCATGGCGTCGGCCAGCTGCTTGCACGTGGCCGGCTGCGCGAGGACCTGCATCTCGTGCAGCAGGCGCTGGCGCTGCGGGTTCATGTAGACGTCCAGCTGCTCGCGCGTCGTGATGTCCAGCGTCTTCTTGGCCATGGGACCTCCTTCTCTTATGGTTTCACGCTATAGTACGTTACATATTCTGTAATGTCAACAGTCCGCGTCTCCAGTTGGAAGCGAGAAGAACGGGGTACGATGGTGCCAATGCACCCAGCCCGAAGGAGCCCCATGAGCAACCACGAAGCGCCCGCACCCGCGGAGAGCCGCAAGATCTCCGTGCTTCTCAAGGTCTATGGCGTCTACTGCCTGATCACTGCCGCGGCCGTGCTCGTCCTTCTCGCGCTCATCGCGATTCCGCTCGTGCAGTACGGCGCGGACCTCTACCGTGAGCGTCACGACGTCACGCTCACGATGACGCTCGTCGCCGTCCAGCTCGTCACGATGTTCCTGGCGTCGGTCGGCTACGTCGCCTTCGGCGTGCTCGTGCTCAAGAACCGCCGCCGGCACGTGGCGCAGATCGCCTACGCGCTGCTCGGCGTGGGCATCGTCAACCTGATCCTGGAGATCATGCTCAACGGCTTCGGCGACAACCTGATCTATGACGGCGTGCGACTTGTGGTTCTTCTCGTCATCTCCGTGACCGTCGACCCCACGCTGATCTCCGAGCGCCAGCTCCAGCGCAAGCTGCGCGACATGGAGACCGAGGAGGAGGCTGAGGCGGGCACGCTCGGCCGCGCCAAGGGAGACCGCGGCTTCATCGAGCTGGACTTCTTCAACCTGTTCTGGGTCTTCGTGGTCTGCTGCGTGCTCGGACTCATCATCGAGACCGTCTACCACATGGTCGTCGTGGACCCGGGCGTCTACCAGGACCGCGCCGGCATGCTCTACGGGCCCTTCTCGCCGATCTACGGCTTTGGCGCCGTGCTCATGACCGTGGCGCTCAACCGCTTCTATCGCGCGAACCCCGTGGTCATCTTCCTGGTCTCCGCCGTGATCGGCGGCCTCTTCGAGGCGGCGGTCTCCTGGTTCATGCAGGTCGGCTTTGGCGCCGTGGCCTGGGACTACTCCGGCTCCACGATCTTCGGGCTCTTCCCGGACCCGATCGCCGCGCTCTTTGGCGGCCGCACGTCCACGCTCTTCATGTGCATGTGGGGCGCGCTCGGCTTCGTCTGGATCAAGGTCTGCCTGCCGTGGCTGCTCAAGCTCATCAACCTCATCCCCTGGCAGGCGCGCTACTCGTTCACCGCGCTCTGCGCCGTCCTCATGCTGGTGAACGGCGTCATGACGCTGCAGTCGCTTGAGTGCTGGTACCAGCGCGAGAGCGGCCTTCCGCCCAGCTCGCCGGTCGAGGAGTTCTACGCCGAGCACTACGACGACGCCTACATGGCGCACCGCTTCCAGTCCATGAGGATCACGCCCGAGGACGCCGCCCGCGGGTAGGGCGCGAGCGCGGCGTCCTTCTCACCGGACCGGTCCCGCTCCATGATTGAGTGACAAGTTCTGCGGCTCGCGGGCAACCGAGAGCGCGCATGGACGGTAAAACCTGTCAGTCAACAGAGGCCGGCGCGGTCACCGGGACACCGGACGACACGGCGGGACTAGCTCAGGTAGCCGCGCTGCGGGCGACCCAGCCGATGCGCGCCCACCAGGATCGCGATGCCGAGAAGGACGAGCGGCAGGCTCAGCAGCTGGCCCATCGTGATGGGACCGAAGAGGTAGCCGAGCTGGGCGTCCGGCACGCGGACGAACTCCACGAGAAAGCGGAAGACGCCGTAGAGCGCGAGAAACGCGCCCATGAAGGTGCCCTGCGGGCGCGGCGGCACGCGGCGCGACAGCGCGTAGAGCACCACGAAGATCACGAGGCCCTCGAGCACGGCCTCGTAGAGCTGCGAGGGATGGCGGTAGACCGCGCCGCCCGTCTCGAACATCACGCCCCAGGGCAGGTCGGTCTCCTTGCCCCAGAGCTCACCGTTCACGAAGTTGGCACAGCGGCCGAAGAACAGACCGATCGGCGCTCCGATAACGCCCAGGTCGCAGACTGATGCGATGGAGATGCCGTAGCGCCGGCACACCAGGCTGCCGCCCACGACGGCGCCTACGAGGCCGCCGTGGAAGCTCATGCCGCCGTGGTTGAGCATGAAGATCTCGAGCGGGTTCTCGAGGTAGTAGCCCGCGCCGTAGAACACCACGTAGAACAGGCGCGCGCCGATGATCACGCCGAAGACGATGCCGAGCACGATCGAGAGCAGGTCGTCGAGCGTGAGGCCGAGCCCCCAGCGCCTCTGCGTGCGCCACATGACCACGCCCGCGCAGACGAAGCCGGCGAGGTACGCCAGCGCGTACCAGCGCACGGAAATCGGGCCCAGCGAGAAGGCCACGGGATCGAGGGCGTGATAGATCTCGTTCAGCAGCACGTTCTTCTCGCCCCGCGCTAGAAGGCGGCCGGCTGGACGCGCGTCACGCCGGGGACGTGCTCCATGAGGATGCGCTCGATGCCCTCGGACATGTCGAGGGAGGAGAGCGGGCAGCCGGCACAGGCGCCCTGCATCTCCAGGGTGACGACGCCGTCGTCGGTCACGTCGATGAGGGCCACGTCGCCGCCGTCGGCCTGGAGGCTCTGGCGGATAACGTCGAGGGTTGCGTCGAGAAGCGCGCGATCAACAGCCATGGTGTTCCTTTCGCTGGGCTGGAATGGTTCCGTGAGACATCTTACCCAATGGGTGAGAAGAGATGACCTGACGTGGCGCCCTTCATGCGCGGGGCGGGACGGCGGCCGTCGCGCGCGGCCCCGAGCGCGGCGGCGACGCGGGCCACGGCGGCGGAGACCTCGTCGGCGCCCATGAGCTGGCCGTCGACGAGCAGACGGGTCACACCGGCAGCGACGAGCTCCGGGACCTGCGGGGTCGCGTCGAGCGGCTGGGCGCACCAGATGCGCGAGCGGCCGTTGACGTCCGTGCGCACGGGCAGGAGGTTGCCGTCGATGTCGCGCAGGGAGAGCGCGCGGGCGCGCTCCGGGCAGCGAGCGCAGTCGTGGCGGCAGCGGCCGAGCGCCTGCAGGACGCAGTGCTCGCTCGTCATCACGCGCTCGCGGCCCAGGACCGAGAGGCCCACGGGAACGGGCGAGGTGCGGGCGAGCGCGCAGACCTCCTCGAGCGTGAGCTCGGGCGAGAGCCAGACGCCCGCGGCACCCGCGGCGGCGAGGGCGGCGAGCGCGGATGCGTTGTGGACGGGGATGCAGGAGCGGAGCTCGGGCAGCGCACCACGCTCGGCGGCGAGGGCCAGCTCGGAGACGTTGCCCACGGCGACGGGCTCGCCCGTGTGGACCCACGGGTCCAGGCGGGCGTGGTCGGCCTCGCGGCATACCTCGTCCAGCCAGGGAATGACGCCGTCCGGCCACGAGCCCCGCGCGAGGTCGTCGGCGGACGCGTAGACGCGCGTCGCCCCGGCGGCGAGCGCGGCCTCGGCGCACTCCGGCGTCGTCACGACCACGCACACCTGGGTGTTTTGGGGGTCGTTCGGGGGGAAAACCGACGGGTGTGCATGGTCGGGCTCTCCAGCAGAGAGCGCACGATCGGCATAGGGCGCGAGCAGGGCCTCCTCCAGAAGGCGACACGCCTCGGCACGGACCTTGTGCACGGCCGAGAAGGGCATGCCGCAGCCGGCGTCGAGCGAGACGTCCCAGCCCACGGGCTCGAAGGCGCTCTGCCCCATGCGTCCCACGTGCTCCACGAGGTCCGCCTCGGCGACCGGTCGCGTGCGCGCGGCCTCCACGACGAAGCCCTCGGCGCGCGCGACCGCGGCGCCGTCGGCGCACTCCAGCTCCACCGCAAACGGCTCACCCAGGCGCGCCGTCACGCGCACGTGCACCGGCCGGCGGCGCACGACGTCCTTCTCGGCCACGCGCTCGGCCTCGTCGAGCGCCGCCTGGGAGCGAATCACGCGCACGAGCGAGCCGGCCTCCATCGGGCGGGCGGTGCGGCAGGTGATGGTCTCCCCCGCCGCCGCGTCGGCCGCCGCGTGCGCGGTCAGGAACTGCGACGGGTCGTCGACCGGGCGGATCTCCAGCAGGTCGCCGGCACCCACCGGCTCGTCGAGAAGGACCTCGACGTCGGCGCGCGTGACGCGCCGCATGCGCTCGCGACCGCCGTTGCCGCCGCCGCGCCGCACGAGCGCGTCCTCGAGCGCTCGCGACCCCACGACGCGGCCGACCAGCTCGCCGCGGTTGTTGGAGCGCTCGTAGCTCATCATGTCGTTGTCCGAGCCGCCCCAGAGGTAGCTCTCGGTGAAGTCGCGGTTGAACGCGCGGCGCAGGCGCCGGTCGCGGGCCGCGCGGGCGGCGTCGTCATCTCGGCCGTCACGCAGGGCGTCGAGCGCGCCGCGGTAGGCCGCCACCACGGAGAACACGTAGTCGGGCGCCTTCATGCGCCCCTCGACCTTGAGCGAGCCCACGCCGGCGTCGCGCATCTCGCGCACGCGGTCGACCGTGCGGTAGTCCTTCGGGCACAGCAGCCGCGTGCCGCCCACGCCGCGGCTCGTCTCGGGGATGCCCTGCGTGGCCACGCCGGGAATCTCCAGCACCTCGCCCTTCTCGTCCACCAGGTCGTACGGCAGGCGGCACGGCTGGGCGCAGAGGCCTCGGTTCGCCGAGCGGCCGCCCCGCATCGAGCTCATGAGGCACACGCCCGAGTAGCAGAAGCACAGCGCCCCGTGGCCGAAGCACTCCAGCTCCACGCCCTCCTCGGCGATGCGGGAGATCTCCGCCAGGGAGAGCTCGCGCGAGAGCGTCACGCGGTCCACGCCCCAGACGTCGCGGCACCAAGCCACGCCGCGCGCGTCATGGACGTTCGCCTGCGTGGAGACGTGGGTCTCCACTTCCGGCCACCGGCGACGGATCTCCGCCATGAGGCCCCAGTCCTGGATGATGAAGGCGTCGGCGCCGAGCCCCCAGGCGCGGCGCACGAGCTCCAGCACGCGCGGCAGCTCCTCGGAGGACACCGCCACGTTCACGGTCACGTAGACGCGCGAGCCGGCCAGGTGCGCCCGGCGGCAGGCGGCCGAGAAGGACTCGTCGTCGAAGTTCCCCGCGCCGCGGCGGGCGTTGAAGTCGCTTCCGAGGCCGCAGTAGATGGCGTCCGCCCCGGCCGCGAGCGCCGCGTTGAACGCCGCGGGCCCGCCGGCAGGCGCCAGCAGCTCGGGCACGCCGTGCCCCTCCAGGAACGTGGTCCTTCTCGCCATCTGCGCCGCCCTTCGGAACTCATGGCCTTCAAACTCTGGCGTATGCGAGAGCGCACCGTCCCCTTTGGATGTCGAGAAGGACGGCGCGCCCAATCTAGCTGTAGATATAGAACACGAAATCACCTTCGACCCCGGAGCGCTTTCGCATACGCCAGAGTTTGCGCGCAGCGGCGGGATCCGCAGTCCTAGACCAGACGCGCCCAGCGCTTCTTGCCGGACTGGACCGTCGTGCCGGCCGAGAAGAGCGACGCCTCCACGTTGTAGCACTTGGGCGCCACGGCCTCGCCGTTGATCTTGACGCCGCCGCCGTCCACGAGGCGGCGCGCCTCGCCGGCGGACTTGGCGATGCCCACCTCCACGAGGAGCTTGCCCAGGTAGACCTTGCCCTCGTCGTTGACCTCGGCCACGCTCACGGGGAACTCCGGCATGTCCTCGGGGGCCTCGGCGCGCTTGAACTGCGCGTCGAAGGCGGCGCTCGCCGCGGCGCCGGCACCCTCGCCGTGGTAGAGGTCCACGATGTTGGCGGCCAGCTCGCGCTTGAGCGCGTACGGGTCGGCGGAGCCGTCCGCGAACGCGGCGTCGATGGCGTCGAGCTTGTCCATGTCGGCCGTGGAGCACAGGCGCCAGTAGAGCGGCACCAGCTCGTCGGTGATGGACATGACCTTGCCGTACATGTCGGCCGGCTCGTCGGTGAGGCCCACGTAGTTGCCGTAGCTCTTGGACATCTTCTTGTGGCCGTCGGTGCCCACCAGAAGCGGCATCGTGAGGGCCACCTGCGGCTCCATGCCCATGGCGCGCATGAGGTCGCGGCCGGCGAGGAGGTTGAAGATCTGGTCGTTGCCGCCCATCTCGAGGTCGGCCTTGATGACCACGGAGTCGTAGGCCTGGAGCACCGGGTAGATGAACTCGTGCAGACCGATGGACTTGCCCTCGGTGTAGCGGTTGTGGAAGTCCTCGCGCTCGAGGATGCGGGCCACGTTGAACTGGCTCATGATCTTGAGCATCTCGGCGAGGTTCAGGCCCTTGAGCCACTCGCCGTTGTGCAGGACCGTGGTCTTCTCAGGGTCGAGCACCTTCATGGCCTGCTCGACGTAGGTCTGGGCGTTGGCCTCGACCTGCTCCTCGGTGAGGGGCGGGCGGGTGGAGTCACGGCCGGACGGGTCGCCGATGAGCGCCGTGCCGTTGCCGATGATGAGCGTCACGCTGTGGCCGAGGTCCTGGAACTGGCGCATCTTGCGCAGCGGCACCGCGTGGCCGAGGTGCAGGTCAGGGCTGGTGGGGTCGACGCCGAGCTTGATGTTGAGCGGCGTGCCCTTCTCGAGCTTCTTCTTGAGCTCCTCCAGCGGCACGATCTGCATCGTGCCGGACGTGATCACCTTGAGCTGTTCGTCAACTGGCAGCAAGTCTCTGTCCTCCACAGGGTCTTCGTCTCTCCAAACCGCCCGCGGGCGGCGGCATAGCAAACTAGCATAGTATAATGACGAATGACTGTGGACGGAACGTCCCGGACAAGGAGTGATAGATGGGAATCAGAACGCGTCGGGCGCGGTCGCACTCGAAGACCCACTTCGTGGGCTTCAGCCTCGCGGGAGCGCTCGGCTTCATCGCGCTTCTCTGCGTGACGCTGGCCCTCTCGCTGGGAGCGGTGGTCTCCACCTGGCTCGAGGACCTGCCCGACTACACCTCTGCCGACGCCTTCCTCGTGGCCGAGCCCACGCGCGTCTTCGACGCCGACGGCAACGAGATCGTGGCGTACTACCTGCAGAACCGTCGCTCGGTCGAGCTCGACCAGATCTCCGACTACGTCAAGAAGGGCACGATCGACACCGAGGACAAGCGCTTCTACCAGCACAACGGCGTCGACCCCGAGGGCATCGCCCGCGCGGCCGTGGGCCAGGTGTTCGGCGGCGGCGAGCAGGGCGGCGGCTCCACGATCACCCAGCAGCTCGTCCGCTGGACGGTCCTCTCCGACGAGCAGTTCGAGAACTCGCTGCGCCGCAAGGTCCGCGAGGCCTACATCGCCATCCAGATGGAGAAGACGTACACCAAGGACCAGATCCTCAGCATGTACCTCAACACCATCTACTACGGCAACGGCGCCTACGGCATCGAGGCTGCCTCGATCACCTACTTCAACAAGAGCGCCACCGACCTCACGCTGAACGAGGCCGCCACGCTCGTGGGCATCCCCAACTCCCCCACGTACTACGACCCCTTCGTCAACTACGAGAACTGCAAGAGCCGCCGCAACCTCGTCCTCTCGCGCATGCTCGAGGCCGGCGACATCAGCCAGGAGGAGTACGACACGACCGTCGCCGAGGAGATCCCGCTCAACCCCGGCGAGCTCACCGACTCCGACAGCAAGTACCCCTACTTCACCGACTACGTGCGCAACCTCCTGCTTCAGGACTTCTCGTCCGACACGATCGCCCAGGGCGGCCTCAAGGTCTACACCACGCTCGACCCCGACATGCAGAAGGCCGCCGAGAAGGCCGTCAAGAACCGCATCGAGGCAGCCAACAACGACGACGTGAACGGCGCCCTCGTCGCCATCGACAACTCAAACGGCTACATCGTGGCCATGGTGGGCGGCACGAACTACGGAAACGACGCCGAGGCCGGCCAGAGCACCATCAACCTCGCCACGAGCCGCAACCAGACCGGCTCCAGCTTCAAGGCGGTCGTGCTCATGGCCGCCCTGAACGAGGGCATGAGCCCCAACACCAAGATCAACTGCCCGTCCACGATCCAGGTCACGCCCACCTGGGCCCCGAGCAACATCTACAAGGCCAGCTACGGCGTCATCACGCTCCAGCGCGCGACCGCCGTCTCCTCCAACACCGGCTACGTCCAGGTTGCGGAGGCCATCGGCATGGACAAGGTCGCCGACATGGCGGCCAAGCTCGGCATCGACTCCCCCATCGAGCCCGGCCTGTCCTCGGCGCTGGGCACCTCGCCCATCTCCCCGCTCGAGATGGCCGAGGCCTTCTCGACGATTGCCAACGGCGGCGTGCACCGCAACCCCGTCGCCATCACCAGGATCGAGGACCGCAACGGCAACGTGGTCTACGAGCACGAGGACTCCTCCGAGCAGGTCGTCGACTCCGCCATCGCCGCCGACGCGATCGAGGTCCTGAAGACCGTCGTCACGCAGGGCAGCGCCACGAGCGTGAGGAGCTACTTCACCCACGACCAGCCAATCTTCGGCAAGACCGGAACCGCCGAGAACTGGTCCAACCTCTGGTTCTGCGGCGCCACTCCGCAGATCTCCTGCGCGGTGTGGGTCGGCAACCCCAACGCCAGCAGTAAGAGCGTCCGCTACCAGGGCGCCGTGGCGACCACCGCCAACACCGCGATTCCGATCTGGGGCAACTTCATGGATGACGCCCTCGAGGGGGTCGAGCGAGGCGACTTCCCCAAGTCCGACCACAAGGCGGAGTACAAGCCCAACAACTCCTGGACCTTCCTCGCCACCTCCAAGGGCTCGAACTCCGAGAAGGACGACGAGGAGAGGACCGAGGAGGAGGCGCCCGAGACCAACGAGCCCACGACGACAACCGAGCCGGAGACGCCGCCCGAGGAGGAGACCCCCGCCCGAGACTGAGCAGCCCGATCCCGAGCCCGAGGAGCCCCAGCCCGATCCTGATCCCGGTCCCGAGGAGCCCGAGCCCGAGCCGGAGCCCGAGCCCGAGCCCGAGCAACCCGAGGGCAACCAGAACTAGACCGCCTGACCCGGTCCAACCGCACATAGGCCCTGCTGCGCGGGCGCCGCTCCCCGATTGGGGGCGGCGCCCGCTTTCGTTGGCGGCACGCGGGGACGTATCATGCGATAAGTGGCTTTCTGCGAAACGCACGTCATGGAGGAGCTATGACCTACAACGATCACGGCGGCCGTCCCCGCCAGGACTCCGGCTCGCTCAGGGGGCCCTCACGCCCGCACGCCCAGGGCGGCCGCCCCCGCGTGACGCCCCAGGGCACCTACCACGGGCCGCGCGGGACGAGGTCGCGCGCCCAGGGCCCGCACCGCTCCTCCGGCCCGGGCTACCCGCTCCGCGCCCGCAGCATCAACTTCCAGAGCGGCCGGGCGCGGCGGCTCACCGCCAACCGCCGGCTCCTCATCCTCGCGGCCATCGCCCTTCTCGTCATCATCCTGCTCGTGGTCGGCATCTCGAGCTGCGTGAGCAGCTGCAGCTCCGGCCAGGGCGGCGAGACCAACCCCGCCGACGCCCGCGTGGCCGCCGGCGTCCCCGAGGAGCTCACGAGCTCCTTCACGACCGAGCTCAACCAGGGCGAGAAGCTCGCCCAGATCGCTGCCAACGCTGGCGCCTACGAGAACCAGGGGCTTCTCGAGCTCGCGCTCTCCGAGCCCTCCGCCATCGACTTCGTCGCCGCTTACCCGGACGCCGAGAAGGCCGCGCAGCCCTACGAGGACACCGTCGAGAAGGGCACGGTCCCGCAGCTCGTCTGCTGGGATGGCCGCTGGGGCAACGTCGACTACGCCGGCGGTCCCCTCGCGCTGACCGGCTCGGGCCCGGTTGCCCTCTCGATGGCCCACATGGCGCTCACCGGGACCGCCGACCAGACGCCCGACAAGATCGCCCAGGCCGTCACCGAGAAGGAGCTGGCGAGCGGCGACTCCTACCTGTCGGGAAGCTTCCTGACCGATTCGCTCGGCGACCTCGGCCTCGCCTGCTCCACGTACACCTCCAAGGAGGACAACCTCACCCAGGTCATAAAGGACGGCGTTTACGTGCTCATCGAGACCAAGGCCGACACCCTCTCCGCCTCCCCGCACTGGGTCATAGTCGTGGGAACCAACGCCGACGGTTCGCTCAAGGTCTACGACCCCACCTCGCCCGACGTGAGCGCACACCCCTGGGACCCCGCCACCGTGGCCTCCTGGGGCGACACGCTCTACGAGCTAAGCGCCGCGAAGGCCGACGAAGAGTAGCCTCGCGTCCGCGCGCCCTTCTCGCCGAAGCTAGCGAGGCAGACGCATCTCGTTGCGTCGCTTGAGCGCCCTGAGGTCGTCGAGACGCCGGATCGCCTCCTCGCCCATCCGTGCCGCAACGGCAACGACCAGCGCATCCACCAGAGCGACGGCACTCGTCATCGAGTGATAGTCGCATGGATCGCCGCGGTAGGCCGTCAATGTGACGTCGGCGGCTGGCTCAGACGGCAGGACGCGGCGTCCTGTGAACAGCACCGATCGGGCACCGACGTCACGGGCGTGGTCGATCGCCACCTCGACCTCAGCGGGCATGCGCTGGAATCCAAAGGCGACCAACACCGTTCTGTCGTCGGCGAGCGCGAGCCCCTCGGCAACATCCGAACCCGGGGCAAGCCGCACGACCTGCTTCCCGAACCGCATGAGCCTGAACGAGAGCAGCTCGACCAAACACGACGCGGCGCCCTTTCCCAGCAACAGGACCCTCCTCGCCGCGGCAAGCTCGTCGGCGACACGACTGAAGGCCTCCTCGTCGATCGCCTCCATCGTGTGGGCGAGGTTGGCACGCTGAACCTCGAGATAGGCGCTTGCCGAAGCGCCACCCTCGATGCTCGTCCGGATCTTCTCCGCCGGACCGAGCGTGGATGCCGCAACCGTGGACCTGAGCTCCTTGAAGTCCCTGAATCCCGCATGTCGGGCAAACCGCGAGACCGTGGCGTCGGAGATGCCCAGCCGCGCCGAGAGCTGTTGGATCGACATGACGAGAAACTCCGCCGGACACGCGGCGATGAAGTCCATGATCATGCGCTCCGCCTCGGTGTAAGAGACGTCGCCGCGGAAGAGCGAGAGCGGTGACATGCGTGCCCCCCTAGAGCGCCTGGCCGGCCAGGATCGTAGCCACGTAGTCCCCGCCGAGACGATCGATCTCCTTGAGGGCGCGCTTGAGATAGCCTGCGGTCTTCACGCGGAAGGCGGCGTCCTCGGCAAGGACGATCTCATACTCTCCCGCCTCGACCTGTTCGAAGAGGTCGTCGTAGGTCGTGCAGCGCCGCGCCATGCGCGTGACCACGCAACCATACTGGAACGCCTGGTGCGTGTCGCTGCCGGAAATCACGGGAATTCCCAGGCGCTCTCCGAGGCCGTGCGTGAGCCGCTCGGCGCGCTCGCGGTCGCGCGCGAGGTCCTTGCCGTTAAGGTCTATGAAGTCGAGGCGCGAGAGCTGCTCGTCGGCGAGCTCGGGGATGTGGCCCGGCGCGCGAAAGGGGTGTGCCGCGCCAAAGCGCAGGCCGCGACGGTGGACCTCGGCCTCGAGTTCGTCAAAGGGGAGAAAGTGTCCCTTTGCCTTGTGCGGCTCGAGCCACGCGTTCAGCTCGAGGATCTCCTCCATGGGGCCGAGCGCCAGTGTGTGACCACCCTCGGCCACGTCCGTCTCCATACCGGGAAAGACCAGCAGGCCATTCACGTCAAAGGCGTCGCCCACGCGCGAGTAGCGCGCAACGATGTCGGAGTAGACGTCGTGGAAGCCCTGCGTGTTGAAGTGCTCGGTGAGACACAGGGCGTCCAGTCCCGCCTCTATGGCCTCGTTGAAGAGCCAGTCGGTGTAGTCGGGCGAGAAGGCAAGGTACTTGGCGAGCTTCCCGTGCGTGTGAAAGTCGATGTCCATCTAGAGTCCCACAATCCTTGAAACGACGAAGCAGAGCACGACCCAGGCGACGCTCACGGCGACGAAGATCGCCTCCCGCGTCCCCGCGTGCAGCGAGGAGAGCTTGATCTTGAGCACCTTGAGGTTGGTCGCCGCATAGCGATACCCCTTGAGCTCGAGCGCCTCCACCGTGGTGCGCGAGCGCTTCGCGGTGTTGAGCATCAGCGGGTAGAACGACTGGATGATGATCTTCACCTGGTAGACGATCCAGCGAATCTTTCCCCTGAAGGTGTCGTGCGTCGGGGCACGCCCGCGCAGACGATACGACAGCAGGATGTTCTGCAGCTCCTCCATAAGAATCGGCAGCACGCGATACGCGAAGGCGATCGAGAAGGACAGGCGCTCGGGAACGCCGAACCACAGGAGGCCGTTGGAGAGCTTGTCCGGGTCGAGTCCCGAGAAGACCGTGATGCTCGCGAGCGAGCACGTAGCCACCTTGAGCGTCAACACGAGCAGCGAAAGGAGCGTGTCCATGTTGCCCTCGAAGAACAGCGACACGATGAACGTGTAGCCCGTCTGCGAGAACACACCAAGCGCAAAGACAAAAAGCACGAGCGGCGCCACGCGAGCCACACGCGTGGTGGCAACCGTCAGGACGAAGAGGCCGAGCAGCACGATAACGTCGTTCAAGAACCATGGCACGATGCCAAAGAAGAGGTACCACAGCAGCAGCACGCGCGGGTCGAGCGCCGCGATCGGCGTATCGTCGTTGCCATAGGCGTTCTTGAGCACCTGGTCGCGCAGAAAGTCAATGGAAACCTTGTCCAGCACGCTCTCGGAGATCTTCTCAATCATGCGCACATCACTTCCCCCACGTCCTTCTCGCCTTGGACGGCCTCCCACGCGGGGAAGCAGACGAGAAACTCGTCAAGTGTGTAGCAGGCGGCACGACAGTCGAGCGCCCGGCCCATCTGGAAGATCTCCGGCGGGCGGATGCCCGAGCGCTCGACCACGTCCTCGTCCATGAAGACCTCGTCTGGCGCGGCGTCTCCAATGACCTCGCCTCCGGTGAGCACGATGACGCGCTCGGCGAACTGGCAGACGAGCTGCATGTCATGCGTGGCGATGATCACGGTGTCCGTGACGCCGCGCAGGTCGGAGACCAACTTGGTAATCTCCTGGCGGGTGCCGATGTCGAGGTTGGCGGTGGGCTCGTCGAGCAGGAGGATCGGCGGGTCGAGCGCAATGCCCACGGCGAGCGACGCGCGGCGCATCTGTCCGCCCGAGAGCAGGCGACCGTCCCGCTCGGCGAACTCGGTGAGACGAAATCGCTCGAGCAGGGCCGCGGCGCGCTCTGCGGCGTCCTCAACACCGCGGGCACGCATGGCGAACTCAACGTCCGCACGAATCGAGTCCTTGATGAACATCTGCTCGGGGTTCTGGTAGACGAGGCTGATCTTGTCGGAGAGCTCGTCCGGGCCGATGTCACGCGTGCGCACGCCCTCGAGAAGGACCTCGCCCGCCTGAGGCTTTATGAGCCCGCACATGAGTTTCATGAGCGTGGACTTGCCTGCGCCGTTGGCGCCCACAAGCGCGACCTTCTCGCCGCGGTGGATGTCCAGGTCAAGTCCGTGAAACACCTGTCGGGGGGCGCCCTTGACGCTGCGGTAGCTCACGTCGACGCCCCGGAACGAGACGGCCGGCTCCGCGGTAGAGGCGGGGGCGTGCTCGCGCACGCGCGGGACGAACGGGACGCCCCAGAACGCCGTGGCGCCCTCGTCCACCGTGGTGGGAAGCACCGTGTCCTCAGGCAGCGCCCCAGCGCGGACGAGCTCGCGTGCGGCGAGCGCGATCTGAGGCGGGTGCACGTCGCTTGCCGCCAAATCGTCGATGCGACGCAGCGCCTCGTGCGCGGGGAGCTTCCAGGCGATGCCTCCGTCCACCATGAGGGCGGCGGTTGTGCAGTACTCGGCGATGAAGTCGGTGTGGTGCTCGATGACGATGATCGTCTTGCCGTACCTCTCGTTGAGCTCGCGCAGGACTCGGTAGGTCTGGTCGGCGTGATAGGGGTCGAGCTGAGCCACGGGCTCGTCGAGGACGATCACGTCGGGCTCGAGGGCAATGGCGCCCGCGAGCGCGAGCAGGTGCTTCTGACCACCGGAGAGCTGCCAGATGTAGGACTCGGCGCGATCGGCAAGACCGCAGAGCTCGAGCGCACGCATGCCGCGCTCTGCATAGTCGTCATAGGCGAAGTTCAGGCACGAGAAGGACGCCTCGTCGATGACCGTGGGACGCACGATCTGGTTCTCAAAGTCCTGATAGACGTAGCCAATGTGCTGTGCGAGCTCGCCGATCTGGGCGCCCGACACGTCAACGCCCGCCACCGTGATCTCCCCCTCGAGGTCGCCGACGATGAACTGCGGGATGAGCCCGTTCATGGTCTTGCAGAGCGTGGACTTGCCGCACCCGTTGGCACCCATGACGGCGAGAAACTCGCCCTCCGCCACGTCGAGGTTCACGTGGCGGAGGGTGGGTGCGGTCGCGCCGGGATAGGTGAAGGTAACGTCTCTGAGCGTGACTGCGGACACGTGACGCCCCCTACGCGGCCTTGATCTGGGCGTTGCGGTGGGCCCAGAAGGCGGCGACGGCGGCAACCACCGCGGCGACGGCGATGCCCGCGAAGAGCGCCGCCTCGCTCTCGGCCCAGTCGGCCTCCCACTCGATCAGGGAGAAGCCGGCCTCAGAGAGGCAGGCCACGGCGACGGCGACGGCAAAGCATGCGACGGCGCCGATCACGAGCTTGGCGGAGGGAGCCTCGGGGGCATTCTCGGGAGTGCGCGGCTTCATGCCGAGCAGCGGCTCGATCTTGCCGTAGAGGCGCGGGACGAGGAACATCGTCGGCAGCATGCAGAACAGGATGCCGGAGAAGAGCAGGTCGTTCACAAAGGCAAAGCCCTCGGTGAAGTAGACGGACTCGGGAAGGCCGGGCACCGCCTCAAACTCCTCGACGGCGAAGGCGACCTTGCAGATGTCCACGCCGGCGCTCATGGCGAGCTGGAGCGCGGTGCAGCCAAAGGACACGAGCGCGACGGTCCTCATGTTGCGCGGGTCCTTCACCAAGGTACCCGCGATATAGAGGGCGATGGTGACGGTGAGGAACTTCTCGAGCTCACCGATGCCGCCGAACTGGCCGAGCATGATCTCGGAGAACACGAGCTCACCGGTGGCGGCGCCGAGGGCGGCCGAGAGCGGATCGAAGAGCATGGCGATGGTGAGCGGGATGAACAGGAAGAACTCGACGGAGAACTCGACGATGCCAACCTGGACGGACGGAATCAGCTCGGAGATGAGCGTAGCGAGACCGTAGAGAGACATCGAGAGCACAAACGTCATGAGCTTTTGGGACTGGGTGTAGATTCCCCTCGTGGCAGACATTGGTTTCCTCTCCTTGTGCGAATCTATGCCGGCATGTCGCACGTTAGCGGGAGAAAACCCCTGTTCGCGTCAGTCGCCTGTAAGATGAAAATTAGCTTTCGTCGCTCTGCTCTATGAAATAATTCATGTCATGAGGTGAGCTCGGTCCCGATACGGGCCGCTATGCGAGAAAACCGCCCTCTCTGCGAACTTACACAGCGATTACGACACGTCTGTCCGATACGCGACTTCCGACGTTTTGGGGGCCGGAAACGTCGGAAGTCGCGTATTGCAGCAGCAGCCCCAAAGCAAGCGGCCCCGCCGAACCATGGGTCCGGCGGGGCCAGCGTCACTGATGTGTCAGCCCGCTACGACAGGATCTCCTTGGACGCGGCCTCGAGCTTGGCGCGCACGGCCTCGGACTCCTCGCGCGTGGCACCCTTGGAGAAGAGGTAGGCCTTGACCTTGGGCTCGGTGCCGGACGGGCGGAAGATGACCTTGTTGTCGTCCTCGAGGCGGAACTCGATGACGTTGGCCGGCGGCAGCACCTGCGCCGCCTCCTTCTGCAGGCCGGAGACGCGCGGCATCTCGGGGCCGACGGCGTAGTCGGTCATGCCCGTCACCTTGTAGCCGGCGATCTCTGCGGGCGGGTTCTCGCGCAGCCCGGTCATGATGGCGGCCATCTTGTCGGCGCCCGCCGCACCCGGGAAGGACGCGTTGACGGTGCCGTTCAGGTAGTAGCCGTACTTCTGGTAGAGGACGTCCATGGCCTCGTAGAGGTCCATGCCCTTCTCGGCGTAGTAGGAGGCCATCTCGACGCAGAGCATCGTGGCGACGATGGCGTCCTTGTCGCGGGCGTGCGTGCCCACGAGATAGCCGTAGGACTCCTCGAAGCCCATGAGGAAGCGGTCCTCCTCGCCCTCGTCCTTGAGCTGGTCGATCTGGTCGCCGATGTACTTGAAGCCGGTGAGCACGCGCCTCATCTCGAAGCCCCAGTCGCGCGCCAGCGCGTCCGGCATGGAGGACGAGACGATCGTGGAGACGGCCACCTTGCGCGCCACGTCCTCGCCGCGGTCGCGCGCCATCGTGGCGAGCCAGTCCATGAGCAGGACGCCCATCTCGTTGCCGGAGAGCAGCACGTAGTCGCCGTCGTGCGGGATGGCGGTGCCCATGCGGTCGGCGTCGGGGTCGGTGGCGACGACGAGGTTGGGCTTGACCTCCTCGGCGAGCTTGAGGGCCAGGTCGAGCGCCTCGCGGAACTCGGGGTTGGGGTAGGTGCAGGTCGGGAAGTTGCCGTCCGGCTCGGCCTGCTCGGGAACCACGGAGACCTTCTCGACGCCGATCTCGGCGAGGATGCGGGTCACGAGCTCCATGCCCGTGCCGTTGAGCGGCGTGTAGACCACGGAGTAGTCGTCGGACGCCTTGAAGCCGGGGACGGAGACCTTCTTGATGCTCTCGATGAAGGCGTCGAGGACCTCCTCGGGCGTCCACTCGATCAGGCCCTTCTCGAGGCCCTCGTCGAAGTCCATGACGCGCACGGCGAACGGGTCGACCTTGGCGATGTTCGCGGAGATCTCGGCCGCGGCCTCGTCGGTGATCTGGCCGCCGTTGTCGTTGTAGACCTTGTAGCCGTTGTAAGGCGCGGGGTTGTGGGAGGCCGTGAGGACGATGCCGGCGGAGGTGTGCAGGTGGCGCACCGCGAAGGAGAGCGTGGGGACCGGCTCGATGCGCGGGTAGACGTAGACGTGGATGCCGTTGGCGGCAAGGACGCCCGCCGCCACGCGCTGGAAGTCCTCGCCCTTGTTGCGGGAGTCGCGCGCAAGCGCGAGCGTGGGGTTGTCGTAGTGCGCGTTCAGGTAGTCCGCGACGCCCTGGGTGGCCTGGGCGACCACGTGGACGTTCATGCGGTTGGTGCCCACGCCGAGCGTGCCGCGCAGGCCGGCGGTGCCGAAGGCGAGGTCGCGGTAGAAGGCGTCGAAGAGCTTCTCCTCGTTGCCCTCGCGGCAGAGGTCGTCGAGCTCGATCACCAGGTCGGACTCCGTGACGTTGTCCTGCCAGGCGCTGACCTTGGCCTCGATGGATGCGTCCATTGTTCCCCCAATGCTCAGGGCGCGGACATGCCGCGCCGTGTCCACACGTATGTAGCCATAGTAGTCGCCACGGGGCCCGCCGCGTGCCTCGCCTTGTCCGATGGACGCCCCGCGTCGGCGGACGGAGCGCCTCACCTACGCGCGCTCCACCAGATAGGCGTGGTGAATCCTCCGGTTGCGCGAGAAGTCCTCGGGGATCGTCTCCTCCGTGATGTCGGTGAGGCGAACCCCGGCACGCTCGAGCTTCTCGACGTCCGGCTTGAAGCTGCGCAGGTTGCACGAGAAGATCGCGCACCCGCCGCGCACGAGCAGGCGCGACACGCCGATGACCAGCTCCGCGTGGTCGCGCTGCACGTCGAAGGAGGCCTTGCGCATGCGCGCCGAGTTGGAGAACGTGGGCACGTCGCAGAAGATCAGGTCCCAGCGGTTGCGCGTGTGACGCTGCTCGGAGACCCAGGCGAGCACGTCGGCCTGCACGAACTCGTGCTCCGGGCCGGCAAAGCCGTTGCGCGCCATGTTGCGCCGAGCCCACTCCAGGCTCGGTCGGGAGAGGTCAACGGTCGTGGTGTGCCTTGCGCCGCCGTCCGCCGCGTAGCAGGTCGCGGTGCCCGTATACGCAAAGAGGTTGAGGAAGCGCTTGGACCCCTTGGTCCGCTTCATCATCTCGCGGATGCGCGAGCGCGTCTCGCGATGGTCCAGGAAGATACCGCAGTCGTGGCGCGCGTCGAAGTTGACCTCGAAGGTGAGGCCGCCCTCGTCCACCAGGTGCGAGCCCCTCGGGAGCTCGACGCCGTCGGGCCGGCGAGAAGGACGGTCCCGCCGCGACGCCCTCTCGGACGGCCGCGCCTCGTCGGCGTACTGCGAGCCGCCGCGGGAGCGCGTCCGCACGCGGACGCTCACGTCGCCCGGCGCCACGTCGAGCACACGCGGCGCGATCGCCAGCACGTCGAGCAGGCGGCGGCGCGCGAGCTCGGGGTCCACCCCGCGCGGCGCGGCGTACTCGGAGATCTGCAGCCAGCGCCCCGGGGTCTCGGAGCCCTCGTAGAGCTCGATGGCGACGGCGTAGTCGGGCAGGTCGGCGTCGTAGACGCGGTAGCACGTCACGTCCTCGCGACGCGCCCACTTGGCACGCTGCTTGGCCACCTTCGCGAGGCGGCGGGCAAACTGGTCGGAGGCGGGCACGAGCACGCTCGCACTCCCGACGCCCGGCAGCTCCACCGAGGGTGCGGGTTCGACGGAGTCGCTCTGCTCGTAGACGCGGATGGCCGCCGGGTCGCGCCCGACGATGACCTCGGTCACGGACGCGGGATCGGAGCGCAGCGCGGCGTCCGGGGCGGCATCACGGGAGAGCACGACGAGCCTTTCCCCCGCGTGGGCCGCAAGGTCGGAGAGTGCCGCCGCCTCCGTCGCGAGCGCCGTCTCGCCCACCCACGACAGGTCCGCCACCGCAAGGTGACACGAGGGGACGGCCCCGTCGCACCCCTCCGGCTCCAGGGCGATCCCGGCGCCGCGCAGGGCCTGGCGACAGGCCGAGAGTGCGCCCGGGCGGCTGTCGTGGACGAGCAGCGAGCAGGGGTTCTTCTCGCCCGCGGCGGAACGCGCCTCAGCCTCGGCGAGAAGCGTCTGCCAGGCGTCCGCGTCATGCCCCGCCCAGCCGGCGAAGCCCCAGCGCGAGCGCAGCAGGCCCGGCGCGCGGTCGAGCGCCATGCCCGCGGCCTCCACGAGTACGCTGCCCTGGCCCGGCCAGAGCGCGGCGAGGCTCGGCGAGCCGGAGCGCGCGAGCTCAGCCCAGCCGCCGGCGGCGAGAAGGGCTGCCGCGTAGTCGGGCCGCAGCGAGCTCAGGCGAGCGTCCGGGCGCGTCGCGTAGCCGCGGTGGAAGAGCGGCTCGCCCGCGAGGTCGACCGCCAGCGTCGCGCGTCGGCCGGAGAGCCGCACGGAGACGGTCAGGTCGGCGCGGGCCGTGTCCACCACCGGTCGGGCGCCGCGTGCGGCGAGCAGGCGGTCGACGACGGCGTCCTTGGTGCGCAGGGCCACGAACTGCGTGTTGCGCAGCTGGGCGTTGGTGCCATGGGCGTCCACCGCGAAGGTGGCGCCGGGCGCGAGGTGCTCCTCCCAGGCGACTCCCGAGGCACCCTCGTAGAGCTCGTCGGCATCCGCCGCCCCCACGCGGGCGAGCACGAGCAGCACGCGCGAGGCGAGCCGCGACCATAGGCACGCCCGGTAGGCGTCGGCCAGGCCCCCGTCGAAGCTCACCTGGCCCTGCAGCGGGCGCACCCGGGGAACGCCCAGGCCCTCCAGCTCGTCCGCCAGCAGCCGCTCGAAGCCCTTGGGACACGTCGCCACAAACTCCATCGGGTCACCTCTCGCCCGTCATTCTCGGATCTGCCTAAGTCTATCCGAGCCAACCATACATACCTATCGATTTTTGCCCCAAACCGCCCGCAAACCGACGGGTGTGTATGGTTGGGCCGCCCACGCGACCGAGAAACGCTACACTTGTCGCGTCTCTACAACCCCGAGTTTGGAGTTCCATGGCAACGAAGGCCACGCCCGCTCGCAAGCGCTACACGGGCATTCCTCTTTCCGCAGCAATGATCCTCGTCACGCTGGGCGTCGTGTACGGAGACATCGGCACGAGCCCGATGTACACCCTCAAGGCGATCATCTCCGGAAACGGCGGCCTCCCCACCATGTCCCAGGACGTGGTGCTGGGCGCCCTCTCGCTCATCATCTGGACCCTCACCCTCATCACCACGGTCAAGTACGTGCTCGTGGCCATGAAGGCCGACAACCACAACGAAGGCGGCATCTTCGCCCTCTACAGCCTGGTCAAGCGCTGCGGCCGCTGGCTCATCATCCCCGCCATGATCGGCGGCGCCGCGCTTCTCGCCGACGGCATCCTCACCCCGGCCGTGACCGTCACCACCGCGATCGAGGGCCTGCGCACCGTCGACTTCATCTACTCCCTCATCGGCGACAACCAGGGCATCGTCGTCGCCATCGTGATCTGCATCCTCTGCGTGCTCTTCTTCCTCCAGAAGGCGGGCACCTCCACGATCGGCAAGCTCTTCGGCCCGGTCATGACCGCGTGGTTCGTCTTCCTCGCGGCCGCGGGTCTCATGAACATCGGCCTCGACCTGAGCGTCCTGCGCGCCTTCAACCCGGTGCGCGGCATCATGTTCCTTTTTGACGGCAACCTCAACGCCGCCGGCCTCATGGTCCTGGGCAACGTGTTCCTGTGCACCACCGGCGCCGAGGCCCTCTACTCCGACATGGGCCATGTGGGCAAGCCCAACATCTACGCCACCTGGCCGTTCGTGAAGGTCTGCCTCATCCTCAACTACCTCGGCCAGGGCGCCTGGATCATCGCCAGCTCCGGCAACGCCGAGCTCGCCGCGATCCCCGACCTCAACCCGTTCTTCCAGATGCTGCCCGAGCAGATCCGCGTCTTCGCCGTCCTGCTCTCCACCTTCGCCGCGATCATCGCCTCCCAGGCGCTCATCACCGGCTCCTACTCCATCGTCTCCGAGGCCGTGCGCCTGGACCTCATGCCGCACATGCGCATCAACTACCCCTCCGAGACCAAGGGCCAGATCTACATTCCGCTGGTCAACAGCATCATGTGGATCGGCTGCATCTGCGTCGTCCTGCTGTTCCAGACCTCGGCGCACATGGAGGCCGCCTACGGCCTGGCCATCACGGTCACCATGCTCATGACCACCGTCCTGCTGACGATGTACCTCTCCAAGGTGCGGCACAAGACCGCGCTGGCGGTCCCGTTCGCGGTCTTCTTCGGCGCCATCGAGTTCATGTTCTTCTTCTCGAGCCTCACGAAGTTCTTCCACGGCGGCTACGTCACCGTGATCATGAGCTTCGCCCTCTTCGTGGTCATGTACGTGTGGCGCCGCGGCACGGCCGTCGAGCGCACCCAGACGGTCTACCTGCCGGTGGACAAGTACCTCGACCAGATCTTCGACCTGTCGCACGACGAGGACTACCCGCTGCTCGCCGACAACCTCGTCTTCCTCACCAACGACTCGTCGTTCGACAAGCTCGACCGCGACATCCTCTACTCGATTCTGGACAAGCGCCCCAAGCGCGCCAAGGCGTACTACTTCCTCAACGTCCAGGTCACCGACGAGCCGCACACCCACGAGTTCATCGTCAACGACTTCGGCACCGACTTCCTCTTCAAGGTGCAGCTGCGCCTGGGCTTCAAGGTCAACCAGCGCATCAACACCTACCTCTACCAGATCGTCGCCGACCTCATGGAGCGCGGCCAGCTGGCCCCGCAGAACCACAAGTACTCGATCTACCGCGAGCACAGCACCGTGGGCGACTTCCGCTTCTGCCTCATCCGCAAGATGCTCTCCCCCGAGACGGACATCTCGGGCTTCGACCAGCGCATCATCGAGATCAAGTACTTCATCCGCGGCTTCTGCGGCTCGCCGGCGCGCTGGTACGGCCTCGAGAACTCGAGCGTTATCTTCGAGTACGTGCCGCTCTTCTCCAAGACCAAGCGCCAGCACAAGCTCTCCCGCCGCGCGCTCGAGGAGGTGGCGCCGCAGGTCGCCGCCAAGCTCGCCGAGAGCCGCGAGAGCGCCGAGGAGGACGAGGACATCTTCTCCGTCCAGATGCGCGACGAGCGCGAGGCTCAGGCCGAGGAGGCCATGCGCGGGCTCGTCGGCGGAGACACCGCCAGCTTCCGCCCGCTCGTCATCGACGAGGAGGACGAGGGCGACGAGGGCGAGATCGAGGACGGGGGCTCCGAGACCGTCCAGGAGGGCGAGGAGTAGACGTCCTCCTCGCCTGCCCGTCGCAGCAAGGGCCCGGTCTGCCTGAGCAGACCGGGCCTTTTTTCGCGCGGGGCGAGAAGGACGAGCGGGCGTGACCCTAGCGCTCGGCCATGGGGACGTAGTCGCCGCCGTGGGGCATGACGGAGTTGTAGGCGGGGCGGATGATGCGGCCGGCGCCGTAGAGCTCCTCCATGCGGTGGGCGGTCCAGCCGGCGAGGCGCGCCATGGCGAAGATGGCCGTGTAGAGGTCCGGCTCGATGCCGAGCATGGAGTAGATGAAGCCGGTGTAGAGGTCGATGTTGGCGCAGATGGCCTTGCCCGACCCCTTGACGTCGTGCATGACCTGCGGCCCCAGGCGCTCGATGCTCTCGATGAGGTCGAAGCGGTCGGACAGGCCCTTGTCGGCGGCCACCTTGCGCGCGTACTTCTTGACGATGACGGCGCGCGGATCGGAGAGCGTGTAGACGGCGTGGCCCAGCCCGTAGATCAGGCCGCTCTTGTCGAAGGCCTCCTTGCGGACGATCTTCTCGAGGTAGCTCGCCACCTCGTCCTCGGAGTCCCAGCGGCGGACGTGGGAGGCCACGTCGTCGATCATCTGGCTCACCTTGAAGTTGGCGCCGCCGTGCTTGGGGCCCTTGAGCGAGCCGATCGCCGCGGCGTAGGCGGAGTAGGCGTCGGTGCCCGACGACGACAGGACGCGCGTGGTGAACGTCGAGTTGTTGCCGCCGCCGTGCTCCGCGTGGAGGATGAGCATGACGTCGAGCAGCATGGCCTCCTCGTGCGTGAAGCCCTCCTCGCTCTTGAGGACGTCGAGCACGGTCTCCGCCATGGTGTAGCCCTCGCGCACAGGGGGCACCATGAGCTTCTCGTCCGCGAGCTGGGCCTTGTGCGCCGCGTGCGCCACGGCTGCCGTCCGCGGCCAGCGGCCGAGCAGCGAGAGCGCCACGTCGACCTCGTGCGTGGGCGAGGTGTCGTCCGGGTTGGGGTCGAAGGCGTAGAGCAGGAGCGTCGCACGCTGCAGCACGTTCATGATGTTGTGGCTGTAGGTGGCGCGCGGGAAGATACCGAGGTAGCCCTCGGGGAGCTGCTTGCGCGCGTCGATGCGGGCGCGGAAGTCGTCGAGCTCCTCGCGCGTGGGCAGCTTGCCGGCGATGAGCAGGTACGCGACCTCCTCGTAGCCAAAGCGGTCCTCGGCCTGGGAGTGGTCGATGAGGTCGGCGACGCGGTAGCCACGATAGATCAGGTCGCCTTCGTCGGGCTCCACGCCGTGCTCGGTCTTGTTGTAGCCGTGGACGTTGGAGATCGTGGTGAGGCCCACGAGCACGCCGGAGCCGTCGGCGTTGCGCAGGCCCCGCTTCACGTCGTACTTGGCGTAGAGCTCCGCGGGCACCACGTCCACGTCCTCGTAGCCGTGGTAGAGCCCGTCCGAGACGGGCGGCAGGCCCAGGCCCACCGACGGCATGGGATAGGCGTCGGCGACGTGGTCGAAGGCGGGGGTGTCGCGCGGGGTGAGGATGGGCCGACCGTTCGACCTGGTGATGTGAAGCATGCGTGCCTCCTCCCTCGGGCTGCGGGGCGAGGGGCGGGGCCCGACGCGCCGTCCGAGTCTGAGCTTCCCTCCGGCGCGGGGCCTAGAGGCGGTACATGTAGCGGAAGACCTTCTCGCGCTGCATCGTGATCTGGACGCCAAGACCCTCGGCAAGCTCGTCGAGGCAGTCCTTGAGTGACGAGAAGTCCGTGCCCGCGAGGTCCACGAGCATCGTCATCGTGAAGATGCCCTGCAGGATGGTCTGGGAGATGTCGAGGATGTTGGCCTCGCGCTCGCTGAGCGCGCCGGCGACGGCGGCGACGATGCCCGGGCGGTCACCGCCCAGGACGGTGATCACGGCCCTGTCGTCAGAGGTCTTCGTAGCGTCGGATATGGTCATGGCGTTCCTCGCCTCCTGTCTCGAATCCGTTCAGCCCCACCATTGTACGGGCAGGGGCAGGATTCTCACAGCACCCACACGGCAAGGAACGCAAACGGTAACCGGCGCGCGGGGCGCGGCTAGTTCTCCCCGGGCTCCTCGCCCATGCTGCGCCGGAAGAGCATCACGACGTCGTCGGGCGTGCAGTCCAGCGCGACGGCGAGCTCCGCGCACGAGCGCTCCCGGGCCTCCTTGAGAATGCGCTCGTAGGCGACGGGGGGCTTCTTGTTGCGGGCGGAGAGCTCCTCGATGCGCAAGCGGAACGTCTTCAGGACGCGAACGGAGTCCAGGCAGGTGCCCTGTCGCATCTCGGCGCGATAGTGCTCCTCCTCGAGGGAGTTGTTGCGGGCCTGGAAGCGCTCGACCTCGATGGTCGGGTAGTCGTCGATGATCTGCCGCGCCTCCTCCCGCGAGAGGACCGGGCGCAGGCGAGACTCGTTGGCGACGGGGAAGCTGATGTGAACGGGATGGCGCTTGCCGATGGGAAGCAGCTGGTAGACCGCCTGCGAGCCGGACGTCACATCCTTCACCTGGCAGACACCCTGACCGGGATGAACGAGGTAGTCCCCAACGGAATACATACGCCGCTCCTTTCACGTGAGGAAAGTATAGCACGTAAAAGGGCATATTCACGCCGTTTGCGGATAAGGTGTTGTCAAGATTGGGTCATATGTATAGCTTATTGCGTTTACCTTTTTGGCCGAAGGCTGCGTCCGCGCCCGCGAAGACGCGCACGGCGAGAAGGACGGGCGCCCTACTGCCCCCGCGCGGCGCAGGCGGCCTCGGTGGCCTCCTTGGCCGGGCGCCACCAGGCCTCGTTGTCGCGGTACCACGCGATCGTGGCCTCGAGACCGGCCTCGAAGTCGGTGTGGAGCGGCTTCCAGCCGAGCTCGCGGCGCAGCTTGGAGGGGTCGATCGCGTAGCGGCGGTCGTGGCCGGGGCGGTCGCGGACCCAGTCGAAGTCGTCCTCGGGCCGGCCCATGAGGCGCAGGATCGTTCGGAGCACCGTGAGGTTGTCCCTCTCGCCGTCGGCGCCGATGAGGTAGGTCTCGCCGCAGCGGCCGCGCGTGAGGACCTCCCACACCGCGGAGCTGTGGTCCTCGGCGTGAATCCAGTCGCGGACGTTCCTCCCGTCGCCGTAGAGCTTGGGGCGGGCGCCGCACAGGACGTTGGTGACCTGCCGCGGGATGAACTTCTCCACGTGCTGGTAGGGGCCGTAGTTGTTGGAGCAGTTGGAGATCGTGGCGCGCAGCCCGTAGGTGCGGGCCCAGGCGCGGACGAGCATGTCGGAGCTGGCCTTGGTCGAGCTGTAGGGGCTGCTCGGGCGGTACGGCGTCTCCTCGGTGATGCGCGTCGGGTCGTCGAGGGCCAGGTCGCCGTAGACCTCGTCGGTGGAGACGTGGTGGTAGCGCACGTCGTGCCTGCGGCAGGCCTCGAGCAGGCGGTAGGTGCCCACGACGTTGGTCCGCACGAAGGGCTCCGGGTCGGCGATGGAGTTGTCGTTGTGGGACTCCGCCGCGAAGTGGACGATCGCGTCGTGGCCGGGCACCAGGCGCTCCAGCAGCCCCTCGTCGCAGACGTCGCCCACCACGAGCTCCACGCGGTCCTCGGGCAGACCGGCGATGTTCTCGGGGTTGCCGGCGTAGGTGAGCTTGTCCAGCACCGTCACGTGCACGCCGGGGTGGTTGTCGACCACGTGGCGCACGAAGTTGGAGCCGACGAAGCCGCACCCGCCGGTGACGATGATGCTTCTGGGCTCGAAGGTGTCGGGCATGTCGGGCCTCCCGTCGCTCGCTCGCTGGGGCATGGCACCTACCAAGAAGTATATCCGGAGCCCCACGGCGCCCCGGCGCCGCCGCGGCGCCTCGGCGGACGTGCTAGTCCAGGATCTCGATGGTGGAGATGACCGGCTGGTCGTCCGCCGCCACCAGACCGCTCGCCTCGTCCGCCACGGGGACCTCGGCGCAGATGGCGTCGACGACCTCCATGCCCGACGTCACGTTGCCGAAGGCGGCGTATTGCCCGTCGAGCGAGGACGCCGTGTCCACGCAGACGAAGAACTGAGAGCTGGCGGAGTCGGGGTCGGACGAGCGTGCCATGGAGATCGTGCCGCGCACGTGCGGGATGCTGTTCTCCACGCCGTTGTCGGAGAACTCCCCCTTGATCGTGGCGTCCGAGCCACCCGTTCCGTCGCCTGCCGGGTCGCCGCCCTGGACCACGAAGCCCGGCACCACGCGGTGGAACGTGAGGCCGTCGTAGAACCCCTCCTCCGCCAGATGGCAGAAGTTGGAGACCGTGATCGGCGCGACGTTGGCGTTGAGCGTGACCTCGATGGTCCCGTAGCCCTCGACCTCGATGCGGGCGTGGTGCACACCCGTGGCGTAGGGGTCGTCCGGGTCAACGGCATCCTGGGCGGTCGTGGCGGCGTCCTGCGCGGCACCGTCGCCGCCAGCGGTCGACGAGCCGCAGCCCACCAGGGCGAGGGCGACGAGCAGGACGGCGAGAAGTGCGGCGGGGATCGCCCGGGGCCTCAGGGCCTCGGTCATGGCGTCTCCTTTCGGGGAGGGTCTTGTCGTTGTTCCTCGGTGCCGGCGGGACGGTCCTTCTCGCCCGACGGGGCGAGGCAGGCAGCCGCGGCGGCGAGAAGGGCGGGGACCACCCAGCCGAACCCGGCGTCGGAGAGCGGGAGCGCGCCGGTCGGCAGCCCGAGCAGCGGGAGGGCCACCTCGGCCACGCTCACCAGCGCCGTCACGGCGACGACCCAGCGCCAGACGCGCGGGCGGGAGAGCGTCCAGCGACGCAGCATGCCCAGCAGCACGAGCACGATCGCGACGGGGTACATCACGCCCAGCAGCGACCCGGAGAAGGCGAGGATGGCATCGAGCCCGAGGGTCGAGACCGCGCAGGAGAAGGCGGCGAACGCGAGGGCGCAGACGCGGTACGAGAGATGCGGGATCTCTCCCGAGAAGTACGTCCCGCAACAGCTGATGAGGCCGATGCAGACGTTCAGGCAGGCGAGCAGGAAGATGGCTGCGACGACGACGGTGCCGACGACGCCGAAATGCCCCGTCGCCGAGGCGGTGATCACCGTCGCGCCGTTGGTGGCGCCGGCGAGCGAGGCGCACTGCTCGAAGCCCACGAGCGCGAGGCCCGCGTACACGGCGACCATGAGCACGCCGGCGATCGCGCCCGCGCGGCACACCTCGCGCATGACGCCCCTGTCCTCGGTCACGCCCAGGGCGCGCACGTTCTTGGCGATGACGATGCCGAACGTGAGCGACGCGAGCAGGTCCATCGTCTGGTAGCCCGTGAGGAAGCCCTGCGTCGCCGCCCCGGCGTCGTAGGGGGCGACGGGCGCGGCGGCAGGAAGGTCGGAGGCTCCGGCGAGCGCGAGGGCGGCCGAGGCCACCACGACGACGATGAGCATGATGAGCGCGGGGCCGGTCACGCGGCCCAGCAGGCGGGTGAGCCGACCGGGGTGCATGGCCAGCACGTACGCCGCGACGAAGAACGCGGCGGAGAACGCGACGCGCCAGGTCTCGAGCGACAGGGTGGCAGGGAGCAGCGGCGCGAGCATCTCGAACGCGGTCGAGGCCGTGCGCGGGATGGCGAGGCACGGGCCGATGGCAAGGTAGACGAGCGCGACGAACGCACGCGCGAAGACCGGGTGGACCCTCGAGGCGAGCTCCCGCAGGGTTCCGGAGAGCGCCACCACGACGATGCCCAGGACGGGCAGGCCAACACCCGCCACGAGGAAGCCGAGCAGCGCCGGCACGACCTCGCTGCCCGCCTGGACCCCCAGCAGGGGCGGCAGTATGAGGTTTCCCGCCCCGAAGAACATCGAGAAGAGCGTGATGCCCACGAAGAGCGACTTTCTCGGGGAGAGTCTGGGCCCCCCCTGCCCCCGTGTCGTCCCGACCATGCGATGCGCCCCTTACGAGGAGCAGCAGGAGACGACCCAGTCGAGGAGGTTGGCCGCGGCCGAGCCGCTTCGCTCGGCGAGCACGTGGCCGCGACCCCAGACCGGGTTGTGATCGACCTCGGCGACCCCGTCGTACTTCCTCAGCGCGAACACCAGGTTCGCCGCCGCGCACAGCGAGACGTCCGTGTCGAAGAGGCCCTCGTTGACGCGCCAGTGGGGCGCTACGGTGGACTGGCCGTAGGCGTCGTAGTGGCCGCTCAGCCATGTGAGCGGCTCCATCATGGCGACGCGGCTCGCCATGTCCGTCTCGAGGGCGTCGACCTTCTCGAGGTCCTCGGCCCAGGCCGTCTCGTACTCCTCGTCCCACCCGTCGCAGGCGGCGTAGTCCTGCGCGCCGGCGGAGAGCGTCTGCGCGACGCACGAGGAGAAGTGAAGCGTGGACTCCTCGCCGATGCCGAAGAGCTGGTTCGCGCGGGAGCTGCGGTCGGGCCGGTCGAAGGGCGCGGCCTCGGGCGCGGCGGGGCGCATGTGGAGGACGAAGTCGCGCAGGCTCGAGACCGAGACGCTCGTGGAGCGGTGGTTGTAGTTGATCCACCACGAGTCCTCGTTGAGGGACGAGAAGTAGCTCTGGGCGGAGTCGTAGATCGTCGACTGGACCTGGGACACGCCGACCGGCTGCGCAGGCTCCTCGCCCGTCCCCGTCCCGTCCGCGGGCGCGTCGCCCGAGGCCCCGGGCTGGGACGCGGGGTCGGCGGCGCGTGCGGTGGCGAGGTTGGGGTCGCCGGGGAACATCGGGTTCTCGAGGCGCTGGGGCGTGTAGGTGTAGGGGAAGGCGGTGTTCTGCACAAAGTGCGTGGCCGCCTCGTCGATCTCGTCGAGAAGGGCCGCGGCATAGGAGCCCATCGTGTAGACGCCGGCCTCGGTCTCGTCGAGCGTGAGCTGAGAGTCGTCGGAGCTGCGCAGGTCCATCTCGTTGACCCAGGCGGCGTAGGCGCCGGCGAGGTCGCGAGAGAGCTCTCGGGTCCACGTCCCCTCGGCGCGCTCCCCGCCGTCCGCGTACTGGCCCTGGCACCACTCGTAGGCGGCGTCGGCCATGTCGTAGGAGGTGACGGGGCACCACGACGCGCTGCCCGCCAGGGCGTCGGAGACGGCGACGCCCGTCGCGTCGTGCGTCACGGCGCCGATCTCCTCGAGGTAGGGGTCGAAGAGGGCGGAGTCCCCGGAGGCGCCGAGGACCGCGCTCACGCCGCCGCCGGCGCCGAAGCCGAAGACGTAGACGCGGTTGGCGTCGCAGGGCAGCAGGGAGGCGTTATAGCGCAGGTAGCGGATCGCCGCCTTGAGGTCCACGACGGGCCAGGGGGCGCCGCCGGGTATGAGCGCGTCGGAGCCCGTCGCGGTGTCCACCGCGGCGGAGCGGCCACGGAAGCCCGCGTAGACGTAGACGCAGCCGCGCTCGAGGTAGGGGGCCAGCCCCTCGGATCCGTAGGCGGTCGGACTCGCCTGGGCGGAGAGCGCGCCGGAGTTGATCGGCATGAGGATGGGCGCGGTGGCGGCGGTGAAGTTCCCCACCACGGCCTTCTGGTTCACGGTGCAGGTGTACGTGTCGCCGTTCTTCTCGGCGTCGAAGTAGGCGCCGGGCACGAAGATCGCCAGGGACTCGTAGGTCTCGGTCGCGGGGGCGAGGCAGTAGGTGAGGCCAAGCTGGTAGTAGATGTCCCCCTCCTCGTCGTAGTGCCACGCCGAGGGGTCGAGCGCCAGGCTCTCGAACTCGGCGAGGTCGACGGGGGGCGTCTCCTGGGCGGCGTCGTCTGCCGGGGGCTCCGTCTCCTTCTGGGCCGGCGTGCAGCCCGCCACGCCGGCGAGCGTCCCCACGGACGCCAGAGCGAGAAACTCTCTTCGTGTGCAGCCCATCGTTCTCTCCCGTATGCGTAGGCCTGAAGGCGCGGGTACTATTGTAGCAACGGGCCACGGGAGCGCCGGGGCGCCATGGGAGCGCCACATACTTGACGGGTCGAGACGGGAGGCCGCGATGGCTGCGTTCTGGAGGAGGCGCGACGACGACGGGGCGGAGACGCCCGAGAACGCCGTGAGGCTGCGCGTGCGCTTCGTCGGCAGGGTGCAGGGCGTCGGCTTCCGCTGGACCGCGGCGATGGTCGCGCGCGGGCTCTCCGTCACCGGCTGGGTGCGGAACGAGCCCGACGGCTCCGTCACGGCCGAGGTCCAGGGCGAGCCGGAGCGCGTGGGGGCGTTCTTCTCGCGGATGCTCGAGGAGATGGGCCGGCGGGGAATGCGCCCGAGCTACTCCATCGACCAGCGCGATGAGATCGACGTGGTGCGCGGAGAGCGGGACTTCGAGGTCCGCTACTAGGGCGACGCGCCGAGAAAAACAAAGCAGGCCGGAGACACACGGCCTCCGACCTGCGAAAGTTCTGGTGGCGGGGAAGGGAGTCGAACCCCTGACACGGGGATTTTCAGTCCCCTGCTCTACCAACTGAGCTACCCAGCCATTTGGTGCGGGAATTACTATACCAAACTCGCCCCGCGTGTCAAAGACTTTTCTGGGCGCCCTTCGGTCCGGTCATGGTGAGGACGCAGCCGCAGACGTCGACGGAGTCGCCGTACGGCACGATGACGGCGCCCCGCAGGTCCCTACCGCGGTAGCGGGTCGGGTTCGTGGCGTCGAGGTCGGTCGCCTCCATGCCGTCCGGCGTGGGGACGAGCCGGAGGTGCCGGCGCGAGACCGCGGGCGAGTGGAGGACGACGTCGTTCGAGGGGTCGCGCCCGAGCGAGAGCCCCTCCGGCGGGACGCCCACCCACGCGTCCACCGAGGCCGTGCTCAGCCGCAGGCCGACCTCCTCCGGGACGCGGGCGAGCGCCTCGCCCAGCGGGACCGTGTCCTGGCCGCCCTCGTCGACGAGCGGGGGCTCCGGCAGCAGGCGATCGCGACGAGACCCGTCCCTCGTGAAGTCGTACAGGCATCCGTAGCACACGCCCATGTCCTCGTAGAGCTCCGCGCCGCAGCGCGGACAGGTCTTCTTCCGGTACTCCATCTCTCCTCTCCTCTCTGATCACGCCTCGCCCCCGGCGGCGCAGGCCCCCTCGAACCCCAGGACCAGGGAGGTGACCCGAAGGTGCTCCCCCTCCTCGACCCACGGCTCCGCCGACGCCGGCCGCTCGAGGACGCAGCACGCCCGGGGATGCGAGAGCGTCGTTCGCGGCTCGAGGGCGCGGCGCACGGCGAGCACCTTGCCCCGCTCCCCCACGAGCGCCACGTCGAGCGCATACCCCATCCCGAAGGTGTGGATCGAGCGACAGCGCACGAGCATGACGGGTGCCGCGTCGGGCCCCGTGCCGAGCAGCCCGCGAAGGCGCTCGAGCCAGGTTCCCAGGACGCGCAGCTCGTAGACGGTCCCCGGGCGCTCGTCCGACACCAGCCTCACCAAGCCCACCTCACATCACCACCCCCGGCCTGAACCGATCGACGACGAGCTCGCACTCGTGACGCAGCGCGAGGGGAGCCTCGTAGGTCACCCCCGGCATGCGCAGCAGGCGCGGCCACGGGCGATAGGTCAACGTGCACACGTAGCGCGTGAGCAGCGGCGACATGACCAGCCCGGAGGAGGTCGCCCCCATGCCGACCGCCTCGGCGCGCACCTCCACCTCGCAGCGCCCCTCCCTGCCGAGAAGCTCCTCGATCGCGGAGCGGACCTCCGCGGCGGCGCGGCCCTCGCTCTGCTCGCCGGACGGTGCCACGCCCTGCGCCACGACGGCGTCGAGGGCCACCTGGTCGAACGCCGCGCAGGCCTCCACGAAGCCCATGAGGTTGAGCACGACGAGCGCGACCACGATGACGACGGGCGTGACCACCGCGAGCTCGACCGTCATCTGGCCCTCCCGGGACGCGAGCGGCGCGAGGCAGCGCCCTCCCCCGACGCCGCTCATGACGCCGCCCCCAGGAACGAGAGGTCGACCTCGAGCGGGATCGAGACGCCCGTCCCGGGTATCTCCAGCTCCGCGATCGTGAGCGTGCCACCCTCCCCGCCCGTGAGGAGCACCCCGACGGCGCGCGCGAAGTCGTACGGCGTCGCGGCGTCCGGCAGCCGCGCCACGAGCGAGCGAACGGTGGACGTCCGCTCGAATCCGGCCCGGTCGAGGACGTCCTGGGTGTTCGTGAGGACCGGCTTTCTGAGGCGCATGTCGACGGGGTCGAACCCGAGCCCCTCCATCACCCCCTCGAGCCTCCCCTTCAGCCAGGAGCCGACGCTGCCGCCCAGGACCCCGTCGACGCCGTCGAGGAACCTCGACCCCGCGTCGGCGACGCTCCCGTACGCCGACCCGTACCCGACCAGCAGCTCGCCCCAGAGGTCGGTCACGCCGTCCAGGGCGCCCCCGATCGCGGAGTCCCCCGCCGAGACGGAGTCGAGGAAGCGCGAGAGGACGTTGTTCTCGGCGGTCGCCTCGTCCGGGGCGAGCGTCGCCGCGGCGACCGCCGACCCCGCGGGAAGCTCGGCAGACTCGAGGAACGAGGCGGTGAGCTCGGTGGGGACGACGGCACCCTCCCCGCGCGCGACCACCGCCACGCAACCCCAGGCGCCCGGCGGGCACAGCGTGGGGCGCTCCACGGAGAGCTCCTCGAGCGCGTCGGAGAAGGCGTCCTCCCCCTCCTCCGCGAGCTCCCTCGTCCTCCTCTCGGCCTCCGCGAGCTCGGCGCGGGCGGCCTCGTAGTCCTCGGACGCCTCGACGATGATCCGCCAGTGGTGCTCGAAGCCGTTCTCGATGGAGGTCGACGCGGCCGCCACGCGCCCGAGGTCCCCCACGTCCATCCGGCACTCGTCGCAGGCAGAGACCGTGCCGGCCTCGAGCTCCTGGAGCGACGCAGTCCCGGACGCCCCGCCCAGCGCGCCCGGGCAGGCGAGCGAGCAATGGAGCGTGCGGGAGCCGCCCTCGGTCGTGCAGGGCCAGTCCCGGCGCGTGTAGAGCTCGCACGCCCGGGTCTCGTCCGCGTTTCTCGGCAGGCTCGGGAGGTCGGAGACGACGGTCCCGTCGGCGAGCTCGGCCCAGGAGCCCGCACGGACCCTCTCGAGGGCGTAGGCGTAGAACGCACGCCGGCAGGCCGCGTCCGTGAGCTCCTCCGGCGTGCGCCCGTCGACGCGAGCCGAGGCGAGCCGAGCGGCGTAGTACTCGCGCGCCCGCATGAGCGCGACCCCGAAGGTCCAGCTCTCCGGAGAGGCATAGTAGGGGTTCGCGGAGCCGTCGAGGCCCGCAAGCGAGGACGCGCGCTCGTAGAGCGAGTAGGGCCGCGAGCCGCAGTCCGCCATCCAGCCGCGCAGGAGCGCGTCGTCCGCGGCGTCCTTCGCCTCCTCGGCCTCCGCAGACGCGTCCCGCATCCGCTCAGAGAGCTCCCCCATCCGCGCGTCGTCGACGTCCGCCTCGAAGGCGGAGAAATCGGACGCGGACGTCGTGGGGAACGGGAGCGCGCAGCCCGCGTAGGAGAGCCCGTCCTCGGAGTTGGCGGCGACGCACGAGGAGGAGTTCGCCACCACGAGCGCCGGGAGGGCCTTCTCGAGCCGCGCGAGGCCGTCGGCCGCCGAGCTCGCGAACGTGCGCCGCGCCTCGAGTATCCTCCCCCCGGCGGCGCACAGCTCGAGGCCCGTCGAGGTGAGCCCGGGAACGCACGACGCCACCAGGCCCCCGCCGTACACGACGACCCCCGTGAGCCCCATGCTCAGGACGCAGGCGTCCGTGACCTGGGCGATGGTGGAGAAGCGCGCCACCACGTTGGCACCCGCCATCGCCGCCGCGTCGGCCACGCGCTGGACCTCGGCCGAGCGGGCCGACACCCAGGCGGCCGAGGCGGACGCGAAGACCAGCGTCAGGCTCAGCAGGAGCGAGACCGCCGCGGCGACCGTCGTGAAGCCGCCCTCGTCGTCCCGGAACAGGGAGACCGCCTCCCGGACGGAGGGACCGCCCTCACTCCCAGATCTTGATCCACGCATCGTATCCCCCTTCGACCCATTCGGCCCGCGCCCGCCCCGAGACCTCGACCTCGAGGACGACCGACCCTTCCTCGACCCTGCCGAGCGCCGACGCGAGCACGCCGAGCACGGGCAGGGGCCGCACGCGGCCCGCTATCGACGCCGTCACGACCCCGCCGTCGTCGGGCCCCGACACCTCGACCTCCCACGAGTCGGGACCTCCCTCGTGGAACACGGAGACGTCCGGGACGGCCGCGAGGCGGCGCAGCGCGAACGCACGCAGCGACTCGCCGGACTCCCGCGAGGTGGCGGCAAGGCGGACGAGCTCGCTCGCCGTCGCCGCCATGACCGACCTCGTGTAGAGGACGCAAGCAGGCTGCACGAGCAGCGCGACCAGGACGAGCGCCACCGGCAGGAGCACGGCCGCCTCGACGCTCATCTGCCCCCTCCTGTCACCACGGCCGACCATCTCAGTACCCCAGGACGTCCTTGAGCAGGGCGACGGCCCCCTGGCCGGCACCGTGGGAGGCCGAGGCGGTCGCGAGGCCCACGAGCGCGCCGTCCCTCCCCGCATGCCACAGCAGCCCCAGCACGATGACCGCCGAGACGAGCGCGGCGAGAATGACCAGGTACTCTACTGTGGACTGGCCGAGACGCCCGAGGTCGCCCCGAGCTCCCGCACGGCGTCGTCGACGTCCATGCGCCAGACCCCCACGACGCATCCGTCGCCCTCCTCCCCGACGAGACAGATCTCCACCCAGTCGACCCCCTGCAGCACGCATCCCCATGTCCCTCCAAAGAGGTCGAGGTATCCCGCGCGCATGAGCACGCAGCCCCCTTCCTCGCGACGGTCGGCGAGAAGCTCCGACGCCTCCTCGCGCACGTCTCGGTCGCTTCGAAACCCGGTCCTCCTGAACGGGACGCCCTTCTCCTCGAGCACCCCGTCGACCTCGTCGGACCATGACGGCGTCTGGTCCTCCGCGCCCGTCCCGTCCTCGGCGGGGCGGCCCTCCCCGACGAGCGCCGCGACCCCGCAGGCGGCGACGAGCAGCACGACCGCGGGGAGGGCCCACCTTCTCACAGCGAGTTGATGCCGCTGGCGATCGCGTCCCACAGCTCCGAGACGCGGTCCCTGAACGCCAGGATGGCCACGATCGCGATGACCACGAGCACGCCGACCAGGATCGCGTACTCCGTCGTGCCCTGGCCCGACGTGTCCGCGAGCACGGACCGGACGGCCTTCGCCCTCTCCCCGAGACGACCCATTCCCATCACCTCTCCCTTCCGCCGGTCTCCCCGGCACCTCCGTCACCCAACCGCCACCGACCCCAGCAGGGGGCCGAGGATCGCAAGGAACATCGCGGGAACGATGAGCGTCCCCAGCGGGATCAGCATCTTCACCGGCACACGCTCTATCTCCTCCTCGACCTGGGCGCGCTGCTCGTCGCGGATGGCTTCGGCCTGGCGTTCGAGCGCGCCCGCCAGGGGGACGCCGAAGGCGAGCGACTCGCCGACGACCGAGGCGAAGCGTCGGAGCGCCTGGAGGCCCAGCTCGTCCGCCAGGCCCCAGAGCGCCTCCTCCCTCCCCCGGACGCCCATGCGCCAGGCGAGCATCGCCTCCGAGAACGCCCGCGCGAGCTCCCCGTCGCTCCGCGCGCAGTACAGCTCGAGGGAGGCGTCGAACGAGAGCCCGGCGGAGAGCCCGAGCGTCACGACGTCGAGAAGGGCCGGCAGCTCGGAGAGGCACGCCTCCCTCCTGCGGGCGGAGGCCTCTCCCTCGCGCGCCCTTCTCGCCCAGGGAAGCCTCATGAACAGGTCGCGTGCCGCCGCGAGGGCGGCGCCCGCCCGGCCAGACGCCGGGCGCCTCGTCCCACGTCCGCCCAGGAGCAGCGGCAGGCATCCCGCGAGAACGGACGAGCCGCCCACGAGGACGACGGCACTCACGTCCATCTCAGCACCCCTCTCATGAGACGCCTGATCAGCAACAGGGCCAGGCCGTCGAGGAGGACGGCCAGGGCGACGCATCCCGTGCCCGCCGGGGTGAGCAGCCCCTCCTGGAAGTCGGGCGAGATGAGCGCCAGCACGCAGATCATGACGACGGGCAGCAGGCACACCACCCGGACGGAGAGCCTCACCTGGGCCGTCTTGACCCCGAGCATCCGCTCGAACTCACCCTGTCGCTCCGCGAGCGCGGCCGAGCGCCTGAGCAGGTCCCGCAGGGGGCTCCCCGTCCGGTGCGAGACGACGAGCGCGGTGGCGAGAAGCCCGGCACCGGGGACGCCGAGCTCCCGTGCGAGAAGGTCGACCGCCTCCTCGGTCGAGACGCCGCAGCTCAGGCGCAGCGACATGCGCGAGAAGACGCGCGCCGCCGGCCCCCGCTCGTGCGAGCCGACGTAGGAGACCGCCTGCGCGAGCGTCTGGCCCGAGGCCAGCGCGACGGACAGCGTCCGGTAGATCCCCGGCATCGCCGCGACGACCTCACGTCGCTCGCGCTGGCCCCGTGCCGCGTCCCGGGCGACGACGGAGGCGACCATGACCACCGCGCTCGATGCCGCCGCCACCGGGGAGGCGAGGAGGAAACCCATGACCGCGGAGAGCGTCGCGACGGCACAGCCCGCCGCTGACAGGCAACACCCCGCATCCGCGTCGACGCCGTGCTCAGAGGCGCGCTCGGAGAGCTCGCACGCAGCCCTCTCGAACGGCCCGTACGCGAGAAGCCGGACGACCGGCCGTGATCGCCCCGCTCGCCCGAGGCACCTCAGGGCGGCGAAGCCCCAGTGCCCGAGGCGACGGGAGAGCGAGCCCCCTCCCTCGCCCAGGAGCACGAGCACGGCGAACCCCGAGCTCACGCCCGCGCATCCGAGAAGCAGAGCCTCCATTCCCGCACCTCCTCCGACGACAGGACCCCGTCCTCCTCGGCCCTCCGGACGAACGCGGGCTCCGCCTCGAGCGACCACGACCGCTCCGCGAGGCTGAAGCTCACCCGCTCGTCGAGCCGAGCCGAGCCATCCGAGGCCCGCGACGCCTCGGTCAGCGACGAGACGACCCTCGACCCGTCGGCAAGCCTCCTCATCACCACGATCAGGTCGATCGCGGTCGCTATCTGCTCCTCGATCAGCGCCGTGGGGAGGTCCATGCCGAAGCGCGCCATGAGCACGAGACGCATGACCGCCTCCTCCGCGCTCCCCGCGTGCAGGGTGGTGAGCGAGCCCGCATGCCCAGTGGAGAGGGCGTTGAGCATGTCGATGCACTCCCCGGAGCGGACCTCGCCCACCACGATGCGGTCCGGGCGCATCCTCAGGGCGTTCTTGACGAGGTCTCGGATCGTCACCTCACCCGACCCCTCGATCGAGCTGTCCTGCGCCTCGAGGCGCACCACGTTCGGGTGCGCGTCGAAGCGCAGCTCGGCGCTGTCCTCGATCGTCACGACCCTCTCCGTGACGGGTATCTCGCACGAGAGCGCGTTGAGCAGCGTCGTCTTCCCCGAGCCGGTCCCGCCGGCAACGGCGATCGAGCGCGAGCATCGGACCGCCCACGAGAGGAGCCGCGCGTACCATGCGGGCAGCGAACCGAGCTCGACCAGGCGGTCCAGGGTCCTGATGCGGTCCGAGAACTTCCTGATCGTCACTGCAGGCCCGTCTATCGCGACGGGCGCCGCGACGGCGTTCACGCGATCGCCGTTGGGAAGGCGCGCGCTCACGAGCGGGCTCGCACGGTCGAGCCGTCGGCCCAGCGGGGCGAGGATGCGGTCCATGACGATCATGATCTGCTCGGGGGAGTCGAAGACCACGTCCGCCGGGTGCAGCTCCCCGTCCCGCTCGAAGAAGAGGGCGGCGGTCCCGTTGATCATGACCTCGGAGACCTCGTCGTCCTCGAGGAGGGGCTGTATCGGGCCGAGGCCGCAGACCTCGTCGACGACCTGCCGCAGGAGCATCTCGCGGTCGACCCCGACCGACGCGATCGCGTCATGCGTGTTCAGGATGGCCTCGAGGACCACGAGAAGCTCGGAGCGGGCGCGCTCCGGGTCGGCCCCGGAGACCATGGCGGCTATCGTCCTGAGCCCCATGCGCTCGACGAGCTCTCCCTTCAGCCGCTCCCGAGCCCTCCTGAGCTCAACGTTCGAGGCACCGGGCACGACGCCGGCACCGCTCGCCTCGGCCGCCCTGACCAACTCGAGGACTGACATCTACCTCGCCTCCCTCCGCGACCCGAAGAGGGGCCACCGTCGCTGCTGCCGGGGGGACTCGTAGGCCCTCCGCGCCTCCTCGCACTCGGGCAGGCACCCGAGCTCGGCCATGAGCTGCGCGAGGGTAGCGGCGAGCGAGTCGGCGAACGGGTAGCCTGGCTCGCAGAGCTCCCCCACCCTGCCGGACGAGAGGTAGTCGGCAACCTCGCGGCCCCCGTCGACCACCCGATAGCAGCGCGCCGCCTCGAGGCCGGCCTCCGCGCGGCCGGAGGACAGGTCCGGACGCGCCCGCGGGTCGGCGCGGTTCTCGATCCGTGCCATCCTCGTCCTCGCGACGCCGAGCCGGATGGCGAGCCCGCTCATGCGCGCGACGGCGGAGAGCGACCCCTGCCTGCCGTCGCTCACGAGCAAAAGCCGGTCCGCACGCTGCGCCGCCTGGGCGACCGCCTCGGAGAACGTGGTCGAGGTATCCACGACGACCAGGTCGCACTCGTGCGCCGCACGCTCGATGAGCTCGCCGGCGTGAGGGGCCGCCACCTCCGCCATCTCCGGCCTCGCGCAGGGCCCCGCGAGGCTCACCCCCGGCGAGGCGGGGACGAAGACCCTCGAGAGGGCCTCCGTCGTCGCGCCGCCCCCGAGGCACGCGAGGTCCCCGCCCCCGCCCAGACCGAAGCACGAGCACGCGTTGCCACACGAGAGGTCCAGGTCCAGGAGCCGGACGCGCAGCCCCCAGCGGGCGGCGATCGCCGCCGCGCCGGCCGCGAGCGCCGTCTTTCCCACGCCGCCCCGACCCGAGCAGAACACGAGGACGGGGGCGCGGCGGGACCCCTCGCCGGGACGCACGACCTCCTGGGCCGCACCCCGGGCCCTCTCCGTCTCCGTCGGATACCCACCCGCCGCCGGGCGGGACGCGGGGACGGGCACCTCGTCGAAGTCCTCGAGGTCGAGCACGAGGTCTATCCCCGCCCGCGCGGCGCGGGAACGCAGCGAGCCCGATGCCTCTCGGACGGCGAGCACCACGCGGCGCGCATTCCCGTCGTTAGCGACCGCCGCCGCGAGGTTGACGTCCGAGACGCTCTCGTCGAGCGGGCCCACGATGACCTCGTAGGTCCCCGGCTCGGAGGTCGCCACCTGGTACCGGAGCTCGTCGGGGCCCTCGACGACCCTCACGCGCGCACCGGCGTCGAGCGAGTCGACGAGCCGCTCGACGGCCCCGCGGTCCTTCTCGGCACATGCCGCAAGCCAGCCACTCATTCGCCACCATCTCCCTCGTTGACCTCTCCCTGCCCCTCGGCGGGCACGTTCGTCGGAGTTTCCTGGACGCCCCCTTCGGACGAGATGGCGTCGCTGCCCGGCAGGGCGAGGCGCAGGCTTCCCTCCTCGCTCGCCGCGAGCATCGCCGGCACGTCCTCGGGAGACACCGCCACGGTGAGGGAACCCGAGGAGAGCACCCCCGTGCCGCCCTGCGGCGCGGAGAGGACCCTGAGGTCGCCCACCAGCAGGCGCACGGCGCCCTCGCTCACCTTGTACGCGGCAAGGACGTCGCCCGGCCCCGTCCCGGGTGGGACGCCGAGCCCGCCGTCGATCGGGACGGTGAGCGCGACCTGGTCGGCCGGGACCTCGACGACCTCCGTCTCGTCACGGAAGTTGAGCCCCGTGAGCGGGACCCCCTCGGCCACGGGCACGCTGACCTCGGTGCCGGCGACGTCGTCCAGATCCGTCACGGCACCGGCCGGTGCGAGGTCGGCAAGCCAGTCGCGCTCGACGACGTTGGTGCGGTCCACGACCTCCCCCGCCTCGATGCCGCGCGCGGCGACCACGAGCGTCACGACCTCGCCGCCGTAGCGCTCGAGCGCCTCCGTACGCTCGCGCTCGACCTCCTCCCGGACCTGCTGCCCGTACGCCAGACAGAGCGCGGTCGCGAGAAGCGCGCACGCCCCGGACGCGACGAGCCTGTAGCGACGTCTCACGGCAACCCTCCCCTCGTCCCGATGACTGCGGTAGGGGGATTCTCTCCCCGAACAAGGACGCAAGGCCGGTCGTCCGAAGAAAGTCGGACGCGAATCTGACGCAAGCTTTCACGAAACTGACCGACGCTCTTCTCGCGCCTGTTAGACGGCTATGGGCAGCGACGTCGGCAAGAACAAAGTTCGAACCGTCAGCTCACGGAATCTCCACGTGACGCCACGTCGGTGGGTTGATGTTTTATCTAGATGACCACGTCCGGGTCCAGCGTGCGGGCACTCTCGCGCATCTCGTTGGCCAGGGCAAGGTAGCCCCGGAGCCGCTCCTCGCAGAAGTCCCCCTCGGAGAATCGCGACAGAACGGCACAACCCGGTTCGTGCGTGTGCGTGCAGTCGTTGAACCGGCACTCCAGGGCCGCCTCCGCGATCTCCGGGAACGCCTTGGCGAGACCGCGCTCATGACCCACGAGCGGCAGGCTCCTGAGCCCCGGCACGTCGGCGATGACCCCGGCGCCCGGCAGGCTCACCATGACGCGCGCGACGGTGGTGTGGCGACCCGCGTCGTCCTTCTCGCGCACTTCTCCCGTGGCGAGCGCCTCGTGGCCGAGAAGGGCGTTCAGCAGCGTGGACTTGCCCGCGCCGGACTCCCCGAGGATCATGGCGCAGCTCCCGTGCGGCACGCAGGCGCGGACGTCCTCGACGCCGGCGCCCGTGGCGGACGAGGTGACGATCACGCGGACGTCCTCCCCCACGAGTCGGCGCACGCGCTCGACCTCGTGCGTGAGCTCCTCGTCCGAGCTGCGGTCCGCCTTGGTGAGCACCACCACCGGCGTGAGGCCGCAGTCGCGGGCCAGCACCAGCGAGCGGGCTACGCGCCCGAGCAGCAGCTCGCCGGCACCGAGGGGCTGCACCACGAGGATGGTGTCGACGTTGGCGGCGAGCACCTGGCGCTCGCCGCGGTTGCGGCCGCGCCAGCGCTCGAACGACGTGCGCCGCGGCAGCACGCGCTCGATGACGCCCATGTCGTGACCCGGAGCGCGGCGCACCGCCACGCAGTCGCCCACGGCGGGCAAGAGGCCCTCGTCCTTCTCGGCGTCCTGCTTCGCAAAGGAGACGGAGTGCTCGGCCCGGAAGACGTCGTCGGCGGTGACGATCAGCGGGTAGCCACGGTCCAGGCGCACCACGAATCCCAGGCCCATCTCGTCGGCGTTCTCGGCCGTGCCAAGAAACGCGTCGAAGGCGGCGCGCTGTGCGTCGTCGAGACGGAGGTCGTCGAAGGCGGGGAGGTCCCTCAGTGCGTCGATCGCGGGCAGCGTCACCTGCTGCTGGCGGCTCGACCGGCGCTTGCGCGCCGCCGCGACCCGCTGACCTCGCTTTGCCACGCACGACCTCCCGAACTCGACGTTCTTCTCGGCAATCTTACCGCAAGCCGGCCGCGCGCCGCCCGTGTCCGCCGTGTAACGCGTCGTGGACGAGCTGTTTTCGGCTCGCGCGCGCCCCGCCGGCCGCCCGTACACTGACAGGAACCTTGTGAGACCACGGATTGGAGCCCCCATGCTCGGTATCGCCGGACTCGTCCTCGCCGTCGTCGCCATCGTCGCCCTCATCTGGCGCGGGTGGCACATGGTGGTGGTCTCGCTCGTCGCCTCGCTCGTCGTCATCCTCGCCAACGGGATGGACGTCCTCCCCGCCATCAACGAGAGCTACATGGGCGACATGTCGGCGTTCGTGGGAAGCTGGTTTCTGCTCTTCGCCTTCGGGTCCGTCTTCGGGCGCGTCATGGGCGACTCCGGGGCATCGGCGGGCATCGCCAGCAGCATGCTGCGCCTCGTGGGCGAGAGGCACGCGCTGCTCGTGATCATGGTCACCGGCCTCGTGCTCTCCTACGGCGGCATCAGCGCGTTCATCATCGCGTTCTCGGTCTACCCCATCGCCGCGGAGCTCTTCGAGCGCGCGGACATCCCCAAGAAGCTCATCGTGGCAGCCATCATGGTCTGCCCCGCCACGCTCGGCATGGTCATGATGCCGGGCATCCCCTCCACGCAGAACCTCATCCCCGCGAGCTTCCTCGGGACGGACGCCTACGCGGGCGCGGCGCTCGGTGTCATCTGTTCTGTGGTGATGTTCGCGCTCTCCTACATCTACCTGCAGTGGGAGATCGGCCGTTGCCGCAGGCGCGGGGAGCGCTTCTCCCCCAGCCCCGGGGAGACGCTCTCGCGCCCGGACGACGCCAACACCCCGCCCGTCTGGGCGTGCTTCGCGCCGATCGCGCTTCTCGTGGTGCTGGTCTTCGTGCTGCAGCGTGCGATGTCGATGTCTGCCACCGACGCCGTGACCGTCTCGATGCTCGCCTCGGTGATCGCGGCGTGCCTGCTCTACCGCGGGCGGCTGGCAAACGTCAAGCGCGCCGTCGGCGAGTCCTGCACGAGCGGCCTGAGCTCGCTCGTCTCTGTTGCCGCCATCATGGGCTTCGGTGGCGTGGTGGTCGCCTCGCCCGCCTACCAGGGCATCATCGAGGCGCTCATGTCCACGAGCCTGAACCCCCTCTGGCAGGGCTTCATCACGATCTTCGCCATCGCCGGCATCACGGGCTCGGCCATCGGGGCGCTCAACATCTACCTCGGCAGCATGGCGCAGACGCTGCTTGCCACCGGGCTCGACCCGGCGATGATGCACCGTGTGCTCTGCATGGCGTCGGTGGGCCCGGCCACGCTGCTGCCCCACACCTCGGCGATGCTTGCCGCCAACCAGGCCGCCAAGACCGAAGTCCGCGATACCTATCGCTACGTGCTCGTCTCGTGCGCGCTGCTGCCGATTCTCGTGTCGCTTCTGGGCATGGCCCTCGGACTTGCCGGCGTGGCGTAGCGTCCAGGGGCGCACCGGGGCAGTTTTCCGCCCGGGCTGTGTCACTTTTCCCCTCATCTGAGTGGGTTTGCCGTGCCCAACGTGCAATCTGCACCTCTTGGGAAAACAACTTCGCTGGTAACGGCTACGACTTTGGGCGGCCCATTCCACAAGGAATAAAAACTCACTCAGACGCCGCAAATTGTGACACAGCCCGCCTCGAATTCTGCCTTGGGCACCCTTCGCGCAAAGAGGCCCCGCTCCACCGGGAGCGGGGCCTCTGGCAAAGCTTTGTCGAAGGCGTCTACTTGTCCTTCTCGACCGCGCGCATGACGGCCTTGTAGACCTCCATGATCGGGATGATCAGGAACGCCAGGCCGAGCGCCGTGAGCAGCGCCTCGGGGTTGAGGGTCATGAAGCCGAAGACCTCGGCGAGGAAGTCGACCTCGACGACGACCACGGTGAGCAGCAGCGCGAGGATCGCGGCGCCCCACAGCCACTTGTTCTGGCGCTTCATCGTGAACAGCGACGCGCGGCGGCTACGCATGTTGAAGGAGTGGAAGATCTCCACCATGGACAGCGTGATGAACGACATCGTCACGCCCTCGGGGTCAGGAATGCCGTCGAGAAGGTCGGTGATGTCAATCACGCCGTTGTTGTGGAAGTACATGCCGGCGAAGAAGGACGCGAGCACCAGGGCGGTGATCACGATGCCCTGGAAGATGATGTCGACGCCCATGCCGCCGGCGAAGACGCCGTCGGAGGCCTTGCGCGGCTTGCGCTTCATGACGTCACCCTCGGCCTCCTCCATGCCGAGCGCCAGCGCCGGGAAGCAGTCCGTGATGAGGTTGATCCAGAGCAGCTGGACCGGCTGGAAGATCGTGAAGCCGACCATCGTGGCCACGAAGACCGAGAGCACCTCGGCGATGTTGGCGGAGAGCAGGAACTGGATGACCTTGCGGATGTTGTCGTAGATGCGACGACCCTCCTCCACCGCGTTGATGATGGTGGCGAAGTTGTCGTCCGCGAGGACCATGTCGGCGACGTTCTTGGTGACGTCGGTGCCGGTGATGCCCATGCCCACGCCGATGTCGGCGCGCTTGATGGACGGGGCGTCGTTCACGCCGTCGCCGGTCATGGCGACGATGTTGCCGCGCTTCTTCCAGGCGTCGACGATGCGGGCCTTGTGCTCGGGCTGGACGCGGGCGTAGACGGAGATCTCGGTGACCTTGTTGTAGAACTCGTCGTCGGAGATCTTGTCGAGCTGGGCGCCGGTGATGGCCTGAGAGGCGTCGGACACGATGCCGAGCTCCTTGGCAATGGCGACGGCGGTGTCGATGTGGTCGCCGGTGATCATGACCGGGCGGATGCCGGCCTCCTTGGCCTCGACGATGGCCTGGGTGACCTCCGGGCGGACCGGGTCGATCATACCGGAGAGGCCGCAGAAGACGAGGTCGTGCTCGAGGGCCTCCGGGCTGCAGTCGGACGGAACCGCGTCGTAGGTGCGGCTGGCCAGAGCGAGCACGCGCAGGGCGTCGTCGGCCATGGCCTTGTTGGCGGCGAGGAGCTCGGTCTTGCGCTCGGCCGTCAGCTCGACGACCTCGTCGCCGTCGTAGATCTTGGTGCAGAGGTCGATGACCACGTCGGGCGCGCCCTTGGTGTACTGCTCGAAGGTACCGTCGGCCTCCTCGACCACCACGGACATCATCTTGCGGCCGGAGTCGAACGGGGCCTCGCCCACGCGCGGGTGCTCCACGTCCAGGCCGGTCATGCCCGCCTTGGCGGCGTCGTTGACCAGGGCGCACTCGGTGGGCTCGCCCACGGCCTCGCCCTTCTCGGCATCCCACTTGGCGTCGGAGCACAGCGCCATGCCGGCGAGGAACTTCTCCTCGGGGGCGGCGAGCTCGTGGCGGACGACCGTCATCTTGTTCTGGGTGAGGGTGCCGGTCTTGTCGGAGCAGATGATCTGCGTGCAGCCCAGGGTCTCGACGGCCGTGAGCTTGCGGATGATGGCCTGGCGCTTGGACATCTTGGTGACGCCCATGGAGAGCACGATCGTGACCACGGCCACGAGGCCCTCGGGGATGGCCGCGACGGCCAGCGACACGGCGACCATGAAGGTGTCGAGGATGAGGCTCGGGTTGGCCGCCATCTCGCCGCCGTGACGGATGAAGTCGACCGCGAAGATGACCACGCAGATCACGATGACCATGATGGTCAGGATCTTGGAGAGCTGCGCGAGCTTGATCTGGAGCGGCGTGAGCTCCTTCTTGGCGGTGGTGAGGGCGTCGGCGATCTTGCCCATCTCGGTCTTCATGCCGGTGCCGGCGACGACCGCCTTGCCGCGGCCGTATACCACGGTGGAGCCCATGTAGCACATGTTCTTGCGGTCGCCGAGGGGCACGTCGTCGGCGTCGGCGGCCAGCGCGATGGCCTCGACGTGCTTCTCCACGGGCACGGACTCGCCGGTGAGGGCGGCCTCCTCGATCTTCATCGAGGCGCTCTCCAGGACGCGGCAGTCCGCGGGCACGGAGTCGCCGGCCTCGAGAAGGACGATGTCGCCAGGGACGAGCTCGGCGGAGGGCAGGTGCACCATCTTGCCGTCGCGCATGACCTTGGACTGCGCGGCGCTCATCTCCTGCAGGGCCTCGAGCGCCTGCTCGGACTTGGCCTCCTGCACGACGCCGAGGACGGAGTTGATGATGACGACGACCATGATGATGATGACGTCGGCCCACTCGGGCTCGCCCTGCACCATGCCGGTCACGGCGGAGATGACGGCCGCCACGATTAGCATGATGACCATCGGGTCGGCCATCTGCTCGAAGAAGCGCTTCCAGAGCGGGGTCTTCTCCTCTTTGTCGAGCTCGTTGCGCCCGTACTGGGACAGGCGGCTCGAGGCCTCGGCAGAGGTGAGGCCGCTCTCCTCGTTAGAGGACAGCTCGCTCAGCACCTCGTCAGCGGACGAAAGGTACTCTTTCAACGTTTTCCCTCCTGGGTTGACGCGTTCCACCCGACAGGTTGACGCCCGATCGTAACTCCCCAGGAGGGGCAAGGGCTCGTCAAGGCTGCCGTGTCGGGCAGCTGACATAACAGTTGCCTATTGTACCCGAAATGCCGAGAGAGGCGCGTCCTTCTCGCGTTCCAGAAAAAACGCGCGAGCGCAAGCCCTTTTCGGCGGGCGCAGGGCTTACACGTGCCTTGCCTGCGCTAAACTTGGACCCGGTAGGTTTACAAGCGCGCCCCGTGCGCAGGAAAGGAAGCATCTGATGAACATTCTCTTCTTTGGTACCGCCAGCTATGACAAGGCGTCGTTCACCAAGGAGCTCGCCGACTACCCCGAGATCAAGATCGACTTCACCGAGACCAACCTCACGCCCATGACCGCCGCCCTCGCCCGCGGCTACGACGCCGTCTGCGCCTTCGTCAACGCCGACTGCGGCGCCATGACGCTCGAGATCCTCGCGGGCTTCGGCGTGAAGCTCGTCCTCATGCGCTGCGCCGGCTTCGACGCCGTCAACGTGCCCGTGGCCGAGGACCTGGGCATCCGCGTCACGCGCGTCCCCGCCTACTCGCCCGAGGCCATCGCCGAGCACGCCATGGGCCTGGCCCTCGCCGCCAACCGCCGCATCTGCAAGGGCTACATCCGCGTCCGCGAGAACGACTTCTCGCTGAACGGTCTCGTGGGCAACACCCTCTACGGCAAGACCGCCGGTATCGTCGGCACCGGCCGCATCGGCGCCGCGCTCTGCCGCATCTGCAAGGGCTTCGGCATGAAGGTCCTGGGCTCCGACCTCTACCCCAACCAGAAGCTCGTGGACGAGGGCGTCGTCGACGAGTACGTCGACTACGACGAGCTCTACCGTCGCTCCGACCTCATCTCGCTGCACGCCTTCCTCAACGAGGAGAGCCGCCACATGATCAACGACGACTCCATCGCCAAGATGAAGGACGGCGTGATCTTCGTGAACACCGGCCGCGGCGGCCTCGTGGACACCCAGGCCCTCATCCGCGGCATCCTCTCCGGCAAGATCGGCGCCGCCGGAATCGACGTCTACGACGAGGAGGGCCCGAACGTCTACCAGAACCGCGCCGGCGAGGTCATCGACTCCGTCACCGCGCGCCTGTGCTCCTTCCCCAACGTCGTCATGACGAGCCACCAGGCGTTCTTCACCCACGAGGCCCTCGGCGAGATCGCCCGCGTCACGCTCGACAACGCCCGCGCCTTCGCCAACGGCACCGACTTCGTGGACCGCAGCGTGGTCTGCTAGCGCGCCCCACGGCACGTCCCCTCGCATGTCCCGCCCCCGATAAAGAGAGGCTCACATGTCAGCTTTCAAGAAGAAGAAGACCAAGATCGTCTGCACGATGGGTCCGGCCGTCGAGGACGAGGAGGTGCTGCGCCAGCTCATCCTCCACGGCATGAACGTCGCGCGCTTCAACTTCTCCCACGGCAGCCATGAGTACCACCGCAAGAACATCGAGCGCGTGCGCAAGCTCTCCCGCGAGCTGTCCATCCCGGTGGCCATCCTGCTCGACACCAAGGGCCCCGAGGTCCGCACCGGACTTCTCAAGGACGGCGAGAAGGTCCAGCTCGAGACCGGCAAGACCTGCATCGTCACCACCGACGACGACGTGGTGGGCACCGCCGAGCGCTTCTCGCTCGACTACAAGCAGCTGCCGAGCGAGGTCGAGAAGGGCTCCGTCATCCTGATCGACGACGGCCTGATCGGCCTCGAGGTCGACCACGTCGAGGGCTCCGACATGTACTGCAAGATCACCAACGGCGGCCTGCTCGGCGAACGCAAGGGCGTGAACATTCCCAACGTCAACATCAGCCTGCCCTCCGTCACGGCGCAGGACCGAGCTGACATCATGTTTGGCTGCGAGCTGGGCATCGACGCCATCGCCGCCTCCTTCATCCGCGACGGCGCCGCCGTCAACGAGATCCGCAAGATCTGCGTCGAGATGGGCACCCCCGACGTCCTGATCTTCCCCAAGATCGAGAGCGCCCTGGGCGTCCGCAACTTCGACGAGATCCTGCACGAGGCCGACGGCATCATGGTCGCCCGCGGCGACCTGGGCGTGGAGGTCCCCGCCGCCGAGGTCCCGCACATCCAGAAGACCATCATCAAGAAGTGCAACCAGCACTACAAGCCAGTCATCACCGCCACGCAGATGCTCGACTCCATGCAGCGCAACCCGCGCCCCACGCGCGCCGAGATCACCGACGTCGCCAACGCCATCTACGACGGCACGGACTGCGTCATGCTCTCCGGCGAGACCGCGGCCGGCAAGTACCCGATCGAGGCCGTGAAGACCATGTCCGAGATCTGCAAGGAGACCGAGAAGTACCTGCCCGAGCGCAAGGAGTACCACGACCGCGGCGGCGTGCGCAACGTCAACGGCGCCACCGGCTTCGCCGCGCTCGAGATGGCCGACCGCGTGAACGCCAAGTGCATCCTCGCGCCCACCAACTCCGGCCGCTCCGCGCGCCTGATCTCCACGTTCCGTCCGAAGATGCCGCTCTACGCCACCTCCCCGCGCGAGCAGACCATCCGTCGCACCTGCTTCTACTGGGGCGTCTACGCGTACCGCACCACCGAGCAGGGCTCGCTCTCCAGCACGCTCTACGACGCGCTGACCACCGCCAAGAAGAACGGCCTGGTCGAGACCGGCGACATCGTCGTCATCACCGCCGGCGACCCACAGACCTCGCCGCGCCTGGGCGACTACACCACCTCCACCAACATGGCGATGGTGGCGCAGGTCCAGTAGCCGAGAAGAACGTCGACTCACGGGGCCCCGGGCACAGCGCCCGGGGCCCTTTTGTTTGGACGGGAGGCTCTTCTCGCCCACCACTTTGCGATTGGTAGCGTTTTGGACGCCAATTCCGTTACCAAACGCAAGGCGGCCCTGGGCACAATGCGAACGGTAACGTTTTGGACGCTAAAAACGTTACCGTTCGCAAGGAAGCCGGTGTTGCGGGCTGCCAGCCCTACCGCTCGCAGCGCCAGTAGCAGGCCGAGAAGGGCGCCAGCTCGCTGCCGCCGCCGAAGTCGTGCTCCTCGCCGGTGACGAGGTCGACGCCGCGCCCGCACTGCGCGTCGAAGTGGACGGTCGCGGGCTCCGCCGCGGTGTTGATCGCCACGATCACGCGCTCGCCCTCGCTGCGGCGCTGGAACACCAGCTGCTGCGGCTGGCACTGGAGCTGCGTGTAGTCGCCCCACACGAGCGCCTCGGACTCGGCACGCGCGGCCGCCAGCGCACTGATCCAGTCCGTGAGCTCGTTCCACTCCGGGGCGTCCAGCGCCGGGCGCAGCTCGTGGTCGCCGGGAAGCTGCTCGCCCTCGATGCCCCACTCGCTGCCGTAGTAGACCGCCGGCACGCCGCACATGGCAAACAGCAGCCCGTAGAGCGGGCGCAGGTGCCGCGCGTCGTCCAGCTTGGTGGCGATTCTCGGCACGTCGTGGTTGTCCACGAAGTCGAGCATGTGGCGGCCGGTGTAGAGGTCCCACGGGTGGCTGCCGCTCTGGCGCTCCAGCGCGTAGGCGATCTCGTGCATGTTGGCGGAGTTCATGGACGACCACAGGCCCTTGTACGCCTCGTAGTTGGTCACCGAGTCGCACAGGTCCTCGCCCATCCACTGGTTGTAGTCGCCGAACATGGTCTCGCCCACCAGCGGGAACTTCTCGCCGCGCTCGCGGCCGATCTCGTCGGCCAGGCCGCGCAGGGAGCGCAGGTAGCCCTGGTCCAGGCAGTACGCCACGTCCAGGCGCAGGCCGTCGATGTCAAACTCGCGCACCCAGCCGCGTATGACGTCGGCCAGGTAGGCGTTCAACTCGGCGTTCCAGTGGTTGAGCTTCACCAGGCTCTGCGCGCCCTCCCAGCAGCTGTAGGAGAGGCCGTCGTTGAAGCAGTTGTTGCCGTTGAAGTCAATCTCGAACCAGCCGACATACGGGCTCTCTCCGCGGCGCTCCAGCACGTCCTGAAAAGCCCAGAACCCGCGCCCCACGTGGTTGAACACGCCGTCGAGAAGGACCTTGATGCCGGCGGCGTGGCACGCGTCCACCACCGCGCGCAGGTCCTCGTTGGTGCCCAGGCGGCAGTCCACGCGCGCGTAGTCGCGCGTGTCGTAGCCGTGCGCGTCCGACTCGAAGACGGGGTTGAGCAGAAGGCACGTGACCCCAAGGCGCGCCATGTGGTCGACCCAGCCGTCGTCGATGATCTTGAGCAGCCGGTGCTCGAGCACCCCGTCGTTCTCGTGCGGGGCCCCGCAGAGGCCGAGCGGGTAGATCTGATAGACGAAGGACGGCTCGAACCAGCTCATGCGGGGGTTCCTCTCCACGGGGCCGACGGACCCGTTCATTCTACATGCGCGCCGCTCGCCTAATTTGTGCGCGGCGAGCGGTCGGCGGCCTGCTTACGCCAGGCGCAGGGCGGCGTCGACCGCGTGCGAGACCATCTCGTCCACAGCCTGTTGCGTGTAGAACGCCACGTGCTGCGTGAGCACGGTGTTGGGGAACTGCCGCAGGTAGGCCATGTCGCGGTTGGCAATGATGTCGTGCATGCGGAACGCGTGGTAGATCTCGTCCTCGCCCTCGAACACGTCCATGGCCAGCGCGCCGATCTTGCCGGACTCGATGCCCGTGATCAGCGTGCTCACGTCCATGAGGCTCGCGCGGGCGGTGTTCACCAGCACTACGCCGTCCCGCATGCGCGCGAGGGTCTCGTCGCGCACCATGTGGAAGTTGTCGGGCGTGGACGGCGCGTGGAAGGTGATGACGTCGGCGGCCGAGAAGAGCTCATCCAGGGATACGTAGTCGCCCAGCTCGCGGAACTCGTCGCGCGGGACGGGGTCGTAGCCGATCACGCGGGCGCCGAAGCCCCGCAGGCGACGGGCCACCGCCCGCCCGATGCGGCCCGTTCCCACGACTCCCACGGTGAGCGAGGAGAGCGTGCGACCCATGAGGCCCGGCAACGAGAAGTCGTTCACGTTCTGCCGGTAGACCATCTGCTTGTACTTGCGCAGCGCGACCAGCATGAGCATGAGCGTGAAGTCCGCCACGCTGTCGGGTGCGTAGCTCGTGTTGGAGACGCTGATTCCCAGACGCTCTGCGGCGGCGAGGTCGATGTGGTCGGTCCCGATGGTACGGGTGACGAGGACGCGCATCCCGTGGCCGGCGAGAAGGGCGAGAAGATTGGCGTCATAGCCGACCATGCCCTGCGTGAGAACGGCGTCGAACCCGCTCACGAGCTCGGCGTTCTCCGCCGTGAGCGGCTCGTCGCGGCAGACGAGCTCGTCGACGCCCTCGCGGGCGGTCTGCCGCGCGAACTCCGCGCGCTCGTCCGGACGCACGTCAAACGCAATGATTCTCATTGGGCCTCCATTTCTGACGGTGTTTGTATCAGTATACGAACCCAAACCCTATCGCATGCGCGGTCTCCTCTTGAGGGTTTGGGTTCAGGGACGCGCCCAAACGTCGGAAAGACAAGGGGCGATCCTGCGGTTTCTTGCTGACTGAGCGCACTCGGGGGCGAAACTTGAACCCAAACCCGCAACGGGTTTGGGTTCGACATCGAGCAGCGGCGCTACGCGCGCGAGGTGAGGCCGGCCACGATCGTGGCGTGTGCCTCCTCGCGGGCGACGTCGAAGAAGTCCGCGGTGAGCAGCTGGTAGTCGGGCGTGCCGGTCAGGTGCTCGTTTCGGTTCTTCTCGACGATGCGCGCCGCGGACTCCATGGCACCACGCACGTCGTGCGGCAGGATCGTGTACGGCGGAAACTCCGCGCACTGGGCGAGAAGCGCCTCGTTCACGCGCGGCACCATGGAGATGTCGAGCGTGCGCCCGAAGAGCGCGAAGTCCCCCTGCTTGCCGATGCGCGCCCGCTCGCCGGGCTCCATGCCGATGCTCGCCAGATAAGCGCGGGTGTGCGCGTTGTAGACGTGGTCGGCCACGAGGTGCGCCCAGGCCCCGAGCGTCATGTCCGAGACCCGGCGCTGCCGGGCGATGTAGTACTCCCAGAACTCGTCGTAGCGCGGCAGGGGGATGTGCTCGCGGATGGTGTGGTGCGTGAGCTTGTAGTCGATGCGGAACGTGATGTCCGGCACCATGTAGCCAACGTAGATGTCCGGGGCGAGGTTGCCCAAGAGGAACGCGTTGGTGTCGCGCACGCCCAGGGCGGCCGCCCCCTCCTCGCGAAGGAGCCGCTCGACGTGCGCGGTATGTATGTTCCAGCTCGGCATGAAATCATCCTAGCACGGCAGCCGCGCGGCCAGGCACCCTGCAGCGGATGCCCGGCCGCGCCTGAAGGAACCTGTCCCGTTTTCTCTGAGAGAAAAAACACGTCCCCAATTTGCGGTTAGCTGCGGACCTCGCCGCCGGTGGCCTTGCAGACCTTGGCCACGAGCTTGGCGTGCGCCTTCTCGACCTCGTCGGAGGTGAGGGTGCGGTCGGCCGCGCGGTAGGTGAGCGAGAAGGCCATGGACTTCTTGCCCCTGCCCACGCGCTCGTCGTCGCGGTAGACGTCGAAGAGGCGGACGTCGGCGAGCAGCTTGCCGCCGGCCGAGGTGATGCGCTGCATGAGGGTCTCGCAGGTGACGGACTCGTCCACGACGATGGCGAGGTCCACGTCGACGCCGGGCAGCGTGGGCACGTCCTCGTAGGGCAGCTGGTCGGCGGCCAGGCGCAAAAGCGCCGCCTGGGAGAGCTCGAAGGCCACCACCGGCGCGTCCACACCCGTCGCGCGCAGGCCGCGCGGGTGGACGTTGCCCACCCAGCCGATGACCTCGCCGCGAGCCAGGACCTCGGCGGCGCGGCCGGGCTGGAGCCACGGGTACTGCTCGGGGTCGGCCGCCTTGAAGCGGACCTTGGTCACGCGCAGGGCGTCCAGCAGCTCCTCGACCACGCCCTTGGCGTCGAAGAAGTCGTACTCGTCGAAGCGCTGGTTCCAGGCGTCGTCGGCACGCTTGCCGCACAGGACGCCGCAGACGTAGCTGGGCTCGTCGGGGAGGCTCCTGGTCTCGTGGCCAAAGAAGACGCGGCCGATCTCGTAGAGCGCGACGTTGGCGACGCCATGGTCGAGGTTGTACGCCACGGAGCGGAGCAGCCCCGGCAGCATGGAGCGGCGCATCTCGGACTGCTCGGCCACGAGCGGGCGGATGATCTTCACGGGCACGCCGCGACCCACGTCGGGGATGCCCAGGCGCGCCAGGTCGTCCGGCGCGGCGAAGTTGTACGTGGAGGTCTCGGAGAGGCCGCAGGCGCGCAGCACGGCGCCGATCTTGCGGACGCGGCGCTGCTCCACGGTGAGGCCACCGGCGTGGTTCTTGGCGGCGGGCAGGGTGGCCTCGATGTCGCCCTCGCCCCAGAGGCGCACGACCTCCTCGATGAGGTCGACCTCGCGGGTGAGGTCGGGACGGTTGGTGGGGGCGGTCACGGCCAGGGCGTCCTCGCCGGCCTTCTCCACCGCGCAGCCCAGGCGACGCAGGCGGGAGACCATGAACTCCTCGGGGATGTCGGCGCCGCCGATGAGGCGCGCGCGGCTCGGGCGCAGCGTGATCTGCGCCGGCGCGTCATCGGCCTCGCCAGGGTAGACGTCCACGATGCCGGGGCAGACCTCGGCGCCGCAGCACTCCTCGAAGAGCGCGGCCGCGATCTCGGCCACGTTGGCGCAGTTGGAGCCGTCGACCTTGCGCTCGTAGCGGATGGAAGCCTCGCTCATGAGGTCGAGGTTGCGCGAGGTGCGGGACGTGTGGCCGGACGAGAAGTTCGCGCTCTCGAGAAGGACGTCGACGGTCTCCTTCGTGATCTCGGAGTCCAGGCCGCCCATGACGCCGGCAAGCGCGATCGGGGTCACGCCGTCATCGGTGATGAGGCACATGTCGTGCGTGAGCTCGCGCTCCTGGCCGTCGAGCGTCACGAGCTTCTCGCCGTCGTGCGCAGCACGGACCACAATGTGGCGGCGTCCGTCGCGTTCGGTGAGCTTGCCCAGATCGAAGGCGTGGAGCGGCTGGCCGGTGAGGTACATCACGTAGTTGGTCACGTCGACGACGTTGTTGATCGAGCGCCCGCCGGCGGCGGCCACGCGCTGCGCGAGCCACTCGGGCGAGGGGCCGATCTTCACGTTGCGGACCACGCGCGCGGTGTAGCGCGGGCAGAGCTCGGGGTCGTCGATCGTCACGTCGACGAGGTCGGCGGCGTTCGGGCCCTGCTCGGCCTTCACGGCGGGCAGCTCGATGTGGGTGTCCTCGTCGAGGATGGCAGCGACCTCCACCGCCATGCCGGTCATGGAGAGGCAGTCGGGGCGGTTGGGCGTGATCTCGCAGTCGATCACGGTGTCGGACATGCCGAGGTAGTCAGTGAAGTCCATGCCCACCGGCGCGTCCTCGGGCAGGATCATGATGCCCTCGTGGTCTGTGCCCAGGCCCAGCTCGCGGGCCGAGCAGTTCATACCGCAGGACTCCACGCCGCGCAGCTTGCTCTTCTTGATCTTGAAGTCACCGGGCAGCACCGCGCCGATCATGGCGGTCACGATGTGGTCGCCCTCGTTGAAGTTCTGGGCGCCGCAGACGATCTGCAGGGGCACGGGGTTGCCGTCGGCATCCACGTTCTTGTCGCCCACGCTGACCTGGCAGAGCCACATGTGGTCGGAGTCGGGGTGGGGCTTCTTGCTCACGACCTGGGCCGTGACCACATGCTCGAGGTTGGCGCCGACCTTCTCGACTGCCTCGACCTCGGTGCCGGTGCGGGTGAACTCGGCCACGAGCTCGGCGGGGTCCGCCGGCACGTCGACCATGCTCTTGAGCCACTCATATGAGACGCGCATGTTCTTCTCCTTCTCGCGCGATCTGATCAGACGGTTGGGACGGACCCTAGAACTGCCTCAGGAAGCGCATGTCGCCGGTCATGAGCATGCGCAGGTCGGGCAGGTCGTAGCGCAGGGCCGCCACGCGCTCGACGCCGATGCCAAAGGCGAATCCGGTGTACTTCTCGGGGTCGATGCCGCAGAACTCGAAGACGTTGGGGTCCACCATGCCGGCGCCCAGGATCTCCAGCCAGCCGGTGTTCTTGCAGAAGCGGCAGCCCTTGCCGCCGCAGACGCCGCAGGAGACGTCGACCTCGCAGCTGGGCTCGGTGAACGGGAAGAAGTGCGGGCGGTAGCGCGTGGCGCGGTCCTTGCCGAAGATCTCGCGCGTGAAGTAGTCGAGCGTGCCCTTGAGGTCGCCGAAGGTGATGCCCTCGTCCACGACGAGGCCCTCGACCTGCGTGAACTGCGGCAGGTGGTTGGCGTCGGCCGTGTCCGGGCGGAAGACCGTGCCCGGGCAGATCATGTAGATGGGCGGCTTCTTGTTCTCCATGACGTGCACCTGGACGCCAGAGGTCTGGGTACGCAACAGGATGTCGGACTCGCCCTGGACGTTGGTCTCCTCGGCGTGGAGCATCGTGCCCGGCGCGTTGTCCACCACATAGAAGGTGTCCTTGGCGGAGCGGCTGGGGTGGTCCTCGGGGGCGTTCAGCGCGGTGAAGTTGTACCAGGTGCTCTCCACGTAGGGACCGTCCTCGACGGTGTAGCCCAGGCCGCAGAAGATGTCCTCGATCTCCTCGCGGATCTGGTTGATGAGGTGCTGGGTGCCGGAGCTCAGGCGGCGGCCCGGCAGCGTGACGTCAACGGCGTCGGCGACCATCTTCTGCTCCAACAGCGCCGCGGAGAGCTCCTCCTTGCGCGCCTTGAGCGCGGCGTCCACGGTGGCGCGGACGGTGTTGGCGAGCTGGCCCATGGCGGGACGCTCCTCGGGCGGCACCTGGCCCATCGAGCGCATGATGGCCGTGAGCTGGCCCTTCTTGCCCAGGTAGCTCACGCGCAGGGCCTCGAGGGCCTCCATGGTCTCGGCGGCGGCCAGGCCCTCCTGGAACTGGGCCTCGATCGCCTTGAGGTCGTCGGACATCGACATCGTGCAATCCCTTCTCTACTAAAAAAACCGCCCTCCGGCAGCCGTAGCTCTGCCCAAGGACGGAATGATCCGCGGTACCACCTCGGTTGGCGCGTCGGGTTGTCTCCCCCGAGCGCCCGCTCTTCTCGCCCCGTTCCGTGGGGCCGACGGCTTCCCTACTGAGCTGGCGAGAAGAACCTCGCGCCGTTCAGGTCGCGGCTGGTGGAGTGAACTCCGGGCCTCTGCCTTGGAGGGGGCTCTCAGCCGGTGACCCCCATCTCTTGTCCGCTGGCAACGCGACGCCCAGACCTCTCCGTCATCGCCTGCGGGACATGGTAGCACATTGTCAGCCGCACAGAATGGGCTCGCGGCACTCCACGGGAGGGGCTGTGTCACTTTTCCTGTCATCTGTGGGCCTCGGCGGAGAAGGCGGACCCGAGAGACTTCCCGCCTTTGATAAAACCGCAGCTCACGTTTCCCGGAAAACAGCAGCCCGACGAAACAACCTCGCTGAGGCCCACAGACGGCGCAAATAGTGACACCGCAGCCGCCGAAAACTGCCTTGGCCTACCGCACCCAGAAGCGGCACACCAAGCTAGGAGATGGCAAGGTCCTCGGGGACGGCGGCGTCCAGCCAGGCGATGTAGGAGTTAGGGTAGTGGCTGGCGAGCAGCTGCGGGACGTCGGCGGACACGCACGCCTGCGCAAACGCCAGGAGCCCGCCCGGCGAGAAGAGCTCCTCGAGGCTCCCGACCGCCGCCGTCACGTCCTTGACCAGGCCCTCCGCCTGCGCGCGGTCCTCGGCCCGCACGGGGCACTCGACGCCCATCGACGCCTCGTAGGAGGCCCGCATGGCGTCCGAGAGCGCGTCGTCGCCCGTCTGCGGCAGCCACACGTCACGACCGTAGCGCCCGTAGCCCCACGCGGCGGGCGGCAGCATGGTCACCACGTCAGAGGGGTTGAGGACGTTGAAGATGTTGTCGTAGCGCGCGGTGCGGGCGTCCGTCGCGGAGGTGCAGTTGGGCGTGGCCAGACCGTAGGCGCACACGGAGTCCGCGGACGCGATGGCATCGGCGCGCGTGCCGCTCGGGCCCACCGCGCCGTCCGCGTAGCTCGCGAGCAGCGTCGCCACCGCGGCACCGCGGCTGTGCCCGCAGAAGAGGTAGGCGCGCCCCACGCCCGGGTCCGTCTCGGCGGCGCGCGCCTCCAGGTCGGCGACGATCTCCTCGGCGGCGAGCGTGAAGCCCAGGTGATCGCCCGAGCCGGCCTCGTCGCTCGCGTCCTCGATCTTGGCGTTGGAGAGCCACTCGGACCCGTACGAGCCGCGCACCACCACGACGGTGAGCAGCCGCTCCTCCCCCGTCACTGAAGAGCGCACGTGCTTGGTCGCCACGGTGTAGGCCACCACGTCCGTCCCGTCGAGCAGGCCGAGCACCTCGTCGACGACCTCGCTGCGATAGCGGTAGGACGTCGTGGAGACCTCCTCGAAGCCCAGCTCGGCGAAGGCATGCTCCGCATACGCGGGCGACGTGGAGCCCTGCTGGTAGTAGGCGCTCTCGGCGTTTGCCACGGCGGAGAGAACGGCGCAGGCGTGCGCGAGCTCGTGGTTGTAGCTCGTGGGGTCCTGGAAGAACCAGTCGTCGTCCCAGGCGACCTTGGAGGACACCTGGTGCCCCTCGGCCGAGAAGAGCGACGCGTAGTCGATCGTCGCGGTGAAGGCGCCCGTCCTGCGCTCGGAGGTCACGCTCGGCGCCGTGACGGCGTTCGTCCCCGAGACGCGCTCGAGGTGACGGGCGTGGAGCACCGCCGCGCCGGCGAGGGTCGCGCTGTCCGCGAGGGCCACGGTGACCAGCAGGACGAGGAGCGCGCCGCGCGCACGCCCGCGTCGTCCTCGCCTCCTGTGCGGCAGCCGTAGCATCGCACCCGCTCCCTCCGTCGTTTTGGCCATGATAGCGGGACGACGCCCGCTTGGGGCGCTCTTCAGAAAAGGTGACGAAACCCTAAGGCGCGAACGGCCGCCCGGCGATGGGACTATCATGGAGCAGAGCAAGGAGGTGCGCCCATGACCCCCAACCACGCCGCCCCGGCACCCGACCACGCGACGATCGGCGTCGACGAAGCCGCGCGCCTCGGCCACGCGATGGCCGAGCAGCTGGCAGAGGCGCTCGCCACCCGCCAGGAGACCGTCGCCCTGTCCGTCATGTGCCTGCTCTCGGGCGGGCACCTGCTGCTCGAGGACGTGCCCGGCGTGGGCAAGACCACGCTGGCCCGGGCGCTCGCGCGCGTCGTCCGCGCACGCGTGACCCGCGTCCAGTTCACCCCCGACATGCTCCCGAGCGACCTCACCGGCGTGAGCGTGTGGGACCCGCAGTCCCGCGCCTTCGCCTTCCACCCCGGCCCGCTCTTCTCGGACGTGGTCCTCGCCGACGAGATCAACCGCGCCAACCCTAAGACCCAGTCAGCCCTGCTCGAGGCCATGGAGGAGCGTCGCGTCTCGGTGGACGGGACGACCTACGACCTCCCCGACCCCTACTTCGTCATGGCCACGCAGAACCCCGTGGAGATGGAGGGGACCTATCCACTGCCGGAGGCCCAGCTCGACCGCTTCATGGTGCGCACGAGCCTGGGCTACCCGGACGCCGCCGCCGAGCAGGCCATGCTCAGGGGCGCCTCGGGCGTTGACCCCGTCTCCCGCGTGAGGGCGGTCTGCGGCCTCCCCGACGTCCGCGCGTTCCGCGCGATCGCCTCCGAGGTGCACGTGAGCGAGGAGGTCGCCGCCTACGCGCTGGCCATCCTCGACGCCACGCGCCGCGCCCCGGAGGTGCGCCTCGGCGCCTCGCCGCGCGCCGGGCTGGCGCTTCTGGCCATCAGCCGAACCCATGCCCTGCTCGACGGCCGCACCGCCGTCTTCCCCGAGGACGTCCGCACGCTCGCCCCGGCCGTGCTCGCGCACCGTCTCGTGCTGCGCGACGCGGTCCCCGGGACCCCGCAGGCCGAGCAGCAGCGCGCCGTGCTCGTGCGACTGATCTCGCGGGTGAGCGCACCGGGCTCCCGTCGCGGATGAGCGCGCGGGGCGAGAAGGACGCCCGTCCCCCGGCCCTCACGGGGCGCGGGGCGGCCCAGCTCGCCCTTGCCGCCGCATGCCTTGCCGCGGGCCTCGTCGGCGGCTGGGCGGCGCCGACGGCGGCCGGCATCGCCCTTCTCGCCGCCTGCGCCACGGGGCTCGCCGAGGTGCTGCTCGCCCGGCGTACGGGCGGGCGCGGGGCGTGGTCGCGCCTCGTCGAGACGAGCGCTCGCGTCGAGTCGTGGGTCCGCGTCGACCACCGCGGCCAGGTGATCGAGAGCGTGGACGGCCCCGGCGGGCGCCGCGGTCTCTACCGACAGCAGAGCGTTCGCCTGACCTGGACCGACGCCTTCGGCTTCTGGCGCGCCACGCGCGTCGAGCCCGCGGCGCGCGAGCTGCGCGTGCCGCCCGTCGTGACCCCGGAGCTGCTGGGCGCCGTCATGGGACGGCCCGTCGCGCGACTCGCGGACCAGAGCCTCGAGATGGACCCCTCCGGCGTGCGCCCCTACGAGAAGGGCGACGGCATCCGGCAGATCTCCTGGCGCCAGACCGCCCACCACGGCGAGCTCATGTCATTCGAGCGCTCGGGCCGCGAGGCGCCGGCGGTGCTCGTGATCGCCGACACGCTCGGCGCGGGCGCGGGCGACGAGCTGGCGGCCACGACGAGCGCCCTGCTCCAGGGTCTGAGGAGGAACCCGGACGTCCTGCTGACCGACGGCACCCTCGCCCTGAGGACACCGGTCCAGCAGGAGCGCTTCTGCGCCGCCGTCGTGGGCGAGCCCGCGGGCGAGGGCCTTGCCGAGGAACGCGCGCGGGAGGCGGCGCGACTCGCCGGGGGAGGCACCGCGCGGCGGCACGTGCTGCTCGTCACCTGCGAGCCGGACGGAGAGCTGGCGCGCGCCCTGCGTCGCGGCCCGCTCGGGGGCTCCGTCACCGTCGTGCGCGCGGAGGGCCCCGCGGAGGCCGGCGCCGCGCGCGAGGGCGTGGCCAAGAAGGGCGCCGTCGTCGCGGAGGCGACACCCGCTCGGGGCGTCGGCACGCGCGGCGCGGGCGGCGTGCTCGCGGAGCTGCTGGCCCTTCTCGCCTGCGCGGCGCTGGCGCTGCTCGCCGGCGCCGCGCTCGCCGGGGTCTTCTACGAGGGCGTCTGGCAGCGGAGCGTGCCCGTGCTCCTCGTGGCGGGGACGGCGGGCGGCTCGCTCCTCGGCGCGCTGCTCCGTCGGCGCGGGGCGGGGCGCGGCGCGCGGGCGGCGCTCGTCGCGCTTCTCGCCGTCCTGCTCGTGGCTGCGGGCGCCGTCGTGGCGCTGGCGGTCTTCGACGGCCGGCACGGACCCCTGACCGAGGGCCTCCCCCAGGCGCGCACCGCGTTCGAGGCGCCGGCCGCCGCGCTCGCGCTCATCTTCGAAACGGGCGTCGAGCAGCTCGGCGGCGCGGCGTCGAGCGACGCGGACATGACCTGGGACCTGCTCGTCATCCTCATGGGCTCCGGCCTCGCCGCGCTTCTCGCCGCCCTGTCGTCCTCGCGGGCGCTTCGGCCCGCGGTCGCGCTCGTCCCGGTCGCGCTCTCCGCGGCGGGACAGTCGGTCATGGGCTCGGCGGCGCACACCGAGTGGGGATGGGCGGCCGTCGCGCTGGGGCTCTTTCTCGTCTGGCTCTCCGTGACCGCGCGCCCGCGGCCCGCGCGCGGCGCGGTCGTGGCGCTGCTCGCCCTGGTGCTGGGCTGGGGGGCGGACGCCGTGGCGCTGTCGGGAGACTTCCCCGCCTGGCCGGGCTCTGCCTCGGGCGGGACGCGCGCGGAGACGCTCGTGGACCTCTCGCGCGACCTGCAGAGCCGCTCAGGCGCGCGGGCGCTCACCTATGAGACCTCGGCCGACGAGCCTCTCTACCTGCGCATCGGCGTGCTCGACAGCTTCGATGGCGGCACGTGGCGCTTCTCCGGAGAGGACGCCGACGCCCTCGTCGACCGCTCCCCGCTCGCCCAAGCCGCCCTCTCCGACGACACCGCCGCCGGCGTTCCCTCGCCCGTCACGACCGTCGTGCGCGGCGCGGGCGGCGACGCGGCGGCCCCGCCCGGGACGGCCACGCTCTCCGCGTCCGAGGACGGCACCTGGCGCGCCGTCGGGTGCTACCTCGCGCCCGTCTCCAGCGTCGACGAGGTCGACGGGCTCCCCGCAGTGAGGTCTTCGCTCGCGCGGAGAAGCTACGTCGCCGACGCCGAGGCGCCCGCGGAGGCGCTCGAGACCCCCGAGGGAAACCTTCCCGACAGCGTGGCCCAGGTCGTGGCCGCGGCAGCCGCCGACGGCGTCGGCGGGCGCGGATTCCTCGACCAGCTCGCGACCACGCGCTGGCTCGTCGGCTTCTTCACGGACGGGAGCTTCTCGTACTCGCTCGACGCCCCGGGCGGCGGCGAGGGCAACCTCGCCGCGCTCGGTGACTTCCTCGAGTCCCGGACCGGCTACTGCACGCATTACGCCACCGCGTTCGCGCTGCTCGCACGCGAGCTCGACGTGCCGTCGCGCGTGGTGCTGGGCTACGCGCCCGGACCGGACGCGGGGGACGACGGGACCTACGAGGTCACCATGCGCCAGCTTCACGCCTGGGCCGAGGTCTGGCTCGACGGCATCGGCTGGGTGGGCGTGGACGTGACGCCCGCGTCCGGGGGCGCGGCGGCGGAGGGGGCAGACGAGCCGTCGCAGACGCCCGAGGCCGAGGCGCCGAGCGCCCCCGAGCAGACGCCCGTCGAGCCCGAGGTTGAGACCCCTCAGCAGAACGCACCCGCCACGGAGGGCGAGAGGGACGAGGGCTCGCGAATCCCCTGGCACACGCTCGCGCTCGTCGGCGTGGCGGTCGCGGCGGCAGGCGTCGGCGCGGCCATCCTCGTTCGCCGGGGCAGGGTCTTGACGTGGCGCGCGGCCTGGGCGCGCGTCTGCCGTGCGGCGCGACGCGCCGGCGTGGCCTGGGACGAGAGCGCCACCGAGGACGAGGTGTGCGAGCGGATCTGCGAGCACCTGGACGACGCCGCCCTGTCCGCCGAGGTCCGCACGATCGCCCGCAACGCCTGCCAAGAGCGCTACGGCGGCCGCCCCGCGCCCTTCAGACAACCTTCGCTGCAAGCAATCGCCCACACCCTGAGGCACCGCCGCAAGTAAGCCTTTCACGCAAAGCGTTGCAACCAAGCGAGCCCCTGCCCAGGTCCGCCGCGAGTTCTTGCCCGCATCAAAGATGCGGGCAAGCTGTCCGAGCGCCGGACCTTGGTAGGGGCCCACCCCGCATGGGGGCGATCGCTACATCAGCTCGCAGACCTGGGACGCAAAGGCCACGGGATCCTCGGGCAGGATGCCCTCGACGAGCAGCGCCTGGTTGTAGAGCAGGCCCGCGTAGAGCTTGACCTTCTCGGCGTCGCCCGCCTCCTGCGCAGCGCGGAGCTTCTCGAAGACCGGGTGCTTGGCGTTGACCTCGAGTACGCGGACGGCCTTGGGGGCGTCGCCCACCTCGGGACCAGCCGCCAGGACCTTCTCCATCTCGAGCGTGAGCGGGCCCTCGGAGGTGATCACGGCAGGAGCGCCGTCGGCAGCGAGGCGCGTGGACACCGCGACCTTCTCGACCTTGTCGCCCAGCGCGTCCTTCATGGCTCCGAACAGGCCCTCGTTTGCCTTGGTGGCCTCCTCGGCCTCCTTCTTCTCCTCGTCGCTCGCGAGGTCAAGGTCGCCGGAGTTCACGTTCTTGAGCTCGACGGTGCGGTCCTCGACCTCGGGCTCGGCGCCGTCGGCCACTGCCTTCTCGGCCGCCTCGCGGGCGGCGTCGTCGGCGTAGGTCTTGGGCAGGCCCTTGGCCGTGAAGTCGCGCATGGCCTGGAAGCAGAACTCGTCCACGTCCTGCGTGGCGAGAAGGACGTCGTAGCCCTTGGCGAGCACGGCCTCGACCACCGGCATCTTGGCCAGGCGCTCGCGGTCGTCGCCGGCGGCGTAGTAGATCGCCTTCTGGTCCGCGGGCATGGCGGCCACGTACTCCTGGAGCGTGACCATCTTCTGCTCGCGGGCGCTCCAGAACAGCAGCAGGCCGGCGAGCTCGTCCTTCTTCATGCCGTAGCTGGAGTAGATGCCGTACTTGAGGCCGCGACCGAAGTTCTCGAAGAACTTCTCGTACGCCTCGCGGCTCTGGTCGCGCATGGCCTCGAGCTCGGAGGTGATCTTCTTCTCGATGCGGCGCTCCATGGCCTGGAGCTGGCGGGTCTGCTGGAGGGTCTCGCGGGAGATGTTGAGGGAGACGTCGGAGGAGTCCACGACGCCGCGGACGAAGTTGTAGTAGTCGGGCAGCAGGTCGGCGCACTTCTCCATGATGAGGACGTTGGAGCTGTAGAGCTCGAGGCCCTTCTCGTAGTCGCGGCTGTAGAGGTCGAAGGGCGCCTGACCGGGGATGAAGAGCAGGGCGTCATACTCGAGCGTGCCCTCGGCGTGCAGGCTGAAGGTGCGCGCCGGGTCGGTCCAGTCGTGGAACGTGGACTTGTAGAACTCGGCGTACTCCTCGTCGGTGACCTCGGAGGCGCGTTTCTTCCAGATGGGGGTCATCGAGTTGATGGTCTCGAGCTCGGTGTAGTCCTCCCACTCCGGCTGGTAGTCGTCGCCGGCGTCCGCGGGCCTCTCCTTCTCGCGGCTCTTGGTCACGAGCATCTGCACGGGGTAGCGGACGTAGTTGCTGTACTTCTTGATGAGCTCGCGAAGCTTCCACTCGGAGAGGAACTCGTCGTAGTCGGCGTCCTCGGCGTTGTCCTTGAGGGTGAGGACGATCGTAGTGCCGCAGGTGGAGCGATAGGCGGGGTCGTCGGCGGAGACGGGCTCGATCGTGTAGCCCTCCACGCCGTCCGAGGTCCAGCGGTTGCACTCGTCGGAGCCGTAGGCGCGCGTGACGACGCTGACCTCCTTGGCGACCATGAAGGCGGAGTAGAAGCCCACGCCGAAGCGGCCGATGATGTCCACGGCGTCGCCCTGCGCCTCGGCGTTGGCGGCCTTGAACTCCTCGGAGCCGGAGTGGGCGATGGTGCCGAGGTTCTTCTCGAGCTCGTCGGCCGTCATGCCGATGCCGTTGTCGAAGACGGTGATGGTGCGCGCGTCCCTGTCAAAGGCGACGTTGATGGCGAGGTTGGCCTGGTCGACCTGCACGGAGCTGTCCGTGAGACTCTTGAGGTAGAGCTTGTCGATGGCGTCGGATGCATTGGACACCAGCTCGCGGAGGAAGATCTCGCGGTTGGTGTAGATGGAGTTGATCATGAGGTCGAGGAGCTTCTTGCTCTCTGTCTTGAACTTGCGCATGCGACGCTTCCCTTCCGAACGGGTTGTTGAACGTCGGGTAGTCTACCCGAATTTAGATAATCTTAGTCGCGCGCGCTTAGATATCGAACAGGGGCTCGCCGAGGAAGCTCTCGTCGAAGGGTATGGCGTCCGCGAGGTCGAGCGGTGCGTCGGAGGCGACGACGAGGTAGTTGTCCTCGCCGGAGTGGTCGGCGTCGGCCGCGGGAACCACCCTCACCTGGTCGAAGACCATGAGGGCGGTGGCCACGACCGAGCGCAGGAAGCTCACGTCGGCGCCCCCGGCACGGGAGACCACGTTCATGAGGCAGACGCCGCCCGGGACCAGCGCGCGCCGGACGAGGCGGAGCGCCTCCGCGGTGGCGAGCGAGCGCACCGGGGTCTCGCCGACGAAGGCGTCGAGGACCACGGCGTCATAGGGGCCGACCGCGCGCTCGAGGAAGCGACGGCCGTCGTCGCAGACCACGTTCAGGTCTCCGCCGCCGGCGCGGGCCAGCTCGACGGCCTCGTCGAGGAAGAACCAGCGTCTGGCCGCGCGGATGACGGCGGGGTCGATCTCCACGACGTCGGTGCGAACGCCGGGATGGCCCGCGGCGACGAGCTTGGGGAAGGCGAATCCCCCGCCCCCGACGGCGAGCAGGCGGCGCGCGTCGGGACGCAGGTCGAAGACGCGGCCGAAGGCTCGGTAGTACTCGAAGACCGGCTCCATCCTACGGGCGCCGAGGTAGGTAGCAGACTGGTAGACGCCGCCGGTGCGCAGGACGCGGACCGGGTCAGCGAAGCCGCGTCGCACGGTGTAGACGAGGGCGATGCCCGAGGAGGTGCGCACGACATGCGGGTCGAGCAACGTCGCGCGGCGGACGAGCGCCGCCGTCGCGGCCGTCGCCGCGAGGGCGAGCCGCACCGGCGTCAGGTTCCTCTCGCCAGCCATATGACCACCTCCGTCTCTCCCATGATAGTGGGCTGCTAGGATGGTCCCCGAGAGGAGCGCCATGTCACTGAGATTCATCATCTCGCCGGCAAAGAAGATGCGTGCGATGGACGCGCCGCCCTGGCCCGTGCGCGAGCCCAGGTTCCTCGCCCGAACCGCCGAGCTCATGCGCGCCGTCCAGGCACTCTCGCGCGACGAGGCGCAGGGACTCTGGGCGTGCAGCGACCGGCTGGCGGACCTCAACTACGGGCGGTTCCGGGACATGGACCTCGCGCGCGACACGACGGCGGCCGTCATCTCCTACGAGGGCATACAGTACACGCACCTAGCAGCGGAGGTCATGAGCGAGGGGGAGCTCGACTGGCTGGACGAGCACCTGCGCATTCTCTCGGGCTTCTACGGGATGTTGCGTCCGCTCGACGGCGTGGTGCCATATCGGCTCGAGATGCAGGCGCGGCTCGCCGTCGGCGACTCCAGCGACCTGTACGAGTTCTGGGGAGACACGCTGTACGAGTCGCTTGCCGCGGAGGGCTGCGACACCATCGTGAACGTCGCCTCGGTCGAGTACGCCCGTGCCGTCACGCCGTGGGCCCGACCGGGCGGCCCCCAGGTCCTGACCTGCCTCTTTGGCGTGCTGCGCGACGGTCGCCTCCGGCAGCCGGCAACCGAGGCCAAGGCGGCCCGGGGCACCTTCGTCCGCTGGTGCGCCGAGCGCCGCGTGGAGGACGTGGCCGACCTGCGCGGCTTCCACGAGCGCGGCTACGCGCTGGACGAGGCCCGCTCCGACGAGCGCATGCTCGTCTTTGCGCGAGTCCCCGTGCAAAACTGCCGCTCGTGATGAAACGGGCCGCGTCGGGCCGCAAAAGTCTCGCTCGTGATGAAGGTTTTTTGCGCCGGAAGGCCGCACTCTTGCCCGCGGGTCGCGTTTTGCCTGGTAAGAGAATAAGACTTGGAATCAGATATCGGGATGATCGCGAAAACCTTCATCACGAGCGAGACTTTTGCAGGGCGAAGGCCGTTTTTTCATCACGAGCGAGACTTCTGCAGAATCGGATTGGCACCTCGATTGACTAGTATGGACTCACGCCGGGCGCGGGAGGTGAGATGGCGAACGTCGACGCGATCATAGAGCAGATTCTCGCTGCCAGCCGCGCAAAGGGCGGCCGGGCGCTCTCGAGCGAGCGCACCTACGCCGACGAGCCCATACTCCTGCGCGGCTCGCAGCTCGCAAGCTACCTGCCCGAACCCATCCGCCAGATGCGAGCCCTCGCGCGCCGCAGCGAGACTCGGACGTGGTCGGATGCGCGGCTCTTCGTGGAGCAGGGGCATCTCATGGAGGGCTTCGAGGACGACTTCCCCTACGAAGGGGAGTTCTCCAGCTACTTCCCCACCTACGAGTCCATGACCAACCCGCAGCTGCGCGGGTACTTCACCTGGCGCGCCCGCGTGCGACGGGGGGAGGTTGAGCAGACCTCGCTCTCCTTCGCTTTCGTCTACCTCTACGAGCTGGTCAACGGCATCGGGGCGACGCCGGGCGAGGAGGCGTTCCGGGCCATCGAGTCCTTCTGGCAGGCCTATCGCGCCTTCGACCCCACGCTCGACCGCTACGTGCGCCCCTGGCTCGTGGACTACGTCGCCTATCACGGCCTGCCCGTCGCGTGGGCGAGACCCTACCTCAACAGCGCGCACGACCGATCCGTGGCCGTCCTCCGGCGGGCAGAGCAGCGTGCGCTCGAAGGGGCCCCGCCGAAGGGCCGGCGCCGCGCGCCGCGCGCCTTCGACGTCGACCCCGCCGCCGACGATGCGCTGCTCGCCGCACTTGACGCCCTCTCGACCCACCGCATCTGCGAGGGACGCCTCTACCGGGACGACCCGGACGCCGTCCGTGGCGTGACCTGCGCCGTCTTCGCCGACCTCGCGAGGCACTACGCCTCCAACCGTTCCCAGGGCCTCACGGAGAGCCTCTTCGGCACGAGGCACGCGATGCCCCACCTCATGTTCGCCTCCGCCGTCTTCTATCCCGGCGGACGTCACGCGGACTGCGTCGTCGAGCTCGACGAGACCTGTCGCTACATCTGCCAGAACGGTATCTGGACCTGCGACTCACTGCACGACGGGGGCGTCCGCAGCGCCAAGCTCGGCCAGGTCCTGCGAGCCGTCGACCGTCAGCTGCGCCTGGCCCTCGACCATCCGAACCCGCTCAAAGGGCACGCCGACCCCAAATACCTGGTCAAGATCATTGACCGTGCCATCGGTGACTACCTCGCATGGCGCTCCGCCCACGCGCCGCGCCGCATAGAGATCGACCTCTCCAAGCTTGCCGGGATCCGCTCGACGGCAGCCGAGACCCGCGAGGCCCTGCTCGTGGACGAGGAGCGCTCGCAGGACGAAGTTCCCATCGACGTTACGAAGCCGGTCGACACTCAGGATGGTCCGGCACCCGACCTCGGCCTCACGGCAGAGGAGCTCTCGCTCCTTCACGACCTGCTCGGCGGCCGTCCTCCTTCCGCGGCGGGCACGGACCTCCTCGTCGACTCGATCAACGAGAAGCTCTTCGACCTGCTCGGCGACACGGCCGTCGAGTTCGACGCAGACGGGCACCCCGCGCTCGTCGAGGACTACGTCGAGGACATCTCCGACGCCCTTCTCCCAAAGTAGAACACCTGTGCTAGAATTGCTAATCCACAGGCAACGGAGGGGGTCGACATGGGCGACGTGCGGGTACCCAAGCGCATAGCGGCGGTCATCATCAACTCGCTCAAGGGCGGCGTGGTGCCGCGCGTCGGGCTGCCGTACATCACCGTGGGCCGCGAGCGCGAGATCCAGGCGCTCCTGCACGACCTCGAGCTCGTCGCGGACGGCGGGGCGAGCTTCCGCTTCCTTGTCGGCCGCTACGGCGCCGGCAAGAGCTTCCTGCTGCAGACCATCCGCACGCACGCGATGGGCAACGACTTCGTGGTGGCAGACGCCGACCTCTCCCCCAAGCGCCGCCTCCAGGGCGGGCAGGGCCAGGGGCTCGCCACCTACCGCGAGCTCGTCCGCAACCTCTCCACCAAGACGCGGCCGGAGGGCGGCGCGCTCCAGCTCGTGCTCGACCGCTGGGTGGCGGCCCTGCGCGAGCAGCCGGATGCCGAGGCGGCCCTCGCGGCACAGCTCTCCCCCATCCAGGAGCTCGTCTGCGGCTTCGACTTCACGCAGGTCCTGCGTCTTTACTACCAGGCCAGCCTCGAGGGGAACGACGACGCTCGTGCCGGCGTGGTCAAGTGGCTGCGCGGCGAGTTCCGCACCAAGACCGAGGCCCGCACCGAGCTGGGCGTCAACGCCTGCATCACCGACGACACCTGGTACGAGTACCTCAAGCTCTTCGCGCGGTTCCTCGTCGGCGCCGGCTACAAGGGCCTCGTCGTCCTCATCGACGAGCTGGTGAACCTCTACAAGATCCCCAACGCCACCTCGCGCCAGTACAACTACGAGAAGATCCTCACCATGTACAACGACACGCTCCAGGGCAAGGCGCACCACCTGGGCATCATCATGGGCGGTACGCCGCAGTCCATCGAGGACCGCCGCCGCGGCGTCTTCTCCTACGAGGCCCTGCGCAGCCGCCTCACGCAGGGACGCTTCGCGAGCGCGGGCCTTGCCGACATGCTCGCCCCGGTCATCCACCTGGAGCCGCTCACCTACGAGGAGCTGCTCGTCCTCATCGAGAAGCTCGCCGACATCCACGCCGGCTACTTCGGCTACGAGCGCACGCTCACGGAGGAGCACCTCGTGGGCTTCCTCAAGGCGGAGTTCGGCCGCGTGGGCGCCGACACCCACCTCACGCCGCGCGAGGTCATCCGCGACTTCATCGAGCTTCTCGACATCCTGTGCCAGAACCCTGGCGCGGATGTGGACGCGCTGCTCAAGACCGACGCGTTCTCGGGGGCCGTGAGCGCGCCTGCCGTTGCTGCCGGCGCCCAGGACGTCGACGACGCCTACGCCGAGTTCACGATCTAGGCGTCGCCGTCCTCGTCCCACACCTTCTCGACGACGCCACGCTCGTCCACCACATACGCCGAGTAGACCGGCTCGTCCGGCGCGGTCGCGTTCACCTCCAGATAGCGAGGGCCCTCCCCGTCGTCGGTGAGTTCGTAGTAGATGCGTCCGTCGCCCGTCCACGACACGCAGCACGGCCGTCCAAAACGCCCCTCAAAGTCGGCGGCGGTCTTCTCACCCTCGTCGAGAAACGCGGTGGCGTCGTCAACGTCAGAGATGGCGTCCCCGGCCTCGTAGCGCAGGGGGTCGTCATTCACGAGGCGCGTCTCCCACTGGAGGGGATAGCTCAGCCGGAGGTGCAACCCCGTGCCCTCGGGCCAGTCCGTCTCGCGCGCGTCGTAGAGCATCGCCGAGTACGCGTCCTCGGACCACACGATGACGGTGGAGACGCCCACCTCGGCCTCGTCAAAGTCGTTCTCCTTCACGAGCGTCATGAAGCACCAGTAGTTCTCGCCGTCGAGGGCAAACGAGAAGTCGGTCGAGAGCTCCACGCGGCGCTTGCCGTGGTCGATCCTCTCGGACTCCTGGGGCTGGGTCACCGAGTGGGTGTCCAGATAGTCAACGTGGCCGGAGCAGCTCTCCACCAGCTTGTCGGCCTGCGCCTCGAGGTCGTCGGAGCCCGCGCGGACCTCGGGCGAGAAGAGCCCGACGATCGCGTCCCGGTCTCCCGTCTCAAGGGCGTCGAGAAGGCCCTCCGCCGCGTCGAGGCAGGCCTGTCCCCGCGGGCTCACGTACTCCTCGCCCGTCACCTGGCTTTCGACATAGCGGACGAGGGAGTCGACGCGCTCGGAGCATCCCGCACACAAGGCGACTACGGCCAGCGCGAGGGCACACGTCGCGAGCGCCCTTAAGCGAAACCCGTCTTTCGTGCTCATGACGCCTCCTTCACACGAGGTCGCATCAAGCCGCTGCGCGCGACCGATACCCTCTATTCTTGCCGAATCTCAAGCAACCTGCACATGTCCGTCACGCTGAGTGCCGCCACGGGACAGTGTCGCAGAAGCGTTTCGTCGTTGGTCACGAGATGGTCGACCTTGCCTCGCATCGCCGCTGCGATGAGGAGGTCGTCCTCGAAGTCCCCGTGCAGGGCGCGCTGCTTGGAGGCCATCCACACGTCCGTGTGGTCGAGCGGTAGGGAGCAGGCGATTTCCTGCATGTTGTTGATACAGCCCCATGCCGTGACGGTCGCTGCCTGAACGGCGGACTCGCTGAGCGAGCCAGCCGCTGCGCGCTCGGCGCGCTTGTGTTCCGCCGCAACCATGTAGTAAACGTCCTTGGCGGCTGAGACGGCGTAGGCCAAGGTCTGATCATCCTCGAGGGCACGCTCTATGAGCTGCCTGGCCGCCGCGTGACCACCTCTCCAGGGGAGATAGTAGTCAAGCCAGACATTGGTATCCAGGAGCATCGATGGCTGCGGGCTCACGAATCCAGCCCCCTCTCGCGAAGACGCTCGAGCAGGACCTGATCTCTGAGCTCGTCATAGGAGAGCTCCTCAAGGTCCTCGGGCACCGATATGCCCCGAGAGGTCAGCGAGCGCGCTACTATCTGACTTCCCTCTCGTGCCAGCGCGAGCTTGCGATCCCGCTCGACACGCGCTGCGGAAGACGACTCTGCCTGCTGGCCGGACACGAGCTCCCTGATCTTCTCGGGTTGGTCCGCCAGGCTGGAAAAACGCCCCCACATCGCACGAATGGCCTTCGTGGGCGTGAGCCCCGCCTCGGCAAGGGCCGCATCTCCCGAGACCTTGAGATTCGCATCTATACGTGCATTGATCTGCGCGAGCGTGGTATCCATTGGTCTCCTTTCCAATGTAAAGCATATGCTAGCATCTTCTGCTAGCAATAGCTAGGTTCCCTCCTTGCAATCAGAAACATTTGTTCGTATACTGACTGTCACCGAAAGGAGGTCGCCGTGGGCGTCTTCGACCGATACGCGCCGTTCGTGCAGGACTTCATCTACGCGCACGAGTGGGAGAACCTGCGCGGCGTGCAGGTGGCCGCCGGCGAGGCGATCTTCGACACGGACGACCACGTGCTGCTGTGCGCCTCAACGGCCTCCGGCAAGACCGAGGCGGCCTTCTTCCCCATCCTGACCGAGTTCTGGGAGAACCCGCCCGCCTCCGTGGGCGCCCTCTACATCGGTCCCACCAAGGCGCTCATCAACGACCAGTTCTATCGCCTCACCGACCTCTGCGAGGAGGCGGGGATCAACGTCTGGCACTGGCACGGGGACGTCTCCGCCTCTCACAAGGCCCGGCTCGTGAAGCGGCCGTCCGGCATCCTGCAGATCACGCCGGAGTCCCTCGAGGCGCTGCTCATGCGCCGGCACGCCGTGGTGTCCAAGCTCTTCTGCGACCTGCGCTACGTCGTGATCGACGAGGTCCACTCTCTGCTGCGCCAGGACCGCGGCGGCCAGTGCCTCTGCCTCATCGAGCGCCTGGCGAGAATAGCGGGCGTGCAGCCGCGGCGCATCGGCCTCTCCGCCACGATCGGCGACCCCGAGGCCGTGGGCGCGTTCCTCGCCGCCGGCACCGGCCGCGACACGATCGTCCCCCTCATCGAGGAGCCCCCGCGCACCTGGCGCCTCTCGATGGAGCACTTCTACCAGAGCGGCCCGCAAGCCGACGAGTCCGAGATTCAGACAACGGACGGAAACGTCGAGGCAGACGTCGTCGCCCTGGAGCCCGAGGAAACCTCGCCAGAGAGCCGGGGCTTATTGCCGCGCGCAGTTCCGCACGAGCCGGACGAGCCAGTGGCTCGTCCGTGCGAGCAGGACTGTTTGAGCACGGCGATAAGCCCCAGCCCTCCCGAGGCCCCCACGGACCTGGCGCCCGCGAACGCCGACCCGGGCATCGGCTACATCTTCGAGCACACTCGTGGCCGCAAGTGCCTGATCTTCTCGAACTCGCGCGAGGAGGCGGAGGAGGTCTGCACGACGCTGCGCGCCTACTGCGAGTTCAACGGGGAGCCAGACCGCTTCCTCATCCACCACGGCAACCTCTCGGCCGCCATTCGCGAGAGCGCCGAGGAGCAGATGCGCGACGACGCCTCCGACCTCTCGATCGTTGCCACCGCGACGCTCGAGCTGGGCATCGACGTGGGTCGCCTCGAGCGGGCGTTCCAGATCGACGCACCGTTCACCGTCTCGGGGTTCCTGCAGCGCATGGGTCGCACGGGCCGGCGCGAGGCCCCGCCGGAGATGTGGTTCGTCATGCGCGAGGAGCAGCCGGAGGCCCGCACGCTGCTGCCGGAGACCATTCCCTGGAAGCTGCTGCAGGGCATCGCGCTCGTCCAGCTCTACCGCGAGGAGCGCTGGGTCGAGCCGCCCAACCTCAACCGCCTGCCCTACAGCCTGCTCTGCCACCAGACGCTCGCCACGCTCGCAGGCGAGGGCGAGCTCTCCCCCGCCCAGCTCGCGAGCCGCGTGCTCACATTGACGTACTTCCATCGCGTGACGGCTGACGACTTCCGCGTCCTTCTCCGCCACCTGCTCCAGCACGACTACGTCGAGCAGACCGAGGGCGGCGGCCTCATCGTGGGACTTACGGGCGAGCGCATCACGAGCTCCTACAAGTTCTTCGCGGTCTTCCAGGAGAACGTGGAGTACACCGTGCGCTCGGGCTCCGAGGAGATCGGCACGCTCTGCGCCCCGCCCCCGCCCGGCGAGAAGGTCGCCATCGCGGGGCACGTCTGGATCGTGGACGAGGTGGACCACGAGCGACACCTGCTCTACGTCACGCAGGTCAAGGGCAGGGTCCCGGCGTACTTCGGCGACGTGGCGGGAGACATCAACACGCACATCCTCGAGCGCATGCGTCGCGTGCTCGAGGAGAGCGCACCCTACCCCTACCTGCGCGACCACGCCCGCGCCCGCCTGCGCGAGGCGCGGCGCGTGGCACGGAACTCCCGGCTCACGGCAGGACCGCTCGTCTGCCTCGGCGAGAACGACAAGGAGCAGACCATGTGGTGCCTGCTGCCGTGGCTCGGCACCTACGCGTTTCTCGCCCTGGAGCGCCTGATCAAGATCAAGTGCGCCGCGGAGCTCGGCATCAAGGGCGTCAACTCCTCGCGCCCCTATTTCATGACGTTCGTGATGGCGGCCGACGAGCAGACGTTCCTCTCGGTGGTGAAGGACGCGGCGGAGCGGCTCGAGGACCCGATGGAGCTCCTCTATCCCGCCGAGATCCCCTACTTCGAGAAGTACGACGAGCTGGTGCCCGCAGAGCTCGTGCGCAAAGGCTTCGCCGAGGGCGTCCTCGACGTCGAGGGCATGCGCGAGCGCGTGGCCGCCTGGTAGAAGGGGGCCCGAGCCGCGGGGGTGACGGCTCGGGCCCAGATGATCCAGAAGGGGTCTGTCCCCTTTTGAATCAGTGAATGCTCCAGGCGTGGTGGTCGGTGTGGAGCAGGTCCTCGGCGCGCTCGGAGAGCGGCTCGCCCAGGTAGTCCTCGTAGATCGCCTTGATCGACGGGTTCTCGTAGGAGTTGCGCAGCTCGGCGTTGTGGTCGAGGCCCCAGAGGACGTCGCCGCGCACGCCGGCGAGCTCCTCGCCGTCGTGGATGGGCTGGCCGCCGCCGCCCGCGCAGCCGCCGGGGCAGGCCATGACCTCGACGAAGTCGTACTCGACCTCGCCCGCCGCGATGGCGTCGAGCAGGTAGCCCGCGTTGGCCAGGCCGCTCACCACGGCGACGCGCACCGGGGTGCCCGCCAGGTCGTAGGTGGCCTCCTTCCAGGCGTCCAGGCCGCGGACGTCGGAGAAGGCGTCGGGCTCGGGCGTCTTGCCGGTGACCACGTGGTAGGCGGTGCGCAGCGCGGCCTCCATGACGCCGCCGGTCGCGCCGAAGATGACGGCCGCTCCCGTGGAGGTGCCCAGCGGGTCGTCGAAGTCCTCCTCGGGCAGCATCGTGGCATCGATGTGCTCGGCGCGGATCATGCGGTCGACCTCGCGCGTGGTGATGGAGACGTCGACGTCGGAATCGCCGCAGGCGTCGTTCATGACGGGGATGGCGACCTCGGCCTTCTTGGCCGTGCACGGCATGATCTCCACGCAGAAGATGTTGTGCGGGTCGATGCCCTTGAGCTCCGCGAAGTAGCTCTTGGTCACGGCGCCGAACATCTGGCCCGGCGACTTGGACGTGGAGAGCTGGTCGGTGAACTCGGGACGCACGGCCTTGACGTAGCGCACCCAGCCCGGGCAGCAGGAGGTGAACATCGGGAACGTGTTCTCCTCCTTGTGGGCGAGCTTGTGCAGGAGCTCGGTGCCCTCCTCCATGATGGTGAGGTCGGCCGAGAAGTTCGTGTCGAAGACGTAGTCTACGCCCATCTGGCGCAGCGCGGCCACGAGGCGGCCGACGGTGGCGTCCTCGCGCGCGAGGCCGAGGCTCTCGCCCCAGGCGGCGCGCACGGCCGGCGCGATCTGGACCACGACGACCTTCTCGGGGTCAGCCAGCGCGTCGAAGACCTTCTGGGTGTCGTCGCGCTCGCGCAGCGCGCCCGTCGGGCAGTGCGTGATGCACTGGCCGCAGAGCGTGCAGTCGGACTCCTGGATCGTCATGCCGCCGCGGACGTTCACGCTCGTGTGCGTGGCGCGGTTGGCGAGGTCCCAGACGCCGATGCCCTGGATCTTCTCGCACACCTGGATGCAGCGCAGGCAGTTGATGCACTTGTCGTTGTTGCGGATGAGCGGGTAGGACTTGTCCCACTCGTCGTGCATGAGGCGCTTCTCGTACGGCAGGTCGGAGATGCCCAGGTCGTTGGCGAGCGTCTGCAGCGTGCAGTTGCCGGAGCGCACGCAGCTCGTGCACTCGGAGTCATGGGTGGCGAGCAAAAGCTCCATGTTCATGCGGCGCGCCACGCGGACCTTGGGGCTGTTGGTGTGCACGACCATGCCCTCGAGCACCGTGTTGTTGCACGCGGCGACGAGCTGGTCGATGCCCTCGATCTCGACCACGCAGACGCGGCAGGCGCCGATCTCGTTGAGGTCCTTGAGATAGCAGAGCGTCGGGATCTTGATCCCTACGGTTGCGGCGGCGTCGAGGATGGAGGTGCCCTCCTCCACGGTGACGGCGCGGCCGTCGATAGTGAGGTTTACCACTGCTCGATCCTCCCTCCGCGGAACGCGCCGAAGCCGAAGTGGTCGCAGCGCAGGCAGCGGGATGCCTCCTGGTGCGCCTCCTGGTCGGTGAGGCCGTTCTCGACGATGTCGAAGTCGTTGATGCGCTCGGACGCCTCGCGCTCGCGCATCTCGCAGCGCGCGCAGGAGATCTTGCCCTTGAACTGCACGGGCGGCAGCTCCACGTCGAGCTCGATCTTGTGGTTGAAGCCGAGGTAGTTGTCGATGTTGCCGGCCGCGACCTTGCCCGCGTTGATCGCGCGGATGACGGTGGCCGGGCCGCTCTGGCAGTCGCCGCCGGAGAAGAGGCCGTCCTGGCCGGGCACGGCGCCGTCCGGGTCGGTGACGATGCGGCCCCACTTGCAGGGCACGCCCTGCTCCTCGAAGGTGGCGGAGTCGATGTCCTGGCCAATGGCCACGATCACGCGGTCGCACGGCACCACGACGTCGCCGCCCTCGGCAGCGCGCGGCGCGGGGCGGCCGCGCTTGAGGCCGCCGATGATCTGCGGCTCGACCTTGAGGCCGGCCACGTGGCCGCTCTCGTCGACGACGACCTCCTTGGGCGCGTGCAGGTCCATGACCTCGCAGCCCTCGGCCTCGGCGCCGGCGATCTCCTCGTCCTGGGCCGTCATGTCGGCCACGCGGCGACGGTACGCGATGATGACCTTCTCGGCGCCCAGGCGCACGGAGGTGCGGGCCACGTCCATGGCCACGTTGCCGCCGCCGACGACGGCGACCGTGAGGCCCTTGAAGTCGGGCGGGTTGTTGTCGCCCATGTCGCGCAGGAGCTGGACGGCGGACATAACGCCCTCGGCGTCCTCGCCCGGAAGGCCGAGCTTCTTGTCCGCGTGCGCGCCGATGGCTAGGTAGACCGCGTCGTACTCGGAGCGCAGACGGGTCATCTCGTCACCGTCGACGCTGTGGTTGAGCTCGACGTCGATGCCGCAGTCGAGGATCCACTGGATCTCGGAGTCGAGCTGCTCGCGCGGCAGGCGGTAGTTGGGGATGCCGTAGCGGAGCATGCCGCCGAGGTGCGCGCGCTGCTCGAAGATCTTGACCTTGTGGCCCATGAGCGTCAGGTAGTACGCGCACGAGATGCCGGCCGGGCCGCCGCCGATCACGGCGACGCGCTTGCCGGTGGCCGGCTTGACGACCGGGCGGTAGTCGCCGGCGTGGTCCACGGCGTAGCGCTTGAGGCCGCGGATGTTCATCGGGTCGTCCACCATGCCGCGGCGGCAGTGCATCTCGCAGGGGTGCTCGCAGACGAGGCCGCAGACCAGCGGCAGCGGGTTGTCCTTGCGGATGAGGCGCACGGCCTCGGTGTAGCGGCCGGCCTCGACGAGCGCGATGTAGCCGGGGATGTCCACGCCCGCCGGGCAGCCGGAGACGCACGGCACCGTCTGGTGCTGCGAGAAGCCGCAGGCGTGCTTGGTCACGTGGTGCTCGAAGTCGTCGCGGAAGCCGCGGATGGCCATGAGGGCCACCTCGCCGGCCTCGTAGCCGATCGCGCAGTCGCTCGACAGGTACACCGTGCGGGCGGTGGACTCGATGAGGTCGAGCGTCTCCAGCGTGGCGCGGTTGTTCAGGACGTCGTTGAACAGGTGGCGCAGCATGCGCAGGCCGTTCCTGCACGGCGTGCACTTGCCGCAGCTCTGCGTCGCGCACATGGCCACGTACGAGGCCGTGAACTCGACGGGGCACGGAGCGAGCGAGCTGACCGAGAGGCGCTTCTCGAGCATCTCGTGCATGCTCGACATGATCGCCTGGGTCTCGCTCTGCTCCATGACGTGCATTCTTGCCATAGGCCCTCTCCTTGCACTCACGGAGTTCGGTCGTCGTGGCCCCCTCGGCCACGACATAGTTGGTTTACATTACGTCGAAGATCTGACACCCGTCAGAAACATTCGGCGAGAAGGACTACCGCTCGGCAAGCGGCACGGACCTCAATCTTTGCTCACCACTGGGGCGACCAAAACCGACCAGCAGCCGGACCGTGCGCGCAAACCTGAAACGAATCTGAGAAACTGGGCGAACGCAAGCACCGTCACTAAGGAGTCACCCATGAAGAACACATCCCTCCGGGCCCTCACCTGCACGCTCTGCGCCACGCTCGCCCTCGCCGGCGGCCTGGTGCTGGGCGGCTGCTCGAACGGCCCGAGCGTCGAGGAGCTCGTCCGCGAGGACATCACCACGAACTTCGACGAGCTCAAGAACATGGACGAGGAGGCGCTCGAGGAGTACGCGGGGGCCGTCGAGGGCGCGGGCCTCGAGGCCTACGGCATCGAGAACACCGAGCTCGTGGCCGCGATGGTCGAGGGCTTCGACTACACGATCGACTCCGTCGAGGTCGACGACGAGAGCGCCGTGGCAACCGTCACCGTCACGTCCAAGTCCATGGGCGAGCTCACGAACATGGACTCCGACGCGATGGTCGAGGAGCTCATGAACGCCATCAACTCCGGCGAGCTCGACGTCAACGACGACGATGCCGTCAACGCCTGGGCCGGCGAGTACGTCATGGGCCTGGTCGCCGAGATCGAGCCCTCCGAGAAGACCATCGAGCTCGTCTACAACAAGACGGACGACGGCTGGGAGATCGACAACAGCGCCAACACCGAGATCAGCAAGATCTTCGTGTAGCCCGCGCGACGAGAGGCACGACCGAGGGGCGTCGGCTGCGGCCGGCGCCCCTTCCCTATGCGATCACCTCGCCGGCTATGCGCACGGTCTCCATCGCGTCGCGGGCGTAGAAGTCCGCCCCGACCATGCGCGCGTACTCCGGCGTGAGCACGGCCCCGCCCACGACCACCTTGCACCAGGGGGCGCGCTCGCGCAGGAGCTCGATCGTCTCGCCCATGGCCGGGACCGTCGACGTCATGAGCGCGGAGAGCCCCGCGAGCGGCGCGTGGCGCGCCACCACGGCGTCCGCCACGGCCTCCGGCGCCACGTCGCGGCCGAGGTCGACCACCTCGTAGCCGTAGTTCTCGAGCAGCATCCGCACGATGTTCTTGCCGATGTCGTGGATGTCGCCGCGCACGGTGCAGACCACCACGGGGCCCTTCTCTGTCGCGGGGGCGCCCGAGGCCGACGCGGCCTCGCGGAGCACCTCGAAGCCAGCCTTGGCCGCCTCGGCGGAGGCCATGAGCTGGGGCAGGAAGAAGCGCCCGTCCTCGAAGCGCCGGCCGACCTCGTCCAGCGCCGGCACGAGGACCTCGTTGACGGCGTACAGCGCGTCGTGGTCGAGAAGGACCTCGCGCACGGCGTCCGCCATGGGTCCGCTGCGACCGTCGAGCACCAGCGCGCGGGCGCGCTCGACCGGGTCGGCGGGGGCCGCGGCGGGCCCGTCCTTCTCGGCACGGCCGCCCTGGTCGCCCGGGACGGGGGCGGGGGCCGCGTCGCTGCGGTCGGCGTAGTGCTCCACGTAGAAGCGGGCGCTCTCGTCCTCGCCGGAGAGCACGCGCCAGGAGTCCACGACGTCCATCATGCGGCGCACGCCGGGGTTGACGATCGCGAGGTCGAGTCCGGCGCCGAGGGCCGCCGCGAGGAACGTCGCGTTGACGAGCGGGCGGAAGGGCAGGCCGAAGCTGATGTTGGAGACGCCGAGCACCGTGCGCACGCCCGGGAGCTCGGCCTTCACGAGGCGGATGGCCTCGAGGATGGCGCGTGGCGCGGTCTGGTCGGTGGAGGCCGCCATGGCGAGGCAGTCGATCGCCACGTCGCGGCGCGGGACGCCGGCGGCGTCCGTGGCGGCCACGATCTTGCGCGCCACGGCGAGGCGCCCCTCGGCGGTGGCGGGGATGCCGTCCTCGTCGAGCGTGAGGCCCACGAGCGCGCAGCCGTAGCGCGCGGCGAGCGGGACCACGGCGGCGAGCGACTCAGCCTTTCCGTTCACGGAGTTGACGAGCGCCTTGCCGGGGTAGCGACGGATCGCCGCCTCGATGACCGCGGGGTCGGAGGCGTCGATCTGCAGCGGGAGCGTGGTCACGGCCAGGAGCTCGTCGACGAGGCGGCACATGACCGCGCGCTCGTCGATCTCCGGCAGGCCGGCGTTGACGTCAAGGATCTGGGCACCTGCGCGCTCCTGCGCGATGGCCTCGGCGACCACGTGGTCGTGGTTGCCGCTGCGCAGGGCCTCCTGCATCCTGCGCTTGCCCGTGGGGTTGATGCGCTCGCCGATGACCCCCACCTCGCCCGGCGCGAGCGCCACCAGCCGCTGGGGGCCGCACACGGCGAAGCGGTCGAGGGGCACGCGACGCACGGGGGCGCGTCCGGCAAGAAGCGCCCGCTCGGCGGCGACGTGCGCCGGCGTGGTCCCGCAGCAGCCGCCCAGGACGGTGACGCCCGCATCGAGCATGGGCTCCACGGCGGCGGCGAACTCCTCGGGGCCGATGTCGTAGACCGTGACGCCGTCCTCCACGCGCGGAAGGCCCGCGTTGGGCTGCACCATGAGCGGGCAGCGGGCCCAGGGGGCCATGCGCGCCACGAGCGGCGCGACCTCGGAGGGTCCGAGCGAGCAGTTGATGCCCACCGCCGCGGCGCCGAGCGAGGAGAGCGTGAGCGCGGCGACCTCGGGGGTGGTGCCCAGGAAGGTGCGACCGTCCTCCTCGAAGGTCATGGTGACGAGGGCGGGCAGGCCCGAGTTCTCGCGCACGGCGAGCAGCGCGGCCTTGGCCTCGGCGAGGTCGGACATGGTCTCTATGACGAAGAGGTCCGCACCCGCGTCCGCGGCCGCGCGGACCTGGCGGGCGAAGAGCTCGTAGGCGTCATCGAAGGCGAGCGGTCCCATGGGCGCGAGCAGCTGACCCGTCGGACCCAGGTCGGCGGCCACGTAGCGGGGCCGCGCCGCGCGGGCGCAGGCGACGGCGGCCGAGAAGACCTCCTCCACCGTGGCGGCGTCGCCGAGCTTGGCCGCGTTGGCCCCGAAGGTGTTGGTGGTCACCACGTCGGCGCCCGCCGCGACGTAGGCGGCGTGCACCTCGGTCACGACCTCGGGGTGCGTGAGGCACAGGAGCTCCGGCATCTCCCCGGCGGCGAGGCCGCGCTCCTGGAGCTGGGTGCCCATGGCCCCGTCGAGCAGCAGGAAGGCCTCCCCCGCCAGGGCGGAGGCGAGAAGGTCGTTGTTCGCATTGTCAGGCATGGCGCTCCCGTCGTCGTTCTTCTCGCCCATCCTAGCAGGTCGAGTGTGGGGGTCCGGCGAGAAGAACGGCGTCACGCTACGTCGTCTCAGAATTCCGGACGTTCCCGCGTCTGGCGAGCTAGGCGTCTTAGAATTCCGGAGGTTCCCGCATTCAAATGGCGAGGCGTCCCAGAATCCCGGAGATTCCCGGTCGAGAGAGCGATTCCGTCCGAATAATGGCGATGTTCCCACGCTCTGAACGCCCCGGCGGCGGGAACCTCCCCTATTCCAGGACGCACAGGCGGCCGGGGACGGAAACCTCCCGAATTCCTAGACGCGGCCGCAGCCGCGACCGGAGCGCCGCAGCACGCAGAAGTCGGCGCACGGACAGGCGGCACAGCTCGGACGCTCCGCCGCGCGCGGCCCCTCGAAGAGGCCGACCACGGCAGTCACGCTCTTGGTGGGCGACATGAGCAGCTCGGCGGAGAGCGTTATCCCCAGCGCTCGCTGCGCGTCGAGGGCGGCGAGAAGCACCGGCTGCGTGGCGAGCGGCAGGTCGCCGTAGCCGGGCGAGAAGCGCGAGCCGCAGAAGAGCCCCCGGTCCGCGGCGGCCGCCACGACGCCCGCCTCGGCGGCGTCCGCCGCACGCTCGACGAGCGCGGAGCCCGCCGCGTCGAACACGACCTGCGCGACGCGGTCGGTGAACGAGAGGCGACGCAGCTCCGCGTCTATCCCCGCCCCCGCCGTCACCGCGATCACGCCCACGGCCACGGCGCCGTCGAGGTGCTCCGAGATGGACCTCCCCCGCAGCTCGAGGGCCGTCCCCCCGAGACGGACCACGGGGGCGCCGTCCTTCTCGCCCCGCCCCGCGACCTCGAAGACCCGCACAGCTCCGCGCGGCCGCGCCACGTCCAGACAGCGGGCGACCACGTCGTCAACCCGCGCGTCGAGCTCCGGCGAGAACTCCTGTCCCGCATACCCCAGGTAGCGCAGGACCTCGGCGCGGTCCACCGAGCGGATGTCGTAGGACTGGACGACGTCCACGCGCTAGGCCCCCAGATACCCGCAGGCGAGAAGCGCCTCGTGGGCGGCATGCGCCACGGCGGGCTTGTTCATGCTGTAGACGTGCAGGCCGTCGACGCCGTTGGCCGCGAGGTCGACGAGCTGCTCGCACGCGTATTCCACACCGGCGCGCGCCTGGTCGGCGGGGTCGTCGCCGGCCAGCACGAGACGCTTCACGACCTTGGCCGGGATGGACGCGCCGCAGGTGAAGGCCATGCGCTGGATCTGCTTGACGCTCGTGAACGGCATGATGCCCGCGACGATGGACAGGCGCACGCGATGGCGCAGGCACTTCTCGCGGAAGCGGTAGAAGTCCTCGTTGTCGAAGAAGAGCTGGGAGACCAGGTAGTCGGCACCAGCCTCCTGCTTCTTGTAGAGGCTCTCGAAGCTCTCCTCCTCGGTGGGGGACTCGACGTGCCCCTCGGGGTAGCAGGCGGCACCGATGCAGAGGTCGGCACCGGAGGCGCGCAGGTGCTCGATGAGGTCGGAGGCGTGCTCGAAGTCGATCGCCTCGCGCCCCGGCGCGCGGTCCCCGCGCAGGGCGAGCACGTTCTCGATGCCGGCGTCCGCGAGGCCGGACACGTAGGCGTCGACGTCGGCGCGGGTGGAGCCGAGGCAGGTGAGGTGCGCGAGCGCGGTGACGCCGAGCTCGTGCTCGATCGAGGACGCGATGGGAACGGTGTTGGCCGAGTTGCCCGACCCGCCCGCCGAGTACGTGACCGAAATCCAGTCGGGCCGGTCGGCCGCCAGCTCGGTCGCGACGGCGCGCGCCTCCTCGAGGGGGAGCTCTCCCTTCGGCGGGAAGATCTCGAAGGAGAACGTCTGGCGAGCAGCGATCTTGTCGGCAATCCTCATGGTGTCACCCAGCCCCGTGACGGCGAACGTGTCGGACCAATTGTCACACAAACGAATCGGGCGCGACGGTCGGGGGCCGTCGCGCCCGGAATGCGCCGCACGTCACCGCGCCATGGCGGGAACCCGCGACCATCCTAGATATAACCCGGCGCATCGTACGCAAATCGTAAAATGTCGCAGACGGTAGAGGCTGAACGTCAGAGGGTCGTCGCGCACGAGTGCCGGGCGGGACCCTCACAACACCCCCACGAGCACGATAAACACGGAGACGACGGCGATCGACGGGGCGAGCGGGATGCCCGGGCGCACGGGGCGGTCGGCATCGCGCAGGGCGACGGCCACCCGGTACGCGAACCACCCGGCAACCCCCACGAGACACGACAGCCCCACCGTCGCAAGCCCCAGGACCGGGCCCGTCCAGGCGCCGACAGCCGCGAGGAGCTTGACGTCCCCGCCGCCCACGCCCCGTCCTCGGCCCCCGCGGGACGAGACGAGCGCCGCGCAGAGCATGACGGCAAACACGACGACCACGCCGAGAAGCGACGAGACGAGCGCGCCAGCACCGGCGCCGCCCGCCGTCGCGCGCACGAGCGCGCGCAGGATGCCGGCCGCGGCGACGGTCGCCGCGCAGCCGTTGGGCACGATGCGGGTCCGCAGGTCAGAGACAGCGGCAACCACCAGGGCGGCGACGAGCGCCGCCAGGCAGACGAAGTCGGTCGTCGCGACGAGCCGGTCCACGGAGCCCCCTTCCGCTGCGTCCAAAGGCGTGCGGCGATTGTATACTCTTTGACTGCCCGAAAGAGAGAGGACGCGGCATGACTGGCTGGCTCGTAAGGACCTTCGTACCAAACGCGGACAACACGTCCGACGCCGCGGTGCGCACGCGCTACGGTCTTCTCGCCAGCGTCACCTGCATCGTCTGCAACGTCGCGCTCTGCCTGGGAAAGGGCATCGTGGGCCTGCTCGCCGGCTCGGTCTCCATAGTCGCCGACGCCGTCAACAACCTCTCCGACGCCTCGAGCAACGTGGTGAGCCTGCTGGGCTTCAAGCTCGCGAGCCGCCCCGCCGACGAGGAGCACCCCTACGGCCACGGCCGCTACGAGTACCTGGCCGGCCTCGTCGTCGCGGTGCTCGTGTGCGCGATCGGCATCAACCTGCTGGGCTCCTCCGTCGAGAAGATCCTCCAGCCCGAGCCCACCGAGTTCGGGCCCGCCGTGGTGGTCGTGCTCGTGGGGTCCATGCTCGTGAAGCTGTGGATGGCGTCGTTCAACCGCCGGCTCGGCCGCGCGATCGACTCCGAGACCCTCGAGGCGACGGCGGTGGACTCGAGAAACGACGTCATCTCCACGGCGGCGGTCCTCGCCTCGGCGGTGGTCTCGCAGGTGAGCGGCTTTGACCTCGACGGCTGGGCGGGCCTCGCCGTGGGGGCCTTCATCTGCTGGAGCGGCGTCGAGCTCGTGCGCGAGGCGGTGAGCCCGCTTCTGGGCCGCGTGCCCGACCCCGCCTACGTGGAGCACATCCGCGACAAGATCATGAGCTACCCCGGCGTCCTGGGAACGCACGACCTCATGGTCCACGACTACGGCCCCGGCAGGCAGTTCGCGAGCGCCCACGTGGAGATGGCCGCCGAGGGCGACCCCCTCGAGCAGCACGATCTTCTCGACAACATCGAGCAGGACTTCAAGGTGGACGAGGGCCTGGTCATGACGCTGCACTACGACCCCATCGTCACCGACGACCCCGAGGTCCGCGACATGCGCCACTGGATCGACCTCACCGTGAAGGGCATCGACGAGCGCCTCTCGATCCACGACCTGCGCTGCGTCCCCGGCCCCACGCACACCAACGTGATCTTCGACTGCGTGCGCCCCGCGGGCTTCTCGCTCTCCGCTGCCGAGCTGCGCGAGCGCATCTCCGGGCTCGTTCGCGAGCGCTACCCGCGCGCCGTCTGCAAGATAACGATCGACGACTCCTACGTCTCCTCCCGCCAGTGATCGGAGCCCCCATGCCTTCCAGCAGCTACCGCGCCAAGCAGATGATCGTCATGCGCCGCGACCTCAGGATGCGCAAGGGCAAGATCGCGGCACAGGCGGGTCACGCGTGCGTGGAGGCCGTCCTCATGGCGCTCGTGCGCGAGGGGCGCGGGGCGGACCTGCGCGCCAGCGACGGCTGGGCGTGGGTCGAGCACGCGGAGGACGACGTCACCCCGCTCACCGACTGGTTCGACGCCGGTGTCGCCAAGGTCTGCGTCTACGTGGACTCCGAGGAGGAGCTGCTCGACCTCGCGGAGCGCGGGCGCGAGCAGGGCTTTGCCGTCGCCCTGGTCCGCGACGCCGGGCACACCGAGTTCCACGGCGAGCCAACCTTCACCTGCCTCGCCTTCGAGCCCCTCCCCGCCGAGAAGATCGATCCGCTGACGGGCGAGCTTCCGCTGTACTAGGCACCGCCATCCCCCACTCTCTTAGGGTGTGTACGAAGTTTCTAAGTTGATGTTCTTCTCGTCAACGTATCTGCCTGCGGTTTTATGATTGCTAGGTACCGTATTAGTTTTGAAACAGTGTACATACCCTAAATGAGGGGGCGGCGACGTGGCGTTTGTTTCCGCTCCGTAATTCCTACTTGAGAGGTGGGTTTATCGGTGGCACGCTGGAGGCCCGGAGAAGGAGGAGCCATGCACGTCGCCCACACCGTCGAAGACCTCATCGGATCCACCCCGCTCGTCGACCTCTCGGCGCTCGCCGGGGGCGCGGCCCGCGTCCTGGGGAAGCTCGAGGCCGCCAACCCCGGCGGCTCGGCAAAGGACCGCGTGGCGCGTGCCATGGTGGACGACGCCGAGCGCACCGGCCGCCTCTCCCCCGGCGGCACCATCATCGAGCCCACGAGCGGCAACACCGGCGTGGGCCTCGCCATGGTCGCCGCCGCGCGCGGCTACCGGCTCGTCCTCACGATGCCGGACACCATGAGCGTGGAGCGTCGCGCGCTTGCCGCCGCCTATGGCGCCCGGATCGAGCTCACGCCCGGTGCCGAGGGCATGGCAGGCGCCGTCGCGCGCGCCGAGGAGCTTGCCGCCGCGACGCCCAACTCGATCATCGCCGGGCAGTTTGACAACCCCGCCAACCCGCGGGCGCACTACGAGACCACCGGACCGGAGATCTGGGCCGACACAGACGGCACCGTGGACGTGCTCGTGGCCGGCGTGGGAACGGGCGGCACGCTCTGCGGTTCAGCGCGCTATCTCAAGGAGCAGAACCCCTCGGTGCGCGCCGTCGCCGTGGAGCCCGCCGAGTCGCAGGTGCTCGCCGGCAGGGCGGCGGGCCCGCACGCCATCCAGGGCATCGGGGCCAACTTCGTGCCCGGAAACTTCGACCGCACCCTCGTGGACGAGATCATGGCCGTGAGCTCTGCCGACGCGCTCGCCACCTGGCGTCGCCTCGAGCGCGAGCTGGGCCTCCTCGTGGGCATCTCCTCGGGCGCCGCCGTCGCCGCGGCGCTGCGCCTCGCCGCGCGCCCGGAGTGCGCCGGCAGGACCGTCGTCGCCGTGCTCCCGGACACCGGCGAGCGCTACCTCTCCGTGGAGGCGTGATGGCTGGCGAGAAGATAACCTGGTCGGAGCTGCGCAGGCTCATCCGCGAGGACGCCGAGGCCGCCTTCAAGCGCGACCCCTCCGCCGGCTCGGTCGCCGACGTCACGCGCTTCTCGGTGGGATTTCGCATCGTGCGGGCCTACCGCCGCCAGCACTGGCTCTACGAGCGCGGGCACCGCACGCTCGCCCTGTGGCTCGCCAAGCGCTCGCGCATCCGCTACGGCGCGGACATCCACCCCGCCGCGAAGATCGGTCGCCGCTTCACCGTCGACCACGGGATCGGCGTGGTCATCGGCGGGACCGCGGTCATCGGCGACGACTGCCTCATGTACCAGAACGCCACGCTCGGCATGACCGGGAAGCATGGCGGCAAGCGCCACCCGACGGTGGGCGACGGCGTCCTCATCGGCGCCGGGTCCATCCTGCTCGGCGCCATTACCGTGGGCGACGGGGCCTACGTCGGGGCGGGCTCGGTCGTGGTGGACAACGTGCCCGCCAACACCACGGTCGTGGGCAACCCGGCTCGCGTCGTGCGCACGCACGTGTGCCCGCTCGTCAGCGACATGGTCCGCGTCACCGACGACTTCGGCAAGAGCTGGGTCATGGAGGCGTGAGCGCCGCCCAGGACCTTTTCTGCTTAGGATTTCAGGGTAGTTGCAGGGCAAGACAGGTCTGCTGCTTAGGCTTTTGGGGTTGTTGCACCCTGCACGGCACCCTGCGGCATCACGTTCTTCTCGCCACCTGCGGTTTATTGCTCGCACGGCGAGAAGGACGCGCCCCTGAGGCTCCGCGGACCTACAACAACCCCAGATTCTTAAGCGCGGAGACCATCGCGCCCTGCAACTACCCCAAAATCGTAAGCAGTCCGCCCAGGCGCTCGCTACAGCACCTGCTCCAGGCAGGTCTTGAGCGGGGTCATGCCCATCGCGTCGTAGAACGCGCGGGCGCCGGGGTTGCACTCCCAGACGTTGAGCGTCACGTTGTGGCAGCCCAACTCGCGCGCGAAGGCAATGACGTGCTGGTAGAGGGCGGTGGCGACGTGGCAGCCGCGATGGGCCTCGTCCACGCAGATGTCGTCGATGTAGAGGCTCACGATGGGCTGCCAGCTGTTTGACGCCCGGTAGTCCTGGACCTCGCAGAAGGCGTGCCCGAGCACGGCGCCATCGTCGTCCACGGCCACGAACACGGGATGGGCGTCGTCCTCGAACAGGGCGAGAAGCTCCTCGTCGGTGTACTTGCGCGTGCCGGAGCGGAAGATGTCCGGCCTGCCCGCCGCATGCACCTCGAGCACCTGGCTCAGCAGGCTGTGCACGCCCGCCAGGTCCCTACTCGTCGCTCGCCTGATCTCCATGACCGAAGCGCCTCCTCGCCTGAACGTAGGCCACGAACTCGTCGGCATCCTCCGAGGTCGCGAAACGCGCCGTGTACTGCTGGTTGCCCAGGTCGTCCGAGAGCGCGTCCGCCACGCGGCCGCACGAGACGATCGCGTCGCCCCAGCGCGCCAGGACGTCCTCGTGCGCGTGGACGTAGCGATGGGCGTCGCGACGCGCGGCGTAGACGCAGACGGAGGGCTCGCCGGACGGCTCACACCGCAGCTCATCGTAGCAGACCATGTCCGCCCAGGCCTGAAAGACGTCCAGGCCGTGGGCCCAGCCAACCATCTCGGGCGTGGAGCCGCCGGGCGGTCGGACGTTGACCTCGAGGCCGACGTAGTCGCCCGCGGACCCCAGGCCCGGCCGGTCCTGGGAGAGGCGGAAGAACTCGAGGTGGACGAAGCGGCTGGCAAGGCCGAAGGCGCGCGCCACCGCGCGACCCGCCCGCGCCAGCGCGGGGTCGACCTCGGGCAGCGAGCGATAGGTCAGGTCGAGCTGCCTCTGGGCGACGTCGGCCATCGAGGGCGGGAACTCCTCCTGGTTCTCGAAGAGCGGCTCACCGCGGCTGTCCAGGATGGCGTCCCAGGAGCAGATGTCCCCCTCGACGTACTGCTCGACCACGTACGGGACGTCGCCGTGGTCGGCGAGAAGGGCGCGCAGGTCGTCGTCGCTCGTGAGCAGGCGGGTCCCGCCGGACCCCACGCCCACCTCGGGCTTGGCGAACACCGGGAAGTGGCCCATCTCCCCGATGAACCAGCGCGTCTCGTCAAAGGTGGTGAGGCTGGTCTGGCGGGCGGTCGGGACGCCGGCAGCGACATAGAGCGGCTTCTGGGCCGCCTTGCTTTGCCAGACGGCGAGCTGCCCGGGACGCGGTCCGTTCGCGACGTTGAAGTCCTCGCGAAGCCGCGCGTCCTGGGCGAGCCAGAACTCGTTATTCGACTCGATCCAGTCCACCTTGCCGTACTTGAACGAGAAGAACGCGACGGCCCGGTAGACCTGGTCGTAGTCCTCCAGGCTGGAGACCCAGTAGTACTCGTCGAGAGACGAGCGGACCTCCGGGGAGAGAAGGTCGTAGGGGGTGTCGCCGATGCCGAGGACTCGCGCCCCGTCTCGCCGCAGCGCGGCGCAGAACCGCCAGTAGACCTCGGGGAACTGCGGCGAGACGAAGACGAAGTTCATTTACTTGGTGGCCTTGCCCTTGGTGGCGGGCTTGGTCGCCTTGGCCGGGGTCGCGGGCTTGGTCGCCTTGGCGGGAACGGCAGCCTTGGTGGCCTTGGCCGGGGCGGCGGGCTTCACGGCCTTGGCGGGCGTGGCCGCCTTGGTGGCCTTCGCCGGGGCAGTGGCCTTGACCGCCTTGGCGGGCGCCGCAGGCTTCTCGGCCTTGGCAGGAGTCGCGGCCTTCGCGGTCTTCTCGGCGGCCGGCTTGGCGGCGACCTTCTTCGGGGCGGCAGCAACCTTGGCAGCGGTGGCTTTGGTCGTCGTGGCAGCCTTCTTGGCGGCCGGCTTGGCAGCGGCCTTGGCCGTCGTGGCGGCCTTCTTCGGGGCGGCGGCCTTGGCCGTCGTCTTCGTGGCCGTGGCGGCCTTGGCGGCAGCCGGCTTCTTCTCGGCGGCGGCAGCCTTGGGGGCGGCGGCCTTCTTGCGCGTGGTGGCGCGCTTCTTCGCGGGCTTCTCGGCAGCCGTGGTCTTCTCGACGTCGGCGAGCACGATGGGCAGGAAGTAGCGCAGCTGCTTCTTCCACCAGAACCAGGTGTGGGCCACGTCAGCGCCCCAGTAGTCGCACCAGGCCTCGACGCCCAGGCGCGCGAGCTGCTCGTCCATCACGCGCGTGGAGCGCAGCGAGTCGGCCTCGGAGGCCTCCTGGCCGGTGCAGAACAGCAGCTGACGCTGGTTGTACACCGCCACGTAGGGGTGCTCGGGCGTCATGTTGGGCAGGAACGCGCAGGGCGTGTTCTCGTAGAGCGTGGCATCCATCCAGTCGCCGAAGTAGCGACGGGCGTCGTAGCAGCCGGAGAGGCAGACGCAGCCCTGGAACAGGTCCGGGCGGCGCAGCGCGACGATGGAGGCCTGGGTGGCGCCGGCGTCGAAGCCGAGCGCGAGCGGGCGAGCGCCGGACTTGCTGACCTTGTTGACCAGCGGCACCAGCTCGTCGACGACGTAGTGGTAGTAGCTCTCCTGGCGCGCGGCGCGCTCGGCGGGATCGCCCTGGCCGCCCCAGGACTCGTCGTCGACGGTCTCGGTGCAGAAGAGCTGGATGACGCCGGAGTCGATGTAGTCGGCCAGCTCGTCGACGACGCCGACCTCCTCGAGGCTCTCCGGCTCCTGGCCCTGCGTCGGGAAGACGACGACCGGCAGGCCCTTCTTGCCATAGGTGATGACGTGCATGTCAGCCCCCAGAATGGAGCTCGTGCACACGATGTTCTTCTTGTCCATAACTTCCCCCAAAAGTTCTCGCACCCTTATGTGCATCAGTCATGATACCGCTTGACGCCCTGAAGCGTGTTTTCCCCGCGTAAGCGTGACACAATTCGGAAATCTCCCCGGTTAGGGCCTCAATTGTTGCTGGAAGCGGGCGGTCCTCGTGCTACCCTTTCCTATCGTTGAGACTGACGAGAGGAGCCCCATGCGCATCGGCTTTGACAACGACAAGTACATCTCCCTCCAGGCGGAGAAGATCCGTGAGCGCATCGGGCAGTTCGGCGGCAAGCTCTACCTCGAGTTCGGCGGCAAGCTCTTCGACGACTACCACGCGAGCCGCGTGCTGCCCGGCTTCGAGCCCGACTCCAAGATCCGCATGCTCGAGAGCCTGGCCGACGACGTCGAGGCCATCATCGTCATCAACGCCGACAACATCGAGAACGCCAAGCGCCGCTCCGACATCGGCATCACCTACGAGGAGGACGCGCTGCGCCTCATGGACTCGTTCCGCGCGCGCGGCCTCACGGTTGGCGGCATCTGCATCACCCACTTCACCGGCCAGCCCCACGCCGAGGCCTTCCAGCGCCGCCTCGAGGGCATGGGCGTCTCGGTCTGGCGCCACTACCTGATCGACGGCTACCCCTCCGACGTCGACCACATCGTCTCCGACGAGGGCTTCGGCAAGAACGACTACATCGAGACGACCCACCCGCTCGTCGTGGTCACGGCGCCCGGCCCCGGCTCGGGCAAGCTCGCGACCTGCCTCTCCCAGCTCTACCACGAGAACAAGCGCGGCGTTCAGGCCGGCTACGCCAAGTACGAGACCTTCCCCGTGTGGAACCTCCCGCTCAAGCACCCGGTGAACATCGCCTACGAGGCCGCCACCGCCGACCTCGACGACCGCAACATCATCGACCCCTGGCACCTCGAGGCCTACGGCGACGTCACGGTCAACTACAACCGCGACGTGGAGACCTTCCCCGTGCTCAAGGCGATGATGGAGAAGATCGCCGGCGAGAGCCCCTACCAGTCCCCCACGGACATGGGCGTCAACATGGTCGGCCTGTGCATCTCCGACGACGACGCCTGCCAGGAGGCCGCGAAGAACGAGATCGTGCGCCGCTGGTTCGCCGCCGCCGAGGAGCTGCGCCGCACCGGCGAGGGCGAGGACGCGCTCGCCAAGATCGAGCTGCTCATGAGCCAGGCGGGCGTGACCTGCGACTACTCCCCCGCACACCAGAAGGCCCTCGAGAAGGAGGAGGCCACCGGCGGCCCGGCGGCCGCCATGGTGCTTCCCGACGGGGAGCTCGTGACGGGAAAGACCTCCGACCTCATGGGCGCCGCGGCGTCGCTTTTGCTCAACGCCGCCAAGCACATGGCGGGCATCCCCAAGGAGACCTACGTGGTGAGCAGCGAGGCCCTCGTGCCCATCTGCCACCTCAAGACCGACCACCTGCGCAGCCACAACCCGCGCCTGCACTCCGACGAGATGCTCATCGCGCTCTCCCTCTCCTCCGCCACCAACGACCAGGCGGAGGCGACGGTCGACGCGCTCGAGCAGCTGGCCGGCTGCGACGCGTACTTCTCGGTCATCCTCTCCGAGGCCGACAAGAGCACCTACCGCAACCTCGGCATCAACGTCTGCTGCGAGCCCAAGTACGAGCGCCGCGGCTACTACCACCGGTAGGCCTGCGCCGACCGGCGCGTCCTGCGGAGCGGAGCGCCCATGACCTACGAACTCATAGCCTTTGACATGGACGGGACGCTGCTGGACTCTAGGAAGCGGGTCCTGCCCTCGTCCACCCGCGCCCTCGAGCGCGCGGCCGAGGCCGGCAAGGTGGCCGCCATCAGCTCCGGGCGCTGCCCGCAAATGGTCGAGCTCAACCAGGAGAGCTTCGCCTCGGTCCGCTACGCGATCTGCTGCAACGGGACCGTCCTCTACGACCTCCACGAGCACCGCGTCCTCTCGGCGGCCCCCATGGACCGCGAGGCCATCGTGCGCGCCCTGGAGGCCCTGGGCGACGAGGACGCCATGATCGACGTGTTCCAGGGCTGGGGGTTCTACTGCCAGACCTCGCACGTCGAGAGCATGCCTCGCTACAACATGGGCATCTACCAGGACATGTACCGCATGACGGCACGTCAGGTGGAGGACATCCGCCCCGTGATGCTGGACCCGGGCGCCACCTACCAGAAGTTCATCTTCCACTTCACCAGCGCCGAGGCCCGCGAGCGCGTGGCGGCGCGCCTGGGGGACCTTCCGGCGGAGATCGCCCGCTCGGAGGAGTCCAGCCTCGAGTTCTCGCCCAAGGGGGTGACCAAGGCCACCGGGCTTCTCGCCCTGGCGGACCTCCTGGGCATCGACCACGCGGCGACGATCGCCGTGGGCGACGCTGACAACGACCTCGACATGCTGCGCGCCGCGGGGCTCGGCGTGGCCATGGGCAACGCCAACGACAACGCGCGCGCGGCGGCCGACGTCGTCGTCGCCGACAACGACCACGACGGCTGCGCCGAGGCGATCGAGCGCTTCCTGCTGGGCGATGCCCGATGAGCCGCGTCCTGGTCATAGCCACCGGCGGCACCATCGCCTCCACGCCCGAGCGCGACGGGTTGGCGCCCACGCTCACGGGCCGCGAGCTCGCCGAGCGCGTGCCGCTGCTGGACACCCTCTGCGAGCTGGACTTCGTTCAGCCCATGAACATCGACAGCACCAACATGCGCCCGCGCGACTGGCTTCGGATCGCCTCCGTGGTCCGCGACTCCTACGACCGCTACGACGGCTTCGTCGTCCTCCACGGCACCGACACCATGGCCTACACCGCCGCCGCCCTCTCCTACCTGGTCCAGGACAGCGAGAAGCCCATCGTGCTCACCGGCTCGCAGCAGCCCATGGCCAACCCCTTCACCGACGCCAAGCTCAACCTCTACCACAGCGTCCTCTACGCCTGCGACCCCGCCTCCTGCGACGTGAGCGTGGTCTTTGGCGGCGAGGTCATCTGCGGCACGCGCGCCCGCAAGCAGCGCACCATGAGCTTCAACGCGTTCACGAGCATGAACTTCCCGCCGCTCGCCTACGTCCGCGGCGAGCGCGTGGTCCGCGCGACCGGCGTGGCGCAGGCCGAGAAGGACGGGCGGGCGCCGCGCTTCTACGACGCGCTCGACGACCGCGTGATCGTCCTCAAGCTCACGCCGGAGCTGCGGCCGAGCATTTTCGAGCTGCTGGCCTCGGACTACGACGCCGTGATCCTGGAGACCTTCGGCATCGGCGGCATCCCGGCCTACGACGGGGCGTACCAGCGCGCCATCTACGACTGGGTCGAGTCCGGGCGCACGCTCGTCGTGACCACCCAGGTCCCCGAGGAGGGCCTCGACCTCGGCGTCTACGAGGTCGGGCGCGCCTACGCCGATCGGTGCGGCATCCTGCGCGGCGACGACATGACCACCGAGGCGCTCGTGGCCAAGACCATGTGGGCGCTCGGCCAGACCCGCGACCCCGCCGAGGTCGCACGCCTCTTCTACCAGCCCGTCAACAACGACCGTTCGGCACGCTAGCGGCTACAGCAGGTCGGCCACCGTGACGGTGGCGGCCTCCTCGGTCTTCTCGCCGCAGCGGAACGCGATCTCATCACCCGGCTGGTAGGTCACGATCTCGAGCAGGCCCGGCAGGGCGAAGTCGTAGATCGTCTCGTCGCCCTCGAGCATGACGTAGAAGTGCGAGTTGCCGTCCACCACGGCCTGCGCGATCGTGGCGATCGTGCCGGAGACCTCAACCGTGACCGAGGCGTCGGCCGCCTCCTGCTCGCTGAGCAGGCCGTCCGCCGCCAGCAGCGAGAGGTACGCCTCCTGGCACTCCTCCACCGTGGAGCCGGTGGCCACGCTCTGGTACTGCTCGATGTTGATCATCGCGAACATCTTGACCAGGCCCGCGTCGTCCTTGAGGCTCACGAAGTAGGTGGGCTGGCCGGCCACGTTGAGCAGGATCGGGTAGGTTGCCTGGTAGCGCAGGTTCTGCAGCTGGCCCTCGGCGCTCGCCATGGCCGAGGCCTCCGTCGCGCCCGCCACCGGGTAGAAGTGCGACTCGCCGGTGCGCTGGTTCACCAGGATGAAGCCCACGCTCGAGTCGTCGGCCGTCACGGAGGTCACGCCCGTGTAGAGGTAGATGTCCTCGCCCTGCGCGATATAGTTGTAGCCCAGCTGGCCGTTGGTTCCCGGCGTGGTGCACACCACGCCCTCCTGGCCGAGCCACGAGTTGAGCCAGCCGTTCGCGTACATGCCGCTCCAGTTGTACTGCTCGATCAGCAGGTCGGAGGGATAGGCGCGGTCCACCCACGTGGGGACCTCTTCCACGGCGTAGAAGTCCGTCTCGCCCGTGCAGGCGTCCACGAGCACCACGGCGTAGATGTCCGTGCCGCCAAAGGTGCCGATCGTGCGGCGCTGGACCGGGTAGACCCACCAAGGGTGGCCGTCCTCGTCCAGCTCGAAGGACTTCTGGTCGAACATGAGGCTGGGATAGGAGAGCTGCACGTGGCGGTCCACGTTGCGCGCGAGGGGCTCGGAATCGGAGTAGAGGATCGGCTCGTCCAGCCGCACGACCTTGGCCTCCTGGGTCACCATGTCCACGAGCACGTACGCCGGGATGCCGGAGTCGCGGTTGGAGAACCACTTGAAGAGGTCCGCGTAGACGAGCGGGCTCACGCGCACGGGGCGGCCCTGGTAGTTGATCTGGCTGTAGGTGTCCGCGATCTCGAACTGGCTCACGTACTCCGGGATGGAGCCCATCGCGCGGTTGCCCAGGAGGATGGCGGAGTCGCGGTCGATGACGGGGACCTCGGAGTAGTCGACCTCCTCGATGTCCTGCTCGAAGACGCCGTCGGTGGTGCTGAGCACGCTCGCGTAGCGCTCGGCGTTGCCGGGGAAGAAGGGCTGGGAGAGCAGCAGGCCCACGACGAAGCCCACGATCGGCGCCGCGGGGATGACCATGAGGCGCCGGAACAGCTTCGCGCTCTTTACGCTGCGCGCCGCCAGCACGGACAGGACCAGCAGGGCCGCGAGGCAGATTCCCACGATCCAGGTCCAGATCTGCATGCTCTGCAGGCTGAGCGAGGGGTGGAACCACCAGTAGCACGCGACGAGGGCGACCACGACCGCGATCGCGAGCACGATGAGCGCCCGCCGGCTCCACGTGGCGAGCCGGTCGAAAAGCGAGCTACCGGGGCGCGGGATGTCGCCGGGGCCACCGCCCTTCTCGCCGCCACGGCGCATCTGGTCGAACAGGTCCTTCAGGCTCGGGCCTTCGCTGGGCATCGGGGGTTCCTTCCTCGGTCGCACGACGCGGAGATTGTACCCGAAGCCACCCGAGCGCATGCACCCGGCGGGCGCGCGTCGCCCCCTCCTCTTCCGAGTGTGTACGAAGTTGCGATATTAATACGGTACCTTACGATCACGTTTCCGCAGATAGGCGAGTTGCCGAGAAGAACATCAAGGTTGATATTTCGTACACACCCGGAAGGAGGTCGGGCGACGCATCAGCGCTCGCGACGGGAGAGGCTCCTCGCGCAGGGGCCGAGCACCCACCACGCGAGCACGGCGCACTCCGCGACGAAGACCGCCAGCGCAAGGCCGAGCGCAACCGGCATCGCCAGGACCTCCCAGAGCGCGCCGGCGAGCAGCGCGAGCGCGGGCAGCGCCATCACGGCCACGCCCACGAGGAGCCCCGCGAAGACCATCAGCGTGGCACCGCCACCCTTGACGAGCTGCGCCTCGTTGTCCCACGCGAGCCGCGGGAAGAGCGCGCCGAGACCGAGCGACAGCAGGCCGAGGGTGACCGTGGCGCCCAGGTAGATGCCCACGAGATAGGCGCCCGGAGCCGCGGGGACGCCCAGCACCACCAGCGCCACCACGATGAGCACGAGCATCGGGACCGTGGAGAGCGCGAACGGCGCGACGAACTTCGCCGCCAGGTACGCGCTCCAGTTCATGGGCAGGCCGCGCATGAAGAAGAAGTCCTCGCCGTCTCGGCTCACGCCCATCGTGAACGAGTAGGCCGAGAAGCCCAGGAAGAGGCCGAAGACGAGCACGCCCACGGCACACCACGCGAGCGCGGGGCTGTCGAAGGCGAGAAGCGCGGTGAGGGAGCGGGCCATCTCGAGCAGAGCCATCGGCTCGATTCCCGCGTCGGACGCCTGCGAGACGCCCACCATGCCGCTCACCACCATGATGACCACGAAGTAGAGTGGCATGAGCAGCGAGCTCAGGACGAACTGGTTGAAGAAGACGGGCACGCGGACCATCGTCTTCCAGTCGCGGCTGAGGTTGGCGGCGAACGCGCCGCGCGTGCGCGTGGCCTGGGCGAGCTCGGCGCCCTCGACGCGGCGGCCGCGCTTCCCGCCGGCGCCCTGGAGCGCCTGGACGCCCTCGAAGTACCAGCGCCGCGCCACCGCGGAGAGCACGACTGCGTAGACGGCGACGCACGCGAGCATGCCAAGCAGCCCGCCGAGCGCGGCCGGCAGGTCGCCCTCGATGACCGGCCTTCCCAGCAGCGAGGGCGGGCACAGGATCCCCATCACGACCGCGGGGACGCCGCCCGAGAGCAGCTGCCCCGAGCCGGATGCCAGCGACGCCAGGCCGTCGCCCTGGAGCGCAAACTGGCTGCCCACGCCGATGACGAGCGCGAGCACGACGATGAGGCCGCCGAAGAGGCGCGAGAAGCGGTCCTTGTCGTGCGCGAGGCGCGAGAAGCGCATGATCGGCACGCAGACGATCACGAGCGCCAGGTTGACGGCCACGGCGCTCAGCACGAAGGCCAGCGCCATGGCGACCCACGCCCCGGGCGCGGCGCCCGCGGCGAGCAGGGAGCCCAGGCCGATCGGCAGGATAATGAGATCGCCGAGCAGCGACATCCCCAGGAAGTGGACCAGCTTGGCCCACATGACGGTGGTCGCCGAGACGGGCAGCGTGAGGTAGTAGCCGAGGTCGCGGACGAAGTAGAGGATGTTCACGGCCTGGTAGAGGCCCGTGAGCACGGTGAGCCCCACGAGGCACACCACGCAGAGGCTGAACGCCAGGTACGGCGTGACGCCGGCCTCGCCCAGCATGTAGCCCATCATGAAGAACATGGCAGCGAGCAGCAGAAACAGGAAGCCCATCGCCACCTTGCGCGCGCCGGCGCCGAGCCTGCCCCACAGCCCCTTGCGCTTCTCGGCCACGTCGTCGCCGAGCCCCATGCCGGTGCTGTCCAGGTGCTGCTCGCCCTTGCGGATGACGCGCAGCATCACGCGGAACTGGCGCCAGGAGAGACCCTGGGAGGCCGCGGCCGCGCGCGCCATCACTCGGCCTCCGCGGCGAGCGGGGACTCGTCCGAGGTGAGCTCGAGGAACATCTCCTCGAGCGAGCCGTTGCTCTTGAAGTGCTCGCGCATCTCGTCGACGGTGCCCACGAAGAGCAGCTCGCCGTGCGCGATCACGCCCACGCGATCCACGACCTTCTCGGCCACGTCGAGCACGTGGGTGGAGAAGAGCACGGTCTTGCCCGCATCCGCGTGACGGCGCATGGACTGCTTGAGCAGCCACGACGCCTTGGGGTCCAGACCGGTCATGGGCTCGTCGAGAATCCAGACGGCCGGGTCGGGCAGAAGTGCGCCCATGATCATCATCTTCTGGCGCATGCCGTGGGAGTAGGACTGGATCTGGTTGTCCAGCTCGCCCTCCATGCCGTACTCGCGCGCGAGCTCCGCGATGCGCGGGCCGCGCACGGCGTCGGGCACCTCGTAGACGTCCGCGATGAAGCGGAGGAACTCGTGCCCCTTGAGGCGCAGCAGGTGGTCGGGCGAGTCGCTCACGTAGCAGAGGTTTCGCTTGGCGGCGAGCGGGTCGGTCGCCACGTTGACTCCGTCGAGCTCGATCACGCCCGAGCTGGGCGCGAGCACGCCGGCGAGCATGTTGAGCAGCGTGGACTTGCCCGCGCCGTTGGGGCCGAGAAGACCGAAGATCTCGCCGGACTGTATCTCGAGCGTGAGGTCGCGCACCGCGTTGGTGGCGCCCCCGTCGTAGGACTTGGACACGTGGTCGATGCGGATCATGGCTCTCCTGTCGTCGCTGCCACATGGGACCGCGCAATTCTACTCCAGGAGAACCCCCCCCCCCGGCAAGATTGACGTTACGGCTTGGTCAAGAAACGGGCGGGGTCAGCTCTCGCTGTTCCCCGCCCGCGGCTCGTCGTCCTTGTCGCCCCGAGGCTACTCCTCGGCGGGCAGCGCCTTCTCGCAGTAGTCGCGGATGATCGAGCAGGACTTGCGCATGGCGCGGCGCTCGTCATACGAAAGGTCAATCTCGAGCACGGCGTCGACGCCCGTGTCACCGATGATGCAGGGCACGCCGGCCGAGATGCCGGACTCGCCGTACTCGCCGTCGAGGTGGGCGGAAAGCGGAACCACGCGCCGCTCGTTGTGCAGGATCGAGGTAACGAGGTCGGCCACCACCGAGGCGATGCCGAACTCCGTGCAGCCCTTGCCGGAGATGATCGCGGCGCCGGACTCGCGCACGCGGCGCATGACGTCGTCGAAGTCAATGGAATCCACGACGTCGTTGCGCAGGGAGAGGTACTCGCGCAGGCCGATGCCCTCGACGGAGATGCGCGAGGTGGGGATGAACATGGAGTCGCCGTGCTCGCCCATGCAGAAGGCCTGGATCTGATGGCTGGAGACGTCGATCGTCTCGGAGAGCACGCGGCGCAGGCGCGCGGAGTCGAGCGAGGTGCCGGTGCCGAAGACCTGGTTGCGGGGCAGGCCCATCTTTCGATAGAGGTACTCGACCACGATGTCGGCCGGGTTGGAGACGCTGATCAGGATGCCGTGGAAGCCGGAATCGCGCAGCGGGCCGACAATGCCGTCGAGCACCTTGATGGTGCCGTCGAGCATCTGCAGGCGGGTCTCGCCGGGACGGCGGCTGCGGCCGGCGGTGAGGATCACGAAGTGGGCGTCGCGGCAGTCGGAGTAGTCGCCCACGCGGATGGTGAAGGAGTCGCCGAGGCCGGAGGCGAGGTCGTCGAGGTCGAGGGCCTGGGCGCGCGCGGCCTCCTGGTTGACGTCGAGGAAGACGATCTCGTTCACGAGGTGCTGGAACATGAGGCACAGCGCCACGTGGCTGCCCACGCGACCAGCGCCGATGATGACGGCCTTACGGGTGCGGATGTCTTCTCCGTGCATGCGAGCTCCCATCGTCATGGCGCGCGGCGCCGTTACTCACAAAAAGGGCGTCCCCTGGGGACGCCCCTTCATTCTAACTGGTTGTGGACGTTCTGTGACGGTAATGTTTCAGATGAGAGACGCCGTTCGCCGAGAGGTGCCGCGCCGCCGCTAGTCGCGGGTGAGCTTGCGGTGGAGGCGGTGCGGCTTGGCGGCGTCCGCGCCGAGGCGCTTCTCGCGGTCGGCCTGGTAGGCCTCAAAGTTACCCTCGAACCAGTGCCAGCGGCCGGGGTTCTCGTCGTCGCCCTCCCAGGCGAGGATGTGCGTGGCCACGCGGTCGAGGAACCAGCGGTCGTGGGAGATCACCACCGAGCAGCCGGGGAACTCCTCGAGCGCCTCCTCGAGGGACTCCAGCGTCTCGACGTCGAGGTCGTTGGTCGGCTCGTCCAGGAGCAAGAGGTTGCCGCCCTGCTTGAGCGTGAGCGCGAGGTTCAGGCGGTTGCGCTCGCCGCCGGAGAGGACGCCCGCGCGCTTCTGCTGGTCGGAGCCCTTGAAGCCGAAGGCCGCTACGTAGGCGCGGCTCGGGATCTCGGTGTCGCCCACGTTGATGTAGTCGTTGCCGCCCGAGACGACCTCCCAGAGGGTCTTGTCGGCGTCGATGCCGGCGCGCATCTGGTCGACGTAGGAGAGCTGCACCGACTCGCCCACCTCGAGAGTACCGGACGTGGGCTCCTCCTGGCCGACGATCATCTTGAAGAGGGTGGACTTGCCCACGCCGTTGGGGCCGATCACGCCCACGATGCCGTTGCGCGGCAGGGAGAAGGACAGGTCGTCGATCAGCACGCGGTCACCGAAGCTCTTGCAGAGGTGCTCGGCCTCGAGCACCTTGGCGCCCAGGCGCGGGCCGACGGGGATGTGGATGTCGGTGAAGTCCACGCGCTTGGAGGCGCGGGCCTCGGCCTCCATCTGCTCGTAGCGCTCGAGGCGGGCGCGGTTCTTGGCCTGGCGCGCCTTGGGGCTGGAGCGCACCCACTCGAGCTCGGCCTTCATCTTCTTGGCGCGGCGGGCGTCCTGCTGGCTCTGGGCCTCCAGACGCGCGGCCTTCTTCTCGAGGTAGGTGGAGTAGTTGCCCTCGTAGGGATAGAGCTGGCCGCGGTCGACCTCGCAGATCCACTCGGCGACGTCGTCGAGGAAGTAGCGGTCGTGCGTGACGGCCATGACGGCGCCCGGGTAGCGGTGCAGGAACTGCTCGAGCCAGAGCACCGACTCGGCGTCCAGGTGGTTGGTGGGCTCGTCAAGGAGCAGCAGGTCGGGGGCCTCGAGCAGCAGGCGGCACAGCGCCACGCGACGACGCTCGCCGCCGGAGAGGATGTTCACGGGCGCGTCCGGGTCCGGGCACTGGAGAGCGTCCATCGCCTGCGAGAGCTGCGAGTCCAGGTCCCAGCCGTTGGCGGCGTCGATCTCGGTCTGGAGGGTGCCCATCTCCTCCATGAGGGCGTCGAAGTCGGCGTCCGGTTCGGCCATCTCGGCGCTCACCTGGTTGAAGCGCTCGATCTTGGCCAGGACGTCGCCGAAGGCCTGCTCGATGTTCTCGCGGACGGTCTTGTCCTCGTCGAGCGGGGGCTCCTGCTCGAGGATCCCGACGGTGTAGCCGGGGCTGAGCATGGCCTCGCCGTTGGAGACGTCCTCGAGACCGGCCATGACCTTGAGCAGCGTGGACTTGCCCGCGCCGTTGGGGCCCACCACGCCGATCTTGGCGCCCGGGAACACGCCGACCGTCACGTCGTCGAGGATGACCTTGTCGCCGACGGCCTTGCGGGCGCGGATCAGCTGATACACGAACTCTGCCATGGGGTTTCTCGCCTTCTCGCGGGGAACTTCGTGGCTCCATCTTACGGCATGGCAGCATCGTTCTTGCAAAATCCAGGGCCTCCCCTGAACGTGTCGGCCTTGCGGCAGAATTCCGTAGGGGCTGTGTCACTTTTTTGCTCATATGAGTAAGTCAAATCCGGAAGCCTCTTAATCCCCTAATGCTCAACTGGCATTATGCAGAGGCAGTCAGGACACCCGGTTGTCTTCCACGCGTCTCTCCACACAGGCGAGCCAAAAAGTGACACAGCCCCTGCGGAATTCTGCCGCAAGGCTATAGCACGAGACGCTCTGCACCGAGCACCCGATTCCAGAGCTCGAACTGTCTCGAACGAACCCCTGCAACGAGCCGTCGGTTGCGCTCTGAGTCGGGGCTGCCTGCCAGGCGAGGCTTCTGGCGTTGTCCCAGCGCACGCCGGATCCGGTCCACCTCTCTACAGAACGCAACATAGTTGTCGACTTGTGCGGATCCGAGCGTAATGTGCGTGAACGTGGGATCGGGTGCCATGAGGTTCCTCCGGTCCACATCCCTGTACCCGCGAACGGGTCCCTCGTGGGTCGATTTGGCATCAAAGTCAACGCCCACACGCCGTTCACGGCCAGCCCGGTCGCGTGCCACCACGAGAATGTCCGGGATGCGCGTGAGCCAGCGGGGCTCCCCACGAGTGTCGACGCCGTCATATACCCTGATCTCCTGGTTCATGCTCGTCTCCCCGAGCTTGTGGCCCCCAAGGAGGGGTGGGAGTCCTATCACCATCGCAATCCCCGCCTCGCGCGGAGACCGGGCGCGCGGGCGCACGTGTTTCAGGGCCCGTAGGGCGACGGCCCGGTTCTTTGTGCCCTCGGGAAGGCGCTCGAGGTAGGCGCGAATCCTATCGACAGTGGTCAGCGGAGTGTCGAAACCCTCGCGCTTCACGCAGCCCCCAGGCTCCCAACTATCCAATCTGAATGACGAGCAGAGCGCAAAGCCAACGTAGATGAGATGGTCGAGCTCAACTTCCCCCGCCATCTGAAGGAACACGAGCTCCGGCGAGCAAACGTGGAACTCAACCCCCCAGGCATCCGTTGGGATGAACGACCCGGGAGGCAGGTCCATCGTGCACAGGTGCGCCCGAACGGACTTCGTGTTGTGGCGGCCAGCTTCGGTCGAAACAAGAACATCCAGCCGATCATGCCCTTCCGGAAGGCAGCCCTCGAGCGCAGCATGCAGCTCTCGGACGACGTCCGCCCCCGGCACGCTCCTGGGGACAGCACTCGCCCGGCTCTGCCGAACCCCCGGCTTCCTGAGGTTTGGCACCCTGAGCATGTATGAAAGTGCGGTTTGATGAGAGATGCAGACGTCCACATCGCCTCTTTCTCGAGCTAGGTTGTACGGGGATTTTGGTTCTCACTTTCTACCCATATCGCCGAGTCCCCAGTCGCTCGATTCCCAAGGCGGATTCATCGGATGGCTGTGTCACTTTTTGGCTCGTGTGGGTGCGTCTGGAACTGCAGCCGTCCACCCTCCTCAATTCTCGCGCGTATTATCCCAGCTCATAGATCTATCAGTTTCTGAACTTTTGTTCTTTTGAGAACTCGGTCACACAAACGAGGCAAAAAGTGACACAGCGCTCAGGGAAAACTGCCCCTAGGCCAACATCTCTCTCAACGCACGCCCTCCGGCGTTCACACTGCCTGCACGAATGTTGCCGTTTGGCAGGCCGCCCCGGAAAACCCCCGTCCGGCGTGGCACAATCAGGCAAAAGAAACGCCACGCTCGAGGAGCACCCATGCCAGAGGGAATCCGCAAGATCAACGTCATCGGGCACCTGCATCCGGACACGGACAGCATCTGCTCGGCGATCGCCTATGCCCACCTCAAGAACGAGGTCGAGCACACCAACATCTTCGAGGCACGCCGCGCGGGGGCCATCAACCGCGAGACCGCGTTCGTCCTCAAGCACTTCGGCTTCGAGGAGCCCCAGCTCATCACCTCCGTCACCCCGCAGATCAAGGACACGGAAATCCAGCGCCAGGGCGGCATCGACGGCGAGATGAGCCTCTTCTCGGCCTGGAACCTCATGCGCGACACCAAGGTGGACACCCTCTGCATCACGGACGAGGAGAACAACCTCGAGGGCCTCATCGCGGTCAAGGACATCGCCAACGCCAACATGGACGTCTTCGACACGGCGGTGATCGGCGAGTCGCACACCTGCTACGCCAACATCATCGACACGCTCAAGGGCGAGATGATCCTCGGCGACCCCACCGCGCGCGTCGAGGGCGGCAACGTGCGCGTGGGCACCACGCCCGAGCTCATGGAGGACACCGTCCAGCCCGGCGACATCATCCTCACCACCAACCGCTACGAGACCCAGCAGTTCGCCGTCGAGTGCGAGGCCAGCTGCCTGATCGTCTGCTGCAGCGCGCATGTCTCGCACCGCGTGATCGCCTCCGCCGAGCGCCACGGCTGCGCCATCATCACCACGCCCTACGACACCTACGCTGCCGCGCGCCTCATCTCCATGTCCATCCCCGTGCGCGCCAAGATGCTCTCCGAGAACATCCTCAAGGTGAGCGTCAACACCGCGATTGACGACGCCCGCAAGATGATGGCGCGCTCCCGCCACCGCTTCTTCCCCGTCATCGACGAGAACAGCAAGTACGTGGGCCTCATCAGCTCGCCCAACCTGCTCTCCGCCAAGAAGAAGCACGTCATCCTCGTCGACCACAACGAGCGCTCGCAGTCCGTGGAGGGCCTCGAGCAGGCGGAGATCATGGAGATCATCGACCACCACCGCATCGGCTCCATCGAGACGAGCGGCCCGGCCTACTTCCGCAACATGCCCGTGGGGTGCACCTGCACCATCGTCAACATGATGTACCACGAGAACGGCGTCGAGGTGCCCAAGGACATCGCCGGCCTCATGCTCTCCGCGATCCTCTCCGACACGCTGGCGTTTCGCTCCCCCACCTGCACGGGCGTCGACCGCGCGGCGGCCGAGGAGCTCGCGGCCATCGCGGGCGTCGACATCGCCACGTATGCGGACGAGATGTTCGAGGCGGGCGCCGACCTCACCGGCCGCACCGCCGAGGAGGTCTTCGGCGGCGACTTCAAGGTGTTCAGCCGCGGCAACGTCAAGTTCGGCGTCGGCCAGGGCAGCTACATGACCGACCGCAGTCGTCTCGCGGCCGAGAAGCTCGTGGGTCCCTACCTCGGCGAGGCCGCCCGCGAGGAGGAGCTCCCGCTCGTCTTCTACCTGTTCACCGACGTCAAGACCTCCTCGAGCGAGATCATGTGGTACGGCGACGGTGCCGAGAGCATCGTGGCGCGCGCCTTCGACGTCGAGCCCGAGGGCGACAAGGCGCGCCTACCGGGCGTGGTGAGCCGCAAGAAGCAGGTCATCCCCGCACTCATGGCAACGCTCCAGAGCATTCAGGAGGACCAGGACTAGTGGCCGAGAAGAACCTTGCATCCTTCGACTCCGCAGAACCTGCGGAGTCCCATTTCCTCGCGATCCTCTCGCGGATGAAGTACATCGAGCGCTGGTCGCTCATGCGCAGCTCGCGTCCCGAGAACCTCTCCGAGCACTCACTCGAGGTGGCGCTCATCGCGCACATGCTGTGCGTCATCGGCAACGTGAGGTTCGGCCGGGAGCTCGACGCCGAGCGCGCCGCACTCGTGGCGCTCTACCACGACGCGTCGGAGATTATTACGGGCGACCTTCCCACGCCGGTCAAGTACCACGACGGAACCATCCGAGACGCCTACAAGGCCGTCGAGCGCAGCGCCGAGGAGCGGCTGCTCGGCTCGCTTCCCGCCGACCTGCGGCCCTCCCTCGAGGACGTGCTCTGGCCCGCCGAGGACGCGGGCGAGGACGAGGCGTACCTCCGCCGCCTGGTGAAGGCGGCCGACAAGATCTCCGCGCTCATCAAGTGCGTTGAGGAGGCGCGCTCGGGCAACACCGAGTTCGCGAGCGCCGAGGCGAGCTGCCGCGCCGCCGTGGACGAGATGGCCTCCGAGCTCCCCGAGGTCGCGGACTTCCTACGGGAGTTCCTCCCCTCCTACGGCGCCACCCTCGACGAGCTGCTGTAGCGCGAAACGGAGTCCCTCCCCATGCCCCACGCCCTTCATGCCCGCCTGCCGAAGAACTTCGTGCTCGAGGAGCGTCTCGAGCGCTACGGCAGCGTCATAGAGCTCAAGCCCGAGAACCTGCGCGGTCGTTGGGCGGAGTCCTGCGCGCCCCTCGGGGCGGCGCCCTTCTCCGAGATGAGGCTCGACCTCGGCTGTGGAAAGGGCGCCTTCGCCGTCGAGGCGGCCCGCCGGGAGCCCGACGTGCTCTTCGTCGCCATGGACTCCGAGCCCATCTGCGTGGCATACGCAGCGCAGCGCGTCTTCGAGAGCGGACTTCCCAACGTCGTCGTGGTCCCGAGCACGGGCATGCGCGTGCGCGAGTTCTTCTCGCCCGGCGAGCTCTCCGTGATCCACCTCAACTTCCCGACCCCGTTCCCGCGCAAGCGCGACGCCGGCAAGCGCATGGCCTGCATGGAGCGGCTGATGGACTTCCGCGAGGTGCTGGCCCCCTCGGGCGAGGTCCGGCTGCGCACGGACAGCCAGCCGCTCTTCGACTTCATGCTCACGCAGGTCCCGCTCGCGGGCTACGAGCTGCTCTGGGAGAGCCGCGACGCCCGCTCCGAGCGCCCCAACGACCCCGCGAGCGAGTACGAGCGGCGCCTCGGCGCGCAGGGAGCGCGGGTGCTCGCGCTCACGGCGAAGCCCGGCCCGGTCCCGGAGCGCGTGGAGCAGACCGCCGAGCTCTCGCTCGCCGCCTACCTGCCGCACGACCTGGAGACGCTCCAGGGACTTGCCTACGCTCCGCACGGCATGGAGGCCACGGTGGAGAACCTCCGCAACCGCGCCGCACGCGAGGGCCGGCAGAACGCCTCCACAATTTGAGAGTAAGGTAGGGGTCCCGCCCGCGCCGCGGGCACGCCCCCCGAAAGAGGACCCTCATGCCTAAGATCACACCGGGCAATCGCCTGTACCTGTACCAGCTGCTCTCCCGCGAGGTCGGCGTGGGGAGGCAGACGCTGCTCCCGCGCCTCGAGGAGGTGCTCGAGGCGGACGGCCTCGCGCCCCAGGATCTGGGCTGCGACGACATGCGCGGGCTCTGCGAGGAGCTCTCGGAGTTCGTCAAGCTGACGGTCTTCAAGAAGGGCTACGTCTACGGGACGGTCCTCGCCTGCGAGGAGTACGACCGGGCACTCGAGCTGCTGGGACGCGAGGAGCCCAAGGTCGCGGGTGGCAAGCCGTGGAAGCGCCGGCGCGGCGCGAAGGCGCTGAAGCCCGTGAAGCCGCGGCACGTCGAGAAGGTCGTCGAGCCGGAGCCGGAGCCTGAGCCCGAACCCGTTGTTGACGCGACGCCCGAGCCCGAGCCGGAGCCGGAGCCCGAGCCCGAGCCCGAACCCGAGCCAGAGCCGGAACCCGTGCCAGAGCCGGAACCCGTGCCCGAGCCCGAGGCTGCGCCGGAACCCTCGATCTCGCTCACCATCACCTACGTCCCGGAGCACGTCCGTGAACAGCCCGCGTCGGAGGCCTCCCCCAAGCCGGCCGCCGCCCAGAGCGACCTCCCGCAGGACTTCCATCGCGACGTCCGCTGCTCCGACGAGCAGCTCAGCACGCTCTACCAGGTCCTCCCGCCCGACGTCGACCCCATGGCGACGCTCGAGGAGGACTTCCGCGTCGCCCGCTCCACCGGATCCGTCGAGGGAACGCGCAGCAACGCGACCTTCCCGCTTCGCTACCGGCAGCCCGACGGCGTCACGCCCGTGAGGGTCTCGCTGCGCCGCTCGGCCAAGCCCGTCGCCGGGAAGCGCTGGACGCTCGTCGACGTCGATGCCGGAGAGCCGGGCGAGGTCGGCCTCGAGGGCCTCGGCGAGGCGACCGGGCCGCTCGCGCGGGCGGAGCGGCTGCTCGCCACCACCGTCCAGCTCGGGTCCTGGGACGAGGCGCTGGCCAGTCTCGCCGACAGCCTCGCCCCCGACTCCTGGGGCCCCGACCGCTGCGTCCTGCGCGGCTACCTCGCGCTCACGTTCGCGCGCGTGCAGGCCGAGGGCCTTCTCAGCGTGTCGGAGGACGGGAGCCGCGCCTGGTTCGAGACGGGAATCCTGGCCGTCGAGGGCAAGCCGCTCTACGCCAGGCTGAGCGCCTGCGACGGCGACATCCCCTGGCGCCTGGACGGCTTCTCGACCGAGCTTTAGGGCACATCGTCCTTCTCGCCAGATCGCTGCGGTGAGTCCGGGCCCTCGTGTGTCCGGCGTGTCTCAACTTGCGCACGTTTTACCGCCCCGACCCACGCACCGTGATACATTTCTCCCCGTGACCACAGCGACCCCGGGAGGCTCCCATGGCCAAGATCGAGATGAAGACCCCGCTCGTCGAGATGGACGGCGACGAGATGACGCGCATCATCTGGCAGATCATCAAGGACGAGCTCATCTGCCCCTACGTCGACCTCAAGACCGAGTACTACGACCTCGGCTTGGAGCACCGCGACGAGACCAACGACCAGGTCACCGTGGACTCCGCCGAGGCCACCAAGCGCCTGGGCGTGGCCGTCAAGTGCGCCACCATCACCCCCAACGCCGCGCGTGTGGAGGAGTACGGCCTGAAGCAGATGTGGAAGAGCCCCAACGGCACCATCCGCGCGCTGCTCGACGGCACGGTCTTCCGCGCCCCCATCGTGGTCAAGGGCATCGACCCGGTGGTGAGCTGCTGGAAGAGGCCCATCACCATCGCACGTCACGCCTATGGCGACGTCTACAAGAACTCCGAGATGCGCATCGACGCGCCCGGTAAGGTGGAGCTGGTCTACACCGCCGCCGACGGCACCGAGCACCGCGAGCTCGTCCACGTCTTTGACGGCCCCGGCGTGGTCCAGGGCCAGCACAACCTCGACGCCTCCGTCGAGAGCTTTGCCCGCAGCTGCTTCGAGTACGCGCTCTCCACGGGCCAGGACCTGTGGTTTGCCACCAAGGACACGATCTCCAAGACCTACGACCACCGCTTCAAGGACGTCTTCGCGGACATCTACGAGGCGGAGTACCGCGAGAAGTTCGAGGCGGCCGGCATCGAGTACTTCTACACGCTGATCGACGACGCCGTGGCGCGCGTGGTCAAGTCCGAGGGCGGCTTCATCTGGGCGTGCAAGAACTACGACGGCGACGTCATGAGCGACATGCTGTCCTCGGCCTTTGGCAGCCTGGCGATGATGACCTCCGTGCTCGTGAGCCCGCACGGCTACTTCGAGTACGAGGCGGCCCACGGCACCGTGCAGCGCCACTACTACAAGCACCTCAAGGGCGAGCCCACGTCCACCAACTCCGTGGCCACGATCTTTGCCTGGACCGGCGCCTTGCGCAAGCGCGGCGAGCTGGACGAGCTGCCCGAGCTCGTGGACTTTGCCAACCGCCTGGAGGCGGCCACGGTCCACACGATCGAGTCCGGCCGCATGACCGGCGACCTCGCGCGCATCACCAGCCTCCCCAACCCGGAGACGCTCGGCACGCGCGAGTTCATCCTCGCCATCCGCGAGACGCTGGACGCCGAGGCTGCAAACTAGGCGCTAGATGTTGCCGACGAGGGCGTCCTTCGCGACCGCAAAGCACTCGCGCAGCGTCGCCTGAGGAAGATAGAGCGGGTTCGTACGGGCTGCCAGGCCATACGCCTCCGGCAGCCCGTTCTCGTGCGCGATGCGCAGTGCGCGGTAGAGGTGGAAGTCGTTGGTGACCACGGCGACCGACGCGCCCGGGGCGAGAAGCCCCGCGGAGTTGCGGATGTTCTCGGCCGTGGTGGTCGAGAGCTCCTCCTTGGTGACGCGCTCAGCGTCGAGCCCCCTTCCCACCAGGTAGTCGGCCATGGCGTCCGCCTCGGTCCGCGACTCGCCGAAGCCCTGGCCGCCCGACACGATGCAGGTGGTCTCGGGGTTCTCCTCGAGATAGTCGAGCGCGGCGTCGAGGCGATACCGGAGCGTCTCCGTCGGCGTCCCGTCGGGGCGAAGCCCCGCGCCGAGCACGACCAGGCAGTCGAGCCCGGCGGGCGGGGTCGCCGCCGCGGTGGTCACGATCAGCGCGGAGAGCGCGCCCACGGCGAGAAGGCCGACCACGCAGACGGCGCATATCGCCAGCCGGGCGGGCTGGAAGCGCCATGCCGCGAGCAGCGCCGCGCCCAGGACGACCCACACGAGGAAGAAGCCGCCCGCCGGGTAGAGCGCGGCCATGAGCAGGCCGTAGGCGATCGAGAGCACGCCCAGCACCACAAGGACAACGGTCATGCGCTTCTCCCCACTCTCCGCGTCTTGACTGGGCACAATAGTACCAACTGCGCCCGGCGGGCCGCCGACCATGACGGAAGCGTCACACCGGGCATCCGGGAGGTGGTCGCATGTCCGTCGTCATCGCAGTCGCCGTTCCGCACCCGCCCCTCATCGTCCCCGGCGTGGGCCACGGCCGCGAGCGGGGAATCCAGTCGACCGTGGACGCCTACCGCGAGGTCGCGCGGCGCATAGCGGCACTTCAGCCGGACACGATCGTCATCTCCAGCCCGCACACGGCGATGTACCTCGACTACCTGCACATAGCCCCGGGACCCGGCGCCCGTGGGACGTTCACGCAGTTCGGCGACACCGCGGACGGCTCATACGTCGCCTACGACGAGGAGCTCGTCGCCGAGCTCTGCCGGCTCGCCCGCGGGGAGGACCTTCCCGCCGGGACCTCCGGGGAGCGCGAGCCCGACCTCGACTGGGGCGTGCTCGTGCCGCTCCACTTCATCCAGCTGGCCTACGACGAGCTCCGCGCCGCGGGGACCGAGACCGCGCCGTACCGCGTGGTCCGGATGGGCATCTCTGGCCTCTCCCCGCTCCAGCACTACCGCATGGGTCAGCTCGTCGCCCGCGCGGCGGGGCGCCTCGGCCGCCGCGTCGCCTACGTCGCGTCCGGAGACCTGTCGCACAAGCTCGCCGCGGACGGCCCGTACGGCTTTTCGCCCGACGGACCCGTCTTCGACCGTCTGACCTGCGACGCGTTTGAAAGCGGCGACTTCCTCGCGCTGCTCACGGCAGACCCCGGCCTCTGCGAGCGCGCCGCCGAGTGCGGCCTGCGCTCCTTCCAGATCATGGCCGGAGCCCTGGACCGCACACCCGTCGAGGCCGAGCTGCTCTCGCACGAGGGACCCTTCGGCGTGGGCTACGGCGTCGCGTGCTTCTCGCCCACGGGGCCGGCGGGCTCGGACCCCGACCGCGCCTTCGGCGAGAAGTACGAGGCGTGGCACGCGGCGGACATGGAGCGCCGCCGCGCCGGAGAGGACGACCTCGTCTCGCTCGCCCGCGCCTCGCTCGAGCACCGCGTGCGCACCGGCAGCCGCCTCCCCCTGCCGGACGGCCTCCCGACGGACCTTCTCTCCCGCCGCGCCGGCTGCTTTGTCTCGCTCACAAAGAACGGCCAGCTCAGGGGCTGCATCGGGACCATCGCGCCCACGCGGTCGAGCCTCGCGGAGGAGATCGTGGCCAACGCGGTCTCCGCCGGCCTGCACGACCCGCGCTTCCCGCCCGTCACGGCGGACGAGCTCCCCGAGCTCGTCTACGACGTCGACGTCCTCGGCGAGCCCGAGCCCGTGGATAGCCGCGAGGGGCTCGACCCGCGCCGCTACGGCGTGATCGTGAGCGCGCCGGACGGCCGCCGCGGCCTGCTGCTCCCGGACCTTGACGGCGTCGATACCGTCGACGAGCAGCTGCGCATTGCCGCGCGCAAGGGCGGCATCGCGCTCTCGGAGGAGGGCGTCGCGATAGAGCGCTTCGTCGTGGAGCGCCACAGATGAGCGCGGGCGAGAAGGACCGCGCGCCCGTTGCCGGCACCGCCACCTGCGACGTCTGCCCGCGCCGCTGCCGCCTCGCCCCCGGCGCGCTCGGCGCCTGCCGCGCCCGGCGCAACCGCGACGGCCGCGTCGTGCCGGAGGGCTACGGCCGCCTCACGTCGATCGCGCTCGACCCCATCGAGAAGAAGCCGCTCGCCCGCTTCATGCCCGGCACGTACGTGGTCTCCGTGGGCGGCTACGGCTGCAACCTTCGCTGCCCTTTCTGCCAGAACTGGGAGATCTCGCAGGCGGGCGAGAAGGACGCGCGCTGGCGCGAGGTCTCCCCCGATGAGCTGGTGGCGCTCGCGCTCGACGCGCGCGAGCGGGACGAGCGCGTCTCCGGCATCGCCTACACCTACAACGAGCCGCTCGTCACCTGGGAGTACGTCCGCGACTGCGCGCGGCTGGCACGCGAGGCGGGCCTCGTCAACGTGCTCGTGTCCAACGGGTGCGTGGAGCCGGCCGTCATCGACGAGCTCGAGGGGCTTCTCGACGCGGCGAACATCGACCTCAAGGGTTTCTCGGACGCGTTCTACGAGGCCTGCGGGGGCGCACCGGGCTCGCTCGCGTGCGCGCGCGGCACGATCGAGCACCTTGCCGCCGACCCGAGCTGCCACCTCGAGGTGACCACGCTCGTGGTGCCGGGCATGAACGACGGCGAGGACGAGATGGACGCGCTCGCGGGCTGGCTCGCGAGCCTCGACGGCGGACGTGGTCGCGAGACGATCGTGCATCACGTCACCCGCTTCTTCCCGCGCTGGCACCTCACGGACCGACCGCCCACGCCCGTCGAGGTCGTGCGGGGGCTCGCCGAGGTGTCGCGCCGACACCTCGACCACGTCTACGTGGGCAACTGCTAGCGGCGCGGGCCCGGGGCCCGCCGCCCGCACCTAGTCGCGGCCGGTCCAGCAGTAGGTGCAGATCTTCTTGCGGTCGATGCCGATGGCCTCGAGCATGCCGTCCAGGCTCTGGTACTCCAGCGAGTCGAACCCCATCTCCTCGCAGATGGAGCGCAGGAGGCAGCGGCTGCGCTCGCTGCGGCCGTCGGCGTACTCGTCGAGGTGCTTCTCGCCCTCGTCGCCCTCGAGCTCGCGAACCTTGCGGCGCGCGATGAGCTCGTACTCGGAGCGGCTGCGGGAGAACGAGAGGAACTTGCAGCCGTACATGATCGGCGGGCAGGCCGAGCGCATGTGGACCTCGGAGACGCCGGTGTCGCGCAGGAAGTCGATCGTCTCGCGCATCTGGGTGCCCCGGACGATGGAGTCGTCGACGAGCAGCAGGCGCTTGTCGCGGATGAGCTCGGGCACCGGGATCTGCTTCATCTTGGCGACGCGGTTGCGGACCTCCTGGTTGGCGGGCATGAAGGAACGCGGCCAGGTGGGCGTGTACTTCACGAAGGGGCGCGCGAGCGGCACGCCGGACTCGTTGGCGTAGCCGATGCCGTGGGGCAGGCCCGAGTCGGGCATGCCGGCCACGTAGTCGACCTCGGGGAGCAGCCCCGCCGCACGCTCGTCGCGGGCCATGATGGCGCCGTTGCGATAGCGCATGCACTCGACGTTGACGCCCTCGTAGTTGGAGTTGGGGTAGCCGTAGTAGACCCACAGGAACGCGCAGATGCGCATCTCGTCGCGCGCCGGGGAGAGGGTCTCGTAGCCGTCGGCGGTGAGCTTCACGATCTCCGCGGAGCCGAGCTCGTACTCATCCGTGTAGCCGAGCTTGCCGTAGGCGAAGGACTCGAAGGAGACGCAGTAGCCGTCGTCGTCCTTGCCGATGAGGACCGGCAGGCGGCCCATGGCGTCGCGCGCGGCGATGAGCTCGCCGGACTCGGTCATGATCAGCAGCGTGAGCGAGCCCTCGATCGAGTCCTGCGCATAGCGGATGCCCTCGACGATGTTGGCCTGGGTGTTGATGAGCGCGGCGACGAGCTCGTTGACGTTCACCTCGCCCGAGCTCTGCGCCATGAACTGGTGGCCATCCTCCTCGAAGCGCGCCACGAGCTCGTCGGTGTTGGCGATGGCACCCACCGTGGAGATGGCATAGAGACCCAGGTGGGAGCGGACGAGCAACGGCTGCGGGTCGTTGTCGGAGATGCAGCCCATGCCGCAGGTTCCGGAGAGGGCGGGCAGGTCGTGCTCAAACTTGGTGCGGAACGGCGTGTTCTCGATGGAGTGGATCTGGCGGTTGAAGCCGCCGCCCTCGCGGCAGGTGACCATGCCCGCACGGCGCGTGCCCAGGTGAGAGTGGTAGTCGACGCCAAAGAAGACGTCCAGTGCGACGTCGCGATGAGAAACCGCGCCGAAAAATGCTCCCATGCTGCCTCCCGTCCTCCGCGGTCGCACGAGCGGCCGCACGTCAGTCCAAGGGAGAATTATACGTCGAGACCCGACCCGCTCGTAGTCCCAAAGACATCCGTGTTGCTCTGTTTCGAGTTCGTGTTGATAGCCGACCACACACGACACCGCTCGCACATCGGAACTAGAATTGCGGCGAATTTGGAGCCGACTGCCAAGATGCCGACGCCACCTGAGAGAAAGAGGCCTTTCATGAAGCGTTTGCGTGCGATGCGGGAGCCCCTGAAGTATGTCCAGGGCAAGGGCGCCCTGCTCAAGTTCACCGAGGAAATGGGCTACATGGGCCATCGCTGGCTCTTCGTCTGCTCCAAGAGCGGCCACAAGGCGTGTCACGACAAGATCGAGCAGAGCTTCGAGGACGCCGGGTCTGATGACTACCGCCGCTATGAGATCTTCGGGGGCATCTCCAGCAAGAGCGAAATCGCCAAGATGCAGGCCATCGTCGAGCAGGACGAGATCGACACCGTGGTCGCCGTCGGAGGCGGCTCGGCCGTCGACACCGCCAAGGCGACCGCCTACTACACGGGCAAGCATGTCGTGATCATCCCGACCGTCGCCGCGACCGACGCCCCCTGCACCGGCCTCTCCGTCATTTACAACGATGACGGCACCTTCGACAAGTACCTCTTCTATCCCACCAACCCCGACGCCGTGATGGTTGACAGCGAGGTGATTGCCAACGCGCCCGTGAGCTTCCTGGTGGCCGGAATGGGCGACGCGCTGGGCACCTACTTTGAGGGCCGCGCCTCCATCCGCACCGAGTCTCCCAGCCTCGAGGGCACCGGCATCACCCGCGCCGGCATGGCCCTGGCGCGCCTGTGCTACGAGACCCTGCGCGATTACGGCTCTCAGGCCATCGCCGCATGCGAGAAGAACGTGGTCACTCCGGCTCTCGACGCAATCATCGAGGCCAACGTGTACCTGTCCGGCGTGGGTGCCGACAACGTCAACTGCGCGGCTGCGCACTCCTTCTACAACGGCCTCACCGCCCTCGGCGGCCACAGCGCGCCGCACGGCTGCTGCGTGGCCTTTGGCACGCTGGTCCAGCTGGTCCTCGAGGGTGTCTCGCAGGACGAGTTCGACGAGGTCCAGGACTTCTGCCTCGAGGTCGGCCTGCCCGTGACCCTGGAGGAGCTGGGCGTCACCACCGACGAGCAGATCCACACGATCGCCGAGAACGCCTGTGCCCCCGGGGAGACGATCCACAACCTGGCGGGCGACGTCACGCCCGACGAGCTGCACGCGGCCATCGTCGCCGCCGACGCCCTGGGCCGCAAGGTGCTCGGCAAGTAGCGAGCAGCAGGCAGCACAAAGAGCCACGAGAGGGCGTCCGGCACCGATGCGTGCGGGACGCCCTCTCGCAAGACGGTGGCGCGCTTGCGGTATGCTGGGTTCACAGCAGTCGCGACCAAGGAGGCGCCATGACGGCCGAGAAGTGCGTGCTGGTTGGACAGTCGGGCGGGCCCACCGCCGCCATCAACGCGAGCCTTGCGGGCGCCATCGCGGCGGCCCGTTCCCAGGGGGTCCGCGTCACGGGCATGCGCTACGGCATCCAGGGATTTCTCGCCGGCCGCACGGTCGATCTGGACGAGAAGGTCCCCGACGCGCGCAGCCTCTCGCTGCTCAAGCAGACGCCGGCGAGCTGGCTGGGCAGCTGCCGCTTCAAGCTGCCCAAGGCCACGGAGAACGAGGCCCTCTACCAGGACCTGTTCCGTCGCTTCGAGGAGGTCGGCGCGTCCTGCGTGCTCTACATCGGCGGCAACGACTCCATGGACACCATCGCCAAGCTTGGCGACTACGGCCAAAGCGTCGGCAGCGAGATCCGCTTCATGGGCATCCCCAAGACCATCGACAACGACCTCGTGGGCACCGACCACACGCCCGGCTACGGCAGCGCGGCGCGGCTCGTGGCCACCTCGATGGCCGAGCTGGCCCTCGACGCCGACGTCTACGACCTCAAGAGCGTCACCTTCGTGGAGATCATGGGCCGCGACGCCGGCTGGCTCGCCGCCTCCTCCGCGCTCGCCAGGCCCGACCTCGTGCTCCTCCCGGAGGTCCCACTCGTGGAGGACGTCCTCATGGAGCGCCTGACGCAGCTCCTCGAGCAGAAGAACACCGTCATGGTGGGCGTCAGCGAGGGTGTCCGCACGCCGGATGGCACGCTCTACTGCGAGCTCGCCGCCCCTGGCGCCGGCGTGGACGAGTTCGGCCACCTGGCGACGCTCTCCGGCACCGGTCGCTACCTCGCGTCCGTCACCAAGGAGCGCCTCGGCTGCAAGACGCGTGCTGTGGAGCTCTCCACCCTGCAGCGCTGCGCGAGCCAGGTCGTGAGCCGCACGGACCTCGACGAGGCCTACATGATCGGCGGAACGAGCGCCCGCGCCGCCCTCGACGGGGAGAGCGTCAAGATGTGCGCGCTCCAGCGCATCGCAGACGACCCCTACGAGGTGCGCACCAAGCTCATCGACGTGCTCTCGGTCGCCAACCAGGTGCGCCACGTCCCCGCGGAGTGGATCTCCGAGGACGGCATGGGCGTCACCGAGGACTTCCTGCGCTACGTCCGCCCGCTCGTGGGCGACATGCCTGAGCAGCTGCCGCCGCTGCCGTAGGGCGGCACGCGACCGCGCTACTTCTGCAGGTGCATGCAGGTCTGCGTGGCGCGGGCGACGGGCGTGCCCAGCTCGTCGGTGACCAGGCAGGTATAGAAGCCCAGCGTGCGGCCGTTCTTGTCGGCGTCCGCCGTGGCGATGAGGCGCGTACCGCGGGCCGCGCTCATGAACTCGATCGAGCTGCTCACCGAGACGGACGTGGTCTCGCCCACGTTGGACGCCACGGCGAAGGCCAGGTCGGCCACCGTGAAGATGGCGCCGCCCATCACGCCGCCCTTCTCGTTGCGGTGGCGCTCGGTGATGTCGAACTCGCAGACCGCGTGGCCGCGCGCAGCCTCAACCACGCGGCAGCCGCAGGCGTCGGTGGCGAAGTGGTCGTTGCGAAAGACGCGCTGGACCTCCTCCAGCGGGGCGTTCTCGTCGATCATGCCCAGTCCTCCTCCTTGATCTGGATGCCGAGAAGCCCGATGAGCTCGACGGCCTGGTCGGAATCTATGACGGCGCCGCGCAGCTCGCGCAGGTCGCTCGAGACGCGCAGCCCTGAGACGTCGCACGTGGAAAGGTCCACGCCGGAGAGGCTCGTGCGAAAGAACGTCGCACGAGAGAGGTCGCAGCCGTCGAGCGCCAGGTGGCGCAGGCGCGTGGCGTGGAAGCTCGCCTCGGAGAGCTTGGTCTCGCTCGCCACGAGCTGGTCGACGGCCGCCTCCGAGAAGTCCGCGTAGGCGAGCTGGCTGTCCGCCAGCGAGACTCCGGAGAGCCGGCCCTTGAGGAAGGACAGACCCGGCGCGGAGCAGCTGCGAAGGTCCACGCGGTTGAGCCAGCTGCGCCCCATGTCGCAGCGCACGAAGCGGCATCCCGAGAAGAGCACGTCGGTGAACGTGCAGTTGGAGAGGTTGGCGCGCTCGAACGTGCAGCCACGGAAGACCACGTTCTCGAAGACCGTCCCGTTTGCCGCCACGTCCGAGAGCTCCAGACCCGAGAAGGCCGTGTTGGCCACATGCGCGTCCGGCGCGGACAGGGCCGCGAGCAGCTCGTCCTCGCTCAGGTTGCAGCCGAGGTCGTCGCGGACCTGGGCGAAGCGACGCGCCCTGCGGGGCCGCGCCATTACGGGAGCCTCACGATCTTGGTGCCGTGAACCTCGCTGACCCCCAGCTCGGCGGCGATGCGCTCGGCGTTCTCCCAGGTGATGCCGCCGCCAGGCAGAATCGTGATGCGGCCGGCCGCGCGCTCGACGAAGGAGCGCAGGCGGTCGAGGTTGTCCTCGATCGGCGTGCCCGCGGGGCCGCCGTGCGTGAGGATGCGCGTCACGCCCTGCTCGGCGAGCCAGTCGATCGCGTCGAGCTGCTCGTCTGCCGGCAGCGCGTCAAAGGCCATGTGAAAGGTCACCTCGACGCCATGCCTGGGACCGAAGCCGGGAGCGTGCGCCATGTCGACGAGCTCGGACGTGAGCTCGTGGTCCAGGTGCCCGTCGCGCAGGCAGCCGAAGACCACGCCCGTCACGCCGAGGCTGGCGGCGGTGAAGAGGTCGCTCCGCATGATCTTTACCTCGTCGCGTGTGTACTCGAAGCTTCCGCCGCGCGGGCGGACCATGCACATGACGTCAAAGCCACGACGCTCGGCAAGGTGCGTCGCGGCCTCGATGACGCCGTAGCTGGGCGTGGTCCCGCCCACGGCGAGGTTGTCGCAGAGCTCGATGCGCGCCGCGCCGGCCGCGACCGCCGCCGGCACCAGCTCCATGTTCTCGGCGCAGAACTCGCGCGTCAGCATAGCCTTCTCCCCTCCCCGTTCTTTTCACTCAGTATGCCACGGACACCAGACACGATATCCTCGCGCCCCGCTTGATAAGCATGTGATAACTAGAAGGCAACTAGAATCGAGCACGCCGGGCGAGAAGAACCGCAGGCAGGAGGCTTACAAAGAAATCGGGACCCGTCCCTCGAGCCCCGATTTGTGATTCACGCGCAACTAGAAAACAAATGTTCGCCTAGCGTTCGCTACAGCAGCGCCTTCTCCCACTCGGCCTCGCGGAAGCCCACGAGCACGAAGTCCTCGCCCACGACGATCGGTCGCTTGACCAGCATCCCGTTCTCGGCGAGAAGCGCGAAGGCCTCCGCATCCGACATACCGCCGTCGAGCTGCGCCTTGATGTTGCGCTCGCGGTAGAGCATGCCGCTCGTGTTGAAGAAGCGGCGCACGGGGAGGCCGGAGCGCTCCTGCCAGACAGCGAGCTCCTCGGCCGTCGGGTTGTCCTCGACGATGTGGCGGTCGGTGTACGCAACACCATGCGCGTCCAGCCACGCCTTCGCGCGCTTGCAGGTACTGCACTTCGGATACTCAACAAACAGCACGTCAGACATGGTGGGTCCTTTCTCGCGGTTGTCGGCCTCACCAGTGTAGCAAGCACCATCTAGCAAAGGAGGCCAAACGTCTTGCATGGTGAACACAATGAGACCGTCGTCCTAATCGCATATACTTTCCTGCGGACTCAAAGGAGGCACAATGAAGACGGTGCACGTAGCGGCAGCAATTATACGGAAAGATAATAAGATTCTCGCAGCTCAGCGTGGTTATGGTGAGTTCAAAGACGGTTGGGAGTTCCCCGGAGGCAAACTCGAATCCGGCGAGACCGGCGCCCAGGCGTGCATTCGCGAAATCGACGAGGAGCTGCATGTAGCCATCGGAGACCTTGAGTACCTGTGCACTGTCGAGCACGACTACGAGTCATTCCATCTATCAATGGAGTGCTTCACCTGCAAGATCTCCTCCGGCACCATCAACGATTCCGAACACGAGAATCTCTGTTGGCTCGAATCTGACCAACTCTGGGACGTTGATTGGCTTCCTGCTGACATCCAGGTGGTCAAGGAGCTCGAAAAAGCTTTTGGTCACTAGAACTGTTGCTCGACCAAATCGATGTTGCTGGTCAGGTAGTCGTATAGATCGTGCCGAACGGGATCCATCAGCTCATAAGTAATCTCAACAGCAGCAGTGTTCGCCCCAGGCATCACGATTTCCTTGTACTCCCCTGTGGGGAACATCTCCCCCAAGAAGTAAAACTCCTTGCCGCCGTCTCCGTCGTTCTTGTTCTTGCGAACAAATAGGAAGACACGCATGCCATTGCCTGGCCACGCTCTTAGCCGTTCGATCTCGGGAGAGTCCAGATGGCGTGGCTGCTTTGATATGGCCACGAGTTCCCTGTCCGTAATGAACCTGTCCTCGTACTTCGTGCTATCTGATATGTCAGGGTCCTTCTCGTAGTTGATAAAAACCGGGAAGGTGTTGGTCGCACGATCGAACTTATAGCCACCGATATTCTGGCCGTTGACGTTCTTTTCCCAGTTGAGGAGATAGCAGACCTCCTCATAGGTGTACTTAGCATTAAGCACGAGAGCCGTATCCTTGTACGGTGCCCCATAGTTCTGCGCATGGCGAGAGATGCCAAAGTCGACGACTTCAAGTACCTGACGTTTAAACTCGGCATCCGCTAAAGAGCTCGCAAAAGCTCGAGAGAGCCTCAGATCGTCGCTTTGTCCCTCAACAAGGGGAATGAATGACCCCGAGCCAGAGAAGGAGCCAGAAAGCAAAGACACGGCAGAGCGGCGAGCCCTCTCGAGCGCCGCTGAATCATACGCACGCTCAAGCTCTTGGTCACACCAGCTAAGGGAGCCCGACACCAAGCGTTTGACGATCAGGAGGTCCTCAAGCTGTTTGCCGCTCCCAAGCTTCTGGGATAGAAACTTGAGTATGCGTTCCTGTGTGTCGTTGAACTTGACGTCATAATCAGGGTCATATTTCGAGAGGAACGAGTGATACGACCCGAACTTGTCAAAAAGACGAAGCGGATCGATGGCGTTGTTCGCGTCAAACTCCTCAAGCGCAGGAATTCTCCCAAGCATCTGCCTAAGGTCGAAGTACTCATCCTTCAACAGCCTTGTCGCGTTGAATCTTCCACCGTCGATCGCCTCATAGATGCGCGCTTCAGCAATTCGATCGAAGCTCACTGTTGAGGCTCCGGGAATGACCGTCGAGCCCTCTTTGACCAGCTTCCTCATATTGTCCTTGTTAAAGGTCCTATCACCGGAAAGCGCCACCGGCACGAAAAAGTTCTTCTGGTAGTTGCCAATAAAGTCCAGGATCAGTGCGTAGTCCTTCTGATCGTCCTTCCTCAGACCGCGCCCGAGCTGCTGAACAAAGACGATCGCCGACTCAGTGCGCCTGAGCATAATGATCTGATTGAGGCTGGGGATGTCGACGCCCTCGTTTAGGATGTCAACCGAGAAGATGTATTCGAGCTCGCCTCGCTCCAGCCTCGCAATGGCTTCATTCCTCTCCTCATCGCTGTTGGCCCCGCTCAGCGCACACGTTCTATAGCCCAGCTCATTGAAGCGCCGCGACAGCTCCGCCGCCTCATCGTTTCGGTTACAGAAGATGAGACCCCGTCGTTGGCTTTTGCCAACGGTGTACTCCTCGATCTTGGAGACGACGTGCTTGATGCGCTCATCTGAGGTCAGCTTCGAGAAAAGTGCCGGATCGTCGATATCGTCATCGTTGATCTTTAGATCTGCAATTCCGAAGTAATGAAAGGGCGCCAGCATGTCGTTCTCGAGAGCATCCTGCAAGGTAATCTGAAATGCAATAACGTGATTGAACAGGGCGAAGACGTCATAGCCATCAGTGCGGTTAGGCGTTGCCGTCATGCCCAAATAGAACGACGGCTCAAAGTACTCCATGATCCTTTGATAGCTGCTCGATCCCGTACGATGGGCCTCATCCACCACAATGTAGTCGAATGCCGAAGGGTCAAACTCTTCCAAGTGGCGAACGATCGTCGAACACATGGCAAACAGACAGGTAGGACGAACTCCTCCCTGATCGCGGCCAGGCTGATAGATGCCATACGTATAAGCATCACCCAATAGCTTGCTGTAGCTAGCAAGCGAGGCCTCCAGTATGCGTTGGCGATGTGCGAGAAACAGAACGCGCGCAGGTCTTTCCGCCTCGATATCAAAAGCCGAGAGATACGTCTTGCCTGTACCCGTCGCAGACACAAGGAGAGCGCGTCGCTCGCCACGTTCGTGCAGCTTGGATAGCGCCTCAAGCGCAAGCCTCTGCATTTTGTTGGGAGAGATTTTCGTAGAGATGCTTTCGGTCGCCCCGTCATAGGTTATGTAGGGGCGTGCCTTTGGCGGCTCGGGAGGTGTCCATGTCTCGCGATAGAGCTCGATCCATTCTGGGGTCAGGCGGATTGTCTGGGGATCTTGCCAGATTGACTCGAACTCATCCCCAAGCGAGATGAGCATATCGCCAGTTCCATAGGAGCGGAATAGTACGTTCCATTCACGGTTGCAGGTGAGCGCCATCTGGGTCAGATTGGAGCTTCCGACGATAATCGTGCTCGTCGCACCGTAGTCGAATATATACCCCTTCGCATGCAGGTTTCCCTGGTACACACGGACTTCTACGTTGTCATACTCGAGCAGCTTTCCGTAGGCATCCGGCGTATTGAACGCAAGATAGGTCGAAGTGAGGAAGCGCCCCTTGATGTTGCGGCGTTTGAGTTCAGAGAGGACTTCCACTAACGGCTGCAAGCCGCTATTTGCCACGAACGCAACACAGATGTCGAAACTATTACACTGGGAAAGCTGCTGCTTGAGGACCGTCAGAAGATTGGTGCCGGTACTCTTGTCGTTTGCTATCAAGCGAGGGCGATACTGTTCCTTAGCCTCTTGATCGGCATCGATGAATCCGGCGCGCAGCCCTCGCTCAACGTCTGCCCGCTCTGACTGAACCGTATTCGACATGTGCCGCCCGGAGAACAACTCGCCCATATGTTCGCTCCCGTTTAGATGCTTATCGCCAGGATAGCAAAGCCAGAAACGGCTCAGCAGCATAGCAGCCGACACGTCCCACCACCGTACTCCGGCAAAAGGGTCCAATGAGCGCTCCGGTGGGGGCACCGCTGACCTTCTCGCACGTTATTCGACGTCGAGCGCGCTCTATACTGGTCCCACCCCACGTTAGGAGCGCCCATGTTCAGTGACGACGAGAAGCGCGCGATTCGCCGGCTCTACCTCTGGCCCAAGCTCGGGACGTACTTCCTCTTCTCGCTCTTTCCGGGGCTCGCCGCATGGGTCGCCTGCATCGCGGTGGACGACGCCATTCTCAAGTCCCAGGGCGTCTACCTGCTGGGGCTCTACTCGCTGCTGCCCTTCGTGATCGTCTACGTGGCGCTCTGCCTCGTGTTCTCCATAGGCACGCGCGTGATGGCAAACCGACCCGCCTGGCGCTCCGTGGAGCGGAAGGTCTTCGGCGAGGCCGCGGACACTCCCCTGCCCGGAGAGCTCTACGCGGGCATCGGCACGAGCGCCGCCGGTCGCCTCATGGACTCGCGCGACGGCGGGACGCCGGCCGGCGAGGCGCTGGAGGTCGTGGGCAGCGCCCTGGGCTTCATCGGGTTCTGGCGCCTCATGCGGGCGTTCCACGAGACCGCACGGATCGCCGCAGAGAGGGGCGGCGTGCGCCTGCCGAGCCTCGGCGCCTGGCGCACGGCGATCGTGCTGGTGCCGATCCTCGTGTTCGCGGCGATATTCACCCCGCGCCTCGCCTCGTCCGCGCAGGCGGGGGCGGAGGCGCGCGCCGAGGCGGCGGAGCGCGTGTCGGCCATCGAGGCGGCGTTCGAGGACGGCGGGTGCGCCTACGTCTCGGCGGACGACCCGACCCAGCGCCAGACGTCGTACGGCTACTCCGTCTACGGTTACCTGGACGCCCTCGACGAGCCCCTGGTCTCGTACGCATGCGTCGACACGGACGCCTCGGGCGCCCTGAAGGAGATCAGCTATCACGCGGACATAGACGCGACGCTCTCGAAGGAGAAGAACCTCGCCGCCGTGCAGGCGGACTTCGACCGGCTCGCGGGCATGCTCTCCGGTCTCGGCATGCCGTCTCCGACGCTCCCCGCCGAGTTCACCGAGCAGTTCCTGGCGGGAACCTACTACGACGACGTCTCCGTGTACGAGGGCACCGAGGACGGGCTCACGGTCTACGCCCACTTCGCGACGGACCCCGAGGACGAGTTCGACGAGGACAGCGACACCTACGTCTTCCTGAGCATCGAGGTCTAGGCGCCGGCGTCTCCGCGCCTCTTCTCGCCGGCACGGCTATACTTCGGCCTAGGAGAGCGTCGAAGGGAGAAGCATGGGAAAGCCGGTACGCAACGTGATCTTTGACATGGGCAACGTGCTCATGACGTTCAACGGCCCCTACTTCGCCTCGTGCTTCACGGACACGCCCGAGGACGCCGCCCTGCTCAACGCCGCGCTCTTTGGCAGCCCGCTGTGGACCCTGCTCGACTCGGGCACCATCGGGCACGAGACCATGACGCGCTACGCCGAGCACCACCTGCCCGAGCGCCTGCACCCCAACCTGCATGAGTGCCTCGCGCACTGGCCGGAGCGCTCGGAGGCCATCTCCGACGTCAACGAGCTCGGCATCCGCCTCAAGGAGGAGGGCTTTGGCGTCTACGTGCTCTCCAACGCCTCCACCCGCATCATGGAGCAGCTCGGCCACGCGCCCGTCATCCCCTACGTCGACGGCGTGGTGGTCTCCGCCAACGAGCGCATGATGAAGCCGGATCCGTCGATCTACCAGCTGCTCTGCGAGCGCTACGACCTGGACCCGGCGGAGTGCCTCTTCGTAGACGACAACGAGGACAACTGCATCGGCGCCCGCGTCGCGGGCATGCACGCGTACCACTTCACGGGTGATGTCGCCGAGCTAGAGGCGGCCGTCAGGCAGCTGGTCTAGACTCCCGCCGCCATCGCCGCGACGACCCACGCCGCAAACACGACGAGAAGCACGAGCAGCCCCCGGAGCGCCTCCTGGCGCACGGTGAGTCGTGCGAGCGCGGGCACCCTCCGGCGCAGCGGCCGGCGGTCGAGCAGCAGGTAGGAGACGACGAGGATGACCGGCATCGCGAAGGCCAGGTAGGCGTAGAGGAGATACCACGTGGGCCAGGTGGCGAGTTCGGCGTTGGGGTAGAGCATCGCCCCCACACAGCCGATCAGCAGCAGCGCGCAGGCGGCCGCCACGAGCACGTTCCATGCGACGCCCACCCAGCCCGGGACGCGCGAGAGCCACGCGAGGGGGCTCGTGCCCGACGCCTCGAACGTGGGCGGCTCGGCTTCCCGGTCCTTCTCGCCCAGCGCGGCGAGCAGGGCCTCCTTGAATGCCCGGGCGGACGGGAGGCGACGCGCGGGGTCGAGCTCGGCGGCGTGGGCGATGACGTCGCGCAGGCCCTCGGGCACGCCGTCCGCCGCAAAGCCTCGCTCGCGGTCCGCGGCCGCGGGGTCGCGGCCCGCGAGGCAGAAGAAGAGCAGCATGCCCAGGGCGTAGACGTCGCTCGTAACGTCGGTCTGGCCAAAGCCGAACTGCTCGGGCGGGGCGTAGGCGCGCGTGCCGAAGTGGGTGGTGTCCTGCTCGCCGCCCTCGCGCCAGGTGCGCGCGATGCCAAGGTCGATAAGGGTGACGCCGGCGGCCGAGACCATGACGTTGCCCGGCTTGAGGTCGCGGTGGATGACGGGCGGGTCGAGGAGCTCGTGGAGCTCGCTCACCGCGTCGCAGAGGTCGGGGAATACGCGACGCACGAGGTCGAGGCGGTCGGTCGCAGCCGCCGCGGCATCTGCGAGCGTCTCGCCGGCGACGTGCTCCATGACCACGACGAGGCGCTCGTCCTGGCGGTGGCACTCGACGATGCGGGGCAGATGGGGAAGCCGCACCCCGTCGCGCTGAGCGGCAAAGATCCGCTCGTACGCGCCGCCCAGCCCGGGGGCGAGGTACTTGCGCACGAAGGGGCCCAGCTCGGCGCCGTTCTCGCCCACGAAGTAGACGCGCTGCGTGGTCTCGAGGCGGCCGTCCTTGAGGGTCGCGTCCACGCGATAGCAGCCGTCGCGGTCGAGCGCGGAGAGGTAGTTTGAGAGCTCATCTTCCATGCGCCCATCCTAGCAGAGGGCCACTTCGCGACCTCGCGAAAAAGTACCCAGACAACGGCGATTCGGGAGACGCCAACTGGGACGACGTCGCCACGGGCACGTTGTCTGGGTACTTTTGGGCGGCCCTCGCTAGCAGATGGTCTCCTCGCCGAAGCGGTAGAGCTCCTCGTTAACCTTCTGGAGCGAGCAGCCGCGGTCGATGCAGAAGATGATGATCGCGTCGCGGCGGTCCTTGCAGTAGAGCTCGCTCACGCCGGCGGCCGTCAGCGCGCGGTTGGTCTCGCGCAGCGTGAGGGCCATGGCGAAGGCGATCTGCAGCACCTTGTCGCGGCTCGGGTGGCGCGTGCCCTGGAAGATCTGGTAGCCGAACGTGTCGTTCAGGTTGGCCATGCGCACCACGCGGGAGCGCTCGAGGCCCTTCTCGTCCAGCAGCTGCTGCAGGTACTCGGCAAGGCTCAGGGCGCGCGGCTCGTGCTCCTCGAGGTACTTGTCCAGGTCAGACGCAGAGAGGAGCTCGTCGAGCAGCTCCTCGGTCAGCGGTTCGCTCATGCGGGCCCCTCCCCTCTTCCATCTGCGCTATGCCACCGAGAAGGTGGCCTCAGCCAGCATCGTATCATCGAACGAGAAGAGCTCCTCGACCTCGACGGTGACGTCGGACTCGTCGGTCAGCGCGTAGGCGATGCGGGCCGTGGTGGTGGCACCGGGCTTGATCTCAGCCATGTAGCCGTTGCCGAGGTCATCCGTGGTGATGGCGCGCTCGAGCTCGACACCGTTCTGGAACGCCTTCTGGGAGCACGCGACGGCGAACGAGGTCGCCTCGTCGGAGTTGTTGGTGAACGAGAAGTCGACGATCATCGCGGGGTTGCCCTCGTAGTCCTCCGTCATCGCGGAGCCGTCGATCGTCACGGCATACTCGGCATCCGAGGCCTCGGGCTCGGCCTGCTCGGGCTCGGCCTCCTGCTCGACGGGAGCCTCGTCGGTGTCCGCGGGCGCCCCGCCGCCGCATCCGACCAGCGCGCACGGCGTCGCCAGGGCCGCGACCATCAGCGCGGCCACGACGATCCTCTTGCCCATGAGAGCGTTCTTCCTCACTGTCATCACCCGGTCCTTCGTGTGTCCTTCAGCCAACAGGTAGCTGAAGACTAGCAACGCGGCCGGCGGGTTTCATTAGCTCGCAGCTAATGAATCGCGCCGGCGGGGTCGCGATAATTCGAGCCACAGTCTCACCGAAGGAAAGGAACGGATATGGCAGACACCAACAAGCCCACGTCAACCGCGGCGATCGTCGGTCTGGTGCTGGGAATCCTGGCGATCGTGACCTCGTGGATCCCCATCGTCAACAACCTCTCGTTCATGATCGGCGCCATCGGCCTGGTCTTCTCGATCGTGGGCGTGATCGGCACCGTGCGCGGCACCAAGGGTGGCAAGGGCCTCGCGATCGCGGCGCTCGTCGTGAACGTGCTCTCGCTCGTGATCGTGCTCGGGCTGCAGAGCGCGTGGAGCGCGGCGCTGTCGTAGCGGTGAGGCGTCGCGGGCGCTTCTCGCTGCGGCACCTGCAACGACCCCGTTTTCCTAAGCAAGGGCGTCGGGGGGCGGCGCGCGTACGGTATGCTGTGGGGGCAACCAAGAGACAAGGACCCCCATGGCACGTCGACTCACCGAGCAGGAGCACGCCACCGTGCTCGAGCTCGCCAAGATCCTGAGCAAGCAGCTCCCCCCGCAGTTCCGCAGCGTCTCCGGCGGCATAGCCAGCGGCCTCGTGCGCCTGCGCAAGGTGCCGATCGACCCGGCGGACGTGACCGCGGTGCTCGAGAAGTACGACGCGGACGAGACGGTGCTCGCCTCCCTTCTCGAGGTCGGCGTTCTCCAGCAGGCGGACGACGGCTACCTGCTGCGCGTCCCCCGCGGGGACGACGCGGCCGAGAGCGCCGCGCCCCAGGCGCTCACCCGCACCGAGCGGCCCCGCCCGCCGGCGCGCCGTCCCGAGCGCAGCCTCGCCGGGCTGGACACCGTGCGCAAGCAGACGCCCGAGCTCAACGACGTGCGGCGCCGGATCATCGGCCTCGACCCGCGCCTGTGGATCAACGGCTGGCTGCTCAGCACCCCCGACGCCTTCGTCCGCTACGAGCGCGAGCTGCGCGCCCTCGACGGTGCGCTCGCGGGTGGCGCCACGCTCGGCGACGGCACGCTCAGCCTGCGCGAGCTCTCCTACCAGCTCTTCGGCGACGAGAAGTTCCTCGGCGTCGAGTCCGACGGCCGCAAGCTCCTGCACCTCATGGGGCTCACCGACGTCGTCCGCACCCGCCCGCAGGTCAAGCTCGAGCTGCTGCACCACATCCCCAAGCACCACCGTCACCTGCGCCTCGTGGTCTCCGAGAACCTGGACCCCTGGGTCAACATGAGAAACGCGCTGTTCCTCGACGGCCGCAAGAAGATCCTGGGCGAGCGGGTGCACGGCGTGGTCTTTGGCAACGGCTACCTGGTGGACGACCCCCACAAGCTGCCCGACCTTCTCGACAGCCTGGGCGCCGAGGACGTGCGCGTGCTCTACTGGGGCGACATCGACCGCGCGGGCCTCTCCATCCTGGCGCGCCTGAGCGAGCTGGCACGCGGCCGCTTCTCGGTGGAGCCGTTCGCCCCGGCGTACCGGAAGATGCTCCGCCGCGCCATGCGCCGCTTCCCCGACCCGCTGGAGAACGAGGAGACCGACCAGCGAGGCGTGCGGGTCGAGGGCCTCGAGCTGCTGGAGCCGGTCCTCTGCGACCGGGAGATGGACTACCTGCGCGCCGTCGTGGAGGGCGCGCGCCTCATCCCGCAGGAGATCCTCACGGCCGGGGACCTGTAGGACCCGTCCCGATTGTGGAGAGTCGTACACAATCGGGAAAACCCTTGCTGGCGAGAAGGACGACGCGTATAGTTATTCCTTGCACATGCGAGGTGCACCGCATTGCGGGGTGGAGCAGTCTGGTAGCTCGTCGGGCTCATAACCCGAAGGTCGTAGGTTCAAATCCTGCCCCCGCGACCATACAAAGTCAGCCCGGAGGTCATATGGCCTCCGGGCTTTTTCGTTAGCGGCGTGAGCCCGCCCCTAGCCCGAGACCTCCGTCGCCACCCAGTCCCAGGTCCGGCGGCGCCGGTCCCAGCGCAGACGCGCCCGCACCGTGAGCTCCTGGTCGGGACGCAGGCCCAGCTCGGAGACCATGCGCGTGGGCACGAGCACGTTCCCCACGAAGGCCGCGCCGCCGCGGGCGACCCGCAGGGCGCCGCTCGTGCGCTTCTCCACGTCCGCGGGATGCGGCGGGACCACGCGCTCGACGCTGTCCGCGACGAAGCCCCAGCTGCCCTCGTCGCCCTTCTCGCCCTCGCGGAAGCTCGCCGCGGCGACGCCGCTCACCACCGAGAGGTCCTCGATCCCGTGCCTCGTCACCATGCGCTCCGGCACCAGGACGTCGTTCGCGGCGGACGTGCCGCCCGGCAGGCGCACGAAGCCGTAGCCGCTCACGCGCTCGAGGCGCCCCTCGAAGCGGCGGACGAACGTCGCGCGCACGGCGGGGTCGGCGCACGGCACGGGCTCACCCAGCACGGAGCGCCCGTCCGGCGAGAGCACCGCTTCGTAGACCTCGTGGGTCCTGAGCTCCCCCGCCAGCCGCGCATCGCGCACCACGCTGCGCTCGATGCTCACGGACGGGCCGCTGTACTCGCGCGCCGCGCTGCGCCGGTAGGCCGTGATGCCCACGGCGCCGCGACGGGGACTCGCCCACTCCACGTAGAACGGCGTGCGCGGGAGCCCCGCGAGGGCGTCCGCGGACGCGCCGTTCTTCTCGCCCGGCGCCTCCCAGCTGCCATGACGCAGGTCCTCCGCCAGGACGAACGGCTCTGGGCCGCACCACGCCACCAGCGCGTCCAAGTCCTCCGACGAGCCACCGAAGGCCGAGAGGAACGGTCGCAGCAGCGGCTCCGCCTCCGACGTGGAGAGCACGAGCCGCCCGTCGGCCGACCGCGGGGAGCCGGCAGAGAGCCACTCAGCGTCCGGCTCCAGGCGCACGGCCTCGCGCAGCGCGTCGAGGAGGCAGCGCAGGCCGTCCTCGTCATGCGCGCGCCGCAGGTCCCAGGCGGCGTCGGTCAGGCGTCGCAGGAGGTTCTTGTAGAGGACCTCGTTGCCCTTCTCGGGAAGCGAGAGCCCCGCAAGCTCGCGCAGGGCGGTGGCAAGGGCGGCGGGGTCTCCCCCGTCACGGCGCACGAGGTCGCAGAGCACCCAGGAGTGGGCGCGCGCCAGGCGCTCGTCGTCCGGGTGCCGCTCACGCTCGCGGCGGGCGAGGGCGAGCGCCTCGTCCAGACGCCCTCCCTTGCGCAGGGAGGATATGATCCCGCTCGCGCGGGCGACCTCGTCCGCCATCCGGCTCCCTTCGGCTCGTCCCCCTACCATGATGGCGCAACCTCCGGCGAGAGAAGCGGTCCCATGTACCGGTTTCGGCCACAGGCGGGCGTCGGAGGCGGTACACAGGCCGGGATTTCACAGCAGAACCGGTACACGGGCCGGATTCTCTCGGCCCGGGCCGCCCGCGTCGCTACAGCGTCTCCAGCAGCTCGCGCATCGTGGCCTGGACGGCGTGCTCGGCGTTGGAGCCGATCACGTGCTGGGCCACCTGCTTCACGGCATAGCGGGCGTTGGCCATTACGTAGGGGTGCCCCACGAAGCGCAGCATCGCATAGTCGTTCATGGAGTCGCCGAAGGCCATGACCTCGTCGCGCTCGATGCCCCAGTAGCGCATGACCTGCGCGAGGCCCGTCGCCTTGCTCACGTGGCGCGGCGTGACGTCGATCCAGCGCGAGCCGCTCGGCAGGAACGTGAACCACTCGGAGAGCTCGCGCTCGAGCACGTAGGCCATGTCCATGATCTGCTCGGGACGGTCGCAGCAGATGGCGGCCTTGATGATGCTCACGTCAGGCGAGGGCGGGTCGAAGACGCAGATGGCGTCCGGGAGGTCCTTGTCCAGCTCGCGGAGGTAGCGGCTCTGGTCGTTGAGCAGGTAGGCGTGGCCGGCGTCGTAGAGCGCGAGGTGCAGGCAGTCGAACATCTGGCACGTCTCGAAGAGACGCATCACGGAGAGCGTCGAGAAGACCTCGCGGTCCAGCAGGCGACCGTCCGCGTAGACCTGCGTGCCGAGCGAGGCCACGTAGTCCATCTCGTCCGCAACCGGCTCGAAGAACCAGCGCAGCGTGTCGTAGCGCCGACCGGAGCTGGCCACGAAGCGCACGCCCTTCTCGGCGAGCCGGTGGATCAGGTCGAAGGTCTCCTCGGGGACCTGCGAGTTCTCGTCGAGCAGGGTGCCGTCCATGTCCGTCGCTATGAGCTTGATCACCGGAACTCCTCCCTCAGAAAGGCGGGCAGCTCGCCCGCCCGCGTCGCGCGCGCCACCTCGAGCAGCGCGTCGGCCATGCCCTCGTCTGCGCTCGCGCCCACCCGATAGCGGGCCACCCGCTTCACCTCGTCGGTAGCGTTGGCGACCGCGACCGCGTAGGGCACCTTGCGCATGATCTCCAGGTCGTTCTCTGCGTCGCCGAAGACGGCGACCTCGTCCACCCCCAGGCCCAGGGAGTCGAGAAGGACGTCGAGCCCCGCGCCCTTGGACACGCCGGCGGGCAGGATGTCGAACCAGCTGGGCACCGGCGAGACGATGTCCACGTCGGGCGCGACCTCGGCGACCACCGCCCGGCAGCGGTCCATGCGCTCGGGGCCGCCCGGGCACGCGATCGTCGCGGCGATGAAGGGGACGTCGGGGACCTCGTCGACGACCGTGCCCACGAACGCGGAGCGCCGCTCGAAGGGGGCGATCTCCTCCTTGGTGGCGCGGACGCAGAAGGCCGGGTTGGTGAGGTCGGTCTCGTTGGGGTAGCAGACGACGAACATGCCCCTCTCGGCGTCCAGGGCGCCCGCGATGCGCACGAGGGCGTCGTGGCTGATCAGCGTCGTCTGGACGTAGCTGCCGCGCGCGCGGATGCGCTTGCCGTTGGAGAAGATGCCGGTCATGAAGCAGTCCTCGTCACCGCCGAAGAAGCGGGTGATCTCCACGGTGTCGCGACCCGTGGCCGGCCCGAAGAGCACGCCGGCGTCCAGGACCTCATGGATGGCGTCGACGGTGCGCGGCGAGACGAGCGTCTGGCCAAAGGGCAGCAGGGTGTTGTCCATGTCGGAGAGGACGAGCTTGATCAAGGGATCCTCCTAGAGCGCCTGCGGGAGCAGGTCGAAGCGGTCGATGCTCATGATTATCTGCTCCACGTCGACGATGCCGTGCAGCGTCACCACGCGCCGGCCGCCCACCCACACGGCGAGGCTGCGGAAGCCGGACTCCATGCGCATGCCCCGCCACTCGAGGCGGTCGATGTCGTCGTAGCGGACCCAGACGCGCGGGCCGACCAGCGGGGTCACCACCATGCAGTCGCCGAAGGTGGACACGCGGTAGCGGCACAGGAAGCACCACAGCACGAAGCAGGTGACCAGGAAGGCGTCGGTGAAGACGAGGGGGAGCTCCGCGTCGGCCACGAAGACGTCCGCCTCGCAGAGCCAGGCGAGGGCCAGCCCCAGCACGGCCACGAACGTCATGGCCAGCACGAGCGAGCGCCTGAACGGGGCCGAGACGACGTAGGTGTCGTGGTGGCTGTGGTGGCGCTCGGTGATGCGAACGTTGCCGGCGTGCTCGAGCACGAGCGCGACCAGCGGAACCAGCACCGCGACGACGACGAGAAGGGCGTCTCCCAAGCTACGCCCCCATCCCGGCGTCGTCAGCGGCGAACTTGGCCACGAGCCGCTCGAGCAGGTCGACCGTGAGCTCCAGGCTGCGCACGGGGACGAACTCGCGCACGGAGTGGGCGTTGTAGCCGCCGGTGGCGATGTTGGGGCAGGGCAGACCGCGGAAGGTGAGCTGGGCGCCGTCGGTGCCGCCGCGCGCGGGCACGAGCACGGGCTCGATGCCCACCTCGCGGTTTGCCTCGAGGGCGTAGTCGATGAGGCGCTGGTCCTCCGGGCCGAACTTCTCGGCCATGTTGCGGTACTGCTCGCGGAAGCTCACCGTGACCGTGCCCTCGCCGTAGCGGTCGTTGAGGAAGGCGGCGATTGCCCGGAAGGTCTCCTTGCGGGCGTCGAAGTCCGCGGCGTCGAAGTCGCGCAGGATGTAGGAGAGCGTGACGTCGGAGGCGGTGCCCTCGATGTCGGTGGGGTGATAGAAGCCCTCGCGCCCCTCCGTGTGCTCGGGGCGCTCGAAAGCGGGGACGAGCTGCTGGAACTCGGAGGCCACCGTGATGGCGTTGACCATGACGTCCTTGGCGCTGCCCGGGTGGACCATCACGCCGCGCACGACGACCGTGGCCTCGCAGGCCGAGAAGCACTCGTAGTTGAACTCGCCGAGGGCCTCGCCGTCCACGGTGTAGCCCCAGCGCGCGCCGAGGGCCTCGATGTCGAGCAGCTCCGCGCCGTGGCCGATCTCCTCGTCGGGGACGAAGGCGACCTTGATCGCGGGGTGCGGCAGCTCGGGGTTGGCCACGAGGCGGGCGAGAAGCGCGCAGATCTCCGCCACGCCGGCCTTGTCGTCGGCAGAGAGGAGCGTGGTTCCGTCGGAGCAGACGATGTCCTGGCCGACGAACTGCGCGAGGTCGGGCACCTGGTCAGGCGTGGTCTGGACGGGCTCGCCGTCCACGATACCGGCCACGAGCGGGCCGCCCTCGTAGTGGACCACGTGCGGGCGCACGCCGGCGGCAGGGGCGTCGGGCGAGGAGTCGATGTGGGCGCAGAGCAGAAGCGCCGGGCACTTCTCGGCACCGGCGGAGGCAGGCAGGGCGCCCGTGACGTAGGCGTGTTCGTCAACGGCAACGTCGACGCAGCCGATCTCGCGGAGCTCGTCGCCCAGGTAGCGCGCCATCTCGTGCTGGCGCGGGGTGGACGGGGTCACGTCCATGTTGTCGGGATCGGACTGCGAGTCCACCTGCACGTAGCGCATGAAGCGCTCGAGAACGTCTGACACGGCTGCCTCCTTGGACGGGATTTCTCGCCTGCTAGTCTATCGCAGCGCGGGGCGGTCCGTGTCAGCCGATTGTATGGGCTCGCGGGCGAGAAAAGCGGGCGCGTGTACCGGTCTCAGCGTCTGGCGCGGAGAAATCGCGGCCCGTGTACCGGTTTTGAGATTTCCGACCGGTACACGGGACGGCTTTTCTCGACAGGGCAACGCGCGGACGAGAAAAGCGGGCACGCCCCTAGCCCGGAAGCGCGGCGAGGATCGGCTCGAGGTAGCGCGCAACGCCGGCGCGCTCGCAGCGGTCCGTCACGTGGTCCGCGGCGGCGACGGCCTCGGGCGAGGCGTTGCCCATGGCCACGCCGTCGCCGGCGGCCTCGAGCATGGCGACGTCGTTGCCCGAGTCGCCGAAGGCGATGGCGTCGGCCGGGTCGACACCCAGAAGCTCACAAACGCGCCGCAGGCCAGAGCCCTTGTTCGTGCCCGCACGGGTGAACTCGACGTTGCAGGGCAGCGACGAGACGCTCGTGAGCTCCTCATGGGCGCGCGCGACGGCCCAGACGTCGTCCTTGCCCGCGTCGTCCAGGTAGAAGACGTTGACGCGGCAGACGTCGCCCAGCGAGTCGATGAGCGCGTCGGTGGTGCCGGGACAGCGCGTGCGCAGCCCCTTCACCATCTTCCTGAGGGCCTCGGTCACGTCCATCTCGTCGAGGACGTGCCAGCGGTCCTCGGCCGTGAAGACGCCCGCCTCGGTGAAGAGGTCGAAGGAGACGGGCAGCGCGCGCAGGTCGTCGTAGAGGGAGCGCACCGCGTCCGCGGCGATCACGCTCGCGCTCACGACCTCGCCCGCGCCCAGGTCGTGGACAAGCGCGCCCCCGCCGCAGACCGCGTAGCGCACGCTGGGGTGGGAGGCCAGCTCGGGGGGCAGCCCGGCGAGGTTGCGGCCGGTGCAGGGCACGACCTGGACGCCCTTCTCGAGCGCCAGGTCGAGCATGCGGAGGTTATCCGCCGGCACCGTCTTGTCGGGCGCGACGAACGTGTCGTCCATGTCGAGGAAGACCGCCCTGAGCATGCCGCCTCCCCTAGTCGACGCCGGCGTGGGAGCGGATCTCCGCCAGGCGCGCGCGCTGGTCGGCCGAGAGCGGGATGCCGTAGTCCTCGCCGTACGTCGGGTCGTCGGGGTTCTCCAGGCGGAAGCCGCCGCGATTGTTGCGGTAGTTCTCCTTGGCCACCGAGATCATGAGCTTGATGCGGTTGAGCTGGTTGACCTCGGAGGCACCGGGGTCGTAGTCCACGGCCACGATGTTGCTCTCCGGGTGCATCTGGCGCAGGCGCTTGATGACGGACTTGCCCACGACGTGATTGGGCAGGCACGCGAACGGCGAGCAGCACACGATGTTGGGCGTGCCGGTCTCGATGAGGTCGCACATCTCGGCCGTGAGCAGCCAGCCCTCGCCCATCGTGTTGCACAGCGACAGCACCTGCTCGGCCTTGGCCGCCAGCTCGAAGATGTCCGGATAGGGCTGGAAGCGCGTGGTCTTGGCCAGCATCTTGTTGATGGGCTCGCGGAAGCCCTCGACCAGCTTGATGCCCGCCATGTGCGAGAGGCGGCTCGTGGCCTTGGTGCCGAGCTCGGCGTTGGTGTTGATCGCGTTGGTCATGCCGAAGAGGAAGAAGTCCACCAGACCCGGAACGTTGGCCTCGCAGCCCTCCTGCTCGATGACCTTGACCACCTGGTTGTTGGCCGTGGGGTGGAACTTGACGAGGATCTCGCCGACCACGCCCACGCGCGGCTTGGAGCGGTCGTTCACGAGCGGCAGCGCCTCGAAGGCGTCGACGGTGCGCTGGCAGAGGTCGTAGAAGCGCTTGCGGCCGCCGCCCACGATCACGCCCTTGGCGTCGGCCATCATGCGGTCGTAGAGCGCGTCCGCCGCACCGGCCTCGGCCTCGTAGGGGCGCACGCGGTAGAGCAGCTGCATGATGAGGTCGCCGTAGAGCAGGGCGTAGACGGCCTTGACGAGCAGGCCGGGGTCCTTGAGGACGTTGAAGCCGGGGTTCTTCTCGTCCAGGCCGGAGGCCGCGGTGAGGCTGATCACCGGGATCTCCGGGTGGCCGGAGTCCTTGAGGGCCTTGCGAATGAGGGCGATGTAGTTGGTGGCGCGGCAGCCGCCGCCGGTCTGGGTGATGACCACGGCCAGGCGCGACAGGTCGTACTTGCCGGAGAGCACGGCCTCCATGATCTGGCCCGTGACCAGGATCGAGGGATAGCAGATGTCGTTGTTGACGTACTTGAGGCCGGCCTCCACGGCGCCCTGGTCCACGGAGGGCAGCAGCACCACGTTGTAGCCGGAGCTCTTGAACAGCTCCTCGATGAGGTCGAAGTGGATCGGCGCCATCTGCGGCACGAGGATCGTGTAGCCCGCCTTCTGCATCTCCTCGGTGTAGCGGACCTTCTCGAAGGCCGCGCTGGCGGCCTCGCGGTAGACCGGCACGCGGCCATCCTGCGTGGCGCGGGCGCGTTCGAGCGAGCCGTCGGCGTTGTGGACGCCCACGGGCTCGACCTCGCGGATCTCACCGCGGCTGGCCTCGCGGCGCAGCTCCTCGCGCTGCTCCTTCAGCGCGGCCATGAGCGAGCGGATGCGGATGCGGGCGGCGCCCAGGTTGGAGACCTGGTCGATCTTGAGGACGGTGTAGATCTTGCCGGAGGCCTCGAGGATCTCCTGGACCTGGTCGGTGGTCAGGGCGTCGAGGCCGCAGCCGAACGAGAAGAGCTGGATGAGGTCCAGGTCGTTGCGGGAGGCCACGAAGCGCGCCGCGCGGTAGAGGCGGCTGTGGAACATCCACTGGTCGATGACGCGGATGGGGCGCTCGGGCCTCATCTTGTGCGCGACGGAGTCCTCGGTGAGCACGGCGAAGCCGAAGGAGTGCACGAGCTCGGGGATCGCGTGGTTGATCTCGGGATCGTTGTGGTAGGGGCGGCCGGCGAGCACGATGCCGTGGGCGTCGTGCTCCTCGATCCAGCGCAGGGCCTCGTCGCCGGCGCGGTGCATGGCGTCCTTGAACGCGAGGTCCGCGTCCCAGGCGGCGTTGACGGCCTCGTCGACCTCGGCGCGGGTGATGTGGGCACCGCGCACGCGACCGCGGCCGGCCGCCGCGTCCTTCTCGCGCTGCTCGGAGACCAGCTCGTAGAGGCGGCGCTTGAGCTCCTTCTTCTTGTCGTAGGGGATGAACGGGGCGAGGAACTCGATCTTGGAGTCGCCGCCCAGCTCGTCGACGTTGAGGCCGAGCGCCTGCGGGTAGCTCATGACGATCGGGCAGTTGTAGTGGTTCGTGGCGCCCTCGTCCTCCTGGCGCTCCCAGCGGATGCAGGGCATCCAGATGAAGTCCGGGTCCTTGTCGATGAGGTTCATGATGTGGCCGTGGGAGAGCTTGGCCGGGTAGCACACGCTCTCGGACGGCATGGACTCGATGCCGGCGTCGTAGGTCTTGGCCGAGGTCTGGTCCGAGAGCACCACCGAGAAGCCCAGCTTGGTGAAGAACGCGTGCCAGAACGGGTAGTTCTCGTACATGTTGAGGGCGCGCGGGATGCCCACGGTGCCGCGCGGCGCGTCCTCGGGGTCGAGCACCGGGCGGTCGAAGAGCAGCTTGTTCTTGAACTCGAAGAGGTTGGGCGCCTCGTTCTTCTTGGCCTTGGAGCCGCCGGCGCCCTTCTCGCAGCGGTTGCCCGTGATGAAGCGGCGGCCGCCGCCGAAGTCGTTAATCGTGAGCAGGCAGTTGTTGGAGCAGCGGCCGCAGTGGACGTTGGTGTGCTTGACCTGGAGGTTGTCGATCTCCTCACGGCTGAGCAGCCGGGAGGTGCCGTACGCGCCGGCGCGGTCGCGGGCGAGAAGGGCCGCGCCGTAGGCGCCCATGCAGCCCGCGATGTCCGGGCGGATGACGTCGCGACCGGTGAGGACCTCGAAGGCGCGCAGGGTGGCGTCGGACATGAAGGTGCCGCCCTGGACGACGCACCACTGGCCGATCTCGTCGAAGTCGCGCAGCTTGATGACCTTGAAGAGGGCGTTCTTGATGACGGAGTAGGAGAGGCCCGCGGCCACGTCGCCGATCGTCGCGCCCTCCTTCTGCGCCTGCTTGACGCGGGAGTTCATGAAGACGGTGCAGCGGCTGCCCAGGTCGACGGGGCTCTTGGCGCCCACGGCCGCCTGCGCGAACTCCTGGACCGACATGTTCATGGACACGGCGAAGCTCTCGATGAAGGAGCCGCAGCCCGAGGAGCACGCCTCGTTGAGCATGATGTGCTCGATGACGCCGTCCTTGACCTGCAGGCACTTCATGTCCTGGCCGCCGATGTCGAGGATGAACTGGACGTCCGGAACGAAGGCCTTGGCGCCGCGCAGGTGCGCGACGGTCTCGATCTCGCCGGAGTCGGCGCGTAGGGCCTCGATGAGGATCTGCTCGCCATAGCCGGTGGTGGTCACGTGGCCAATCGTGCAGCCCTCGGGCAGGCGGTCGTAGATGCCGTCCATGATGTGGCGGGCGGTGCCGAGCACGTCGCCGTTGTTGTTGCCGTACCAGGTGTAGAGGAGCTCGCCGGACTCGCCGACCACGGCGCACTTCATGGTGGTGGAGCCGGCGTCGATGCCGATGAAGACGCGGCCGCGGTACGTGGCGAGGTCGCCCTTGGGGACCACCTGCTTGTCGTGGCGCTCCTTGAACTCCCGGTAGTCGTCCTCGGACTCGAAGAGCGGCTCGAGGCGCGCGACCTCGGAGCCCTGGACGTCCTTGAGCTCCTCGAGGAGGCGGATCACCTCGTCGAAGGTGACGTACTTCTCGGACTCGCCGGCGAGCGCCGCGCCTGTGGCAACGAAGAGATGGGCGTTCTCGGGGACGATGATGTGCTCGTCGTCGAGGTTGAGCGTGAGGTAGAAGCGCTTGCGGAGCTCCGAGAGGTACTGGAGCGGGCCGCCGAGAAACGCGACGTGGCCGCGGATGGGGTGGCCGCACGCGAGGCCCGAGACCGTCTGGTTGGCCACGGCCTGGAAGATGGAGGCCGCGATGTCAGCAGGCTTGGCGCCCTCGTTGAGCAGCGGCTGGACGTCGGACTTGGCGAAGACGCCGCAGCGGGACGCGATCGGGTGGATCTGCGTGGCATCCTTGGCGAGCTCGTTCAGGCCGGAGGCGTCGGTGTGGAGCAGGGAGGCCATCTGGTCGATGAAGGCGCCCGTGCCGCCGGCGCAGGTGCCGTTCATGCGCTGCTCGATGCCGTTGTCGAAGTAGATGATCTTGGCGTCCTCGCCGCCGAGCTCGATGGCGCAGTCGGTCTGGGGGATGAGCGTCTCGACGGCGCGCTTGGAGGCGATGACCTCCTGGACGAACTCCAGGCCCAGCCAGTTGGCGAGCAGCATGCCGCCGGAGCCGGTGATCGAGACGCGCATGGGCGCCGAGCCGATCACCTTGCGGGCGCGGGCGAAGAGCTCCTTCGCCGTGGCGCGGATGTCGGTGTGGTGGCGTTCGTAGTTGGCGTAGACGAGGTTGTCGTTGTCGTCGATGACGGCGAGCTTCACCGTGGTGGAGCCCACGTCGATGCCCAGGCGCAGGTGCGCGTGGCTGAAGTCGGTGGGGCGCGCCGGGGAGAGCTCGGCGCCGTCCGCCTTGAGCTCGAGCGGCTTGCGCGCGCTCTTCTCGGCCTGGATGGAGTCTGCGGTCTTGGTCATCAGTTGTCCTCCTCGGAGCACATCGCGGCAAGGGCGAAGCTGGGCAGGTCAAGGTCGATCGGGTTGTCGTAGAGGTCGCCGGGGCGCACGAACATGAGCGCGGTCATGAGGCGGGCCATGATGCCCACGCTCTCGCGCATGCCGCCGTCCAGCCAGCGCAGCAGCACGCCCACCTCGGCGGAGATGGCGAAGGTGAGGTAGTAGTCGAAGAGCGGCCCGAGGGCGCGCAGGTTGAGCCCGTCGAGGGCGCGCGGCCCCACGACCTCGTAGACGAGCTTCTTGATGCGCCCGGCGAAGGCCGGGTCGCCGCCCTCGCCCAGCAGCGGGCGCAGGTAGTCGCCGCGATCGCGCACGCAGGTGAGGAGCTCGGTCGCCCCGGGCGCGGGAAGCCCGCGGTCGAGGGCGGCGCGCAGGTCGTCCAGGCGGCAGGAGGCCAGGCGCGCGAGCGGGGCGCGGAGCTCCGCCAGGGTGTCCTCCTCGATCTGGTTCACGAGGTCGGGGATGTCGCGGAAGTGCGAGTAGAACGTGCGGCGCGTGACGCCCGCCCGCTCGGTCACCGCGGTCACGGTGACGCGGGACAGGTCGCCCGCCTCGACGATCTCCCGGGCGAGCGCCGCGCGGAGGGCCTGGCGGGTGCGGATGCTGCGCCTATCGGTGCTGAGCACGCATTCCTGCATGAGTGCCTTTCGACGTTATTTCACAGCGTGCGTAGTATTGCACAACCTGTGCAGAAACTGGGGCTGGCACAACATCTACACGGCTCCCGAGCACCTCCCCCGCCCCCGTCTCCCCCTCTCCCCCTCTCCCCCTCTCCCCCTCAGGGTATGTACACTGTTGCGAGATTGATGTTCTTCTCGCCAGCGCGCTGACCTGCGTATTTATGATCGCATGGTACCGTATTAATTTCGCAACAGTGTACATACCAGGAGGAGGGCGGGCGGTCACCGAGAAGAGCGCGCCGGACCGACGCCCGTGTGCGACAATGTGAGCGTCTGGAGGTCCCATGAGGAAGCGCATCGCCATAGCGCTGCTCGTCGTCGCGCTCGTCGCCGTTGGCGTCGTCGCCGGCGTCACTCTGCTCCCCCGCCTCACGGCGGACCTCGAGCCCGCCGAGGTCGAGGAGCCGGCCGATCTCCCGGAGGAGGAGTCGGAGGAGCAGGAGGCCCTCTCCGACAAGCCGGCCCAGCCCGTGACCATGGCGGAGGCGCCCACGCGCACCTCGACGACGGACGCCGGCCTCACCGTCACGGCACCTGAGGCGTTTCTCGGCTCCGCCGAGCTTGCCGCCGTCGAGGACGAGGTCGCTGCCCTCGAGGAGGACGGCTTCACCGTGAGCGTGGTGCTACTGGACCTGGAGACGCGCCGGGGCGTGACCTACAACGCCGACGCGGCCATGTACCCCGCGAGTTCGATCAAGGCAGCTTTCTGCACCTGGCTCTACGAGGCCAAGGGCGGCGCCGGCAAGCTGTCCTCCGAGGTCGCCGACGCGATCATCAACTCCGACAACGAGGCCTACGACAAGCTCACCGACACCTACGGCTACGAGGCCTTCGAGTCCTGGTACAAGGACGTGAGCGGCTTCGCCTTCGAGCGCCCGCGCGTGCACTACATCTATCCCCACGTGACGGCGGGCTCGCTCGCCTCGGTCTGGGAGGAGATCTACGACTTCGGGACCTCGGACGAGAAGGGCGCGGACGAGCTCGCCGGCTACCTCGCGCAGACGACCGTCTCGCCCATTGCGGAGGTGCTGCGGGGCGACGTCGAGGTGTGGAGCAAGGCAGGCTGGTACCCCACGGACAAGTGGGACATCCCCGCGTCCAACGACGCCGGCGTGGTTTTCTCGGACACCGGGGCCTACGTCATGGTGGTCATGACCGACATGAGCTCCAACCTCGGTGCGCTCGAGCCGCTGGTCTCCGCGCTCGACGCGGCCCACACGCTGATGTGCGGGGACACGGTCGCGTACTACGAGTAGGCCTCAGCCGCGCTGGTTGGTGAGCCAGAGGGCGTGGAGGCCGCGCAGCGTGAGGGTCTCGTCGACCTGCGTCTCGTGAGCCAGGAGTGCCGCCATCGCCCGGGCACCGTCGCCGGTGAGGACGATCGCCGCGTCCTCGCCGAGCTCGCGGGCGATCTCGTCGAGAAGACCGTCGATGCGGGCGACCTCGCCGAGCACCACGCCCGACTGCATCGCCGAGCGCGTGTTGCGGCCGATCACGGAGGCGGGGGCGCGCAGCTCGATCATGGGCAGGCGCGCCGCGGCGGCGGCGAGCGAGCGGGCGCCCAGCGCCACGCCCGGGGCGATGATGCCGCCCACGAAGGTCCCCTCCGCGTCCACCACCTCGAAGTTCGTCGTGGTCCCCAGGTCGACGACCACGACGGGGGCGTCGTAGGTCTCGCGGGCGGCGATGACGTCGGCCACGCGGTCGGCGCCGACCTCGGAGGGGTCGTCGTAGCGCATGCGGATGCCGGTCTTGAGCCCGGGCCCGACCACGAGCGGGCGCGTCTCGCACGCGGAGGCGAGCGCCTGGCGCCAGGCGTCGGTGTGCGTGGGGACGACGCAGCCGAGAATGGCGCCCTGCAGCTCCTCGACGCCGAGCATGCCCAGGATCTCGTCGAGCCGCAGCCAGGCCTCGTCGGCGGTGAGGCGCTCCGGCGTCGTGAGCTCGAAGGTGCCCGAGAGCTCCTCGCCCGAGAAGAGCCCGAGCCTCGTGACGGTGTTGCCCACGTCGACGGCAAGCACGTTCTTCTCGGCGCTCTGTGTCATGGGTCCTCCAAAATACTCGGGCACGCGGGCCGGCTCTCGCCCTATACTCTAGCAGTCCGTAGTAACCCGACTTCCCGCCAAGGGGGAGCGGATATACGAAGGAGAACCTAATGAGCGAGTCTGGCGATCGCGCCTCCTGGCGCGCGCAGCTGAGCCCCGTGGGCATCGTCATCGGCTGCGTCGGCTGCGTCATCATCACCGCGTCATCGGTCTACACCGCCCTCAAGATGGGCGCGCTGCCGTGGCCCACGATCTTCACCTCCATCGTCGCGCTGTTTTTGCTGAGGGCCTTCGGGCACCGCAGCCTCAACGAGGCCAACGTCACGCAGATCGTGATGTCGGCCGGCTCCATGGTGGCGGGCGGCCTGGCGTTCACGATCCCCGGCATCTGGATGCTCGGGCTGGCCGACGAGGTCAGCTGGGCGGAAATGCTCTTCGTGGCGCTCGCCGGCACGCTGCTGGGCCTGGTCTGCACCGCGGCGATCCGCCGGCGCTTCGTCGACGAGTCGGACCTGGAGTACCCCATCGGCACCGCCGCGGCCGAGACCCTCATGGCCACCAAGACGGGCGGGGTCACCGGCAGACGGCTCTTTGGCTCCATGGGCCTGGCGGGCCTGTGGTGCGTGGCGCGCGACGCGCTGGGCCTGATGCCCTCGCTCGTGGCGCAGCTCCCCATCCCCGGCGTGAGCTTTGCGATCTACAACTCCCCGCAGATGCTCTCCGTGGGCTTCCTCGTGGGCGGCTTCGCGGTGGCGTTCTGGTTCCTCGGCGCGCTCGTCGGCAACTTCGGCATCATCGTGGGCGGCAGCTCCGTCGGTCTCTGGGACGTGACCACGGCGCAGGGCATCGTGTCCAGCCTGGGCATGGGCCTCATGATGGGCTCCGGCGCGGGCGTCGTGCTGAAGGACATCCTGCCGCACGCGGCGCGGCTCCTTCGCGGGCGCGGGACGCGCGACGGCGAGAAGGGCCGGCGCAGCCGCCTCGAGGTCGGCACGCTCGCCCTCATGGTGGCCGCCGCCGCGCTGCTCGTGTGCATCGGGCTCGGGCTGGGCCCGGTCGTCGCCGTGGTCGTGGTCCTTCTCGCCTTCGTGACCACGATCATGAGCGCGCAGTCCGTGGGCCAGACCGGCATCGACCCGATGGAGATCTTCGGCCTCATCGTGCTTCTCGCCGTGGCGGCGTTCTCTGACGCGAGCCAGGTGCAGCTCTTCTACGTGGCGGGCGTGGTGGCCGTGGCCTGCGGCCTGGCCGGTGACGTCATGAGCGACTTCAAGACCGGCGCGATCATCGGCACGAGCCCGCGTGCCATGTGGGTCGGCCAGGCGATCGGCGCGCTTCTGGGCACCGTGGTCTCCGTGGCGGTGCTCGTCACGCTGTTCTCCGCGTACGGGCCGGGGGCCTTCGGCTCCGGGCAGATGTTCGTCTCCGCGCAGGCGAGCGTCGTGGCGACGATGGTCTCGGGCATCCCGAGCGTGCCGGGCTTTGTGGTCGGGCTTCTGGGCGGCGTCGCCCTCTACTGGGCGGGGCTGCCGGCGATGATGTTCGGCCTGGGCGTCTACCTGCCGTTCTACATGTCGCTCACCGCGGCGCTCGGCGCGGGCGTGCGATGGGTCTACGAGCGCGTCTGCACGGCGCGCGGCGTGGAGGACTCCGAGGAGAAGGGCGTGGTCCTGGCGTCCGGCGTGCTCGGCGGCGAGTCCATCGTGGGCGTGGTGATCGCCCTGGCGAGCGTGGTGGCCGGCCTCGCGGGATAGGGCCGCCCTTACGGATACAATGGGGACCCACCCAGACGCGAAGGGACGCCATGGCCGGCATCAACTACCAGACCGCGCGCTTCGAGGCCTCCTACGGCACCGTGGCGCAGCTCCCCGCCTCCACCACCCCCGAGGTGGCGGTGGCCGGGCGCTCCAACGTGGGCAAGTCCTCGCTGCTCAACAAGCTCTTCGGGCGCAAGGGGCTCGTGAAGGTCTCCGCCACGCCGGGCAAGACCGCCAACATCAACTTCTTCGAGGTGGACGGCATCCGCTTCGTGGACCTGCCGGGCTACGGCTTTGCCAAGGTGTCCCAGAAGGAGAAGCAGCGCTGGGCTGACCTCATCTCCGGCTACTTTGCACAGGAGCGCAGCTTCAACCTGGTGATCGCCCTCGTGGACATCCGACACGACGCGCAACGCCTGGACCACGAGATGGTCGCCTTCCTGCAGGAGAGCGGCCTGCCCTTCGTGGTGGCGCTCACCAAGGCGGACAAGCTCGGCCGCTCCAAGCAGGCGCAGCAGGCGGCCGCCATCGCGCGCCAGCTGGGCATTGACCGCGACCAGGTGGTGGTCACGTCCTCCGAGACGGGCCTGGGCGTCGACGAGCTGCGCCGCCGCATCGCCGAGGCGTGCCTGTAGCGGTCCGACAGGACCTGAAGGCATTATTTCGCTCGTCCTGTGTCACTTTTTCGCCCGTCTGAGTGGATGCGCGCTTTCAAATCGTGCAATTCACTGTTTTATGTCCTGCTCACCTGCGGAAACGCCGGCGGCTCGGTGTTGATTCGCCGAATTGCTCGACTTTATTACTCAGAAGAGCCGAAAAGTGACACAGGACCCGCCGCAATCTGCCTTCGCTCAGGGCGCGAGCACGCCCAGGTGCTCCAGCAGCACCTTGAAGCCGATCAGGATGAGCACGACGCCGCCCACGACGCTCGCGGGCCTCTCGTAGCGAGCGCCGAAGAAATGCCCCACCGCCACGCCGACGAGCGACAGCGCGAACGTGATCGCGCCGATGAGCGAGACGGACGCCACGATGTCCACGTTGAGCGCGGCGAAGGAGATGCCCGCGGCCAGGGCGTCGATCGAGGTCGCCACCGCCAGGATGAGGAACTCGCGCAGGTCGATGGCGCTCGTGTCCTCGCACTCGCACCCGTCTTCCGCATCCTCGTGGAGCGCCTCCCACAGCATCTTGCCGCCGATGAACGCGAGCAACAGGAACGCCACCCAGTGGTCGACCGGCCCGATCAGCCATATGAACTGGCTGCCGAGCGCCCAGCCGACGAGCGGCATGAGCGCCTGGAAGCCGCCGAAGAAGAGCGCGAGCACCGCCGCCGTGCGCAGGTTGAGCCGGCGCATCCCCAGCCCGCGGCAGATCGACACGGCAAACGCGTCCATCGAAAGCCCCACGGCTATGAGCAGCAGCTCGACGAGCCCCATGTCGTTCCTCTCCCCCGTTCCACGTGAGGCCGCATGGTACCACAGCCCCTCTGTTTCCAGCGTGAAAACCGCCTTGCACTCCACCAGACTAAAGCGTATATTCTGCCCTACGCTTTAGTAGAGTAAAGTGCCCGACCGAGAAGGGCCTCGTGAAAGGAACCGTCATGCTCGACAGAAGGTCGTTCGTCCTCACCTCGCTCGCAACCGCCGGCCTCGCCGCCACCACGCTCGTCGGCTGCGGCGGAGCCCCCGCCGCCGGCGAGGACGCCGATCCCAGCACCGACGAGACCACGGCCGGCACCGGCGCCGTCGACACCGGCACCCTCATCGTTGGCTTCGACTCCTCCTACCCGCCCTACGGCTACGTCGGCGACGACGGCGAGTACACCGGCTTCGACCTCGAGCTCGCCCAGGAGGTCGCGTCGCGCAACGACTGGGAGGTCCAGCTCGAGCCCATCGACTGGGACGCCAAGGACACCATGCTCGACAGCGGCGCCATCAACTGCATCTGGAACGGCTTCACGATGGAGGGTCGCGAGGACGACTACACCTTCTCCGAGCCGTATATGATCAACGGCCAGGTCGTCGTCGTGCGTGCCGACTCCGGCATCGCGAGCTTCGACGACCTCGCGGGCAAGACAGTGATCACGCAGGTCGACTCCGCCGCCTACAACGTGCTCGCCGGCGAGGACGCCACGCAGGCCGAGCTCGCCGCCACCTTCGACAGCCTCGAGACCATCGGCGAGTACAACACCGCCTTCATGCAGCTCGAGTCCGGCGCCGTGGACGCCGTGGCCTGCGACCTCTCCATCGCCGCCTACCAGCTCGCCGCCAAGCCCGACGCCTACGTCCAGCTCGACGAGTTCCTCTCCGAGGAGCACTACGCCGTCGGCTTCAAGAAGGGCGACGACGCCACCGCCGACGTGGTCAACGAGACCCTGCGCGCCATGGACGAGGACGGCTTCGTCGCCGAGCTCTGCGACAAGTACGCCGCTGACGGCATCTCCTACGACAACTGGTGCCTGGAGTAGCCCAGACCAGCCGTTTCTCCCAATGAGTCAAAAGGGGACTGCCCCCTTTTGACTCATTTCCATGAAGGGAACACCGTGGACCTCCTCACCATGACCGGCATGCTCTCCGAGGGCTTCCTCGTGAGCCTCCAGATCTTCGCGTTCACCCTGCTGGGGTCACTGCCGCTCGGCATGCTCGTGGCCTTCGCGCGCATGAGCCGCTTCAAGCCGCTCGCGCTTCTCGCCCGCCTGTACATCTCCATCATGCGCGGCACCCCGCTCATGCTGCAGATGTTCGCCATCTACTTCGTGCCGTACTACGTCTTTGGCATCCGGCTCACCACGGACAGCAAGTGGTATGCCACGATCGTGGCCTTCGTCGTCAACTACGCGGCCTACTTCGCGGAGATCTACCGCTCCGGCATCCAGTCCATCCCGCGCGGCCAGCACGAGGCAGCCCAGGTCCTGGGCTACTCGCGCGCGCAGACCTTCTGCCGCATCGTGCTGCCGCAGGTGGTCAAGCGCATCATGCCGTCCATGACCAACGAGGTCATCACGCTGGTCAAGGACACCTCGCTCGCCTTCTCCATCGGCGTCATCGAGATGTTCACCGTAGCCAAGCAGCTCGTGGCGAGCCAGGTGAGCATGGCGCCCTTCGCCATCGCCGCCGCGTTCTACTGGGTCTTCAACCTGCTCATCGACTTCGTCGCCGGGCGCATCGAGAGAAAGCTGAGCTACTACCATGACTAGCGAAAGCACTGCCGAGAAGGGCGCCCAGCCCGTCGTCTCCCTCGCGCACGCGCGCAAGGGCTTCGGCGACGTGGAGGTCCTGCACGACATCTCGCTCTCCGTCGCTCCCGGCGAGGTCGTGGCCATCATCGGCCCGTCCGGAGGCGGCAAGTCCACGCTGCTGCGCTGCCTCACGCTGCTCGAGCGCCTGGACGGCGGCGACCTCTCCTACGAAGACGTGGTGGTGGCCCGCGACGGCGCGTATGGCGACAAGAACGTCCTGGCCGCGGCGCGCGCCCGATTTGGCCTCGTGTTCCAGAACTACAACCTGTTCCCTCACTTCTCGGTGCTGCGCAACGTGATGGACGCGCCCGTGTGCGTGCAGAAGCGCGACCGTGCCGAGGCCGAGGCCGAGGCCCGGGCGTTTCTCGCCAAGATGGGGCTCGCCGGCAACGAGGACAAGGTTCCCTGCCAGCTCTCCGGCGGCCAGCAGCAGCGCGCGAGCATCGCCCGCGCCCTGGCCCTGCACCCCGACATCGTCTACTTCGACGAGCCCACGAGCGCCCTCGACCCCGAGCTCACGGCCGAGGTCCTGCGCGTCATCAAGGAGCTCGCCGCCGAGAACATGACGCTCGTGATCGTGACGCACGAGATGGGCTTCGCGCGCGAGGTCGCGGACCGCGTGATCTTCATGGACGGCGGCGTCATCGTGGAGGAGGGCCCGGCCGAGCAGGTCATCGACCACCCGCGCGAGGAGCGCACCCGCGCCTTCCTCGCCCAGCGCGAGGGATAGGAAGGGGCCTCCCGCCGCTCCGCCCTGCCCAAAATAGGGTTTGGGTTCGAAATCAGAGGGTCTGCCAAGTACCGTTTTGCAGAATCGCAGGTCAAATGGCTGCGCTGTTGAGCGGCCTCCATTTTTCGAACCCAAACCGTTTTCGGGTTTGGGTTCGATTTTCCGGACATCAGAACATATCAAGATAGAAACGACCGATCTGCCTGCGGGTTCTCTTCGCGACATACCCGCAGATTCCATTTTCTGAACCCAAACCCGTTTTGGGGACAATCCGAGGGGCCGTTCGAGACGTCAGGGGCACCGAAAGGCCGGCGGATCTCGCCCGCCCCGCCTACTCCGCGGACTTGAGGGCGCCGACCATGTCAACGCGGTCGAGCGCGCGGTTGGTGATGAGGTTCACCACGATCGTGAAGCCAAAGGCCATGACGGCGGCGATCAGGTACGTGAGCGGGTCCACCACCACGTCGAAGTAGAGCGACGGCATGCGCAGAATCCAGGTGAGGCTGCGCGCCAGGGCGTAGCCCAGCGGAATGCCGATCACCACGCCAATCCCGGTGAGGATGAGCGTCTCGGTGTTGATGTAGCGGTGGACCTCGGGTCGCTTGAAGCCCAGGACCTTGAGGGTGGCGAGCTCGCGCTCGCGCTCGGAGATGTTGGTGTTGGACAGCGTGAAGACCACGGTGAACGAGAGCGCCGCCGCCAGGACGATGACCACGTATACCACGGTGTTGATCAGCGTGAACGCGCTGGAGAAGTCGTTCACGAGCTTCTGGGTGGAGACTACGGAGAGATAACGCCCGTCCTCGGAGAGCCGCTCCGAGAGCGCGACCTGCTCGTCCGCGTCACCCGTCAGGTGGGCGAGAAGACCGTTGGGCTCGAGCTCCTCCCCGAACGCCCCCTCATAGGCCGTCTCGGTCATGTAGAGGGTGTTGCCGAGGTAGTTGAGGACAATCGCGCCCGGATCGGCCGTGCCCTCGGCGAGCGTGGAGTCCTGCAGGCCCAGCTCGTCGCCCACGACGACGCCCATGACCTGCTCCGCGTTCTTGGTGATGGCGACCTGCGCCTCGTCCAGGGAGACCGCGGAGCCGTCGTCGGCGGCAAGGCGCACGTAGCCCTCCAGGCTCTCCCCCTCCGGCACCACCACGAGCTGCACGGTCTCCTTGTCGTCGCCGTAGCTCACGGTGAGGTTGTCGATGTAGACGCGCACGAGGTCAGAGACGCCCGCGTCAGCGGCGAGGTCGTCGGCGACGGAGTCCAGGTCGTCGGCAGAGGTCACCGCCATGAGGTCGTAGCCGACCACGCCCGCGTCGCCGTACTGGCGCGGCGAGAGCGAGAGCACCGTGTCGCGGATGCCGAACCCCGTGATGAGCAGCGCCACGCAGCCCGCCACGCCGAGCGTGGTCATGAGGAAGCGCTGCTTGTAGCGGAAGAGGTTACGTGCCGTGACCTTGTTCAGGAAGCTCATGCGCCGCCAGACGGGCCCGATGTGCTCGAGGAAGATCCGCGAGCCGGCCTTGGGGGCCTTGGGCAGCATGAGGGAGGCGGGCGTCTCGCGCAGCTCGTGGCGGCAGGTGAGCGCTGTCGCGCCCACGATGCCGGCCGTGAAGAGCAGGAGCGAGACCACCGAGTACACCGCGTCGAAGCCGTAGACGAAGCCCGGCAGCGCGTACATGGTCGAGAAGATCGTGAAGATGATGGCCGGGAGCACGATGAAGCCGAGCAGCGTGCCCACGAGCCAGCCGAGCACGCACGCCGCCAGCGCATAGAGCACGTACTTGGAGAGGATGCGTCCGCTGCCGTAGCCGAGCGCCTTGTAGACGCCGATGAGCCCGCGTTCCTCCTCGACCATGCGCGTCATCGTGGTGAGACTGATCAGCACCGCCACCACGAAGAAGACGATCGGCAGCACCGTGCCGATGGCCTCGATCGAGGAGGCGTCGGAGTCCACGCTCGCGTAGCTCGAGAGACTCGAGCGGTCCTGCACGTACCACGTGGCGTCGGGGAGGTCCGCGATCTCCTCGCGCGCGTCGGCGATCTCTGCCAGAGCGTCGTCACGCTCCTGCTCGAAGGTCGCGCGCCCCTCGTCGAGCTCCCTCTGGCCGTCGGCGATCTCAGCGAGCGCATCATCGAGCTGACGCTGGGCGTCCGCAAGCTGCTCCAGAGCATCCGCACGCTGGCGGTCGAGCTCGGCCTGTCCCTCAGCGAGCTGGGCGCGACCGTCGGCAATCTGCGCGGCGCTCTGGTCGAGAAGGGCGCGGGCGCTCTCGAGCTGGGTCCGCCCGTCGGAAAGCTCCTGCCAGCCCTGGTCGATGAGCGCCTGCTGGCGGTCAAACTCAGCCTCGGCGGCACCCCTCGCCTGCTCGACGGCGGCCTCAAGCTGCGGGAGCGCCGCCTCAGCCTGCGCGAGGCCGGCAGCCGCCTGGACCCGTCCGCTCACGAGCTGCGCCGGGTCGACGGCGGACAGGGACGTCGACAGGGTCTCGATCGACTTCTGGTACCCTCCGAGCGTCGAGAGCATGCCCTGGAGCCCCTGCTGCTGGGCGAGAAGCCCCGCGAGGTCGGGGCTCTCGGGGTCCGTCGCCTGGAGCTCCTCTATCTGCCTCGTCACCTCTTCGAGGCTGCTCTCGGCCTCCGAGACCCGCTCCGCCAGACCCTGAGACACGACGCCGAGGGCGTTCGTGGCACCCGCGATCGCCGACTCGAGCTGCGCCGTCGCCTCCTCAGCCGCTTCCGCGTCGCCTGCCTCCACGGCCTGAACCGCCGTCCAGGCGTCACGCACCTGCCGGGCGGACTCGGCGAGCCCGGGGTCGCTCATGCCCGCCGCCTGCAGCCCGGACGCCAGCGCGTCGAGGCCGTCGGCGAGAGCACCGACCTTCTCGTCGATGCCGGCGATCGTCCCCGGCAGCGTGTCCACGGCCGCCTGCGCCTCGTCGCGCCGCGCCTCGAGGTCTCCGATCGTCATGCCGGAGTCCTCGTCGATCACGATCTCGTCGATGTTGCCTCGCGCGGCGTCGAGGGCCGCCTGGCCGTCGCGGAGCTGCTGCTCGGCTCCCGGAAGCGCGGCCTCATACGCGGCGAGACCCTCCCGATACTCCGCGAGCCCCGCCTCGTACTCCGCCGCGCCGTCCTCGAGCTCGCGGCGGCTCTCGTCGATCGTGGCCTGGGCGTCGTCGAGCTGCGCCATCGCGTCCGCGCGCTGCTCGTCCAGCTCGCGCTGGCCATCGGCCACCTCGGCGCGCCCCTCGTCGAGCTCCCGCTGCGCGTCGTCGAGCTCGGCCTCGGCGTCGGCCAGCTCGTCGAGCGCTTCGGCCTCCGCCTCGTCTACCTCTTCGTTCGCGTCGGAGCGAATCTGGTCGCCGCGGGCGCGCTCGCGCTCGGCGCGCGCGTCCTCGACGCTCTGGAACACCTCGTCGACGATCTCCTCGTACTCGGCCGAGTAGCACAGCGGCGCCTCCGCGCCGTCGACCATGACGTACGCCACGGTATAGACGTCCGGGTCGATGACCTCGTCGGCCACCACGAAGAACGAGTACTGCGAGCCGCCGCTCGAGCGGAACGACATCGTGCCCTCGCCCGCGTTGATCTCCATCGGGTCGAGCACCGAGCCCACGATCGTGTACTCGCCGCGCTCGAAGACCTCGGTCGAGCCGGAGTCCAGCGCGTCGAGGCCATCGTCCTTCTCGGCGTCGTCGTCCTGGTCGTCGTCACCGTGGAAGCTCACCGAGTCCCCGATCGAGAGCCCGGAGTCCTTGAGGTAGCGCTGGGTGACGGCCACCTCGCCCGCCGCCTCCGGCAGACGCCCCTCCAGCACGAGCGGCTCGTTCAGGCCGCTCGACGAGAGCGCCTTGACGTCGACCTTCTCGGACGCGGAGCCCACCGTCGTGTAGGCGGTCTCGGACCAGCCGCCCTCCGCGGTCTCGACGCCGTCGAGCGCGGCGAGCGCGGCCACGTCCTCGTCCGTGAGGCCGAGCGTGGACTGAACGCGCACGTCGAAGAGACTCTGCTCGTCAAAGAAGCGGTCCGCCGAGTTGCGCAGGTCGACGCAGGCGGCGCGCAGGCCCACGAGCATCGTCACGCCGAGCGCCGTGATCGTGGTCAGCGCCACGAAGCGCTTGAGGCTCCCGCTCACCGTACGCAGGATGCCCCTGGCAAAGGCTGACGTGTCGCGACGGGCTGCCATGCGCTACCACTCGATCTCCGCGATCGGCTTGGGCTCGGGGTTCCTGGTCATGGCGGTGACGCGCCCGCTCTTGAAGCGGATGAGGCGGTCGGCCATGTCGGCGAGCGCCGCGTTGTGCGTGACGATCACAACCGTGATGCCCTCCAAGCGGCACATGTCCTGCAGGAGCTGCAGGATCTGCTTGCCCGTCTGGTAGTCGAGCGCGCCGGTGGGCTCGTCGCACAGCAGCAGCTTGGGGTTCTTGGCCAGGGCGCGCGCGATGGATACGCGCTGCTGCTCGCCGCCGGAGAGCTGCGCCGGGAAGTTGGCCAGGCGCGCGGACAGCCCCACCTTGGCGAGCGTCTCCTCGGGGTCGAGCGAGTCCGGGCAGATCTGCGTGGCAAGCTCGACGTTCTCGAGCGCCGTGAGGTTGGGCACGAGGTTGTAGAACTGGAAGACGAAGCCCACGTCCGCGCGCCGGTACAGGACGAGGTCGTCCTCGCCCGCGTGGCTGATGTCGCGGCCGTCCACGCGCACGACCCCCGAGGAGGCGCTGTCCATTCCGCCCAGGATGTTGAGTGCGGTGGTCTTGCCCGCGCCGGACTGGCCGAGGATGACGGCAAGCTCGCCCTTCTCGACCTCGAAGGTCGCCCCATCCAAGGCGTTTATCTTGGCGTCGCCCTCGCCGTAGGTGCGCACGACGTCGGTGAACTCGATGTAAGCCATCCCAGCTCCGATTGCTCGACAGCGTGTTGTCTAATCGAAGTATACTGGGGTCGGCGGGCGAGAAGAACCAGCGCTCGACAAGCGCGCCTCAAGTGTCGCGCCCTTCTCGTCGCCGCCACAAAGCCTAAGGGGGCCGCCATGAAGAAGCAGCCGCAGGTCACCGAGCAGACGCGAGCCAACCTCCGCCAGGCGTTCTGGGAGCTCTACGCCGAGAGGCCCGTCGAGCGGATATCGGTGCGCGAGATCACCGACCGCGCCGGCTATAACCGCGCGACCTTCTACCTCTACTACCACGACGTCTACGAGCTGCTCGAGGAGATTGAGGACACGGTGCTCGGCAACATCGAGCGGCTCGTGCAGGGACGCCTGCTCCAGGGCGACACGCTCGACTTCTCGCAGCACATGGGCCTCATCCTGCGCCTCGCGCAGCGCTCGCGCGACTACACGCGCGTCCTTCTCGGACCGCACGGCGACCCCGCGTTCTCCGACCGCCTCAAGCAGATCATCAGCCCGCTCGTGGACCGCTTCTTCCTGCCCGAGGCGGGGCTGGACGAAGGGGCGAGCGGCATCGTGCGCGAGTTCTACCTCTCCGGCATCCTCGCGATCATCCGCACCTGGACGGCCGACGACGACCCCATGCCCATAGACCAGCTCATCCAGCTCGTCATGCGCATCGTGCAGTGAGCCGAATCACCTAGTTCTTGCGGAAGAAGGCGAGCGCGATGGCGCCCGGGCCCACGTGCGTGCCGATCGTGGCGCCCACGGAGCAGATGGGCAGGTCCTCCTCGGCGACCTTGTCCTCCCAGATGGCGCGGTTGTCGTCGAGGTACTTCTTCAGGAGCTTCTGCGAGAGGCCCGTGTAGCCGAGCAGGACCGGCATGGTGAAGTCGATGCCGTACTTCTCGACCTGCTGGTGCAGCTGGTTGCGGCCGTTCTTGGAGCCGCGAGCCTTGCCGAGCATCACGACCTCGCCGTCCTCCACGCCCACGACGGGCTTGATGGAGAGCACCTCGCCGACCATGCCCACGCTCTTGGGGATGCGACCGCCGCGGCGCAGGTACTCCAGCGTGTCGAGAAGCGCGAGCAGGCAGACGCGGTCGGCCGCCGCGGCGACCCTCTCGGCGATCTCCGCAGTGCCAAGCCCCTCGTCGACGAGGCGCAGCGCGTACTGCACGAGGATCGTCTGGCCGATGGTCACGTTCTTGCCGTCGACGACGTGGACCTCGGGGTAGTCGGCGGCCGCGGTCACGGCGCTCTGGTAGGTGCCGGAGAGCTTGGAGGAGAGCGTGATCACCACGGCCTCGTCGCCCGCCGCGCGGACCCGCTCGAAGGCCTCCTGGTAGGCGAAGGGCGTGGCCTGGCTCGTCTTGGGGAGCTCGTCGCTCTCGATGAGGAGCTCGTAGAAGCGGTCGTTGGTGAGGTCGACGCCATCGGCGTAGGTGGTGTCGCCGAAGGTGATGCCGAGCGGCAGCACCGTGAGGCGCGGGTCGGCCTGCCCGGGGAGGTCGATGCCGGAGTCGGTGATGATGCGAACAGCCATGGGTCTTCCCTTCTTTCGCCCAGCCGGGCTCGGGCGCGGCTAGCGGCCGAAGGTCCTGAGCTTCTCGAGGATGTGGTTGAGCGAATCGTACATCTGCATGCGCTGACGCAGGGCGAGCTCCCCGCCGGCCTCGTCGAGGACTCGGTGAATGATGTCGTCGAGCGGACGCGCGGCCTCGTAGCCCTTCTCGGTGAGGCGGATGGGGGCGCGGTAGCGAGAGGCCTCCTCGTCGGAGCCCCCCACCTCGACGAAGCCCTCCTCGGCGAGGTGCGCCACGGTGCGCGAAACGGCGGCGCGGCTCACGTCCACCATCCGGGCGAGCTCGGCGGCGGTGAGGCCGTCGGGATGCCGGACGAGGTAGTAGAGGCACATCACGTCCGCGCCGCGAAAGCCCAGGCGGTGCGCCTCGGCGTTCTTGATGCGCTGGATCTCCTTGTTCAGGGCGCTGATGATGCCCACGAAGTCCTCGAAGCGGGTCTCTTCCACGGCACGCCCTCCTCCTCGCTTGTTGACAGGTCAACAGTACCGACGGGGTTGTTACCCTGTCAACATTCGCCCGCACTCACCACGGTTCCGTCACGCCGTTCGCGCGTCCCGGTCTTCGCGCCCGCGCATTCGGGTATCTCAAAGGAAGCGAGAAAGGCGACGCATGGACCTCTTCGATTATCTGGAAACGGCTCTCGACGACTTTGACGAACGCCCGCTGGGCCCGGTGGACTCGGCGGCGCTCTCCCAGTTCTGCATGGTGCGCGGCGAGGGCGTCATCCCCGCCGCGCTGTGGCGCGGGAGCGCCGTGGAGCGCCTGCGCGCCTGGGCCAGCCGTCCGGCGCGCTTCTCCGACCTGCTGCAGGCCGAGCGTTTTGACGGGCTCTTCTGCGGCCTCGCCCCCGAGGGCGTGAAGCGCGAGCTGGCGGCGCTCGTGGCGAGTCCGCGCTTCCGCGACCTCGAGCTCCGGGACTACGCCTCCTGCTTCGACGAGGCGGAGCGCGTGCAGTTCTCGGCGACCACCTTTGTGTGGCGCTCCCCCGCCGGGCACGACCGCGACTTCGCCTACATCGGCTTTCGCGGCACCGACGACACCTTCACCGGCTGGCGCGAGAACTTCGACATGGCCGTGGACCCGCCGGTGCCGGCGCAGCGCATGGCGGCGGACTACCTGGCCTCCGTGGCCCGTTATCTGCCGCGACGCCTCTACGTGGGCGGACACTCCAAGGGCGGCAACCTCGCCACGTACGCGGCGCTGCGCGCGCCCGAGGATGTTCGCGCGCGCATCGAGTGCGTCTTTGACCACGACGGCCCCGGCTTCAAGTCCGGGTTCCTTGGCGAGAAGGACTTCGAGTGCGTGCGCGGTCTCATCCATCGCACCGTCCCCGAGGAGTCCGTGGTGGGCATGCTCATGGACACGCCCATCGAGCCGCACGTGGTCCGCAGCTCCGCGCGCGGCGCCGAGCAGCACAGCGTCTTCACCTGGGAGGTCAACGGCGATGACTTTGTCTACGTCGACGAGCTCTCGCCCTCGGCGGTGTTCACGCACGAGCTCATGGACGACTGGCTCGCGTCGCTCACGCCCGAGGAGACGCCCCGCGTGGTAGACGCGCTCTTCCGCGCACTCGAGGCGTCCGGCGCGCCGAGCATGGGCGCCGTGATCTTCAGCGGGGCAGACATGCCCGCGCTGATCGGCGAGGCCGCGCGCAACCTCGACCAGGAGTCGCGCGACGCGCTCTCGCCGGCGCTCGGCAAGCTCGCGGCCTCGGCCGCGCGGGCGGGGGCCAAGGGGCTTTCGGAGCTGTTCTAGGGGCGAGAGCAAGAAGGGCGGAGCAGGAGCGCTCCGCCCTTCCGATGAGGACGTATGGGCCGTCAGTTAGTCGTCGTCCCAGTCGTCATCGTCGTCGTCCCAGTCATCGTCACGATCGTCGTCGCGGTCGTCGTCATCGTCGTGATCGTCATCCCAGTCGTCGCGATCGTCGTCACGGTCGTCGTCCCAGTCGTCGCGGTCATCGTCCCAGTCGTCGCGGTCGTCGTCCCAGTCGTCGGCGTCATCCCAGTCGTCGTCACGGTCGTAGCGGTCGTCATGCCAATCGTCCCAGTCGTCGCGGTCGTCCCAGTCGTCGTTCCCGTCGATGTCGGCCTCGAGGACCTTGCCAGTCCTCGCGTCGACTTCGTATTCGTACTCGACGCCGCCCGACGTGAACTCGAGCTCGTAGACGCCGTCATCGAGCTCGTACTCGTGGTCGTTGAACGACGCCTCGCTCAGACCAAGCTGGGCGAGCACGATGTCCTTCGCGGCATCGAGGCCAATGTAGCCGCGGTCATCGAGCTGCTCGGGAGCAACGGAGAGCGTGTCGGACTGCAGACCAAAGCCGCTAACGGTCGAGCGAACGTCGCTCTCGATGCCCGTAAGGAAGTCATCCCCGGGATACTCCGATCCCTGTTCGAGCTTGACGACGATGTTGCGGTCGTGGCCGTCGATCGTCTGGTTGAAGTGCCCAGATTCATAAATCTCGGTCACGAGCTCGGACACGACCTCGCGGCACTCCCTGCCTTCGAACCCGCTGTAGCCGTCCGCGATGCCCCTGCCCTCGTCGTTGACGCCCTCGACCTCGGTCACGAGGCCGCGCTCGTCATACTCGACCTCAATCTCGGGGTTGACGCTCAGAAGCAGGACGCCCGCCGCCCTCGTCGAGGCGGTCTCCGCAGACGCTCCCGCCGGGGTGCTCTGGGCGGTTCCCAAAGCCGCTCCGCACCCTCCCAGGGTTGCCACTAGAGCGGCGCCGACGGCCGCGGTCGCGATGATGCCCCTCATCTTCAGGCTCGTGGTCTTCATGATGTCCTCCTTGGTGGTTGAGCCCTTTTCTTGCCGTACGGTGAGAGAATGCGCGGGTGCCTTTTCGAAAGCGGGGTCACACTAAAACTTTTTTCTCCCGGCTAGTCGTCATCGTCGTCCTCGTCGTCCCAATCGTCATCGTCGTCATCCCAGTCGTCGTCATCCCAGTCGTCCCAGTCATCATCGTCATCGTCGGAAACGACCTGTTCTGGCGCAGGGTCGGACTCTACTGGCACAGGCTGCTCGGAAGGGACCTCCACAGCCGGCGTGGCGGCATTGTCCTCGCCCGTATCGGACTCGGGAACAACCGGCTGCTCAAGGTGCACCTCGAGCTCGATGATGAGACGGTCCTCCGTCGCGATGCGCCACTCCTCGTCGTCGGACTCAACCGTAATCTGAATCGTCCCGCCGGGCACGAGGTAGCCCTGCTCCTTTGCGCGCACCGCCAGATCGTCCGACACCTCGTCAATCGTGCGCCCGTAGTACGAGAAGCCCTCGACGAGCTTCTCGCCATCCTCGTTGTCCCCTTCGAGCCCGACCACGCGGTCAAAGTGGTTGACGTCGATGTCGACCTCGGGGTTGATGCTCATGTGGACCGTACCGATGGGCGTCTGCCATACCGCAAAGCCGCCGATGACAAGTGCGCACAGGCACGCGGCCGCCGCAAGCGCCGCAGCAAGGCCCCGCCGCGCCCTTCTCGGCCTTGTCTGCTCGAACGACAGGACTGCGGCATCGAAGGTCACAACGTCATCGAGCCTTTGTCCCACCTCGTATCCGAGGTTGGGCACGCGGACGAATCTCCCCCGCTCGTCCAGAACCACGGCATAGGCCGGATGGCACTCCATGACGAGGTAGCTCATCGCCCATCACCCCCTGCCGGGACGATCCTTCGGAGGTGCCCGCGAATGATCTCGAACCCATTTGTAAAGGCGAGAAGAACGGCCACGAGGTAACGGCGATGGCGCTCGATCGTCTTTCTCTCCACCCCCGCGCCGCGGGCGAGCTCCGCCATGGGCAGCTTCTTCGTCTGCAGCAGGCGGTCGAGCAGCTCCGGGTTCTTGCGCGCACAGTCAAGCACGCGCTGGCACGCTTCGAGCGTGCGCTGCTGCTTGGGACAGTTCTCGGAAACGTCGAGGAAGGTCAGGCCGAAGGACTCGAGCTCCGCGGCAAACTGGGCGATCTCCTGACGGGATGCCTCCCGCATCTGGCGCTCGTCAAGCTCGTCTCGCTCGGAGGCGATCGTCTCCACGAGCGCGCGCTCATCCCCCTCGCCGCCGTCAGGGCGCCTCTCGTCAAGGGAGATGACGTCGGCATGGCGACGCTCCCTGCGCGCAAAGTCCAAGAGACGATGGCGCATGCTCATGGACGCGAACGCCAGGAACGCCCCGCGCGCCCGGTCGTACGAGAGCACCGCCTCGTGGAATGCAAACATGGCAATCCCCAGCTCGTCGTCTCTTCCCTGCTGCGGCGACCGACCCATGAACTTGGCGGTCTCCGCCTTGATGAACGGGAGATAGTCGCGCACCAGGTCATCCGCACAACGGGGATCCCGCTTTGCGGCAAGGACCCGAGCCACCAGATCCCTGTCCCGTTTCATCGTGTCCTCCATGTGAAAGAATGCGCACGACATGCCCCGGTTTCGGGGTAGCGGCAAAAGTTGTCCGAGCATCTCAGGTTACCGGCACGAAACGGCCCGAATGTAAGCCATGCGTAAGCAACGGCGAGAGGCGTGCCGTTCCGCGAAAAGCGCACAATGGGGAGGCAAGAAGAACCGTCCGCTCGAGGGAGGCGCGCATGCCCACGCCGCTCGACATACTGCACGAGACCTTTGGCTACTCGGAGTTTCGTCCGCACCAGGCGGAGATCGTGGACGCCGCGCTCTCGGGCCGCGACGTGCTGGCCGTCATGCCCACCTCCGCAGGCAAGTCGATCTGCTACCAGGTGCCGGCGCTTGCGCTCGACGGCCTCACGATCGTGGTCTCACCGCTCATCTCGCTCATGGCCGACCAGGTGGGCGCACTACGCCAGATGGGCGTGGCCGCGAGCTACCTCAACTCCACCCTCGCCGCGCCCGAGCGCGCGAGCGTGCTCCACGGCGTCGCCTCCGGCGCGCTGCGCCTGCTCTACGTGGCGCCCGAGCGCCTCGACGACCCCGCCTTCGTGGAGACGGTGACCGCGCGCGGCGTGAGCCTGCTCGCCGTGGACGAGGCACACTGCATCTCGCAGTGGGGCAACGACTTTAGGCCCAGCTACCAGCGAATCATTGACTTCCTGGAGGCCCTTCCCGTGCGGCCGCCGGTGATGGCGCTCACGGCCACCGCCACCCGTGCCGTGCGCAGGGACATCCGCGAGGCGCTGGCCCTGCGCAACCCGCTCGTGGTTCTCGCCAGCTTTGACCGTCCCAACCTCTTCTTCTCCGTGGAGCGCCCACGCGGACGTGCCGAGAAGGACCGTGCGCTCGTGGCCTTCTGCCGCGAGCGGGCCGAGCGCTCGGGCATCGTCTACTGCTCGAGCCGGCGCGCCGTCGAGGAGGTCTGCGAGCTGCTGCGCGACGAGGGGCTGGCCGCCACGCGCTATCACGCGGGGCTCGCGGCCGGCGAGCGCGAGCGCAACCAGGACGACTTCCTCTACGACCGTGCCCGCGTGATGGTGGCGACTAACGCCTTCGGCATGGGCATCGACAAGTCCAACGTGAGCTACGTGGTCCACTACAACCTGCCGCTCAGCCTGGAGAACTACTACCAGGAGGCGGGGCGCGCCGGCCGCGACGGCACGCGCGCCGACTGTCTCCTGCTCTACTCCCCCGGCGACGTCCACACGGCGGAGTTCCTGCTCTCCCGCAGCGAGCCGCGCGAGGGCCTCTCGCCCGAGCAGGTGGCGCTTCTCGCCGAGCGCGACGCCGAGCGCCTGCGCCAGATGGTCTTCTACGCCACCACCACGGAGTGCCTGCGCGCCCACATCCTGCGCTACTTTGGCGAGGAGGCACCCGCGTACTGCGGGGGCTGCGGCAACTGCCTCGCAGACTTCGAGGAGACCGACGTCACCGAGGACGCCCTCAAGGTCGTGAGCTGCGTGGCGCGCATCGCCCAGCGCGGGCGCAGCGCCGGTGCCGGCATGGTCGTGGACGTGCTGCGCGGCTCGCGCGGCGAGAAGGTCCGGCAGCGTGGCTTTGACACGCTCTCCACCTACGGCATCATGGCGGACGCTTCCGCGGCGCACGTGCGCGCCGTAATCGACGAGCTGGTCTTCCGCGACGTGCTCGCGCGCGTGGGCGGCGACTACCCCACTCTAGCGCTCACCGCGAGCTCGGGCGCGTTCCTGCGGCGAGAGGTGCCCTGGGACGAGCCCTTCGTCCTCAAGGTGGCGCGTGGCAAACCCAAGGTCGAGCGCGTGCCCGCGGCACCCGCGAAGGCGCGCGCGGCGAGCGACGTCAGCGAGCTGGACGCCACCGGCCAGGAGCTCTACGTGCGCCTGGCGGCCCTGCGCGGCGAGCTCGCGCGCGAGCAGAACGTCCCGGCATACATCGTCTTCTCCAACGCGTCGCTGGTAGACATGTGTGCCAAGAGGCCGCGCACGCACGATGAGTTCCTCGGCGTCTCCGGCGTGGGCGCCAAGAAGGCCGAGCTCTACGCCGACGCGTTCCTCACCGAGATCAACCGGTGAGACAAAGGGGACAGGTTCATTTGTCTCACAGCCCCTGAAATAAGCTCCGAGGCATTTTTTCTCTGTCGCTGTGTCACTTTTCCCCTCTGGTGTGCGAGCTGTCGCGACCCCTCGCAGATTCACGCGATTATGGGCGGCTCTCAACTGGTCTTTTGCGGACGAGCGAAGGCCCTGGACATGAAGCGACTCCTCCAGGCCACACAGACGGCGGGAAAAGTGACACCAGGCCGTTCAATTTCTGCCTTAGAGTTCCACAGAATGGAGCGACTTATAGCGGGCGCCGTCGGGCTCGAGGATGCTGCGGAAGAGCGTGACGTCGCGCGCCTCGTCGGGTAGCGGGAAGGCGAGGTCTCCCAGCTCTCCGCGGGGCACGCGAGCGCGGCGCGCGAGCGTGACGTGCGGCAGGAAGTCCTTCTCGTCGTACGTCAGGCCGCGCGCCGCGAGCTCCTCGCGCACGCGCCGGGCGAGAAGGTCCAGCTCCTCGGAGCGCCGAATCCCCAGCCAGAGCGTGGCGGCACGGCCGCGGCCGAACGTGCCGAGACCCTCCGCCGCCAGCTCGACCGGGCCCACGCCGGCGCACGCCGCCTCGAGCGCGTCCATCGCGGCGCGTGCCCCCGCCTCGTCCACCTCGCCGAGAAACGCCAGCGTGAGGTGGTGGTCTCCCTCCGCCACGAAGCGCCCTTCGCAGACGGCGGCCAGCTGCCGCGACAGCGCGGCGACCTCGTCCGCGAACGCCTCCGGCAGCTCCAGCGCGACGAACGCCCGCATGGCCCCTCCTCGAATCTGTCCCGCTCCTCGGCTATGATGGTCCCATCATAGAACAAGCGTTTGGAATCGGGGACATGGACCGCGCCTACCTCTGCATAGACCTCAAGTGCTTCTACGCCTCCGTGGAGTGCGTGGACCGCGGGCGCGACCCGTTCGAGCACCGGCTCGTGGTGGCCGACCCCTCGCGCGGCCGCAAGACCATCTGCCTCGCCATCTCCCCGGCCATGAAGGAGCTCGGCGTGCGCAACCGCTGCCGCGTCTTCGAGATCCCTGACGGCATCGACTACGAGATGGCCCGGCCGCGCATGCGGCGCTACATGGAGGTCTCCGCGGACATCTATGCTCGCTACCTGCGGTACTTCTCGCCCGAGGACATCCACGTCTACTCGGTGGACGAGGTGTTCATCGACGTGACGCCCTACCTCGCGCTCTACGGCAAGACGCCGCGCGAGCTGGCCGTGGAGCTCGTCGACATGGTCCGGCGCGAGACGGGCATCTGCGCGACGGCCGGCATCGGGACCAACCTGTTTCTGGCCAAGGTCGCACTGGACGTCACGGCCAAGCACGCGCCCGACAACATCGGGGAGCTGGACGAGGAGCGCTACAAGTGCCTCATCTGGCCCCACCGGCCCATCACGGACATCTGGGGCATCGGCCCCGGGATCGCGCGGCGCCTGGCCCAGATGGGCGCGCATGACATGGGCGGCGTGGCGCTGCTGAGCGAGCAGGCGCTCTACGACGAGTTTGGCGTCAACGCGGAGCTGCTCATCGACCACGCGTGGGGCGTCGAGCCCTGCACGATGGCCCAGATCCACGCCTACCGGCCCAAGGCGCACTCGATGGGCTCGGGGCAGGTCCTCATGCGCGACTACAGCTTCGAGGAGGCGCGCGTGGTCCTGCGCGAGATGGTGGACAACCTCGCGCTCGAGCTCGTGGACAAGGGGCTGGTCTGCGGACACATTGCGCTCTTCGTGGGCTACGCGCACGAGCGGGGCCCGGCGGGCGAGAAGGGCGCGGCTCCGGAGACCTTCACGGGCGAGCACGGCACGCGCGTGGTGGGCCGTCGCGGCGAGGGCGCCAACGCCTCGCGCAAGCTTGCCGAAGCCACGAGCTCGCGCGCCGCGCTCACCGCGGCGTTTCTCGCGCTCTACGCGGAGATCGTGGATCCCAACCGCGCGGTGCGCCGCGTGAACATCGCCGTGGGCGAGCTCGTGCCCGAGGAGTACGTGGAGCTCACGCTCTTCAGCGACCCTGCGGCGGACACGGCCGAGAAGAGCCTCGCGCGCGCCGAGATGGCCGTGAAGCGGCGCTTTGGCAAGAACGCGCTGCTGCGCGGCACCAGCTACCGTCCGGCCGCAACCGGGCGCGAGCGCAACGAGCAGGTGGGAGGGCACCATGAGTAGGGCCGAGGAGCCGCGTCGCCATGCCGAACGCGCGGCGCAGTTCATGCCGTTCGCGGCGCTCACCGGCTACTACGACCTCGTACGGGAACGCGAGCGCGTGAGCGAGCCGCGGCGCGAGCCTTCCGAGGAGGAGGCCGCGCGCATCTCGGCCGAGCTCGCCGCCGTGCGCAAGGGGCAGCTCGTCCGCGTGACGCACTACGAGCGCGACGCCTACGTCACGACCGAGGGCATCGTGACCAGCGTGGATCCCGCGGCGCGCGAGCTCGCGGTCGTACGGCGCAGGATCGCCTTCGACGACGTCTGGCGCGTGGAGCCGCTCGCCTAGCCCTGGCGGTAGTGGGCGAAGAAGTCCGCGAGGTCGGTCATGGCCTCGCGCAGGACGCCCATGCGCGGCAGGTAGACGATGCGGAAGTGGTCGGGCTTGGGCCAGTTGAAGCCGCCGCCGCGCGTGATGAGGATGTGCTTCTCGTGCAGCAGGTCGAGGGCGAACTGCTCGTCGTCGGTGATGTTGAACTTCTTCACGTCGATCTTGGGGAAGATGTAGAACGCGGCCTTGGGCTTCACAGCCGTGATGCCGTCGATGTCGTTGAGGGCCTCGTAGACGAAGTTACGCTGGTCGTAGATGCGGCCGCCGGGCTCCACGTAGCGCTCCACGCTCTGGTAGCCGCCGAGGGCCGTCTGCACGATGGACTGCGCCGGCACGTTGGAGCACAGGCGCATGTTGGAGAGCATGTTGATGCCGTAGATGAAGTCCTTCATGCAGCGCTTGTTGCCCGAGAGGATCATCCAGCCGATGCGGTAGCCGGCGACCATGTGGCTCTTGGAGAGGCCCGAGAACGTAACGCACGGCAGGTCGGGCGCGAGCGAGGCGATGGAAATGTGCTGGTAGCCGTCCATGCACAGGCGGTCGTAGATCTCGTCCGAGAAGATCATGAGCTGGTGGCGACGGGCGATCTCCACGATCTGCTCGAGCACCTCGCGCGGGTAGACGGCGCCGGTGGGGTTGTTGGGGTTGATGATCACGAGAGCCTTGGTGTTGCTCGTGATCTTGGACTCCATGTCCGCGAGGTCGGGGGTCCACTCGGCGTCCTCGTCGCAGAGGTAGTGCACGGGCGTGCCGCCGGCGAGCGTGGCGCAGGCCGTCCACAGCGGGTAGTCCGGCGCGGGGATGAGGATCTCGTCGCCGGTGTTGAGCAGCACGTTCATGCAGAGCTGGATGAGCTCCGAGACGCCGTTGCCTGTGTAGATGTGCTCCATGCTCACGTTGGGCAGGTGCTTGAGCTGGGCGTACTGCATGATGGCCTTGCGGGCGGAGAAGAGGCCTCGCGAGTCGGAGTAGCCCTCGCAGTCGGGCAGCTGCTGACGCATGTCGTGGACGACCTCGTCCGGGGTGCGGAAGCCGAAGGGCGCGGGGTTGCCGATGTTGAGCTTGAGGATGCGCAGGCCCTCGTTCTCCATGCGGGCCGCCTCGTCGGCGACGGGACCGCGGACGTCGTAGAGGACGTTGTCGAGCTTGCTGGACTTCTTGAACTCTCTCATGGTGACGCTCCTGTTCTCGGAGGTGCGGGCGGCGGGCTTCTGGGAGGCGGTCTCAGGCCGCGCGGAAGCTCGCGCGCCCTCCCCCGTGGCCAGCCAGGCCCCGTCGACGTCGAGAAGCGCAGCGAGCAGGGCGACCACGTTCGCGCGCGGAACGACCTTGCCGCTCACGTACTGGCTGACCTGGCTCTTCCCGAGCTTCTCGCCGCGCGCCGACGCCCCGTGGACGAGGTCGGCCTGCTTGAGGCCCCTCTCTGCCATGGCCTGTCGGAGCCGGTCCGCGAAGGTCTCGTTGGTCACTGCGCCTCCCGAAGTTCAATTTCAGACGTTAAATTGAACTCGACGGCTCGTGAGTTCAATTTCAGTCACTGTAGCACATCATCAAATTGAACTCTAGGCAGAGCACGCGACCGGCTCATCCTTCTCGCGCCCGCGAGCGTGAGACGTCACTCGAAGTAGAGGCTGATGCTGACCTCGGTGTCGCCCGAGCTGTACCGGGTGAGGTCGAGATGGGCACCGCCGTCATAGTAGACGTACAGGGAGTCGTACGTCGCGTCCGCGTAGACGCTCGTGCGGCACTCGTCCTCGGAGACGCCCTGCAGGGCGCAGAACTCGTCCACGAGCTCGGAGGACGTGCCGGTGACGGAGTCGACGTCGCCGGTCGACGAGAGCGCCTCGGCCATCTCCGCAAGGACGGCGGGGAAGTCCTCGACCTCGGCGTCCGTCTCGAAGACAAACGCCGCCGAGACGAGCTCGGTGTCCTCCGGAAGGTCTGCGAGGGAGTTGACGCAGTCGGCCGCGTAGCCGTCCTCGTCCCAGTCGAAGGCGAAGTCGTCGGATTCGAGGTAGAGCGTGAGCATGACCTCGTCGTCCGACCCCGCGACGGGGAACGCCTTGTCCACCTCGCCGGAGAGGCTCAGGTAGAGTGAGTCTGAGGTGCCCCCGTAGGAGAAGGCGGTCGACCCGTCGATCGAGAGGCCGTGCTCCTTGAGGGAGGCCTCGACGCTCGCGAGGTCCTGGCCGTAGAGCCCCTCGTCGAAGACGGTGCCGACGACGCTTCCGGCGGGCTCTGCGTCGGACTCGGCGCCGGGAGCGGAATCGTCAGGGACGTCCTGCGCGACGTCGCCCTGCACCGGACCGGCCAGCCCGACCGAGAGCTTCTCGCCGGAAGAGGGCGACCCGCCCAGGAACAGGAAGGCCGCCGCCGCGACGGCCACGAGCGCGACGACCCCGATGACGATGCCGACCACCGCGCCCGTGCCAAGCCCCTTGGAGCCCTTGCCGCCGTCCTGGACGGGGCCCTGCCCCGAGCCGTCGGGCCACTCCTGGGGAGGCATCCCGGGTGCCGGGGGCCCGACCTTCTCGGGCGCCGCGCTCGGCTGCGGCTCGGGCGACGCACTCGGCCGCGGCTCGTTCGGTTGGTCCGTCACCAGACGCGTCCCGCACTCAGTGCAGAACTTGGCGCCGTCCGCGTTTCTCGTGCCGCACTCGGGACAGAACATGGCAGCTCCCCTCGGTCGCCCTTCTCGCCGGAGCGTGCGCCGGCTCAGCTCCTGACGCTACCACACGCCTCGCGTCGCCGCTGCTCGATGCGGCCTTTTCTCCCCCGACCGGTCGCCCTATCATCGTCAGGGGACACCGAGCCGAGGGGGCAAGCATGCCAAGAGAGACCAAGCAGGCCAAGATCGACCGCGCCGTCGAGGTGTGCCGACGCCTTGACGAGAAGTACGGCCCGGTCGAGTGCTTCCTCGACCACGCGAACCCGTTTCGCCTGACGATCGCGGTCCTGCTCTCGGCACAGACCACGGACGCGCAGGTCAACAAGGTGACGCCCGCGCTCTTCGAGCGCTTCCCCACGCCGGAGGCCATGGCCGCCGCCTCGCCCGAGGAGGTCGCCGAGCACATCCACAGCCTGGGGTTCTACAAGTCCAAGGCCAGGCACTGCGTCGAGTGCGCGCAGATGATCGTCTCGGAGTTCGGCGGCGAGGTGCCGCACACGATGGAGGAGCTCACACGCCTGCCCGGCGTGGGGCGCAAGACGGCCAACATCGTGATGAACGTGGGCTTTGGCATCGTGGAGGGCATCGCGGTGGACACGCACGTCAACCGCATCGCGCACCGGCTCGCGCTCTCGCCCAAGAAGCACGAGAAGGAGCCGCTCAAGACCGAGCAGGACCTGCTACGCCTTTTGCCGCGCGAGCTCTGGGGTCCGGTGAACCACCAGTGGATCAAGCACGGTCGCGACACGTGCGTGGCGCGCGGCCCCAAGTGCGACGGCTGCGTCCTCGAGGACATCTGCCCCAGCGCCCACCGCTGCTGAGACAAAGGGGACAGGTTCATTTGTCTCACAGATAGCGGCCGGTGATGCTGTCGGGGCAGGCGGCGACCTCCTCGGGCGTGCCGGCACAGACGATGCGGCCGCCCTCCTCGCCGCCGCCGGGGCCCATGTCGATCACGTAGTCCGCGTTGCGGATGACGTCGAGGTCATGCTCGATCACGATGACGGTGGCGCCCGCCTCCACGAGTCGCTGGAACACCGCGAGCAGCGTCTGAACGTCGAGCGGGTGCAGGCCGATCGTGGGCTCGTCGAAGACGAAGACGGCGTCGTCCTGTGCGCGACCCATCTCGCTCGCGAGCTTGAGGCGCTGGGCCTCGCCGCCCGAGAGCGCCGGTGTGGCCTCGCCGAGCGTGAGGTACCCCAGCCCCAGGTCGTGCAGCACCTGCAGTCGCGCGGCAACGCGCCGCAGGTCAGAGCATGCGTCGAGCGCCTCATCCACGGAGAGCGCCATGAGCTGCGGGAGCGTGAGGCCCGTGTCCGCCGGCTCGCCCTTGCGAGGGCGGTGCACGGCGTCCGCCGCCGGGGCGTAGCGCGAGCCGCGGCAGTCCGGGCAGGGGATGTCCACGTCCGGAAGGAACTGCACGTCGAGCGATATCTCCCCCGTGCCGTCGCAGGTGGGGCAGCGCAGGCGCCCGGTGTTGTACGAGAAGTCCCCGGCCTTGTAGCCGGCGGCACGCGCCTCGTCGGTGCGGGCGTAGGCGCGCCGCAGCTCGTCGTGGACGCCCGCGTAGGTGGCCACGGTGGAGCGCACGTTGATGCCGATCGGCGTGGCGTCGATGAGGTTCGCGCGCCGCACGCCCTCGGCGTCCACCCAGCGCACGTGCGCGGGCAGCGCCTCCCCCGCCGCCGCGGCAGCAAGCGCCGGCACCAGCGTCTCCAGCACGAGCGTCGTCTTGCCCGAGCCCGAGACGCCCGTCACCACCACGAGCCGCCCGCGCGGCACCTCAACGTGGAGCGGACGCACCGTGTGCAGCGCCTCGGTCTCCATCGAGATGGTGCCCAGGTCGAACATCTCCTCGGCGCCCGCGCGCGGCCGCGAAAGCACGTCCTTCTCGCCCGTGAGGAAGCCGCCGACGCGCGAGGCCGGGTCGGCGGCCACCTCGGCGACGCTTCCCTGGCAGATTACGCGCCCGCCGTCCGCGCCCGCGCCGGGGCCCAGCTCGATGAGGTGGTCCGCCTCGACGAGGATGCGCGCGTCGTGGTCGACCATCACGACGGAGTTGCCGTCGGCCAGGAGGTCGCGCATGACGCCGAGAAGGCCGTCCACGTTGGCGGGGTGCAATCCGATGGACGGCTCGTCGAGCACGTAGAGCACGCCCGTCGTACGGTTGCGCACGGCACGGGCCAGCTGCACGCGCTGGCGCTCGCCCGTGGAGAGCGTGGCCGCCGCGCGGTCGAGCGAGAGATAGCTGAGCCCCAGGTCCAGCAGGCGCCGAGCCGTGTGCTGGAAGGACTCGCAGATGCTCTCCGCCATGGGCCGAACGTCGTCCGGCAGGCCCGCGGACACCGCGGCGACCCACGTCACCAGCTCGCCGAGCGTCATGGCCGTGGCGTCGGCAAGGCCGATCCCCGCCACGCGCGGGGCGCGCGCCGCCTCGGAGAGCCGGGTGCCGCCGCAGTCGGGGCAGGGCCCCTCCGTGAGGAAGCGACTCACGCGCTTCAGCCCTTTCTCGTCCTTGACCTTGGCGAGCGCGTTCTCCACGGTGTAGACCGCGTTGAAGTAGGTGAAGTCCAGCTCGGCGAAGTCGTCGCCCTTCTTGGGGTGATAGAGGATGTGCTTCTTGACGGCGGGGCCATGGAAGACGATGTCGCGCTCCTCGGGCGTGAGCTCGCAAAACGGCACGTTGGTACGCACGCCCATGGCGCCGCAGACCTGCTTCATGAGGTCCCACATGAGGCTACCCCAGGGCAGCACCGCGCCGTCGTCGATGGAGATGGACTCGTCCGGCACGAGCGAGGCTTCGTTGACCGTGCGCACGACGCCCGTGCCCTCGCAGGTGGGGCATGCGCCGGTGCTGTTGAACGCAAGGTCCTCGGCGCCGGGACCAAAGAACTTCTCGCCGCAGGCGGAGCAGGTGATGGGCTGGTCCGTCGCCACCGCCATCGAGGGCGGGGCGTAGGCGCCGCAGTGCGGGCAGCGGTGGCTGGCAACGCGCGAGAAGAGCAGGCGCAGGCTGTTGAGCAGCTCGGACATGGTGCCGAAGGTGCTGCGCACGCCCGGCACCGCCGGACGCTGGTGGAGCGCCAGCGCAGCCGGCACGTAGCGGACGTCGTCCACAGCGGCATGGCTCGCCTGCGTCATGCGGCGGCGTGTGTAGGTGGAGAGCGACTCCAGGTAGCGACGGCTGCCCTCGGCGTAGAGCACGCCGAGCGCGAGCGAGCTCTTTCCGGAGCCGGAGACCCCGGCCACGCCGACGAGCTCGTTCAGCGGGATGTCGACGTCGACACCCTTGAGGTTGTGCACGCGAGCGCCGCGCACCTCGATGTGGTCGGGCGCCGGCACGCCGTCGCGCGCGGTCATGCTAGACCAGCTTGCCCTTGCAGTGGTCGACCATGTGCTGGATCATCTGCGCCGTCCAGCCCATGTAGTCGCGGCGACGGGCCTTGAGCTCACCGTCGACGAGCTCGTCGAAGGAGACCTTGATCTTGGCGAAGCGCGTCACGCGCACCGGCTCCTCGTGGGTGAGGCAGCTCTCCTCGACCTTGGCGCCACCGAGGGCCATGAGGATCTTGGGGTTGTACATGACGTGGACGCCGCCCTTGTCGTCCTGGTAGGCGATGACGGCCTTGGTCACGCCGATCTGGTTGGCGGCGAGGCACACGGCGTCGTCGATGGAAGCGAGGGTGTCGACGAGGTCCTGCGCCAGGCCGGCATCCTCGGCGGTGGCGGGCTCGCAGGGGGTGGAGAGGACGGCCTCGTCGTGGACCAGTTCCTTGATCATGGGGTTCCCTTCGGGTCGAACATGCGGTACCCGACCAGTATAACCGCCCCCAACGACTGCAAAACAGGCGCTCGTGATGAATGGCGTCGCTTTCCCGTGCAAAACGGGCGCTCGTGATGAAGGAATTGGGGCCCGTTTGAACGTCTGACAAGACGCGCGCGACGTTTTCCCTGTTGGCTCAGGCCCACAGGGTGGCCTCGTGCCGAAAGATGCTCGCAATCCTTCATCACGAGCGCCCGTTTTGCAGACCAGACGCCCCGCTTTCATCACGAGCGACACTTCTGCACAATATGAGGCGCGATCATCGTCGGCAAGGGGGGCTGCGTGTTCAACGTCGTGCTGGTGGCGCCGGAGATTCCGGCCAACACCGGGAACATAGGGCGCACCTGCGTGGTCACGGGCTCGCGCCTGCACCTCGTGGGGCCGCTCGGCTTCTCGCTGGACGAGAAGAGCCTGCATCGCGCGGGGCTCGGCTACTGGGAGAGCCTAGACGTCACGGTCCACGAGAGCTGGGGCGCGTTCCTCGAGGCGGCAGGCCCCGAGACCCGCCTGCACCTCCTCACCAAGAAGGCGCGGCGCACCTATGCCGAGGCGCGCTACGTCGACGGCGACTACCTCGTCTTTGGCTGCGAGAGCGCGGGGCTTCCGGAGGAGCTGCTCGCCGCGCGCGCCGACCTCTGCGAGCGCATCCCCATGCTGCCGGATGCCGCCTCGCTCGAAAACGCCTCGACCTGGGGCTCGTCAAGCAGCCATGACGCCCTCCTGGCCCAGGACGTCTGCGGCAACTTCGTGAACCCGGAGGACTACCGCATCAGCGCGCTCAACCTCTCCAACGCCGCGGCCATCGTGCTCTACGAGGCGCTTCGCCAGACCGGCTTCAAGGGAATGTGAGATCTCATGACAGACCTGACCGTTGTTTCCGACCGCACCCCGGAGCTCGTCGAGCGACTCGTGGGCGTATGGGAGCGCTCCGTGCGCGCCACCCACACCTTCCTGTCCGAGGCGGAGATCGCCAAGATCAAGCCCTTCGTCCCGCAGGCGATCGCGGGTGTGGAGACGCTCGTCGTGGCCGAGAAGGACGACGAGCCCCTGGGCTTCATGGGCGTGCAGGACGGTCGGCTCGAGATGCTCTTCCTCGACCCGGATGCCCGCGGGCAGGGCCTCGGTCGCCGGCTCCTCGAGCGCGGCATCGAGCGGCTCGACGTGAGAGAGCTCACCGTCAACGAGCAGAACCCGCAGGCCGTGGGCTTCTACGAGCACCTGGGCTTCAAGACGTACCGTCGCACCGAGCTCGACGAGGAGGGCCGCCCCTACCCGCTGCTCTACATGCGTCTGTAAATCGGGGACAGTCCCCAATCTACAGAACGGCGTCGTCGAGGGCGGCAAGCCCTGCGGCAAGGCGCTCGGTCACGTGCTGCATGTGATTACCGGGACCAAGCGTCACGTCCACCGTGCAGCCGCGGCCGCGCAAGATGTCCGCGCAGGCAGCGAGGTCCTCCTCCACATGGCGAAACGGCAGGCCGGCGCGCTTCTCCTTCTTCCCCACCGAGAAGTACGCGTAGCGCCCGGCGCAGTCCGGCGCGTTTTCGCGGAGCCAGTCGACCCAGCCTTCGTACCAGACCGACCCCGAGAGGCACGCGCAGGCCGCAAGGCGCGGCTCCCGCACGAACGCGTAGAGCGCGAAGAGCCCGCCGAGCGAGTAGCCACAGACGGCATGGGGCCCGGGCGCCTGGTCGAGCGCATCGGCGAGCAAGGCGAGCGTTCCGTCCGCGCGCCCGCCGAAGTCCTTCTCGCCCGGGCGAAGCGCGGGGGCGGGCCACGGCGTGAGCGCATCGCCCCACTCAGCGACCGGTACGCTCACCACGCGCGAGCGAAGCCCCTCCGCAGCTGCCGCCACGTCGAGGGGGTGCTCCGGCGAATCAATGACGTAGATCATGTGACCTCCCTCGTAGATTCTCGCACGAACGCACGCGAAGCGACCCGGACCGTCCGCCGAGGTCCGGAAATGAACCGGCGGGCGCCTTCGCACAAGGAGGGCGTGACGCCCGCGCCGAGCCACTATGCCTGGCTCGCCAAGACCACGGACGACGTGAAGGCCTTCTACGACGCCGCGCTCCAGGGCGGCACGGACAACGGCGCGCCCGGCCCGCGCGACTACGAGCCCGGCTACTACGCCTGCTTCGTGCTGGACCCCGAGGGCAACAACATCGAGGCCGTGCTCCACGGCTACGAGGGGTAGGCACAAGAAAGGGGCGGCGACCAGACGGCCGCCGCCCCGCTCAGAGCGATGCGCGAGAAGAACTAGAACGTCACCTTGAGGACGGGCGCGCCGGCCTCGACCTTCTCGCTGTAACCAGCCGTGAGCTCGACATCCGCCAGCTCGTCGGAGTTGGAGATGGCGAGAACCACGCAGTCCTGGTAGCCTGCCTCGGAGATGACCTTGCGGTCCATCTTGATGAGCGGCTGGCCCGCCACCACGCGGTCGCCCTCGGACACGAAGGTGGTGAAGCCCTTGCCCTTGAGGTTGACGGTGTTCACGCCCACGTGGACGAGCACCTCGGCGCCGCCGTCGGACTTGATGCTCACGGCGTGGCTCATCGCGCTGGCGACCCAGCCGCTCGCCGGCGCGTACACGACGTCGCCGTCCGGCCAGAGCGCGCAGCCCTTGCCCAGGACCTCGGTGCTGAAGACCTTGTCGGGGACGTCGGTCATGCGGATGACGCGACCGGAGACCGGGGCGTAGCCGATGCCCGGCTGGGCATCGATCTGGAGGCTCTCGGGGGCCTCGACCGGGGCGTCCTTCTTGGTGAACTTGTCAAAGATTGCCATTGCGCGTGGCTCCTCTCGTTCCGTTCCGATCTTTGTCCGCGCCGATTGTATAATACTGGAATCGTTCTCATCTTGTTGTGGTAGGATGACGCCACGCGACCATCGGAGGTTCTCCATGGATATTCTATCCATCGTGCTTGGCGTGATTGCCCTCGTCACCGCGTTTACGCCGTTCATCTGGCTGCAGGTCGTCGGGGGCTGCGTGGGCATCGCCGGAATCGTGCTGGCGCGCCGCGCGAAGCGGGCGGACTACCGCAAGAGCCTCACCACCGCGATCGGCATGCTCTGCTCCGTCACGGGAGCGCTCCTGTGCTTCGTGGCGCCGGTTCTCTCGCTGTTCAGCAACGTCGCGTTGTTCTTCATGACTCGGTAGCGCTCTTTTGGGTATCCTAATTGGTGACGCTACGTCACCAATTGGAAGGAGCCCGTCATGAGCACGCTCGTCGCCTACTTCTCCGCAACCGGAACCACCGCACGCGCCGCCAGGGCCCTCGCCGAGGCCGTGGGCGCGGACCTCTTCGAGATCGCCCCCGAGCAGCCCTACTCCCCTGCCGACCTCAACTGGAACGACAAGGACAGCCGCAGCTCGCGTGAGATGTCGGACGAGACGTGCCGTCCGGCCGTCGCGGGAGACGCGCCCGACATGAGCCGCTACGACACCGTGTTTCTCGGCTTCCCGATCTGGTGGTACGTGGAGCCGCGCATCGTCGACACCTTCCTGGAGGCGCACGACTTCGCCGGCAAGACCGTCGTCCCGTTTGCCACGAGCGGCGGCTCCGGCCTGGGCCGCGCGCCGCAGCGCATGGCCACGCTTGCGCCGGGCGCCACGGTCACGGAGGGTCGCCTGCTCAACGGCCGCTTGGACGCGGACGACCTGCGCGCCTGGGCACGCAGCCTGTAGCCCACCGCAGACGCCGATGACGAGAAAAGCCCGCCGGGGCCGAGCGGCCTCGACGGGCTTGTTTCGGGCAGGCGCACACGCCCGCGACTAACGGCGACGACCACCGAAGAGGTTGCGGGTGATCTGACGCGTGGCCTCGCGGCCGAAGGTGTTGAAGATCGTGCCGGCGACCTTGCCGATGCCCTTGATGAACTGGTCCTGCTGCTTCTGGCGAGCCTTCTCGGCGGCCTTCTCGGCCCTGGCCTCGGCCTTGGCCTTCTCCTTCTCGAGCTTGGCCTTCTCCTTCTCCAGCTCCGCACGCTCCTCCTCGAGCTTCTTGGCCTCCTCGTCCTGCTTGGCGACCTCGTCCAGCTGCTCGAAGGCGCTCTCGCGGTCCACGGCCTCGCCGTACTTCTTCATGAGGTCGGCCTGGGCGTCGAGCGCGGCCTTGAGGTCGGACTCGGGCGCCGCGGCCATGAGGCACTGCGGCGGCAGGATCTTGGCGCGCTCCACGATCTCGGGCTGGCCGTCGTCGTTGAGGAACGAGACGAGCGCCTCACCGGTGCCGAGCTCCAGGATCGCGTCCTCGCTCTTGAACGCCGGGTTCTCGCGGAACGACTGCGCGGCGGCGCGCACGGCCTTCTGCTCGGCCGGCGTGTAGGCGCGCAGGCCGTGCTGCACGCGGTTGGAGAGCTGGGCGAGCACCTCGTCGGGGATGTCGCTCGGGCTCTGGGTGATGAAGTAGACGCCCACGCCCTTGGAGCGGATGAGCTTGACCACCTGGACGATCTTGTCCAGGAGCTCGCTCGGCATGTCGTTGAAGAGCAGGTGCGCCTCGTCGAAGAAGAAGACGAACTTGGGCTTCTCGAGGTCGCCCTCCTCCGGCAGCGTGTCAAAGAGCTCCGAGAGCATCCACAGCAGGAACATCGCGTAGATCTGCGGGCTCTGGATGAGCTTGGCGGCGTTGAGGACGTTCACGTAGCCGTGGCCGTTGGAGTCACGCGCGAACCACTCGGAGAGGTCGAGGTCCGGCTCGCCGAAGAAGACGTCGCCGCCCTGGTCCTCGACGGAGATGAGCTGGCGCAGGATCGCGCCCACGGACTGGCTGGAGACCTTGCCGTAGGTGGTCTCGTACTCCTTGGCGTTCTCGGCCACGTAGTTGAGCATCGAGCGCAGGTCCTTGAGGTCAATGAGCAGGAGGTTCTTGTCGTCCGCGATGCGGAAGACGATGTCGAGCACGCCCTCCTGGACCTCGGTGAGCTCGAGCAGGCGCGAAAGCAGCGTGGGGCCCATGTCGGAGACCGTGATGCGCACCGGGATGCCCTGGCCGCCGAGCATGTCCCAGAAGCGGCACGGGCAGCCCTCGTAGGTGAAGCCCTCGAGGCCGAACTTCTTGATGCGCTTCTGCATGTCCTCCGTGTCTTCGCCGGGGGAGCACATGCCGGTGATGTCGCCCTTGACGTCGGCCATGAAGACGGGGACGCCCGCCTTGGAGAAGCCCTCGGCCATGACCTTGAGCGTCACGGTCTTGCCCGTGCCGGACGCGCCGGCGATGAGGCCGTGACGGTTGGCCTGGTCGAGCAGCAGGCTGACGGGCTTGTTGTCGGGCTCGGCACCCACGCCCATCCAGATGGCGTTGTCCTTGAACATGAGTCCCCCTTGCGTAAGGTTTGGAAAGCTGAATATCCGCAGCTAAGAATACCAGCCGAGAAGGACCTTCTCGCTGAACCTCAACAAGCGATTGACAACTTTGTCAGATGACGGAATCGGCTTGGCGCAATTGACTTGGCGCTGGTCAGCCCAACCCTTGAAAACCGGTTGAATCTCGGGTCAAATGGAAGGGACCACGAGGGGGGTGAGCGCCATGACGCTGCACGATGACACAACCGCGGAGGGCGCGCCTTTCGCTACCAAAACGCTCATGCCCCTCATGAACACGCCGTTCGCCCCCGGCACGCATCTGCAGGCCATCGAGGCCATGACGCCGGGCGCCCAGTGCGACATCGCCCAGGCCGAGTACCTCTACTTCAGCGGTCAGCCCGAACGGGCGCGCGGCCGCAGCGCCCTACCTCGACTCTCAGGATGTCACCGCCCGGCTTTCCGCCTGCCTGATCTGCGCCTACTCAAACCTGCATCTCGGACAGGCACATGAGGCCAAGGCCCTGCTGGACCAGATGAACGCCATCCTCAGCAAGGCAAGCGAGCGCTCGCCGCAGCTCGGCGTCGCGTCCGCCTTCGCCTCCGCGACCGCCGCCGTCCTGCTCCACCCGCCGCTCCCCCAGGAGCTTCCCGACACCGATGAGCTTCTGCCGCTTCTGCCCCAGGGCCTGCGCACCTTTGCGCTCTATGTGCAGGCGCATCTGCTCTACCTCAAGGGAGAGTACGCGATCAGCGCCGGCATCGTAGAGGCGACGCTGCTCATGGGCGCCACAGCCTACCCCATTCCGGCCATCTACCTGCACCTCGTCGCCGTCATGGACTACATGAGCCTGAAGGACGTCGAGAAGGCGCGCGAGCACCTCCTCGCCGCATGGGAGCTCGCCCGCCCGGACGACCTCATCGAGGCCTTCGGCGAGCACCACGGGCTTCTCGGCGGCATGCTGGAGTCGGTCATCAAGCCCGAGTGGCCGGACGACTTCAAGCGCATCATCGACATCACCTACCGCTTCTCCGCCGGATGGCGCCGCGTTCACAACCCCGTCACCGGCAACGAGGTTGCAGACGACCTCACCACCACCGAATTCAGCACGGCGATGCTCGCCGCGCGCGGCTGGACCAACCAGGAGATCGCCGACCACCTGAGCGTCTCGGTCAACACGGTGAAGCGCCACCTCGCGCACGCCATGGGCAAGCTCGGCGTGACGAACCGCAAGGAGCTGCAGCGCTACATGCTTCGCTAGCGAGAAGAGCGTCGGGGCGGTGTTTGCAATCGGGCCCCCTATGCCTCGTCTTTGGGCAGCAGCCGCTCGTAATCTCGGCTCTTGTAGAAGAAGCCGACCACGATAATCCTTCTGAGCTCGTCGTCCACCCGATAGAAAACGAGGTACTCCCCCACCACGAGCATGCGGTAGCCGCGCTGCGCGAGAGCGGGGCTGCCGGGAACGACACCAAGCTTCGGGAACGACGACAGAAACGTCATCGCCCGCTCGAATCGGTCGAGAAGGCGCAGCGCGGGGCCACTGCTGCCCGATACGTCCCTCAGGTAGAGAACTATGTCTCGCAGCTGGTCCTCTGCCGTTTGCGCACGCAGAACCTCATAGGGTTCCTCGACGGACATCAGGCGACTCGCTCGTCGTCGGATCCGGCGAGCTCGGCGCGGAGGGCGTCGAGCGTCTGGCTCATGGGGGCGATGCGCCCCTCCTCCACGTCACGCTCCGCAGCGGCGAGAGACGCGAGCAGCTCGCGCTCCGCCATGAGAGCGTTGTACTCCTCTATACCCATGAGTACGGTGTCACCGCGACCGTTGACCGTGATTATGGTCGGACGACGCTCGCTTCTGCAGGTTCGGGAAATCTCGGCGTAGTGGTTGCGTAGGTCGGAGGACGGCCTGATGTCGGGTGCCATGCTGACTCCTCTCTCACAAGGTAGTCAAATCATATCATGATTATGATATGTCTCGGACATGGCCAGGGCATTTACTCGCCGAGCCAGCGCTCCTCGACGGGCTTGTCATGGTCGTAGAAGCGCTGGTCCCGCTCGTCGATCTCGCGCAGCACGCGACACGGGTTGCCCGCGGCCACCACGCCGGCAGGCACGTCTCGCGTGACCACGCTGCCCGCGCCTACAACCGAACCCTCGCCCACCGTCACGCCCGCCAGCACCACGCACCCGGCGCCGAGCCAAGCGCCCCGGCAGATGCGGACGGGCTTGTTGTACTGAAGGCCCTTCGCGCGCAGGCGCGGCGAGACGGGATGGGACGCTGTGCAGATGGTGACGTTGGGGCCGATCATGACGTCGTCCTCTATGAAGATGTCCGCGTCGTCCACCAGCGTGAGGCCCATGTTGGCGTAGACGTTATTGCCCAGGTGCAGGTTCGCGCCGCCCCAGTTGGCGTGAAACGGAGGCTCGATCATGCAGCCCTCGCCCGCCTCGGCGACGAGCTGGCGCAGCAGCGCATCGCGCTCCTCCGAGCTGCTGAACGGCAGCGCGTTGTAGGCGTCCAGCACGTCGCGGCAGCGCTCCTGCTCGGCGAAGAGCTCCGGGCTGTTGCAGGCGTAGAGCCGGCCGTCGGCCATGCGCTGCCGAACTTCCGTAAGGTCCATCGAGCCTCCGCCCTTCTCGCCAGACAAACGGGCGCCCCGCGGCTCACAAGCGGCGGGGCGCCCGGCATATTAGTTTAAATACTTATTCCCACTCGATCGTGCCGACGGGCTTGGGAGTGAGGTCGTACGTCACGCGGCAGATGCCCGGCACCTCGGTGAGGATGCGGTCGGTGATCTTCTTGAGCAGCGCCCAGTCCAGCTCGGGCACCGTGGCGGTCATGGCGTCGACGGTGTTGACGGCGCGGATGATGGCCGGCCAGTCGTAGGCGCGCTTGCCGTCGCGCACGCCGGTCGCGCGCATGTCGGGCACCACGACGAAGTACTGCCACACCTTGCCGGCGAGTCCGGCCTCCGCGAACTCCTCGCGCAGGATGGCGTCGGCCTCGCGCAGCGCCTCCAGTCGGTCACGCGTGATGGCGCCGAGGCAGCGAACGCCCAGGCCCGGGCCCGGGAACGGCTGGCGCTCGACCATGCCCTCGGGCAGGCCAAGGGCGCGACCCACCACGCGGACCTCGTCCTTGAAGAGCAGGCGCACGGGCTCGACGAGCTCGAACTGCAGGTCGTCGGGCAGGCCGCCCACGTTGTGGTGGGCCTTCACGCCGTCGGACTCGACGATGTCGGGGTAGATGGTGCCCTGTGCCAGGAAGTCGACGTCGTCGGCGACCTTGCGAGCCTCCTCCTCGAAGACGCGGATGAACTCGGCGCCGATGATCTTGCGCTTGCGCTCGGGCTCGGCCACGCCGGCCAGCAGATCGAGGAAGCGGTCCGTGGCGTCCACATAGACGAGGTTGGCGTCCATCTGGTTCTGGAAGACGTCGACGACCTGCTCGGACTCGCCCTTGCGCATGAGGCCGTGGTTCACGTGCACGCAGATGAGCTGCTTGCCGATGGCCTTGATCAGCAGCGCGGCAACAACGGAGGAGTCGACGCCGCCGGAGAGGGCGAGCAGGACCTTCTTGTCGACGACCTGCGCACGGACGGCCTCGACCTGCTCGTCGATGAATGCCTGCGCGAGCTCGGGGGTGGTGATGCGCGCCATGTCGTCAGGGCGCTTGTTCGGGAGGTCCATGCCAGCTCCTTTGAACGGGGAATCGATACCCCCGATTCTAGCGTGAGCTGGGTGGTGGGACGATGACGTCGTAGCGAACCCCGATTCTAGCGTGAGCTGGGCGGCGGGACGATGACGTCGTAGCGAACGGCCTTTCCCATGAGCGAGTGGCTCGGCTTGGCACCGGCGAGCCACGGGCCCTTGGGTGGCCGCTTGATCACGACCTTACGGGGTCGCGCGGCGAGCGCGGCGGCAAGCAGCCCCTCCTCGTCCTCGCATGGGCGCTCCAAGTGGTGCAGCAGCTGGAACTTCTTCTTCACCGCGGCGCTCTTGGTACGCTCGGGGAACATAGGGTCCAGGAACACCACGTCGGGCGAGAAGCCCAGCTCTCGCAAACCGGCAACGGAGTCGCCCTCCACGAGCGTCATGCGCGCGACAATGTCTGCGAGCTGCGAATCGTTTGCCGCTCGATCGAGCGCGTCGCTCAGGAGCGCCGCTATCACCGGATCCCTCTCGAACATGGTCACCGTGAAGCCCGCCGCGGCCAGAAGCAGCGAGTCCTCGCCCAGCCCCGCCGTGGCGTCGACGGCGGTCGGCGTCGCGACGCCCCGCGTGCGGGCAGCGCGAACCAGGAGCTCGCGCCCGATCCGGTCGGCGCGCAGGCGCGGCAGCAGGCGCGAGAAGTCCGCTCGCAGCACCATGCCGTCGCCGACGAGCGCCAGACCCTCGTCGTCACGCCGCAGCTCGAGCCCCTCGGCAGCTTCGCCCATGCCAGCCCCCGTCGTCAGAGTTCCAAAACGGCCTCTCGTGCAACATTGTCGCAATTCCAAATCCAAAACGGCCGCTCGTGCAACATGATTTCTCGCCAGTTTTTGGCTCACGGCAAAGCGCTCTCGGAAAACCCTTGCTCGCAGTATCAATTGTCTATCCGAATTCGCCCGAGGGCGCGAAACGATGTTGCACGAGCGGCCATTTTGGTTCGAGACTGTCAAAAATGTCGCACGAGCGTCGGTTTTGCGATCCCGAGGACATCGCGTGCGCCCGTGCCCTAGGATGAAGCTCGGTTGTTTCGAGGCTCGAGCGAAGGGACGTCAGATGGAGAGAGCGGAGGCGGCCGTCACACCCAAGGTTCCCGTGAGGCTGGGACTCACCGTCATCTGCGCGGGCGGCTTCATGGACGCGTACTCCTACCTGCTTCACGGCCAGGTCTTCGCCACGGGGCAGACGGGCAACATCGTGCTCCTGTGCATGAACCTCGCCGAGGGCGCGTGGCTCGGGGTGCTTCGCTACCTCGTCTCGATCTTCGCCTTCGTGCTGGGCATCATGCTCTCCCGCCACGTGCTCGTGCGCGTGCACGGGCGGGCGACGGGCCGCATGCAGCGTTGGGTCGCCGTCTTCGAGGCCCTCGCGTTCGCGCTCATCGCGCTGCTTCCCTCGTGGACGCCGGACCTGATGGTGAACAGCGCGATCTCGTTCTGCGCCGCGATCTCCTACGAGAACTTCCGGCAGTTCGGCACCAAGTCCGCCTACGCGAGCGTCTTCTGCACGGGCAATCTCCGCTCCCTCGGGGAGACCCTCTACGACGGGATCTTCGAGGGCGACCAGCACGAGCTGCACCGCTCCGCCCGCTACGCGGCGCTGATCGGGTCCTTCTGCGTGGGCGCCGTCATCTGCAAGCTGCTCATCGACCTGGTCGGCCAGTACGCCTGCCTGGCGATAAGCGCCCTTCTCCTGCTGTCGCTCCGCTTCATCACGCTCGACGACCAGCCGTCTTCGTAGCGTCGACACGCGACGCGCCCCCGTTGCCGGGGGCGCGCGTCGGGGGGATCGTGATGGGACCGGGGCTAGTCCCTCGGGGACGCGCCGGCAACGTGGTCGGGGCCGCTCGGGTCGGGTGCCGACTGGCTCCCCTTGTCGAACGTCTTGATCGCGGGGGTCGTCAGGAGGCCGAGCAGGACGATCGCGCCTCCCACGGCATAGGCGATGCGCGTGGACTGGGAGCGGGCATGGGCGTCGATCCTCACGAGCTCGCTGCGCTCGGAGGAGGTCATCGGAATCCCGGAGATCTGCTCCTCGAACTCCTTGTCGCTCCCCAGGTTCACGTTCATACCCGAGAGCTGCTCGCTCACCTGACGAGAGACGAGCATGTCGGAGGCGGCGCCGGAGCGCACCGTGTTGGTGATGCCGAAGAGCAGCACCGCGCCGAGAAGTGCCACGCCGAGCGCCTGGCCGACGTTGCGCATCGTGCTCTGGATTCCGCCGGACTGCGAGGCGTCGCGCTCGGGGAGCGCGAGGGCGACGACGTTGCTCGCGTGCGAGGACACCGTGCCGGCGCCCACGCCGGCGAGGAACGCGCCCAGGTAGACACCCGGTGCGAACGCGCCGTTCATGGTGACCGACAGCATCATGACACCCAGGGCGGCCGCCATGGCGACGTAGCCCGCCTGGATGACGTAGCGAGGGTTGGCATGGGGAAGGAGCTTGGGGATGCCGAGGGCGAGCGCGAACGTCGGGACGCCCGTCACTATTGAGATCACCCCCACCTCGATCGGCGACCAGCCGGCAACGAGCTGCAGATAGGGAGCCATGAGGATAGACTGCGCGCCCATGAAGAAGAAGGTGATCGCGTTGGCGGCGAGACCGGCGAGCACCTGGGGCGTCTCAAGGAACGAGCTCGGCAGCAGCGCGACCCCGTGCTTATGCTCGACCCTGCGCTCGACCCTCACGAGCACCGCGAGCACCACGAGGCCGAGGGCGACCGCCGGGAGTGCCGGTGATATGCCGAAGACCGTGAAGGGGCACCCCTCGAACGGGGTCACGAGGCCCCAGGACGAGACGCTCGAGAGCCCGACAAGCACGAGGAAGAGGCCGAGGGCGGCGAGCACGACGCCGATGCCGTCGAAGTGGAGGTTCTCCTCGGGCTCCGTGACGCGCGGAAGGCGCAGCGAGAGCATCGAGACAGTGAAGAAGTAGGCCGCGAGCAGCAGGAACGTGGGACGCATGCCCGCCGTCTCCATGACGACGCCCAGGATGAGCGGCAGGACCGCGGAGAGGCCGGACGCCGCACCCACGCAGCCGAAGGCCACCATGCGGTCATGGCCTCGGTACAGGAGCGGGACCAGACCGAGGATCGACGGCACGAGCAGGCTCGCCCCGAGACCGACGAGCACGCGGCCGACCCAGATGAACACGGTCATGTTGGGCGAGAGCGCGAGAACGACCTCGCCCGCCGCGCAGACGAGCGCGCCGAGCCGGAACGTCCGCACCCACCCGAAGAGGGTGCCTAGCAGGCCGCCGGCGATCATGAAGGCGCCGCCGACGAGCGGGTAGATCATGTTGGCGAGCTGGATCTCTGAGGTCGTCGCGCCCAGGTCGTGCGTGAGCGCCGAGGCGGCGAGCGACAGGGCGCCGTTGTCGCCGGTGGTGCCCATCTGCGCGAGGATGAGGATGACGATGGGAAGAACCAGGAAGTGCCCCTTTGACACAGGCGCTCCCACCCTCCCCATGCTGATGGAGGGACTGCTCATTTCTCTTCTCCTTCTTGTCTGTCGAGGCGTCGCGGGGCCGGGGCGCGCCCTCTGGCCCCGCGGCGCAGGGAGGGGGCTACGCGGCCGCCGGGACGATGACGGGCTCCGTCGCGCTCAGGTCGCAGGACGCGAGCGGATAGGCGCGGATGGACAGGTCGTCGTAGGCGGCGTGGTAGTAGGTGAGGCTCGAGGCCGAGAAGCAGCTCGTGTAGAGCGTTCGCTCGAAGGCGCCGTCGCCCATGCGCGCGCACCCGTCCGGCACGAAGACCGAACCCAGGGTGCGGAAGAGGCGCGTGACGTTCTCGCGCTCCCCCTTCTGCACGGGGTAGTGGGTGTTCACGAACGCCGCCTTGACGAAGCGCGACGGCCCGCTGTAGTCGCCGGGCATGCCCTGCAGGCCCATGCCGGACCCGAACGGGGCGAGCGTCGCGTCGCCCCAGGCCGCCGGCGCGGGCTCGCTCTCGGTCACGGTGAGGTAGTTGCGCAGGTTGACGCGCTGCCACTCGAAGGTGGGCTCGTTGGTAAGGACGTCGACGTCGTTCTCGTACACGTGCACGCCGTCCTCCAGACACTCCACGACGATGCTGCCGGTCCTGTCGCCGATGAGCCAGTGAAGGCTCGCCACGGGCAGCTGCTCGTTGACCGGACGGGCGACGATGGTGACGCCCCGCAGGGCCTCGCGAACCCCGTCGACCGTCGAGAAGTTCCGTGCCACCCAGAAGGGGAACTCGTATGCGGCGACGTTCACGCCACCCGGGGAGGGCTCGTTCGCGTAGCGGTTGCTCTGGGGGAAGTTGAGCCCGGCGACGGCCAGGCCGGCGTCGTTCCCGCAGTCGAAGTAGAGCGGCAGATCGCCCACGAGGATGCCCATGCCGATGACCGCGTGACCGCGGCCGGCGTCGTCAGGGCGCGGGAACGCGGCGCTCGCCCGTGCGGCCGGGGGCGTCATCACCACGCGCTCACCGTAGCCCTGGGTCCAGTCCAGGTTGCGACCAAAGTACATGGCGCCGTCGGCGTCGGTAAAGCGGATGCCCGTGCACATGGGGCGACCCCTTCCTCGTCCGGGCGTCTCGGTGCTCGGACACGTGGGAGATAGATGGCTCTTTCGTACCCCACGGGGGCCGTGCCGCGAAGGCGGCGCGAGCCGCAGCGAGCGCGGGGCCGCCCCCTATCCGTCGGGCGCCCGCCGAGCACGCCGCCACGCAGCGGAAGCAGGAGACGCAGCGACCGGCCTCCGTCCTCGCGGGCTCGTCCGGGTCGATGGCGCCCGTGGGGCACTGTCCGGCGCACGCCCCGCAGGAGACGCAGCGGGTCGCGTCCGTCTCGGGGTGGAACGGGACGCCGCCGAACTCCCGGTAGGGACGATTCCCGGGCACGTCCGAGAGCTCGGCGGAGCGGGCATCCGGCGCAGCGGAGAGCCTGGCCAGCGCCACGCGCGCGAGCTCGTCGACGACCGCAAGGTCCTTCTCGTCCGGCCGGCCCTCGGCCACGTTGGTCATGAGGGAGTGGTGCGCGACCACGGCCGCGGCGGCAACGGGCACGAAGCCTCGCTCGCGCACGGCGTCGGCGAGCTCCAGCAGCGTGTCGTCGATGGCGCGGTTACCGTACGTGACGAGAAGGACCGCGGGGGTGTCCCGGCCCTCGCAGAGCGCGATGCGCTCGAGCATGGGCGCCGGGACGCGCCCGCCATAGGAGGGCACGGCGAAGACCGCGAGGTCATGCTCCCCGAACGCCGGGGGAACGGAGCCGCGGGGCGTGACGTCCGTCGCCTCCGCGGGCAGGCCGCACCTCTCGACAAGCCGCTCGGCGACCAGACGGGTCGTGCCGGCACCGGTGAAGTAGAGTGCCTTGACCGCCGTGACCCTCATTTCGACCTCCTATGCCCGGGGCCCCGCCGCGCTGAACAGGTGCGTCTCCGCAGACGCCCCGCACTCGTCGCGGAGCGTCGCGACGAGCTCCTCGCACGCGGCCCTGACCTCGTCATCATTGACCCCCGTGAAGCCGTCGATCGGAAACGCGATGCGCGTCGTCGAGGGCTCCACCTTGCCGTTCTCGCTCTGGCGCCAGGTCCAGCGGCGCGTGTGCACCAGGTTGTCAACCGCATAGACGAGCTCGCCCGGTGCGAGCGTGACATCCGGCTCCGACTCGCCCAGCGCCACGAAGACGTCGTCCGGGCGAGAAAAGCGCAGCTCGAGCACGTCCTTCTCGCCCAGCGCATGAGCGCCAAGCGGCAGGCCGTACTTGATGGAGATGGCGTTGCCCAGGTCCACGACCGAGTTCACGCGCCAGAGACCCTTGCCCTTGGCGATGCGCCTGAGCAGGGCGATGTTTGATGAGGGGTAGCGGCTGGGGCTCATGCCCAGCTCGTGGAATGCCTCGCGGTAGGGCTGGACGCGCGGGTCCTCGCTGGCGTGGGCGCCCTCGAGGCGGCGCTCGGCGTCGCGGACCGCCTTGTCGAGCAGCGCGTCCACCGCAGGGTGCTCCCCCGTTCCGTCGACGCCCTCCGCGAGCACCACGCCCACGCAGAGCGCCGGCAGCCTCCCAAACACCTCGTCGTCTATCGAGAAGAACATCGCGCCCGCCCCATTAAAGCCGCTGCTTTGCCGCGAGCTCGTCGACATCAATCCGGAAGATCGCAACGCGCTCCACTGCCTCATCCGAGAACGAAAACTTGCCAGAGGAATCGCGCGGGGCATCGGGTGCCATGTGGCGCATGATCAGTTCAAGCGCGCGCCTCTTCTCATCCACGTTGGCCACGGGCGATATGAGCCCGGATCCCATGATGCTCTGATAGGAGAACGAGTAGGCGCACGCGTAGCCCCCCGTGATCACGCCCAGCTCGACGTCCATCTCGATCGCGACCCTCGGCCCACGCGAGAAGGCCTCAGCCTTGCGCCCCTCGCTGGCGGAGTGCAGATAGAGAACGAGACGCCCGCCAACCCACTCATACCCAAAGTTCAGGGGGACGACAAACACCCCGTCCTCGTCAACCGCACCGACCCTCACGGTATGGCACCGCTCGATGAGCGCACGGACCTCTGCGGGATCGGTGATCTGGCGATTTGCGCGCCTCATAGGCCTCATCTTATCTCCTCGCGCCGCCGCCTACTTGCCCTGCACCATGGTAAGCGAGATCTTGCCGCGGTCGCGGTCCACGCGCTCGACCCAGACCCTCACGGTGTCCCCCACCGCCACGACGTCGCTCGGGTGCTTGACGAAACGGTTGGCTAGCTTGGAGATGTGCACGAGGCCGTCCTGGTGCACGCCCACGTCCACGAAGGCGCCGAAATCCACGACGTTGCGCACCGTGCCCGTGAGCTCCATGCCGGGCTGGAGGTCGTCGATCGAGAGCGCGGCGCGGCTGAAGACGGGCTCCGGGGCGTCGTCGCGCGGGTCGCGCCCCGGCTTCTTGAGCTCGGCCGCGATGTCGATCAGCGTGAGCACGCCGCAGCCCAGCTCGCCCGCGAGCGTGGCCACGCTGCCCACGCGCTTCTCGATGTCGGGCACGCCGCCGCGCGTGAGCTCGTCCGAGCCCACGCCCGCGCGCTCGAGCAGCGCCGTGGCCACATCGTAGCTCTCCGGGTGCACGGCCGTGGCATCGAGCGGGTTCTTGCCGCCGGTGATGCGCAGGAAGCCCGCCGCGTTCTGGAATGCCTTGGGACCGAGCTGGGGGACCTTCGTGAGCTCGCGGCGGTCGGTGAAGGCGCCATGCTCCTCTCGGTAGGCCACGATGTTCTTGGCCACAGCCGAGGTGATGCCGGAGACGTAGCCCAGAAGGCTCGCGCTGGCGGTGTTCACATCCACGCCCACGCGGTTGACCACGTCCTCCACTACGTATCCCAGGGTGCGCGCGAGTTCTGTCTGGTCGAGGTCGTGCTGGTACTGCCCCACGCCGATGGACTGGGGCGGGATCTTCACGAGCTCGGCGAGCGGGTCCTGCAGGCGCCGGCCCAGGCTCATGGCGCCGCGCGTGGTGACGTCGAGGTCCGGGTACTCCCGACTCGCGAGCTCGGAGGCCGAGTAGACCGAGGCACCCGCCTCGTTGACAATCGTGTAGCGCAGGTCCGGCGCGGACTCGGCGATAAACTCGGACACGACTTCCTCGGTCTCGCGGCTGGCCGTGCCGTTGCCGATGACGATGGTGTTGATCGCGTACTTCTCGGCAAGGCGCCTGAGCTCGCGCTTGGTGCCCGCGACGTCGTGGCGCGGCTTGGTGGGATAGACCACGCCGTGGTCGAGCAGCTTGCCCGTCTCGTCCAGCACCGCCACCTTGCAGCCGGTACGGTAGCCCGGGTCGAGCGAGATGAGGCGGGCGCCGCGCACCGGGCGGGCCGAGAGCAGGCTCTCGAGGTTCTTGGCAAAGACCTTGATGGCGTCCGTCTGGGCGCGCACGGTGAGCTTGGCGCGGACCTCGCGCTCGAGCGAGGGCGCCATCAGGCGCTTGTAGCCGTCCGCGACGGCCGCCTCAAAGACGGGCGCGAAGACGCCCTGGCGGCGCGGCCAGCGCTCACCGAGCCGCGCCACCGCGGCGGCCTCGTCCACGCGGACGCGCACGCGGAGCTTCTCCTCGCGCTCGCCGCGGTCGATGGCGAGCACGCGGTGGTTGGGGATCTTGGCCGCGGGCTCGGCGTAGTCGTAGTACGGCTCGTAGGGAGTCTTCTCGTCCGCGTTCACCGCAACCGAGACGATGTCCGCCGTGGCCTCCGTGAAGGCGCGCAGGTCGGCCACGTTCTCGGCGTCCTCCGCCACGACCTCGGCCACGATGTCCGCCGCGCCGGCGAGCGCCTTCTCCGGCGTGTCGAAGCCGGCCTCGGCAGCCTCCGGCGTCACGAAGCGCGCCGCCTCGTCGAGCGCGGAGCCCTTGGCCGCCACCTGCATGAAGATCATGTTGGCAAGTGGCTCCAGGCCGGCCTCGCGCGCCTTCTGTGCGCGCGTCATGCGCTTCTTGCGGTAGGGCTTGTAGAGGTCCTCCACGCGCTGGAGCTGCGTGGCGGCGTGGATCTCCGCCTCGAGCTCGGGCGTGAGCTTGCCCTGGGCGTCGATGAGGACAAGGACGTCCTGCTTGCGCTTCTCGAGGTTGCGCAGGTAGGCAAGGCGCTCGTCGAGGGCGCGCAGGGCGACGTCGTCCATGCCGCCCGTGGCCTCCTTGCGGTAGCGCGCGATGAAGGGGATGGTGTTGCCCTCGTCGATGAGCTTTACGGCGGCGCGGGCGGCCTCCGGCTTGAGGTTGAGCTCGCTAGCGAGCGTGGCGATAAGGTCCATGTGACTCCCCTGAGCTTCGTTCGTGCAAGAGCCACCTAGCATAGCCGAACCGCGCAAAAGGGACAGGTGCTTTTGCACGCCTAGCCGTCGAGCTCGTCCATGGAATACGTCGCATACCCCTCGTAGCGATAGCTGGCGTCGATGCCCTTCATGTAGACCTGTCGGTCGGCGACTGCGTCCGTCAGCGCCTCATAAAGCAGGAACTTTATCTCCCTATCGCGCACGGGGCTCCGCTCCATGGCAAGCAGGTAGTCTTCCCGGTCCACCCGGTTCCAGTCGACGACCACGCCAAGCTCACTTTTGAGCATGCAGTCGAGCCAGATGCGAGCGCTCCTTCCGTTGCCCTCCCGGAAGGGATGGGCAACGTTCATCTCCACGTACTTCTCGACAATCTGGTCAAACGTGGACTGAGGCATCTTGTCGATTGCCCTGAGGGCCGAGCCCAGATACATCACGGACGCAAAGCGAAAGTTGCCCTTGGAGATGTTCACCGTACGCGGCTCGCCGGCAAACTCGTAGACGTCCTGGAACAGGTAGCTGTGAATCTTGGCGAGCCCGGCAAAGGTCCCGACCTCAAAGGTGCCGAGAAGCCCCGTGTCGTACAGCTCGAGGGCACGGAGCTTGGTCAGGCGCTCCTCCTCACGGGCGAGCTCGACGTCACTGACAATCCCGAGCTTGTTCTCAAGGGTCATCGAGCACACCTCCAAGGCCGCACGCTGCGAATGCTTTCGTCTATTGTACCGTGCGGGCATGGCGAGAAGAACAGGCCGGCTACTCCCACTCAATGACTAATCCAGTCCGAGTACTGTCGATGCGTGTCGTGTCGTACCGCCTAAGGGCTGACTCGTGCGCAATTTGGGCGAATCAGGCCCTTGATTCGCGATTTCGGGAATGACTCAATTGATTCGCAAAACCGCAGGTTGCTCCTTTAATCACTCCCTGATTTCCGCCGGGGTTCGTAGCGGGTGGCGTGAAAAGGGGTGATTCAAAGGGTCGGAGAGATGCCTATAGCGCAATCATCTGGTATTGGCGCGGTGAGGGACTTCTCGCCTCCATCAGTCTAAATCGTCAAGCTCCGAAAGACGTCGAGCTAGAGAAAAGGACCTATTTCCCGTCATGGATTGGGTTTACCAGCATGACTAGAGCCCTGGTGTAATTGGCTGGATCACCGTTCCGGGAACCGGTATCGACCTACCTGTCCGCCAAGCTCCTTCTTCAGCTCCAGCCTAGCATCTGACTCGCGCCGTTATAAGCGAAAACCGAAGAGATGCGTCTTAGCCAAGAAACTAAGGTTAGCCTTATCTTACTGCATGATTCGCGTGTTATAGTTAGATGGCTCTAACTATTTGGGGGCGATAGCCATGCACGAACGCAAGGGCTTCTGGGACAAGAATGCCGGTCGGTACGACCGCTTCATGCGGAACGACCGGGCGGCGTATGAGAAGATGTATGGGCTGATCCGGCCGGTGGTGAAAGCAAAAACCGTGCTGGAGGTTGCCACCGGCACGGGGCTTATCGCAAAGAGCATCGTGAATGCGGCGGCGCACATCGAGGCTACGGACGCCTCTGCAAAGATGACCCTTGAAGCAGAGCGGGGCAATCAATCCGCGAAGCTGCACTTTTCCGTACAAGATATGTTCCGCCTGCCCTATGCACAGAAGTCCTTCGAAGTGGTGATCGCGTCCAACGCGCTTCACATAGTGCCGCATCCGGAAAAGGCCCTGCAAGAAATCAGGCGGGTGCTGAAGGACGACGGCGTGCTCATCGCGCCAACCTTCACCCACGCGGGGAACTCGATTTCCGGCAAGGCAAAAGCCTTTTTCATGAGCATGGCGGGATTTCCCCTCCACAGCAGGTGGACAAGCGAGGAATACCTGCGTTTCCTGCGTCAAAACGGCTGGGCGGTGCAGAAAAGCGCGGTGCTGAAGGCCTCGTTCCCGTTGACCTATGCGGAATGCACGAAATCGGAGGGGCCAGATGTCGTTCTTTGAAAACACCCGCAAGCCCGTGGGCCTCGGCGGAAAACTTATGGTTGCCATGATGAATCTGGGCCACAGCCCTGTGGCGCGGTGGGGACTTCGATTTCTACGGCTTGCGCCAAACGCCAAGGTGCTGGATTGCGGCTGCGGCGGCGGGGCAAACATAAAACGGCTGCTGAAAAAATGCCCGCATGGCGTCGTCAAGGGCATCGACTATTCGCCCGTCAGCGTGGAGAAGGCCAGGAAGCTCAACCGAACCGCAATTCAGGAGGGGCGTTGCGCCGTTCTGCAAGGCAGCGTGGCGGATATGGCGTTTGAGGATAGCTACTTCGATGCCGCCACGGCCTTTGAGACCGTCTATTTCTGGCCTGATTTACCCCGATGCTTCCGTGAGGTCCGGCGGACGCTGAAGCCGGGCGGGACAATTCTTATCTGCAACGAGAGCAATGGCGATACGGACAAGGACGAGAGGTGGACGCAGATCATCGGCGGCATGACCATCTACAAGGACATTGAATTAAAGGCGTGCCTGGAGCAGGCGGGCTTTCACGAGGTGCAGATACGCAAAAAGAAAAAGTGGCTCTGCGTCACGGCACGGAAGTAAGGGCATCAAGCACGGGCATTTTCGCATCCATCCTGCACATGACGTTAGGCATGACGGCCATAGCGGCTGTGCCGGCGGCAATCATGACAGTTTTTATTCACTGAGGAAGAAACCTATGAAATGCATAATTGAGAAAAACACCGTGCAGGAGACGCTGATCCTCCCGCTGTATTCCCGGAAGCTGTGTACGGAGCTGTACCCGAACCTTTACAGGGATGAAGCAGCGGTTCGCCTGCTCGACCAGATCGACTACGACTTTTCAGAGGCAGAGAAAAACTCCCGCAGCCTGATGCAGCGCTTTGGTGCGCTGGAGGTGGCCATGCGGCAGAGTGATCTTGCTTTCGAGGTGCGGGATTACCTGAAAGGCCACCCCAATGCGGCGGTGGTCAATCTGGGCTGTGGGCTGGACAACACCGGCAGAACCTGCGACAACGGTAGATGCAAGATCTACAATCTGGACTTCCCGGATGTGATTGCCTTGCGGCAGCAGCTACTGCCCGCCGGGAATCGAGAACAAAATATCCCCTGCGACCTGAAAGACACCGCATGGTTTAGCAAAATCGATGCCTCCGGCGGGGCGGTGTTCTTTGCCTCCGGGGTGTTCTATTACTTTCTGACCCAGCAGGTCCGGGAACTGGTGCGGGGGATGGCAGACGCTTTCCCCGGCGGTGTGCTGGTCTTTGATGCTGCCAATCGGACGGCAGTAAAGATGATCGCAAAAACATGGCTTAAGACTGCAAAAATCAAGGATGTGGGGGCATATTTTGCGGTTTCGGATGCCGCCAAGGAAATCGGCACGTGGAACAGCCGTCTGCAGGTCACAAGTCGCGGCTATATGCTGGGTTACAACGATTTGAGAGACCCTTCTGTCAGCGGCTTTTTCCGGTTTCTCGCAAGGGTCGGTGACAACGGGATGAAAATGCAAATCGTGAAAATAAGATTTTGAGAGGCAAAAATGAAACGCATTCACTTTGACGTTGAAGAAGACGGCTTTTACGGCGCATATTGGGCGTGCTAGGACACACATACAGCAGCGGGCACGGATTCGATTGAAACCGTGCCCGCTATCTGATACTATATTATTTTATCGAACGTCTGTTCTATTCCCACTCGATCGTGGCGGGAGGCTTGGGCGTGACGTCGTACACCACGCGGTTCACGCCGGGGACCTCGGCCACGATGCGGCTGGAGATCTTGCCCAGCACGTCGTAGGGCAGCTTCGCCCAGTCCGCGGTCATCGCGTCGCTCGACTCCACCGCGCGCACAATCACCGGGCGCGCGTAGGTGCGCTCGTCGCCCATGACGCCCACGGAGCGGATGTCGGGCAGGACGGCAAAGTACTGCCAGCAGCTGTGCTCGGAGTTGCGCTCCCCGGTCTCCTCGAAGAGGCGCTCGTTGTAGGCGTCGAGCTCCTCGCGCACGATGGCGTCGGCGCTCTTGAGGACCTCGAGCTTCTCGGAGGTCACCTCGCCGATGATGCGGATCGCCAGGCCCGGGCCCGGGAACGGCTGACGGTAGACCATGCGGTCCGGCAGGCCGAGCGCCACGCCCAGCTCGCGCACCTCGTCCTTGAAGAAGTGGTCGAGCGGCTCGATGAGGTCGAAGTGCACGCCCTCGGGGAACGGGATCAGGTTGTGGTGGCTCTTGATCGTGGAGGCCTTGCCGCCGGTCTTGCGCGCGCCGGACTCGATGATGTCGGGGTAGATGGTGCCCTGCGCGAGCATCTCCACGCCGCCGATGCGCTGGGCCTCGTCGAAGAAGACCTTCCAGAACTCGGAGCCGATGCGACGGCGCTTCTCCTCCGGCTCGGTCACGCCAGCGAGCAGGCGCTCGTAGCGCTGCTCGGCGTGCACGTGCACGAGCGGCACCTGGAACTGGTCGCGGAAGACCTCCTCGACCATCTCGGGCTCGCCCTTGCGGAGCATCCCGTGGTTCACGAAGACGCAGGTCAGCTGGTCGCCGATCGCACGGTGCACGAGCGCGGCCACCACGGAGGAGTCCACGCCGCCGGAGAGGCCCAGGATCACCTTGCGGTCCCCCACCAGCGCGCGGATCTCCGCGACCTTCTCGTCGATGATGTTGTCCATGGTCCACGTGGCCTCGAGCCCGCAGACGCCAAAGAGGAAGTTCTCCAGCAGCGTGCGGCCGTGCTCGGTGTGGCGCACCTCCGGGTGGAACTGGGTCGAGAAGAGCTTGCGCTCGGCGCACTCCATGGACGCCACCGGGCACACGTCCGTGTGCGACGTGACGACGAAGCCCTCGGGCACGCGGCTCACGGCGTCACGGTGGCTCATCCACACGGTCTGCTCCTCGGGCGTGCCCGCGAACAGCGCGGACTCGCCGTCGCGCACGATGGTCGCCGGGCCGTACTCGCCCACCTCGGAGTGCGCGACCTCGCCGCCCAGCGCCACGGCCATGGTCTGGTGGCCGTAGCAGAAGCCCAGCACCGGCAGGCCGAGCTCGAAGATCGCGGAATCAACGGTCGGCGCGTCCTCGGCGTACACGCTCGCCGGGCCGCCGGAGAGGATCAGCGCGGAGGGGCCCATGGCGGCGAGCTCGTCCGCGGGGATGTCGCACGGCACGATCTCCGAATAGACGTGCAGGTCGCGCACGCGACGCGCGATCAGCTGCCCGTACTGGGCGCCGAAGTCCAGAACCGCCACGAACTGCCTGGGCGTAGCCTCGCTCATAGGTGTCTTCTCCCTTTGTTGGTGCCGATCATCATCAAACAGTGACAGTTTATAGAGAATAGCGCGATTTTTGGGTACTTACACTCAGGCAACATCTCGCTTGCCTATCATTGACAGGTCCGACCGTCCTTCTGACGGGGCATTGCCCCGAAAGGCATTAGGGAGGCCCCTTGGCCGAAAGAAAGACCCATCGTCGCATGACAAGCGCCGAGCAGGTCCGACTCTCGCAGAGCCGACACGGCGCCGGAATGTCCTCGCAGGCTCCCAGCACGAGCCGTCGCTCCTCCTCTTCTTCCCCGCGCCACGCAGCCAGCCGCGCGGAGGGCATCGGGTCCTACACCACCCGTCGCAGGAAGAAGCGTCGCGGGCGCGTGCTGCGCGTCCTTCTCGTCACGCTCCTCGTCGCCTTCGTCGGCGTGGGCGTCGCCGCTGCCGCCTACATAATCCGCATCAACGGCGCCCTCAGCCAGAACGTCCCCGACGAGCTCAAGGCGCAGCTCACCGAGCCTGTTAAGCCGCAGGACCCCTTCTACATGCTGCTCCTGGGCGTCGACAAGAGCGAGGGGCGCGCCGAGTCCTGGGGCTCCGACGCCTCCAACTTCCGCTCCGACACGATCATCCTCGCCCGCGTCGACGCGCCGGCGCAGAAGGTCACGCTCATCTCCATCCCGCGTGACACCATGGTCGACATGGGCGTCAACGGTGAGCGCAAGATCAACGACGCCTACTCGATCGGCCAGGGCGCCTACATGATGGAGGTCGTCGAGGACTTTGCCGGCGTGGAGATCTCCGCCTACGCCGAGATCGACTTCGAGCAGCTCATCTCCATCGTCGACACCATCGGCGGCATCGACGTCACCCTCCCGGTCGACGTCGTTGACGAGCGCTACGCCCACATCAACCTCGAGGCGGGCGAGCACCACCTCGACGGCGAGACCGCCCTCGCGCTCGCGCGCTCGCGTCACGCCTATGACGCCTACGGCGGCGGCGACTTCTACCGCGCCGCCAACCAGCGCATGATCATCGGCGCCATCGTGAAGAAGATCCTGAAGCTCGACCCGGTCACCATGGCCAATACCGTCTCCACGCTCGCCGAGAGCGTCACGGTCTACCCCCTGAGCGTCACCGACATCGTGAGCCTCGCGATGCAGTTCCAGGACTTCGACGTGGACAGCGGCTTCTACTCCGGCCAGACGCCCACCGACTCCCAGTACATCAACGACCTCTGGTACGAGATCCCCATCGAGTCCTCCTGGATGGAGATGATGGAGCGCGTCGACGCCGGCCTGCCCCCGTACGAGGACGAGAGCCAGGACCTCACCGCGGGCGTCGCCGGCTCCATCGGCGTCAGCTCCTCGTCCCAGGCCGAGGACGACGCCGCGAACTCCACCGACAAGCCGACCTTCTCCGGCAGGGTGCTCGTCCTCAACGGCACCGAGGTGAGCGGCCTCGCGGCGAGCAAGTCCACCGAGCTCGAGGGCGCGGGCTTCTCCCCCTACGCCGACAGCGACGAGTCCATGGACCACACCGCCTCGTGGGTCTACTACAACGGTGGCTCCCGCTCCGCGGCGCTCGGCGTGGCACAGACGCTCGGCATCAGCGAGGGCAACGTCGCGGAGAACACCGAGGGGTACTCCACGGACTACGACGTCGTCGTGGTGCTGGGCACCGACCAGGCGGAGTAGCGCGACGGGAGCAGGGGAGACACGCCGGGCGTCGCAGCTTGCTTAGGAATTCGAGGTAAGTGTAGTCTCCACCGCGTTCCGGGACTGCGGGGGACTGCGGACGTTTTCTCGTACATCCTAAACGCCGTAGCCCAGCGCCTCGCGGTGCTCGTCGGGCGTGAGCCAGCCCAGGGCCTGCGAGCGGCGCCCCCGCGCTCCCAGCCCTACACGTTGAAGCGGAAGTGCATGATATCGCCGTCCTGGACGACGTAGTCCTTGCCCTCGATGCGGAGCTTGCCGGCGTTCTTGCAGCCTGCCTCGCCGCCGAGCGCGACGTAGTCCTCGTAGCTGGCGACCTCGGCCTTGATGAAGCCGCGCTCGAAGTCCGAGTGGATCACGCCCGCCGCCTCGGGGGCCTTGGCGCCCACGCGCACGGTCCAGGCCTTGACCTCCATCTCGCCGGCCGTGAAGTAGCTCTGGAGGCCCAGCAGGCGGTACGCCGCCTGTGCGAGCGTCTCCAGGCCGCTCTTCTCGAGGCCCAGGTCGGCCAGATACTCGGCCGCCTCCTCGGGCTCGAGCTCGGAGAGCTCGGCCTCCACCTTGGCGCAGATGGGAATCGGCGTCACGCCGTCGATGGGAGCGAGCTCCTCGCCCAGCTGGTCCTCGTCGACGTTAGCCACGTAGAGGATCGGCTTCATGGTGAGGAGGAAGAGACCCTTGGTCTCGGCGCGCTCCTCGTCGGTCATTTCCATCGTCGCGGCGCGGTTGCCCTCGTTCAGCCAGTCGAGCAGGCGGCGCGCCACGTCGGCCTTGGCGGCGAGCTCCTTGTCGCGCTTGGCGTCCTTCTCCAGGCGCGGGAGCTGCTTCTCCAGACTCTGGATGTCCGCGAGGATGAGCTCGGTCATGATGGTGTCCGCGTCGCCCGCGGGGTCAACGAACTCGCCCACGCGACCGACCTCGCGCATGACGTTGGGGTCGGAGAAGTAGCGGACGACCTCGCAGATGGCGTCGGTCTCGCGGATGTTGGCCAGGAACTGGTTGCCCAGGCCCTCGCCCTCGTTGGCGCCCTTCACCAGGCCGGCGATGTCGACGAACTCCACCGTCGCGGGCACGATGCGCCCGGGGTTCACGATCTCGGCGAGCCTGCCGAGGCGCTCGTCGGGCACGTCCACGATGCCCACGTTGGGGTCGATGGTCGCGAAGGGGTAGTTGGCCGCGAGGCCGCCCTTCTTGGTGAGCGCGGTGAAAAGGGTCGACTTGCCCACGTTGGGCAGACCCACGATGCCGATGGAAAGCGACACGTTCTTCTCCTTACCTCAGACGAGTGACGGCAGGCGCCCCGTCACCCCTGGTCGTCCAGCTTCTCCAGGGCGTCGGCCATGCGGTTCAGCTGCTTCTTGCCCTTCTCCACGTACTCGCCCGCCTTGGCCTTGGCGGCGGCCTTCTTTCGGGCGACCTCCTCGGCGACCTTGTCCGGGACCACGAGCTCGCTCGTGTCCATGGGCCCCATGGAGAGCGCCCCGTCCTCGCAGGCCGTCACGCAGGCCCCGCAGCTCACGCAGTAGGCGCTCTGCACGCTCACCTGACCGTCGCGGTCGAGGTCGATGGCGTGGAGCGAGCAGGTCTTGGCGCAGTCGCCGCACATCGTGCAGAGGGAGTGGTCGCACACGGGGACCTCGAGCTTCACGAACTCCGCCAGGCCCTCGTCGTGCTGGAGCGCGCCCATCATGAGCTTGCGCCCCTGCGTCAGGAGGCGCGGGTGGTTGTTGGAGGACTTGGAGCCCACGGCGTTCTCCAGCTCCTTCTGGAGTCGGTTCAGGCGCTGCGAGTGGTCGGAGATCTTCTGCGCCACCGCCTTGGCGCCGGCGAGCGCCGGGTTGGTGCGCGTGACCAGGCGCTCGACCGAGGTCACGGCCCCGCTCACGAACTGGCTGCGCTTGTAGGCGCGCGTGTACTCGTGGGTCATCTCCGACTCGTCGACCTCGAGGCCGAGCGCGGCGTCGGCCCACTCCTCCGCCGTGGCAATGGCGTCGACGTAGGTCTGCTCGCCCGTGGTCGTACGACAGCGGTCGCAGATGCCCACGGGCAGGTAGACGCTGATGTTGTCATAGTCCGCGAGCAGGGAGAACCAGAGGTCGCGCGAGACGGCCCCCACGCAGGCGAGAACCACCTCGTTGCCCTTGGGCAGTCGCTTGAGGGCGCGCGTGCACGTCACGTAGCACTGCTCGTAGGAGGAGGCCACGCGGGCGATCTGGTCGTAGACCTGGCGCGGCATGTGCCGGCGGGTGGAGAACGTGTCGGTCGGGCAGACGGCGGCGCACAGGCCGCACTTGCGGCAGTCCTCCGTGACCGCGACGGTCTTCTCGTGGATCGTGATCGCGTGCGTGGGACACACGTCGAGACAGCGCGAGCACACGTCCGTGCGCCCGGAGGAGACGCGCAGGCAGCGGCCCGAGTTGGCGAAGGGCTTCTCCTTGTAGTCGGCGGGGTTGAAGACCTTGCGCTCGCCCTCCTCGTCCATGAGGGAGCCCACCATCTGGTTGGGCATCTCCTTGAGGGAGCGCCAATCGCTCTGGAGGTCTATGAGCTCATCGAGAAAATCTCTCTTCTCGGCCACGCGGTCCGTCCTCTCCTCGTGTCACGGCTTATCATTGTACGTCCGCGCTACTCGAGCGGAGGCATCGGCTTCCAGCTGGTGTCGTGCAGAATCCTGCGTGCGTCACGCTGGCCGGCGACGAGCCGACGCATGCCCGAGACCAGGTGCGCGCGGTCAACCACGGCGATTCTAATCAGCTCCTTGGCAAAGGTTAGCGCCGTGCCGAGAGCAAAACCCAACGGGCTGTACTCCCCATGAAGCCTGAAGTAGCGGGCCAGGTAGCCACGGTTACGTGTGATGTAGTAGCGGGTCATGTCGGAGGTGGAGTTGAGCTGACGAATGGATCCCACCGCCTGGTTTGCCACCTCGCGGCGGCGGGAAAGGACATAGTCGGGGACGTAGTAGACGGGCGTGACCTTGCTCGCCAGGTAACCGTAAAGCGCGTCATCGAGGTAGATGAAGAAGCGGGCGTCGGGCAGACCGATCTTCTCGACAACGCCGCGCGAGAAGAACCCACCTTCGAAGCAGAGCGCATTGGCGAGCTTGTAGCGCTCCCCCGGGCGCCACGAATCGCGCGAGAGCGGGTTGTAGATCGCGAGTCGCGGCCAAAAGCGATGCTGCCAGAAGAAGTGGCCGCCGTCGAAGTCGCGGCGCTGGCCCATGACGGCCTCGGCCTCGCCGCTCCAGCGAGCAAGCGTCTCCAGGCCACCCGGCTCCACGGCAACATCGTCATCCATGACCCAGAACCACTCGGCGCCCAGGTCAAAGGCGCGTCGAACACCCTCGGAGAAACCGCCTGACCCGCCGGTGTTGGTCTCCATGCCAATATAGGCGGTGCGCGAGGTGCCTCCCATTGCGTCGGGGTCGTCCTCGTCGACACCCCAGCGGACGTCAGAGCGCTTCGCGAAGTCGGCCACGATGCGGGCGGTCTCCACGGAGTTCTCGTTGTCCACCACCACCACACGCCAGGGCGCCACGGTGAGACCAAGCACAGAATCAAGGAGTCCGGCGAGAAGCTCTTGTCGCTTGTAGGTGACGATGACGATTGCAGCCCGCCTCATGCTTCCCCTCCCCCGTTACAGCCCGGGCTCCGATCCAGTCCTTAGTATTATAGGGTACGTCACAGGGGATCCCCGACCCAGGGAGGGTCATGAGCGCCATAAACCCATCCGTCAGCCATGAGCTGGTGTCCGTAGTCATCCCAATCTACAACGCGGAGGGAACACTCGACGAGTGTCTGGCCAGCATTGAGGCACAGACGCACCGCGAGCTCGAGGTGATTTGCGTAAACGACGGGTCGACCGATGCTTCGGCGGAGATCGTCCGCGGGCATGCGGCGCACGACGACCGCATCGTCGTGGTTGAAAAGCCCAACGAAGGCTACGGGGCTTCGTGCAACCGAGGCATTGCCACCGCACGGGGCACGTGGGTCGCAATCGTGGAGCCGGACGACGCGCTTCCCCCGACGGCCTACGAGGACCTGCTCGCCTGTGCGGACGCCGCGGGGGGCAGTACGGCAGTGGACGTGGTGCGCGGCGCCTACTGGCGCACGTTCCCGGATGAGGGGGGCAACGAGATTCGCGTAAGCTGTCCCTACCGCGGGCGCGTGAATCCGCAACGGCAGCCCTTCTCGATCGGCGACGGCGTGGAGCTCCTGCGCCACCATCCCGCGATCTGGGCGGGCTGCTACCGGCGAGCATACCTCGTCGAGCAGGGCATCCGCTTCCCCGAGGTCCCGGGTGCCGGCTGGGCCGATAATCCCTTCCTCGCCGAGACGCTCTTCCGCACCGGGCGAATCGCCTACACCGACGACTGCGTCTACGTCTACCGGGAGCGAGACCTCCGTGAGGCGGAATCGCTTGCCGAACGCGCTCCGCTCACGCCGCTCGAGCGTTGGAACGACATGATGGATGTCGCAAAGTCCGCAGGGATCACCGACCGCCGCGTGCTCTCTGCCCTCGCCCTGCGCGGCGTGAACTATGCCCTCATCACGCTCGAGGGAGCCGGGGAGGACACCCCCGGCGTGAGCGGGCTCCTGGAACGGTCGATGGGGAGACTCGACCCTGATCTGGTCTTTTCCGAGCCGGGAATCTCATCCGCGGGCCGAGCCCTCTTCGCACGGGTGCGCGGCATCGACGAGCCGCGCGGGGGCGGCATCGCCCACCTCTCCTATCTCATGCGCGAGGGGCTGTACCGCATGCGCACAAACGGTCTGGCCTTCTCGGTCAGGACGGCGCTGAGCCGTCGCGGGAGCAGGCTCGTCTGAGCTAGACGTATGCGTCCGGCATGACCCAGACCGCGTGGTCGCCACCGAAGAGCGAGAGGAGCCGTGCCTGGGCGCAGACGAGCGGGGTGTTGCGGCTCCTGATCGGCACGGTCATGGAGCGGGCGGCCGGCCCCCTCGGGTGCCCCAGGCTCGCGGCGAGCTGGGCGTGGTCGGTGCCGATCATGTGCGAGACGATCCTGCGCTGCTCCGCGGCGGGCAGCGGGCTCCCCTTCCCGCACACGCCCTCGATGCAGGCGACCAGACGCTCCATGTAGCGGCTCTGGAGCATCTCCATGCTCGCGGCGTCGCCCTCGAGGCCCCAGTGGCGATAGAGGGCAAGGAGGTTCTCGCGCTCGGACTCGAGGCGACGGTAGCTCTCGACGACCGAGGTGGCGCGGGGCCGCTCCGCGACGCGACGTCCCACCCGGTAGGACACGCCCTCCAGGACGCCCACGCGCTCGACGTCCGCCAGGTACTCGAGCACGAAGGGGTGGTCGGTGGGGCTGCCCGCCTGGAAGGCGAGCCCAAGCCGCCCGATGCGCTCGCGGTCGAAGAGCTTGGCACTCGCGGGCAGGAGCTGACCGGAATCGAAGAGCCTCCAAGCGGCGGCGCGGAAGTCGTGCTGGGTGAGGAAGACCGTCTCGTCGCCGGAGAGCTCGGTCTCCGAAACGCGGCCCGCGCCGCTGGCGAGGCTCAGCCCGATGCCGCCCACCACGAGCTCGAGGGAGCGCGTCTCGGCAAGGTCGACGAGGCCGGCGAGGGCCCCCGCGGCAAGCCAGCCGTCCGCGTCCATGACCAGGACGTAGCTGCCGCGTGCCCGCTCGAGGGCGACGTCGAGGGCCGCCTGGCGACCGCAGCGGTCCGCTCGAACGAGGTCGATGCGCAGGTCGCGCTCCGCCATCGCCTCGACCTGACGCACCGTGGCGTCCTCGGACCCGGCGTCGACCACGATGAGCTCGAGGTCCCTCAGGGACTGGTTCTGGACGCTCTCGACGGCGCGACGCACGGACCCCTCGGCGTCATGGGACACCATGAGCACCGAGACGACCGGGGTTGTTGACACGCCGTGGGCCATTCCGTCCCTTCCGTCACACGGAAACGCACACGAGGGAACGACTCCTAGGTTATCAGCGTCGGGTGACGCCCGACGCGTCGCAGAAAAACGACAGAGAAGCGGGGGCGGAGATGGCGCTAGGCGGCGACGAAGCGACCTATGGCGACGTTGAGCTGCGTCTTGTCCAGCGTCTGACGACCGGTCTCGGCCGCGGCGCCGTCCTCGTTGGTCGCCACCTCGGCGACGAGCGCGGCGTCGGAGACGGCGAGGTTGGCCGTCCCGACCGCGGCGAGCCGCTCGGCGAACGCGAGCAGCCCGGCGGCGTCCATGTTCGTCCTGATCTTCGAGAGGAACCCGGAGGCGCTGCGGACGAGGTTGTCCGAGCCCGACCCGGCGAGCTGTGCCGCCTCCTCGATCACGTCGCCCGTCGCGAGGACGACGCTGTCGAAGCTCACGCCCGCGGCGAGGCCGAGCTGGAGCACGCAGGCGGCGCAGCCCTGCGACGAGAAGAGCTCCGCGAGGGTCGTGGGCGTCTCGTCAACCGTGAGCGCGAGGTCGGCAGGGACGTTCACGAGAGCCGCGGTGCCCTGCGTGGCGTTCACCGACAGGATGCGCGCCGCCGTGAGGGTGCCGCCCGTCTCGTCCAGGCTTTCGGCGGTGAGCAGGAGCGTGACGCTGATGTCATCCTCCGAGACGGCGTAGCCGCCCGACGGTCCCGCCTCGTCGTACTGGGCGAGCGTGGTCACGGCGTCCGACAGGGAGCTGTCGCCCAGGCGGCTCTCGAGGCTCGCCCGGTTCCAGGCGAGGTACACCACGACAGCCGTGGCTGCGAGGGCGGCGACGGCGACGATGGCGCCGATGAGGTTGCGGTGGGCGCTCGGCACCGGGACGTCCGTGCGCTCGAAGCGCTCGCGATTTCTCACAATGAGGCTCATGCGGCCCTCCGCTCTCCGCTCTCCTGAAAGACGCTTAGAACAGGATACCCAAACCTCCCACGGCGAGGCCAGTCGCAACGGCCACGGCGTAGACGAAGGCGGTGACCGCGGCGTTCTGGCGGGCGTCCGCGTTGGTCCGCCAGAGCACGAGAAGGCCCATGCCGCCGGACGCGAGGAGCCCCGCGACCATGGGGCCGGCGGCGAGCACGCCGTCGAGGTAGAGCTCCGTTATCGCCACGCTCGCCGCGCAGTTGGGCACGAGGCCCACGAGGGCCGCCACGAAGGTGGCCCTGACGGGGTGGTTGGCGAGGAGCGCGCCCAGGGCGTCCTGCCCCACGTATTCGATCACGAGACCGAAGGCGAACGTGACGACGAGTATGAAGAGCGTCACCTGCACCGTGTGGACGAGCGCGGAGCGCACGATGCCCCAGCTCCCGTGGTCGTGGTGCCCGTGGCCGTCGTCGGCCTCGTCGCAGTGGCAGTGCTCCCGCTCGCAGAGCTCGTGGATGTGGAGCCTGCCGTCGCCGGACCGCCTCCAGGCGCGGAGCGTCGCGTCGACCGCGAGGCCCACGACGACGCCCACGACGACCTTGAGCGCCACGATCCCCGCCAGCTCGTCCAGGGGCGCCTGGTGTGCGAGAAACACCGGGATCATCTCGTCGGACGTGGAGAGTATCACGGCGACCAGCGTTCCGACCGTGACCACGCGACCCGCGTAGAGCGTCGCCGCCATCGCCGAGAAGCCGCACTGTGGGAGCGCCCCGAGCACGCCCCCGACGACCGGTCCCGCCTTGCCCGAGCGCTCTACCGCCGCGCGGACGCGCTCGCTCGCGGAGTGCTCGATCGCCTCCATGGCAAGGTAGGTGACAAAGAGCAGCGGCACCAGTCCGAGCGTGTCCAGCACGCTGTGCTCGAGCTCGTGAAGCAGCAGTTCCAAGATCATGCCTCCGAAGAAGGGAAGAGTTAGCCGGGGTTATTCTACCCGCTGCGGCGGCGCGGCCGTCCCGGAATTGGCGGGGTTCTCCGCACTGGCGGCACGGTCGTCCCGGAATCGGCGGAGTTCTCCGCCCGACAGGTTTTCTTGTCCCGAAAATGGCAATGTTCTCCCTGCTGGGAGCCATTCGGCTGGGGAACCTCCTGCTTTCCGGGACGAGAAGAGCGCGCGACCGGAGAACCCCGCCAATTCCGGGACAAGGTGAGCTCACATCCGGAGAACCCCGCCGTTTTCAGGACGACCGCGGATCGGCGGCCTCACTCCCAGGGGACGAGGGCCCCCTCGGGATAGCTCACCCCGACGAAGGTGAGCCCCTTCGCGGGGGCGCAGGGCCCGGCGGCGGTGCGGTCGCATGCCGCCAGCACCTCGGCCATCCACTCCGGCCGATGGTGGCCGCGCCCCACCTCCACGAGCGAGCCGGCGATCGTGCGCACCATGTTGTGCAGGAAGGCGTTGCCCGTGACGTCTATCGCAACAAGCTCCTCCCCCGCCTCGGTGACGCGACTCACGTCGAGCTGCCCCACGTAGCGGCAGGTGGGCTTCCCCTCGGCGGAGCTCGCCTTGCAGAAGCTCTTGAAGTCGTGCTCGCCCAGCAGCGGGCGGGCGGCGGCCGCCATGGCCTCCACGTCCAGCTCGCCGCGATACCACCAGCTGTGGTCCCACGCGAGCACCGGGCGCGCCTGCGATGCGGCGATGCGATAGCGATAGCTGCGGCTCAGGGCGTCGAAGCGCGCCGAGAAGCCCTCGGGCGCGCGATAGAGCCCCTGGACCGAGAGGTCGTCCGGCGTGAGGGCGACGAGGCTGCGCATGAGCCGCCCCCCCGACAGCCCCAGCTCCCCCTCGCTCACGGGAACGCTCACGTACTGGGAGAGGGCGTGGACGCCCGCGTCGGTCCTTCCGGCGCAGACGAGCTCGCACGGTCGGCGCAGCGTGGTCTCGAGGGCGCGTCGCAGCTCTCCGGCGACGGTGCGCACGCCCGGCTGCTCAGCGAAGCCGGCGAAGTCCGCGCCGCGGTAGCCGAGCCGTATAACCAGCGTTCCGACTTCGGACATGATTCTCCCTTCGATGGGACCTAGGGTAGCACGCGGTGGGCGGGGCCTCGCACGGGGGGTCAGAGCGCGACGGCGACCCCGGCCCAGAGTGCGCCGAGGGCGAGCGCCGCCCAGTCCCCCGGCGCCAGCGGTCCGAGAAGCGCCGTCTGCTCGCCCGTGTAGCAGCGGTCGCACATGGCGTCGGCCAGCTCGTCTGCGCGGCGGAAGAGGCCCACCACGAGCGGGACCAGCACCTGGCCCCATCCTCGGAGCCGCCTCAGGACGCCGCCCTCGTCGAGCCGTGCACCGCGGGCGCGCTGGGCGCAGCGTATGCGCTCGACCTCCTCGACGGTGAGCGGGATGAAGCGCAGCGCGACCGAGGCGGACATGGCGATGGCACCCACCGGCACGCCCACCCTTGAGAGCGGCGCCATGAGGGAGGCGAGCCCGTCGGCGATGGCCGGCGGCGGCGTCGTGGACGAGAAGGACAGCGCGAACCCCACGACCAGCGCGATCCGGCACACCACCGCGGCGCTTCTCGCCAGCCCGGCGGTCGACAGCCCCGGCTGCCCCACGAGGACGACTGCGTTCGAGAGCACGGAGAGGCAGAGGACGACCGCCGCCGGCCTGAGCCCGAGAAGGACGGTCTGCGGCGAGGTCCTGCTCGCCACGAGCGCCGCGACGAGCCCTGCTCCGGCCACCAGCAGCCCCCAGGGCGTGCCCGCCGCGAACGTTCCGACGGTGGCGATCAGGAGCAGCACGAGCTTTGCCCGCGGGTCGAGGCGGTGCATGAGAGTGCTCCCGGGCGCGTAGGCGCCCGGCACGAGAACCTTACGCATGGGCGCCCGCCTCCCTGACGCGACCGGCCTCGAGCCGGACCACGGCGGACGCGAGCGGCAGCCACTCGTCGGGGTCGTGCGTGATGAGAAGCACGCTCGCACCGTCGCCCACCAGGCGGAGGACCAGGTCGCGCAGCGCGCGGCGGGAGGGGGCGTCCAGACCCGCCGTGGGCTCGTCGAGCACATACGCCCCCGGACGTGACGCGACCACGCCGGCGAGCGCCACGCGCCGCATCTGACCGCCCGAGAGCTCGAACGGGGACCGGTCGTAGAGCTCCTCCCCTATGCCCAGCAGCGCGGCGGCATCCCGGGCCATGGAGAGCGCCTCGTCCTCGGGGACGCCCCGGACGCGGGGCCCGTATGCGATGTCGTCGAGGACGGTGTCGCAGAAGAGCTGGTCCTCGGGCCGCTGGAACGCGAGACCGACATCCCCCGCGCGCACGGGCCGCCCGTCCAGGGTGACCGTCCCCGCGTCCGGCGCAAGGACGCCCGTCAGGACGCGGGCGAGGGTGGTCTTTCCCCCCCCGGAGGGCCCCAGGAGCAGGGTCAGGCCCCTCGCGTCGAGCGACACGTCGTCCAGTGCGACATGCGTACCATACACAGCCGTCAGGTTCGACCCCCTGAGGGAGCTCGTTTCCCGGGATGTGTATGGTTGCGCGGGGGACTCCGGGGGCTCCGACGGCGCCCCTCCCTCGAAGACGTGCCCGTCCCTCATGCAAAGCGTGCGATCGGGTGCGGCCATCGGTCTGTGCGATATCTCGAGCACGCCCACGCCCCTCGCCGATGCCTCGCCGACGATTCTTGTCACGCGGGCGCGCGTAGGCTGGTCGAGCATCGACGTCGCCTCGTCGAGCACCAGGTAGCGGGGGCGCATCGCGAGCACGCCCGCAAGGACCACGAGCTGCTGCTGCCCGCCGGAGAGCTCCGAGGTCATACGGTCGCGCAGTGCCTCGATGCCGCAGGCAGAGAGCGCCTCGTCCACGCGGGCAAGCACCTCTGCGCGCGGGAGCCCGAGGTTCCTCGGCCCAAAGGCGACCTCGTCGGACACCACCGCGCTGACGATCTGATTGCGCGGGTCCTGACGCACGTAGCCCACCAGACGCGCCAGGCCATCCGTCTCCCCGTCGACCCTGACGGCGCCCGACGAGGGTCTCAGGGACCCGTTGAGCAGGCGCGCGAGCGTCGACTTGCCGGAGCCATTGAGACCGAGAAGGGCGACGCGCTCCCCGGACGCAACGTCGAGCGAGACATGGTCGACCACGTTGCGCGTCCCATCGAACGAGAAGCACGCGTCGCGGACCTCGATCATGTCCCACCCCCTTCAAGAAAAAGGCCCCGGCACGCGGCCGGGGCCCGAACAACCAGTGAGAGGTCCGAGGCTACTCGGCCTTCTCCTCCTCGGCGGGAGCCTCCTCAGCGGCGGTCTCCTCGACCTCGGCGACCTCCTCGGCGACCGGCTCCTCGGCCTTGGGCTCCTCGACGGGGGCCTCCTCGACCTTGGTGACCTTGGCCTTCGGGGCGGCCTTCTTGGCCTTGGGCTGGACCGGCTCGGTCACGAGCTCCATGATGACGATCTCGGCACTGTCACCCTTGCGGGGGCCGAGCTTCATGATGCGGGTGTAGCCGCCGTTGCGGTCGGCCCACATGCCCTGCTGGGCCTTCTCGAAGACCTCGCGGACGATGTCCTTGTCGCCGACGGTGGCGATGGCCAGACGGCGGCTGGCGACGTCGCCCTTCTTGGCCCAGGTGATGACGTGGTCGACGTCGGCACGGATGGCCTTGGCGCGGACGTCGATCGTCTTGATGCGGTCGTTCTCAAACAGGGCGCGAACCAGGCTGCGCTTCATGGCCTTGGTGTGGCTGGCGTCGGTGCCGAGCTTCATGCCCCTCTTCTTGTTGTGTCGCATTTCTCGATACTCCTAAATCCGGCGCGCCTAGGCCTTGAGGGACAGGCCCATGGTCTCGAGCTTGTCCTTGACTTCCTCGATGGACTTGACGCCAAAGTTTCTGATGTTGAGAAGGTCGTTCTCGGAGAACTCCACGAGCTGGCGGACCGAGTGGATGCCGGCGCGCTTGAGGCAGTTGTAGGAGCGGACGGAGAGGTCCAGGTCCTCGATCTGCTTGTCAAGCTCGACGTTGTCCTCGACGGCGCCCGTCGCGAAGATGGAGGCGTCCTCGACGGGCTCGTCCTCCTCGGCCAGGCCCATGAACGCAGTCATGTGCTGGTTGATGATGTTGGCGGCCTCGACGACGGCGTCGCGCGGGGAGATGGAGCCGTTGGTCTCCACCTCGAGAACGAGACGGTCGTAGTCGGTGTGACGGCCGACGCGGCAGGCCTCGACGGCCTTGGCGCAGCGGCGCACGGGCGAGTAGAGCGAGTCGACGTGGATGATCCCGATCGGGTCGTTCTCGCGCTCGTTGTCCTCGCCGGAGACGTAGCCGCGGCCCACGCCGATGCGCATGCGCATGGTCAGGTGGGCGCCGGCACCGAGGGTGCAGACCACGTGCTCGGGGTTGACGAGCTCGAACTCCGCGGGGACCTCGAAGTCGCCGCCGGTGACCGTGGCGGGACCGTCGATGGAGATGGACGCCTCGGCCTCGTCGCCGGTGCCCATGGAGCGGAACACCAGGCCCTTGACGTTGAGGACGATATCGGTGACGTCCTCGTAGACGCCCTCGACGGTGGTGAACTCGTGCTGGATGCCATCGATCTGGATGGCCTCCACGGCAGCACCCGAGAGCGACGACAGGAGCACGCGGCGCAGGGAGTTGCCGAGCGTGTCACCGTAGCCGCGCTCGAGCGGCTCGGCGCTCACGCGGGCGAGGTTCTCGTTGATCTCCTCGACCGACACCTGGGGTCGAATGAATTCGGACATTGCTACCTCCAAATCTGGTCGGGCCTACTTGGAGTAGAGCTCGACGATCAGCTGCGCGTCGATGTCGAGGTCGATCTGATCGCGCGTGGGGAGCTGGAGGACGGTGCCCTTGAGCTTCTCGATGTCCACCTCGAGCCAGGCCGGCACGGCCATGTGCTCGGAGGAGATGAGGGCCTCCTTGATGGGGAGAAGGTCACGGGCCTTCTCGGCGACGGCGATGACGTCGCCGGCCTTCACCTGGTAGGAGGGGATGTCGACGCGCTTGCCGTTCACGGTGATGTGGCCGTGACGGACGGTCTGACGGGCCTCCTTGCGGGTGCGGGCGAAGCCGAGACGGAAGACGACGTTGTCGAGACGGCACTCAAGCAGGGTCATCAGGTTGTCACCGGTGATGCCCTCGCGCTTGAGGGCGCGGACGTAGTAGCCGTGGAACTGCTTCTCGAGAACGCCGTAGATGAACTTGGCCTTCTGCTTCTCGCGGAGCTGGATGCCGTACTCGCTCTCCTGGCGACGACGACGCTTGGGCTCGCGGTTAGAGGTCTTGTTGATGCCCATCACAACGGGGTCGATGCCGAGCTGACGGCACCTCTTGAGGACGGGAGTCCTATCGATAGCCATTGATATTCCTCCTAGCTACACGCGGCGACGCTTGCTCAGACGGCAACCGTTGTGCGCGATGGGGGTCTTGTCCTGGATGCCCGAAACCTCGAGGCCGGCGGCCTGGAGGGAACGGATGGCGGTCTCGCGGCCGGAGCCGGGGCCCTTGACGAACACGGCGACCTTGTGCAGGCCGTGCTCCATGGCCGCCTTGGCAGCGGCCTCGGCGGCGAGCTGGGCGGCGAACGGCGTGGACTTACGGGAGCCCTTGAAGCCGACGGTGCCGCCGGACTGCCAGGAGATCACGTTGCCCTGCGGGTCGGTGATCGAGACGATCGTGTTGTTGAACGTGCTCTTGATGTGGGCCTGGCCCACGGCGATGTTCTTGCGCTCGGAGCGGCGGACGCGCGTGGTGCGAGCGTTCTTCTTCTGCGGCATTGTCTACTCCCTAGCCCCTCTTCTTGGCACCGATCTGACGCTTCTTACCCTTGCGGGTGCGAGCGTTGGTGTGGGTGCGCTGACCGTGGACAGGAAGGCCCTTGCGGTGACGGAGGCCGCGGTAGCAGCCGATCTCCATCATGCGGGCGGTGTTCTGACGCACCTCGCGGCGAAGGTCGCCCTCGGTGGTGTAGTTCGCGTCGATGAAGTCACGGATCTTGGTGACCTCGTCCTCGGTGAGGTCCTTGACGCGGGTATCGGGGTTGACACCAACCTCCGCGCAGATCTTGGTGGCGCGGGTCTGGCCGATGCCGTAGATGTAGGTGAGTCCGACCTCAACGCGCTTGTCGCGCGGCAGGTCGACGCCGTTGATACGGGCCAACTTGGAGCTCCTTCCTTAGCCCTGACGCTGCTTGTGGCGCGGGTTCTCGCAGATGACGTAAACCTTGCCATGGCGACGGATGATCTTGCACTTGTCGCACATCTTCTTGACCGAAGGACGTACCTTCATGCGTCTTCCTTCCGGTAGTGCTGCTTGCGTTCCTATCTACACGCCCAGCCGCTGGCGAGAATATCCGAGACTGTGTGGGTGCTTCGCCTACTTGTAGCGGTAGGTGATGCGCCCCCTGGTGAGGTCGTACGGGGAGATCTCCACGACGACCTTGTCGCCCGGGAGGATGCGGATGTAGTTCATCCGGATCTTGCCCGAAATGGTGCAGAGAATGGTCTTTCCGTTCTCGAGCTCAACGTTGAACATGGCGTTGGGCAGCGGCTCGACGACCTTGCCCTCCAGCTCGATTGCGTCCTGCTTGCTCAAATTGACTACCTCTCCACTCCGACAGCGACCAAATATCATACCTAAAATCCACGAGCGTTCCACACAGCACTTCTCGCGCTGCATGAGACGCACACAAGAGACGCTATGCGCTCGCGCCTCCCTGCATCGGGCACCACGGGCCCTCGTCGTCCTGGGTGAGGATCACGGGGCCGTCCTCGGTGATGGCGACCGTGTTCTCGTAGTGCGCGGCGGGCTTGCCGTCGTCGGTCACGACGGTCCACCCGTTGCCGAGCGTGTGGCACTCGTAGGTGCCGAGCGTGATCATGGGCTCGATGGCGATGACCATGCCCGCCTGGAGCTTGATGCCGCGACCGCGCTTGCCGTAGTTGCGCACCTCGGGCTCCTCGTGCATGACGGAGCCGACGCCGTGACCCACGTAGTCGCGGACCACGCCGTAGCCGTTGCCCTCGGCGAGCTCCTGGACCGCGGCGCCGATGTCACCCAGGCGGTTGCCGGGGACGGCCTGCTCGATGGCGGCCTTGAGGCAGTCGCGCGTGCACTCGCAGAGCGCCCGCCACTCCTCGGAGGGCGTGCCGACGTAGAACGTCCAGGCGTTGTCACCGACCCAGCCCTGGTAGGTGGCGCCGGTGTCGATGGAGACGATGTCCCCCTCCTGGAGGATCACCGAGCTGGACGGGATGCCGTGGACGATCTGCTCGTTGACCGAGGAGCAGATGCTGCCCGGGAAGCCGCCGTAGCCCTTGAAGGTCGGCGTGGCGCCGTGGAGCCTGATGAACCCCTCGACGACCTGGTCGATCTCCATCGTCGTCGCGCCGGGGCGCACGAGGGCCCCGGCACGACGAAGGGCCGCCTTGGACAGAGCCCCGGCGGCCTTCATCTGCTCGATCTGTTCTGGAGTCTTGATCTTGATCATAGACCGAGAAGGACCTTGACGTCGGCGTAGACCTCGTCGACGGGACGGTCCCCGTCAACCTCCTTCAGGATGGAGTGGCCGCGGTAGTACTCGACGAGCGGCGCGGTCTGGGACTTGTAGACGTCGAGGCGGTGCTGGATCGTCTCGGGCTTGTCGTCATCACGCTGGTACATCTCGCCGCCGCAGCGCGGGCAGGTGTCCACGCCGGCCGGCGCGGTGTAGCCGCAGGAGCGGCAGGTGCGACGGGAGCTCAGGCGCTCGACGATGACGCTGGGCTCGACGGCCACGAGAAGCGCGGCGTCGAGCGTGCGGCCCATGGCGGCGAGCTCGGAGTCGAGGGTGACCGCCTGGGCGGTGTTGCGCGGGAAGCCGTCGAGGATGAAGCCCTTCTGGGCGTCGTCGGCCTCGAGGCGCTCCTTGACGAGGTCGATGACCAGCTCGTCGGGAACGAGCTTGCCCTCGTCCATGTAGCCCTTGGCCTTCTTGCCGAGCTTGGAGCCCTCCTTGATGGCGGCGCGAAGCAGGTCGCCGGTGGAGATGTGGGCAATGCCGTACTCGGCCACGAGCTTCTGGGCCTGGGTACCCTTGCCTGCGCCGGGGGCGCCGAGAAGAACGATGTTCATGATGCGGACCGCCTTTCCTAGCTGCTTTCCCTACCTGCCGACGACGTGCCCTACTTGAAGAACCCGTCGTAGTTGTGCATCTTGAGCTGGCTCTCGATGGAGGAGAGCGTGTCCATGGCGACGCCGACCATGATCAGGACGGAGGTGCCGCCGAACGACTGGACGAGCGAGTTGCCCGTGAACCAGAAGATGATCGTGGGGACCACGGCCAGGACGGCCATGAAGAGGGCGCCCGGGAGCGTTACGTGGTCGATGGCGCTCTTGATGTAGGCCGCGGTGGCGGCGCCCGGACGGACGCCGGGGATGAAGCCGCCCTGCTTGCGGAGCTGGTCGGCCGTCTCCGTGGGGTTGAAGACCATCGACGAGTAGAAGTACGCGAAGGCCACGATCAGCAGCACGGAAAGCACCCAGTTGATCCAGCCCGAGGAGAGGGCGTTGGCGAACGCCTGGACCCACTCGACGCTCGGGAAGAAGACCGCCAGCTGGGCCGGCAGGTACAGGATCGCGGAGGCGAAGATGATCGGCACGACGCCCGCGGTGTTGACCTTGATCGGCAGGTAGGTGGACTGGCCACCCATCATGCGACGGCCCACGACGCGCTTGGCGTACTGGATCGGGATACGGCGCTGACCGCGCTCCACGAAGACGATCAGCGGGATGATGGCGATGATGACCACCATGGTCACCACGGTGAGCACCACGTTGCCGGTGCCGGTGATCGAGGAGATCAGCGAGGTGGGCACGCCGGACATGATGTTGCAGAAGATGATCAGCGACATGCCGTTGCCGACGCCGTTCTGGGTGATGATCTCGCCGAGCCACATGATGACGATGGCGCCCACGAGCATCGTGAAGACGATCATGACGTCAAGCAGCGCCTCGGGCACGCCGGCCGCGGACAGGTTGACGCCGTAGCTCCTGAACATGAACAGGTAGCCGATGGCGTTGAGCAGGGCGAGACCGATCGTGAGGTACCGCGTGTACTGCGTGATCCTGCGCTGACCGGCCTCGCCCTCGCGGGCAAGTTCGCCAAGGGAGGGAATCACGGCCTGGAGCAGCTGGAAGATGATCTGCGCCGTGATGTAGGGCATGATTCCCAGGCTGAAGACGGACATGCGGGAGAGTGCTCCACCCGAGAACAGGTTGAGCACCGCCATCGCACCGCTCTCGGACAGGCCGGCCTGGTAGGCGCCGAGCAGGTCCTGGAACGGGGCACCCGGAACGGGCAGGTACGCGCCGAAACGGTACAGCAGCAGAATGCCTGCCGTGAGGAGCAGCTTGTTCCTGAGCTCCGGGACGCGGAACGCGTTGGCGATTCCCTTTAGCACGCCTGCTCGACCTTTCCTCCGGCCGCCTCGATCTTGGCCTGGGCAGAGGCGGAGACCTTGTCCACCTTGACGGTGAGCTTCTTGGTGAGCTCGCCGTCGCCGAGGACCTTCACGGGAACATAGTTGTGCTTGATGACGCCCTTGGCAACCAGGGTATCGGCGTCGACGGTCTCACCGTCGGCGAACAGCGCGTCGAGACGGGCGACGTTCACCGGGGCGTACTCGACGCGGTTGTGGTTCTTGAAGCCGGGGAGCTTGGGGAGGCGCATCGCGAGCGGCTGCTGGCCGCCCTCGAAGCCCTTGCCCTTGCCGCCGCCGGAGCGGGAGAGCTGGCCCTTGGTGCCGCGACCAGCGGTGGTGCCGTGACCGGACGAGTTGCCGCGACCGATCCGCTTGCGGTTCTTGCGCGAGCCCTCAGCGGGACGCAGATCGTTGAGCTGCATGAGTGACTCCTAGTTCTCTTCCACTTCGACAAGGTGCTTGACCTTGAAGATCATTCCACGGATGCTCGGGTTGTCCGGCTGCTCCACGACGTCACCGATCTTGCGGAGGCCGAGGGCGCGGCAGGTGGCCGTCTGGTCCTTCTTGACGGAGGCGACGGCGCTCCTGACGAGCTTGATCTTGAGGGACTGAGCCATCGTTAGTTCTCCTTCCCGGCGAACATCTCGCTGACCGTGATGCCGCGACGCTCGGCGGTCTCGGCGGGGCTGGAGAGCTCCTTGAGGCCCTCGGCGGCGGCCTTGATGATGTTCATGGCGTTGCTGGTGCCGAGGGACTTGGAGAGCACGTTGGTGATGCCCGCGAGCTCGAAGAGCGGACGGACGGGGCCGCCCGCGATGACGCCGGTACCCTCGATGGCCGGCTTGATCAGCACGTGGCCGGCGCCGTAGTGGCCCTCGACGGCGTGCGGGATGGTGCCCGCCTCGGTGACGGGAACGTGGAACATGTTCTTCTTGGCGTCCTCGACGCCCTTGGAAATGGCCAGGGGCACCTCGGCGGACTTGCCCATGCCGAGGCCGACGTTGCCCTTGCCGTCACCCACGGCCACGAGGGCCACGAGGGACATGCGACGGCCGCCCTTGACGGTCTTGGAGACACGGTGGATGAAGACGACGCGCTCCTGAAGATCCGTGTCCTGCTGGCGCTTGCGATCTCGTGCCATTGAATCCTCCTAGAACTTCAGGCCCGCGTTGCGGGCACCGTCTGCCAGAGCCTTGACACGGCCGTGATAGATACGGCCACCGCGGTCGAACGTGACCTCGGTGACGCCCTTCTCCAGGGCGCGCTTGCCCACGAGCTCGCCGACGAACTCAGCGGCCTCCTTGTTGGAGCCGAGCTTGCCCGTGGCGCGGAACTCGGGGTCGAGGGTCGAGGCAGAGCAGATGGTCTTGCCGTCGGCGTCATCGATGACCTGGGCATAGATGTGAGCGTTGGTACGGTGCACGCTGAGGCGCGGACGCTCAGCGGTGCCGAAGATCTTGGCGCGGACGCGGCGCTCGCGGCGCTTGAGACCGGCCTTCTTCGCCTGCTGCTTGTTCATTCCTTCTCCTTAGACGTGCCATCACCTGACGGGGTGATGGTCTTTTATAAGCCTCGAGGCTACTTGGCGGCCTTGCCGAGCTTCCTGCGGATGTGCTCGCCCTCGTAGTGGATGCCCTTGCCCTTGTACGGCTCGGGCGGGCGCTTCATGCGGATCTCAGCGGCGACCTGGCCGACCTGCTCCTTGGAGATGCCCTTCACCGTGATGTGGGTGTTGTCGGGAACCTCGAAGGTGATGTTCTCGGGGGCCGGGTAGAGCACCGGGTGAGAGTAGCCGAGGGAGAGGTCGAGGTCCTTGCCCTTGAGCGTAGCGCGGTAGCCGACGCCGGTGAGCTCGAGCTTCTTCTCGAAGCCCTCGGACACGCCGACGACCATGTTGTGCAGGAGGGTACGGGTGAGACCCTGCTGCGCGTTGGAGGCGGTGGACTCATCCACGCGGACGACGAGAAGCTCCTCGCCCTCCTGCTTGATCTCCACGAGGTCGGAGAAGGTGCGGGTGAGCTCGCCCTTGCCACCCTTGACGGTGACGGTGGCGCCGTTGACTGTCACAGTGACTCCGGCCGGAACCTGGACAGGCTGCTTACCAATTCGAGACACGGCTGTCTCCTTTCATTCCTGCCGAGAGTTACCAGACGTAGGCGATGACCTCGCCGCCGATGCCCTGCTTGCGGGCGTCGCGGTCGCACATCATGCCCTTGGAGGTGGAGATGACGGCGGTGCCGAGACCGCCGAGCACGCGCGGAAGCTTGTCCGCGGTGGAGTAGATGCGCAGGCCAGGCTTGGAGATGCGACGGATGCCGCGAATCACCTTGGCGTGGCGGGCGCCGTACTTGAGGGTGATGTGGAGGGTCTTCTGCGGGGTCGTGTCCTCGACCTCATAACCCGCGATGTAGCCCTCCTCGCAGATGACGCGGGCAACCTCGACGAGCACCTTGGTCGAGGGCATGGACACCTCGGCCTTGTTGGCTGCGTTCGCGTTGCGGATGCGCGTCAGCATGTCGGAAATGGGATCAGTGATCTTCATGGATCATTCTCCTTCGGTAATGATGAACCTGAGTGCCCGGTTCGCACGCACCCGTGGCGCGCGCGCCTGGGCGCCAGAGCCCTGCCGTCCTACCAGCTGGCCTTGCGGACGCCAGGAAGCTCGCCCTTGCTCGCAAGCTCGCGGAAGCACACGCGGCAGAGGCCGAACTTGCGATAGACGGAGTGGGGACGCCCACAGCGCTGGCAACGGTTCTGCGTACGGGTCGAGTACTTCGGCTCGCGCGACGCCTTGACGATCATCGATGTCTTAGCCACAAATCCTCCTTCAGTGCAATCCCGACGCCCCGTTCGCGCGGGGCGTCTTGTTGATATACGACCTACTCAGCCTTGAACGGGAAGTGGAAGGCCTTGAGAAGCGCCTTGCCCTCGTCGTCGGTCTGGGCGGTGGTCACGATGGTGATGTCCATGCCGCGGGTGTGATCGATCTTGTCGAAGTCGATCTCCGGGAAGATGAGCTGCTCGGTGACGCCCATGGAGAAGTTGCCACGGCCGTCGAAGCTCTTCGGGGAGATGCCGCGGAAGTCGCGGATGCGCGGGATGGCGATGGAGATCAGGCGATCGAGGAACTCCCACATGCGGTCGCCGCGGAGGGTGACCTTGGCGCCGATCGGCATGCCGGCGCGCAGGTGGAAGGTGGCGATGGACTTGCGGGCGTGGGTGATCAGCGGCTGCTGGCCGGTGATGGCGCGCAGGTCGGCGACGGCGCCGTCGATGGCCTTGGCGTCCGTGGCGGCCTCGCCGACGCCCATGTTCACCACGATCTTCTCGATCTTGGGAATCTGGTTGACGTTCTTGTAGCCGAACTGCTTCTGGAGCTCGTCACGCACGGTGGCGAAATACTGCTCCTTGAGACGCGGGACGTACTTGTCTGCCATGTTCGCTCCTTAGATCCTGGGGTTCTCAGCACGGGGTTTCCAACCTCGTACCTCCCTGCCTTGGCGGGGCCGGGAGCCTTGTCATGCGCCCGAGGCAGAATCCTCCCTACCTACAGACGCAAGGAAACATATTACGCCCTTTCTCCACAAAAGGGAACGACGAACTCGGCGGCACCGTTCCTGCACATTCGAGCGCACGGTCCTTCTCGCCACCGCGCTCCCGATGACCGGTTAGGAATTGGCGCCCATCCCCCTCCGGAAACGTTTCCGGGTTAGTAATCCTGGCGTGTCCCCGTTTTTCTCGCCGCCCAGACGGGGACGCGCCCGTTTTCCTAACGAGAAAGACCAGTGCGGCGACAAGAACGAGCCTGACCCCGCGCGTCAACGCAGAGAGGCCCCCGGTTCATCGGAGAGAAGTTCCGCGCAGCGCACTTCTCGGAGATGAACCGGGGGCCTCCCGGATGGCACTCAGGTCAGGCTCTTAGAACTGGGCGCCGCACTTCTTGCAGACGCGGACCTTGTCGCCCTTGTCGTTGACGTCGTGGCCGACGCGCGCGGGCTTGCCGCACTTGGGGCAGACCAGCATGACGTTGGACACGTCGATGGCCGCCTCCTTCTCGACGAAGCCACCCTGCTGGTTCTGGGCGGTCGGGCGGACGGCCTTCTTGACGACGGCGACGCCCTCGACGATGACCTTGCCCTCGGCGGGAAGGGCGCGGATGACCTGGCCCTCCTTGCCCTTGTCCTTACCGGAGAGGACGACGACCTTGTCGCCCGTCTTCACGTTCATCTTCGCCATATTCACTCACTCCCTAGAGCGTCTCAGGCGCGAGCGAGACGATCTTCATGTACTTGTGGTCGCGGAGCTCACGAGCGACGGGCCCGAAGATACGGGTGCCCTTGGGCTCGCCCTCCTTGTCGACCAGGACGCAGGCGTTCTGGTCGAACTTGATGTAGCTGCCGTCCTTGCGGCGGGTCTCCTTGGTGGTGCGCACGATGACGCAGCGGACGATGTCGCCCTTCTTCACCGAGCCGCCCGGGGTGGCCTCCTGAACGGCGCCGATGATGACGTCGGCAAGGCCGGCGTAGCGACGCTTGGAGCCACCGAGGACCTTGACGCACTTCACGCGCCGAGCGCCGCTGTTGTCAGCGACGTTGAGCATGGTCTCCATCTGAATCATTGGTGTTCCTCCGAACGTGTGCCTCCCAGAGGTGCGCCCACACGCGCGACGCACTTGGGGAGCTTGTCACTGATACTTACTTAGCGCGCTCGACGATCTCCACGAGACGCCAACGCTTGGTCTTGGAGAGCGGACGCGTCTCCATGACGGTCACGAGGTCGCCGATGCCGCACTCGTTCTTCTCGTCGTGGGCGTGGAGCTTCTTCGAGATGGTCATCATCTTGCCGTACTTGGGGTGACGCTTGCGGTAGTCGATCTTCACCGTGATGGACTTGTCGCCAGAGATGGAGACGACCGTCCCGGTGACGACCTTGCGCGCGTTCCTCTTCTCGGTCTCAGCCATAGTCATTCTCCTGGTTAGTTCTGGGCAGCGGACTTCTCCGCGGCGATCTGACGGGCGCGCTGCTCGGTGAGGACGCGCGCGATGTCCTTCTTCACGGTCTTGACGCGAGCCGTGTTGTCGAGCTGGCTCGTGGCCATCTGGAAGCGGAGGTTGAAGAGCTCAGCGCGGCCCTCCTCCAGCTTCTTGGCGAGCTCGTCGTCGCTCATGGCCTGGATGTCCTTGTACTTCATTGACTATTCCTCCCCGTCCTTGTCGGTGCGGGCGACGATCTTGGTCTTGATGGGCAGCTTGTGCTGGGCCAGACGGAGAGCCTCGCGAGCGACCTCATCGGACACGCCGTCGATCTCGAACATGATGCGGCCCGGCTTGACGACGGCCACCCACTCCTCGGGATTGCCCTTGCCGGAGCCCATGCGGGTCTCGGCCGGCTTCTTGGTGATCGGCTTGTCGGGGAAGATCGTGATCCAGACCTTGCCGCCACGCTTCATGTAGCGGGTCATGGCGACACGGCAGGCCTCGATCTGGCGGTTGGTGATCCAGTGGGCCTCGAGGGCCTGGATGCCGTAGGAGCCGAAGTTCAGCTTGGTGTTGCCCTTGGCGTGGCCCTTCATGGAGCCGCGCTGGACCTTGCGGTGCAGGACGCGCTTAGGTGCGAGCATTAGCGAGCCCTCCTCTCGTTACGACCGCGGCGAGGACGCGAGGAGCCCTCGAGGGCCGGGCGCGGGGTGGCCTGGCCGGGCAGCTTCTCGCCGAGGTAGATCCAAACCTTGACGCCGCAGGCACCCATGGTGGTGCGGGCGGTGGACTGGCCGTAGTCGATCACGGCGCGCAGGGTGTGCAGGGGCACGCGACCCTCGCGGTACCACTCGCGACGGCCCATCTCGGCACCGTTGAGGCGGCCGGAGCACTGGATGCGGATGCCCTTGGCGCCGGCCTTGCGGGCGGACTGGACGGCCTTGCGCATGGCGCGACGGAAGGCGACGCGCTGCTCGAGCTGCTCGGCGATGGACTGGGCGACGAGGTTGGCGTCGAGCTCGGGGCGCTTGATCTCGACGACGTCCACGTTGACCATGCCCTTGGCGACACCGGCGACCTTCTCGAGGTCGGCGCGCAGGACGTCGATGTCGGCGCCCTTCTTGCCGATGACGATGCCCGGGCGGGCGGTGTAGATGGTGACCTTCACCTTGTCGCCGGCGCGCTCGATGTCCACGCGGGACAGGGCGGCCTTGGCGAGGCGCTTCTCGAGGTAGCTGCGGATGGCGAGGTCGTTGCCGAGGGTCTCGGCGTAGTTCTTATCGGCGTACCAGCGGGAACGCCACTCCTCGGTGATGCCGAGACGGAAGCCGGTAGGCTGAACCTTGTGACCCATGCTCGCTTACGCCTCCTTTCGAGGAGCGACGACGACGGTGATGTGGCTCATGCGCTTGTTGATGCGGGAGGCAGAGCCCTTGGCGCGCGGACGGATGCGCTTGAGGGTGGGGCCCTCGTCAACGTAGGCAAGCTTGACGAAGAGGTTCTCGGCGCGCATGCCGTTGTTGTTCTCGGCGTTGGCGATCGCGGAGCGCAGGACCTTGGCCACGTCGACGGAGGCGGCGCGGGTCGAGAACTGCAGGACCTCGAGGGCCTTCTCAACGGGGAGGTTGCGGATCAGCGAGACGACGGCGCGGGCCTTGCGCGGCGCGATGCGCACGTACTTGGCCGTGGCGCGAACCTCGTTGGTGTTGTTCTGAGGCATCTAGCTCCTACCTCCCTAGTTGGCCTTGTGGCCACGGAACGTGCGGGTGGGGGCGAACTCGCCCAGCTTGTGCCCGACCATGGACTCGGTGACGTACACAGGCACGTGCTTGCGGCCGTCGTGGACGGCGATCGTGTGACCGACCATCTCGGGGAAGATGGTCGAGGAGCGCGACCAGGTCTTGATGACCTCCTTGGTGCCGGCCTCGTTCTGAGCGGCGACACGCGCGAGGAGGCGAGTCTCCACGAACGGGCCCTTCTTGAGACTTCTGCTCATGCTTTCTATCTCCTACTACTCGTGTTCCGACTACTTGGACTTGCGGCGACGGATGATGAGGCGGTTGGAGGCCTTCTTCGGGTCGCGCGTCTTGTAACCCTTCGTCGGCTTGCCCCAGGGCGTCACGGACGGACGGCCGGAGGTGTGGTTCTTGCCCTCGCCGCCGCCGTGCGGGTGGTCGACCGGGTTCATGACCGTACCACGGACGGTCGGGCGGACGCCGGCCCAGCGGCTGCGGCCGGCCTTGCCGACGACGATGTTGGAGTGCTCGGCGTTGCCGACCTCACCGATCGTGGCGCGGCAGGTGAGCAGCACGCGGCGAAGCTCGGAGGAGGGCATGCGGAGGACGGCGTAGCCGTTGTCCTTGCCCATGAGCTGGACGGAGGTGCCGGCGGCACGGGCCATGGCCGCGCCCTTGCCGGGCTGGAACTCGACGGCGTGGACGAGCGTGCCGACCGGAATCTCGGAGAGCGGCATGCAGTTGCCCGGCTTGATGTCGATGTCCTTGGTGCCGGAGACGACGGTGTCGCCCACGTGCAGACCCTCGGGGCACAGGATGTAGGCCTTGGCGCCGTCGACGTAGTGGAGCAGCGCGATGCGGGCGGAGCGGTTCGGGTCGTACTCGATCGTGGCGACCTTGGCCGGGACGTCGTCCTTGCGGCGCTTGAAGTCGATCTTGCGGTACTGACGCTTGTGGCCGCCGCCCTGGTGACGGGTGGTGATGCGGCCGTTGTTGTTGCGGCCGGCCTTCTTGGGCAGGGGCTCGAGAAGCGACTTCTCGGGCGTGGTGCAGGTGATCTCGGCGAAGTCCGAGACCGTCTGGAAACGCCTGCCGGCGCTCGTGGGCTTGAGGTGCTTGACTGCCATGTAAAACCTTTCCCTTCTGTTCCGTTGGCCGGCCCGCTCAGGGAGTGGCGGACCGACACCGGATTACCACGGTACCGCGCGTATCCATCCTGCGCGGCATGCTGCCCGAGCCCCAAGCGGGGCCCGGGCGGAAGCGCTACTCAGCGGCCTGCTGGTTGCCGAAGATCTCGATCGTCTCGCCGGCGGCGAGGGTCACGACGGCCTTCTTCCAGGAGCGCGTGGTACCAGGGGTCTGGTAGCGGACGCGCTTCTTCTTGCCGGAGACGTTGAGCGTGTTGACCTTGACCACGTGGACGCCGAAGAGCTTCTCCACGGCGCTGGCGATCTCCTCCTTGGGGGCGGACTTGGCCACCTCGAAGGTGTACTTGCCCTGCTCCATGAGGTCGAAGGAACGCTCGGAGACGATCGGGCGGATGATCACGTCGTAGGCGGAGTTCATTATGCGAGCACCTCCCCGAACTGATTCGCGATGTCGGCGGTCATGACGAGCGCGCCGTTGTCGATGAGGGTGCGCGTGGTGGCCTCGGAGACGCCGATGACGTTGACGCCGGCGAGGTTGCGGAACGAGAGGTAGGTGTTGACGTCATCGTCGGGGACGACGATGGTCACGCGCTTGTCGCCGATGCCGAGGGCGCCGAGAAGGGCCTTGGCCTGCTTCGTGGACGGCTTCTCGAAGGAGAGGGCGTCGACGAGCACGAGCTCCTGGTCGGCAACCTTGCCGGAGAGCACGGAGCGCATGGCGAGCTTCACCATCTTGTTGTTGATGCGCTTGTTGTGGGTGCGCGGGGTGGGACCGAAGACGACGCCGCCGCCGGTCCACTGCGCGGCGCGGGTGGAACCCTGGCGAGCGCGGCCGGTGCCCTTCTGACGGTAGGGCTTGGCGCCGCCGCCAGAGACGTCGTGACGGTTCTTCACGGCGTGGGTGCCCTGACGAGCGCAGCTGTCCTGGCAGACCACGACCTGGTGGATGACGGGGATGTTCGGCTCGATGCCGAAGACGTCGGCGGAGAGCTCGGCCTGGCCGACCTCAGCCCCCTCGACGTTCTTGATTGCGTACTTGGACATTCTGTCCTCCTTGTTAGCCTAAGAGATTTCCTGGCACTTAGGCCATGCGGACCTGGACGAGAGCGTTCTTGCCGCCGGGGACAGCGCCCTTGACGAGCATGAGGTTCTGCTCGGCGTCGATGCGGACGAGCTTGAGGTTCTTGACCGTCACGCGCTCGTCGCCCATGTGGCCGTACATGTGCAGGCCCTTGCGGACGCGCGCGGGGTAGGCGCACTGGCCGATGGAGCCCGGGCGGCGCTGGTTGCGGGAGCCGTGGGTCATGGGGCCGCGGGAGAAGTTCCAGCGCTTGATGGTGCCCTGGAAGCCCTTGCCCTTGGAGGTGCCGATGACGTCGACGGACTTGACGTCGGCGAAGTCGGCGACGGTGACCACGTCACCGGTCTTGTGCTCCTCGCCGTTCTCGACGCGGACCTCGCGGAGGTAGCGCATCGGCTCGACGCCGGCGGCCTTGAAGTGGCCGGCCATGGGCTTGTTGACGTGCTTGTCGGAGATGTCTCCGAAGCCGATCTGGACGGCGTCGTAGCCGTCGGTCGCCTTCGTCTTGACCTGCGAGACAGTGCAGGGGCCAGCCTGGATGACGGTGACGGGCACGACGTTGTCGTTCTCGTCCCAGATCTGCGTCATCCCAAGCTTGCGGCCAAGGATCGTGCTGACCATACGCTTTCCTAACCCTCGGTGGTCATGGGATCTGTCGGGCGCCCCTTGCGCCCGTCCCCAGCGGACCACGTCCTGTATCTGCTGCTCAAAGGGTATTTCATGGCCTCTCGGCACAGCTGTCCCCTTTTGTGCAGCCCGTCTAGTCTACACGCGCCAGCGCGGCTGCACAATGTCTCCATACATTTTTTAGGTGCGCTGAGCTGCGGCGGCACGTTCCGCGCTCCCGGGCGTATCCATGGGGTGTGGCGACGCGTGCCGGGCGGGTTAGAACGACCACATCGTCCCCGTCCGCGCCGCCGTTTGGGTTAAAACGACCGCATCGTCCCCCTCCGAGATGCGCTTCGGACGGGGACGATGCGTTATTTCTAACCCGGGCGCGGGGCGTCACGCCTCCTGGTTCACGATCTTCTCGCACGCGAAGGTGAGCGCCTCGGGGTCGAACTCGTAGACCAGCACGCAGCAGTTACCGAGACGCACATCCTGGGGACAGCGCGCGAGCCCCTCCCAGGCGAGCTTGAACTGCAGCGTGGCGGATCCGTGACAGACCGCCAGCGCGCAGTCGACGCCCGGCGCGCTCATGACATCGGTCATGGCGGCGACGACACGCTTTCGCAGGGCGACGCTCCCCTCCCCGCCGTACGGGACGAGCGACTCGCCCGGGTCCCACAGCTCCGTCGGCACGTCCGCCTGCGGCCCGCCCTCGAACACGCCGTAGCTGCGCTCCATGAGGCCGTCCATGGGCTCCACGGGCGGCAGGTCCTTCTCGCCCGCGGCGCGCAGCTCCTCGCGCACCACCTCGAGCGTCGAGACCGCCCGGCCGAGCGGCGAGGTGCACATCCGGTCGAAGCGAACGCCCCGTGCGGCGAGCCAGCGCCCCGCGCCGCGCGCCTGCTCGACGCCCAGCTCGGTGAGCGGCGAGTCGCAGCGTCCCTGGACCCGCTTCTGCAGGTTGAACTCGGTCTGGCCGTGGCGGAGCACGTAGAGCGTCGACATGCTAGAGCGCCTCCGTCACGGCAGCGAGAAGGTCCGCGTACTCGGTGAACGCCGGAAGGTCGGGGTTGTCCGCCTGGATCTGCGGCGTGCTGCGGAAAAGGAAGCCCGCCTTGCTCGCGCGGATCATCGCGAGGTCGTTGAAGGAGTCGCCAGCGGCGATGGTGTCAAAGCCGCAGCTCTGGAGCGCACGGACGGTCGTGAGCTTGGAGTTCTCGCAGCGCATGCGGTGGGCGAGGATCTCGCCGGACGGGGCCACCTCGAGCGAGTTGCACAGCAGCGTGGGCCAGCCCAGCTTGGCCATGAGCGGGCGCGCGAACTCCTCGAACGTGTCGGAGAGAATCACGACCTGTGTGCGCTCGCGCAGCGCGTCCAGGAACTCGCGCGCGCCGGGCAGCGGGTCGATACGAGCGATGACCTCCTGGATCTGGGGCAGCCCCAGCCCATGCTCGCGCAGCGTGGCGATGCGGAAGGCCATGAGCTTGTCGTAGTCCGGCTCGTCGCGCGTGGTGCGGGAGAGCTCCGGGATGCCGGACTCTTCGGAGAACGCGATCCAGATCTCCGGGACGAGCACGCCCTCAAGGTCGAGGCAGACGATGTTCATGGATGCTCCTTCGTCGAGCCGTCTTCTTCTCGCCATCATACACAGCAATGGTTTCGGTTTCGCAACGGGCGGCGGACGGCGTCGAATTGTCCAAAACGGCCGCTCGTGCTGCGTCGGACCCTGTTTGGGAATCAAAACGCCCGCTCGTGTAGCGCAGATTTCCCAAATTTTGTCGCCCGCGACGCCGGCTGTTCAAATTTGCCCAGTTGAGCATATGCATTATTAAATCGTTTTGCTGGCTTGGGACAAAACCACGCTACACGAGTCGACGTTTTGATTTTGAAATCGGAGTTATGTTGCACGAAAGCCGGTTTTATCCATCCGAAGGCGCGGAGGGACCACCGCGGGGTACAAGTCCCTGAAGAATGCCCCGCCGTCGACCGAAAGGACGCCCATGGCACGTCGCTACGAGCTCTTCATCATGCCTGCCTGCCCCTACTGCCAGAAGGTCCTGCGCTTCATGGAGCGCTGCAGCATCGAGATGCCCCTGCGCGACATCACCTGCGACCCTGACGCCCGCGAGGAGCTCGTTCGCGCGGGCGGCAAGCCGCAGGTCCCCTGCCTGTTCATCGACGGCGTCCCGCTGTACGAGTCGGACGACATCATCGCCCGTCTTTCCAAGGGTTTTGAGAACTAGCAGCTCAGCGCATCTGTACATCACATTTGACAGACGCATAGCTCGAGGCCGGGTACACTCTCGCCAACGAAGGGGGGCGCCATGGACGTAGGCTCAAGCATCCGGGAGCTCAGGCAGGCCCGGGGCTTCACGCAGGAAGAACTCGCTGCGGCGCTGTTCGTGAGCAGGCAGACCATCTCGCACTGGGAGTCCGGTAGGACGACGCCGGACGCGCAGTCGCTGCTCCTGATGAGCGCGCTCTTCGATGTCACGATTGACGAGCTGGTCAGAGGGGACGTCGAGACGGTGGTCGCGGTCGAGGCCCAGGAACGGAGAAGGGCGCGCGTGAGCTATGCGGCCGCGTCGGGCATCGGGATGGTCGGCGCCGCGGTCGTGGCGCCGGCGCTCGTGGCTGAGCTCGGGGCACTCGGCGGGGCGCTCTCGCTGGCGCCGGTCGTGACGGCACTCGCCGTCGCAGGCGTCTCACGAGCGCGCGCAGCCGGCAGCGCCTCTCTGCACGTGCTGCGAGGGGCGCTGGGGAGCAACGTCGAGCTGCGACTCCACACAGAGGGCAGCCTGCATGATCTTATGGTCACGGTTCTGGACGAGAAGAACGAGCAGCCCTGCCTCATTCGCCATACCGCCAGCGTGCCGCGCGGGGAGCGCTGGAAGATCGAGGACGCCTCCGGCGCGAGGGTCGCGCGAGTGGCGTATCGCCTCATCATGACGGGCGCGCCGCTCCCCTCGCTCGAGGCGAAGATCGACGGCGTCGGCACCGTAACAATGCGTAAGAGTCTGCGCATGCGCGCGGGCATTGCGGAGGTTTGGGAGCTCGAGGGCTGCGACGTCAGCGTGGAGGGCGACTGGCTGGGCGAGAAGGTCGAGCTCGCGCAGGCCAACCGCCCCATAGCGTCTGTCGAGTTCAATGGGCAGGACGCACGCCTGCGCGTGCCGCACGGACGCCACGTCCTTCTCGCCCTCACCCTCACGTTCCTTTTGGTCCTCGTCCGCGGCGAGGAGCAGAGCATCTGACGGCAACTCAAGGCTGTATACGCGTGGAGCCCCCGCCGTTCCTAAGCAAGAGTTCTGAGCGCGAAGCGCGAACACTCTTGCGTGGAACGACGGGGGCTCCCCCTTGAGCGTTAGGACTTAGAGCTTGATCTCGATGTCCACGCCGGCCGGGAGGTCGAGACGCATGAGCGAGTCAACCGTGGCGGCAGCCGGGTCGAGGATGTCGATGAGGCGCTTGTGGGTGCGCATCTCGAACTGCTCGCGGGAGTCCTTGTCCTTGTGCGGCGAGCGGATGACCGTGTAGAGGTTGCGCTCGGTGGGCAGGGGGATGGGGCCGGACACGCGGGCGCCCGTCTTCTGGGCGGTGTCGACGATGAGCTTCGCGGACTGATCAACGACCTCGTGGTCGTAGCCCTTGAGGCGAATCCTGATCTTCTGGCTTGACACTGTGTACCTCCAAATGAGCTAGGGCTCGGTGGTCGTTGACTTAGGAAGCGGTTCCGCCGTTCTTGGCGACGATCTCGTCACGGATGTTCTTCGGGACGGGCTCGTAGGAGTCGAACTGCATGGTGTAGCTCGCGCGACCCTGCGTCTGGGAGCGGAGATCGGTGGCGTAGCCGAACATCTCGCCCAGGGGCACCTTGGCGCGGATGACCTTGGTGTCGCGGCGGTCCTCCATGCCCTCGATCTTGCCGCGGCGGGAGGAGAGGTTGCCCATGACGTCGCCCATGTACTGCTCGGGCGTCTCGACCTCGACCTCCTCGATCGGCTCAAGAAGGACCGGGTCGGACTTCTTCAGGGCGTCCTTGATCGCCATGGAGCCGGCGATCTTGAAGGCGGCCTCAGAGGAGTCGACCTCGTGGTAGGAGCCGTCGATGAGCTTGACCTTGATGTCGACGACCGGGTAGCCGGCGATGACGCCGCTCTCGAGCGCCTCCTGGATGCCCTTGTCGATGGAGGGGATGTACTCCTTCGGGATGACGCCACCGACGATGGCGTTCTCGAACTCGTAGCCCTTGCCCTCCTCGTTGGGCTCCATGTCGATGATCGCGTGGCCGTACTGGCCGCGGCCGCCGGACTGGCGGACGAACTTGCCCTCGGCGTGCATGACGGCCTTGCCGGCGGTCTCACGGTAGGCGACCTGCGGCTTGCCGACGTTGCAGTCGACCTTGAACTCGCGGCGCAGGCGGTCGACGATGATCTCCAGGTGCAGCTCGCCCATGCCGGAGATGATGGTCTGACCGGTCTCGTGATCGGTGTGGACCTGGAAGGTCGGGTCCTCCTCGGCGAGCTTGGCCAGGCCCACGGACATCTTGTCCTGCTCGGCCTTGGTCTTGGGCTCGACGGCAACGGAGATGACCGGGGTCGCGAACTCGATGGACTCGAGGATGACCGGGTGCTTCTCGTCGCAGAGGGTCTCGCCGGTGGTGGTGTTCTTGAGGCCGACGCAGGCGACGATGTCGCCGGCGGAGCACTCGTCGCGGTCGACGCGCTCGTTGGCGTTCATCTCGAGGATGCGGCCGAGGCGCTCGCGGTTGTCCTTGACCGAGTTGTAGACGTAGGAGCCCGCCTCCGCCTGACCGGAGTACACGCGGATGTAGGTGAGCTTGCCGACGTAGGGGTCGGTCATGATCTTGAAGGCGAGGGCCGCGAAGGGCTCCTTGGGGTCGGCGTGACGGACCTCGGGCTCACCCTTGAGGTTGGTGCCGTCGATCTCGGTGACGTCGAGCGGGCTCGGCAGGTAGTCCACGACGGCGTCGAGAAGCTCCTGGATGCCCTTGTTCTTGTAGGCGGAGCCGACGAAGACGAGGTTGAGCTCGCCGTCGATGACGCCCTTGCGGAGAGCCGCCTTGAGGGTGTCGACGTCGATCTCGGCCTCCTCGAGCACGGCCTCCATGATCTCGTCGGAGAAGTTGGAGGCGGCGTCGAGAAGCTCCTCGCGCTTCTCCTGGGCGAGGTCCATGAACTCGTCGGGGATGGCGTCCATGGCCTCGGGGTAGATCATGCCCTTGGCGTCCTCCTTGAAGTCCCACGCGGTCATGGTGACCAGGTCGACGAGACCCCAGAAGTTGGACTCGGAGCCCATGGGGATCTGAGCCGCCACGGCGTTGGCGTGCAGACGGTCCTTCATGGTCTCGATGGCGTGGAAGAAGTCGGCGCCCACGCGGTCGTACTTGTTGATGAAGGCGATGCGGGGAACACCGTAGGTCGTGGCCTGGCGCCAGACGGTCTCGGACTGCGGCTGGACGCCGGCGACGGCGTCGAAGACCGCGACGGCACCGTCGAGGACGCGCAGGCAACGCTCGACCTCGGACGTGAAGTCGACGTGGCCCGGGGTGTCGATGATCTGGATGACGTGGTCCTTCCAGAAGCACGTGGTGGCCGCGGAGGTGATGGTCACGCCGCGCTCCTGCTCCTGGACCATCCAGTCCATGGTGGCGGCACCGTCGTGGACCTCGCCGATCTTGTGGGTCTTGCCCGTGTAGTAGAGGATGCGCTCCGTCGTGGTGGTCTTACCGGCGTCGATGTGGGCCATGATGCCGATGTTGCGGAGGTCCTCGAGCTTGTACTTAACCTTTGCCATGTGGCTTCTCCTCGGTCTCGCGGACTAGAAGCGGTAGTGAGAGAAGGCGCGGTTGGCCTCGGCCATCTTGAAGAGGTCCTCGCGCTTCTTGATAGAGGCGCCGACGCCGTTGGAGGCGTCGAGGATCTCGTTGGCAAGACGCTCGGCCATCGTCTTCTCCTTGCGGGCACGCGAGAAGTTGACGATCCAGCGGATGGCAAGGGTGGTGGCACGACGGGAGTTGACCTCCATCGGCACCTGGTAGGTGGCGCCGCCCACGCGCTTGGGCTTGACCTCGAGGGTCGGGCGGACGTTGTCCATGGCCTTCTTGAAGACGGTGAGGGCGTCCTCGCCGCTCTTCTCGGCGACGATGTCGAAGGCACCGTAGACGATGCGCTCGGCGGTGGACTTCTTGCCGTCGAGAAGGACCTTGTTGATGAGCTGGGTCACGAGACGGTTGTTGTAAACGGCGTCAGGCTGGACCTCACGACGGTGGTTCTTGGCTGCTGCACGACGCGGCATGGTGTATCTCCTTCAGTGAGTGCGATCAGGTACGCGGCGGGACTACTTGGGGCGCTTGGTGCCGTAGCGAGAACGGGCCTTCTGGCGGTTCTGGACGGCGGCGCAGTCGTAGGCGCCACGGATGATCTTGTAGCGGACACCGGGGAGGTCACGCACGCGGCCGCCGCGGATGAGGACGATCGAGTGCTCCTGGAGGTTGTGGCCCTCGCCGGGGATGTAGGCCGTGACCTCGATGCCGTTCACGAGGCGCACACGGGCGACCTTACGAAGGGCGGAGTTCGGCTTCTTCGGCGTGGTGGTGAAGACGCGGGTGCAGACGCCACGCTTCTGGGGGTTGTGCTGCAGGGCGGCGTTCTTGGACTTGGCCTTGACGCTCATGCGGCCCTTGCGGACGAGCTGGTTGATAGTAGGCAAAGCTCTCTCCTTCTATACTATCGACAACGTGCCTGTTGTAACCCGTATTCAAGGGCTGAGCAGCACCTCTGCCCCGGATTGACGCGAGGATGAACTTTACGCGCGCCCGCTCCAGTTGTCAAAACGCCACGGGGCCGGGCGTATCCATTCTTCACCGTACGTCCACGCACGGCCGCGGTTCTTCTCGCCGCGCGCGCCCACGTTCTTCTCGCCCCCTTCGAACGAGTGACAGGTTTTACGCCTCGCGAGCGCAAAACGACTCGGATGGGGCGTAAAACCTGTCAGTACGTACTGGGTGATGCGGGCGGCTACGCCCAGGAGAGCGCCACGGCGCCGATCCCGAGGTGCTTGGCGAGCACCGGGCCGCCGTCCTTGACGCGGATGTGGGCCTCGGGGAAGGCGCGCCGGGCGGCGAGAAGGACCTCGCGCGCCTCGACCCCGCGCTCCCCGAAGTGCGAGACGAGCAGCTCCGACGCGCCCTCGGGCGCGCGGGAGACGAGCGCCTCGGCCATGCCGCGGGCGCCCCGGCCGTCGTCGAGCTTGACGATGGCGCCCTCGGAGAGCGTCATCACGGGATAGCGGTTGAGCTTGGTGGCCACCGCGCGACGGATCGCGCCGAGGCGGCCGCTGCGGGAGAGGGCGACCATGTCGGGGACGCTGAAGACGATGCGCGTGGAGGCGCGCAGCGCCGAGAGCTCGTCGACGATCTGGGCGACGGAGCTGCCCGCGTTGGCGAGCGCCCGGGCGCGTCGGACGAGAAACTCGAGCGCGCCGGCCGTGCCCCAGGAGTCGAGCAGCGTCACGCGGGCGTCGCCGAGAGCCTCGGCGGCCTGCTCGGCGCTGCGGAACGTGCCCGAGAGGCGCGCGGAGATCGTGAGGCAGAGGACCTCGTCGCCGGCGTCGAGGTGGCGGCGGAACGCGGCCTCGAAGGCCGAGGGGCGGACGGCCTCGGTGCTCACGATGACGTCGCGGCCATAGCTGCCGTTCTCCCCCATGAAGCCCTCCGCGTGGCGCACGCCGCCGGACACGTAGCCCATCGGCAGCACGTCGACGCCGAGCTCGGCGGCCTCGTTGCGGGTGAGGCCGCAGGTGGAGTCGGTGACTAGAGCGAGCATGTGCGGTCGCCTCCCATCGCGCGGAACTTGTCGTAGCGGCGTGCCACGAGCTCGTCGGGCGAGAGGCCTCCCAGCTCGTCGAGGGCGAGCTCGACCTCGCGCACGAGGTCGTGGGCGATCTCGGTGTGCGTGAGGCCGAGGTCGGCCACCACGCCGTCGATCAACCCCAGGCGCGAGAGGTCCTCGGCCGTGACGTGCAGGGCCGCGGCCGCCTCGTCGGCGCGCTTGGTGTCCTTCCAGAGGATCGAGGCGCAGCCCTCGGGGCTCACCACGGAGTACGCGGCGCTGCCGAGCATGTAGACGCGGTCGGCCACGGCGAGCGCCAGCGCGCCGCCCGAGCCACCCTCGCCCACCACGACGCTCACGACGGGCGTCTTGAGGCCGCTCATGGCCACGAGGTTGGTGGCGATGGCCTCGCCCTGGCCGCGCTCCTCGGCGCCGATGCCGCAGTAGGCGCCGGAGGTGTCCACGAGGCAGACGACAGGCCGGCCGAACTTCTCGGCCTGCCGCATGAGGCGCAGGGCCTTGCGATAGCCCTCGGGGTGCGCCATGCCGAAGTTGCGGCGCACGCGCTCCTTGGTAGAGTTGCCGCGCTCGATGGCGACCACGGTCATGACGCGCTCGCCCTTCCAGGCGATGCCGGCCACGATGGCGGCGTCGTCGGCGTAGAGGCGGTCGCCGTGGAGCTCGACGAAGCCGTCCCAGCCGCGCTCGATCAGCTCGAGGGCGGTGGCGCGCTCCGTGGAGCGGGTGAGCTTGACGATGTCGTAGGCGCTCTCGGGCGCGGGGGTGCGCTTGGGGCGCGCGCCGCGCCCGCGGCGGGGCTCCTCGTGGGCGAGCGCGTGCGGCGCGCCCGGCCCCGGCACCTTGCCCTCGTGGAGGGCGAGAAGCTCGGCGATGGTGGCGACCATGTCCTTGCGCTCGACGATGAGGTCGCAGAAGCCGTGCTCGAGCAGGAACTCGGAGCGCTGGAAGCCGGCGGGCAGGCGCTTGTGCGTGGTCTGCTCGATCACGCGCGGGCCCGCGAAGGCCACGAGCGCGCCCGGCTCGGCGAGGATGACGTCGCCCTCCATGGCGAAGCTCGCGGTGACGCCGCCGGTGGTGGGGTCGGTGAGCACGGTCAGGTAGGGCAGGCCGGCCTCGCCGTGACGACGCACCGCCGCGGAGACCTTGGCCATCTGCATGAGCGACGTGGTGCCCTCCTGCATGCGGGCGCCGCCGGAGACCGTGAAGCCCACGACCGGCAGGCCGAGCTCGGTGGCGCGCTCGAAGGTCCGCGTGATCTTCTCGCCGACGACGGAGCCCATCGAGCCCATCATGAAGTCGGCACTCATGAAGAACAGGGCGCAGTCGTGGCCGCCGACCTTGCCGCGGCCGCAGACCACGGCGTCGTTCTCGTGGCTCTTCTCGCGGGCGTCCGCGAGCTTCTCGGCGTAGCCGGGGAACTCGAGGAAGTCCGTGGCGGCGAGCTCGCGGTCCCATTCCTCGAAGGTGCCGGCGTCGACGGTCATGCGCATGCGCTTGCGACCGGAGACGCGCAGATGGCGTCCGCAGCGCGGGCACACGTCGAGGTTCTCGGCCAGCTTGGCCTGGTCGATCACGCGACGGCAGCCGGGGCACTTGATCAGCACGTGGCGCTCGGGGAACTCCGCGGCGACCTCGGTCACCGGGCCCTCGAGGGCGTTGACGCTCTTCTCGCGCTTACTCATAGAGGTGCTCCATCAGGTTGGTGTGGTAGTTGCCGGACACGAACTCGGGGTTGGCGAGGATGTCCAGGTGCAGCTCGCTGTTCTCGGCCACGCCCTCGATGACCAGCTCGCCGAGGGCGGAGCGCATCTTGCGGATGGCCTCCTCGCGCGTGGACGAGCAGACGATGAGCTTGCCGAGCAGGGAGTCGTAGTAGGGAGGCACGACGGCACCCACGTAGAGCGCGGAGTCAAAGCGCACCTGCGGGCCGCCGGGGACGTGCAGCATCGTGACCTCGCCGCAGGACGGCAGGAACTCGGGGGTCTCGGCGTTGATGCGGCACTCGATGGCGTGCCCGTGCGCGTTGAGGTTCTCCTGCGAGAAGGGCAGCTCGGCGCCAGCCGCCACGCGCAGCTGCCACTTGACGAGGTCCACGCCGCTCACGAACTCCGTGACCGGGTGCTCGACCTGCAGGCGCGTGTTCATCTCCATGAAGTAGAACTCGCCGTCGTCGGCGAAGAGGAACTCGATCGTGCCCACGCCCACGTAGCCCACGGCGCGCGTGAGGTCGCGGGCGGCCTTGTGCATGCGCTCGCGGACGCCGGGGTGGGCGTCCAGGCACGGCGCCGGGCTCTCCTCGATCAGCTTCTGGTTGCGGCGCTGGACGGAGCACTCGCGCTCGCCGAGCGAGACCACGTTGCCGTGGGCGTCGGCCAGGACCTGCACCTCCACGTGGTGCGCGGGCGAGACGAACTTCTCCATGTAGCACTCGCCGTCACCGAAGGCCGCCTCGGCCTCGGCGTGCGCCTCGGTGAAGGCCTTGCCGGCGCTGGCGGGGTCCTCGACCTTGCGGATGCCGCGACCGCCGCCGCCCGAGCGCGCCTTGATGAGCACGGGGCAGCCGATCCGGGCGGCCTCGCGCTCGGCCTCCTCGGCGCTCGCGAGCAGGTCGCAGCCCGGGACGATGGGCACGCCGGCCTCGCGGGCGGTGCGGCGCGCGTTGTCCTTGTCGCCCATGCGGTCGATGACGTCCGGGTCCGGGCCGATGAAGACGAGGCCGCACTCCTGGCACTCGCGGGCGAAGTGCGAGTTCTCCGAGAAGAACCCGTAGCCCGGGTGGATGGCCTTGGCGCCGGACTGCAGCGCCACCGTGATGATGGCGTCCTCGTTGAGGTAGGAGTCCGCGGGGCGCGGGCCGCCGATGCAGTAGGCCTCGTCGGCGAGGGCCACGTGCAGGGCCTCGGCGTCGGCCGTGGAGTAGATCGCCACGGTCTTGACGCCCATCTCCTTGCAGGCTCGGATCACGCGGACCGCGATCTCCCCGCGGTTCGCGATGAGGATCTTGTCGAACATCGTCGCCTCCTGGCGCGTTATGACTTGCTGGTCTGGGGCGCTTCTCGCTAGGCCTTGCTGGCGGGCATGAGTGCGAAGGACATCTCCGCCTTGCAGCACAGCTCGCCGTCCACGCGCGCCTCGCCGGAGGCGAAGCGGAAGGGGCCGCGGCTGCGCGTGATGCGACAGGTGAGCTCCACGGTGTCGCCGGGGCGCACCGGGCGCTTGAAGCGGACCTTGTCCAGTCCCGTGTAGAGCGGGGTCGCGCCCTGGGCGGCGAGGTCGTCGGCGAGAAGCACGCAGCAGTTCTGGGCGAGCATCTCGCACTGGATGACGCCGGGGACGATGGGGTTGCCGGGATAGTGGCCCTGGACGAAGAACTCGTCGCCGGTGATGGTGACGCGCCCGTGGGCCTCCCCGTCCACGACCTCGGCCTCGTCGAGCAGAAGCATCGGCTCGCGATGCGGCAGCAGGCCCTTGAGCTCCTCCTTGTTCATGCGGCGCCCTCCCCTAGTAGATCTTCATGAGACAGCAGCCGTACTCGACGAGGTCGCCGTCCTTCACGCAGATGTCCACGATCTCGCCGTCGGCCTCGGCGGTGACCTCGTTCATGACCTTCATGGCCTCGATCACGCAGAGGGTCTCGCCCTTCTTGACCTTGGAGCCCACGTGCACGAAGGGCTCGGCGCCGGGGGCGGGAGCGGCGTAGAAGACGCCGACCATGGGGGCGCGGACGGCCGTGGTGTGGGCCATGTCGAGAGCCTCGTCGCCGGGCTCCGCCGGGGCGGGGGCCGGTGCGGGAGCCGGGACCGTTGCGGGCGCGGGGGCGCTCACGGGCGCCGCCGGCACGGGGGCCGGGGTGGCCGGCGCGGCGAACCCGCGCTCGAGCTCGACGGCAGAGCCGTCACCCTCCTCGACGCGCACGCGGGTGAGTCCGCGACTCTCCATGATGTCCGCGATCTGGGCGATCTTCTCGGAGTCCATGTCTACTCCCTTCCGGCCGCGCGCAGCGCGATGGCCGCGTTGTGGCCGCCGAAGCCGAGGTTGGTGGAGAGCGCCCACGTAAGCTCGCAGCTCACGGCCTCGTTGGGCGTATAGTCCAGGTCGCACTCCGGGTCGGGGGTGCGGTAGTTGATTGTGGGCGGCACCACGCCGTTCTCGAGCGCCAGGGCGCAGGCCATGACCTCCACGGCGCCCGTGGCGCCGATCATGTGGCCGGTCATCGACTTGGTGGACGAGACGTGCGCGGCGCGCGCGTTCTCCTCGCCCAGCGCCTGCTTGAAGCCCTTGGTCTCCGAGGAGTCGTTGAGCTTGGTGGAGGTGCCGTGGGCGTTGATGTAGAGGCCCTCCTCGGGCTTCACGCCGCCCTCCTCGACGGCCAGGCGAATGGCGCGGGTGATGCCGGCGGCCTCGGGGTCGGGGCTGGTGATGTGGTGGGCGTCGTCGGTGTTGCCGTAGCCCACGACCTCGGCGTAGATGTGGGCGCCGCGCGCGACGGCGTGCTCCCACTCCTCGAGGACAAGCACGCAGGCGCCCTCGCCCATGACGAAGCCGTCGCGGTCGGCGTCGAACGGGCGGCAGGCCGTGTCGGGGTCGGGGTTGGTGGTGAGGGCGCGGCAGCTCGTGAAGCCGGCGATGGATTCGGGCATGATGGCCGCCTCGGCGCCGCCGGCGAGGATGGCGTCGGCGTAGCCGTGCTTGACCGCGCGGAAGGCCTCGCCCACGGCGTGGGCGGAGGTGGCGCAGGCGGTCACGACGGGCAGCGTGGGGCCGTAGGCCTTGTGACGGATGGCGATGTTGCCGGCGGCCATGTTGGGAATCATGGCGGCGATCATGAACGGGGAGGCGCGGCGCGGGCCGCGGTCGGAGATGGTGTGGACGTTGTCCGCGAACGTGTTGATGCCGCCCACGCCGGAGCCGACGTAGACGCCCAGGCGCTCGTGGTCGACCGCGCCCTCGGCGTCGAGCCCGGCGTCGGCCATGGCCTCGTCGGAGGCGACGAGCGCGTACTGCGCGAAGAGGTCCAGGTGCGCGGCCTCCTGCCTGCCGAGAAGCGCGGCGCCGTCGAAGCCCTTCACCTCGGCGGCCACCTTGACCTTGAAGGCCTCGGTGTCGAAGTGGGTGATGGGGCCGATGCCGCAGCGGCCGGCCACCATTCCCTCCCAGGTCTCCTTGGCGGTGTTGCCGAGCGGCGAGACCGCGCCGATGCCGGTGATTGCAACCCTGTGTTCCATCTCAACTCCCAACGGATCATAAGTGGGTCAGAAGGAGGCCGTTCCCCTTTGACCTTTACATCGCCATGCCGCCGTCGACGCGGATGACCTCGCCGGTCACGTAGGACGCGGCGTCGCTCACCAGGAAGCGGGTGACGGCCGCGACCTCGTCCGCGCTGGCAAGGCGGCCGAGCGGGATCTGCTTCTCGTAGCTCTCGACCACGCCCTCGGAGAGCACGGCCGTCATGTCGGTCTCCACGAAGCCGGGCGCGATCGCGTTCACCGTGACGCCGCGCGGCGCGAGCTCGCGCGCCAGCGACTTGGTGAGGCCGATCAGGCCGGCCTTGGAGGCGGCGTAGTTGGCCTGGCCGGCGTTGCCCATGAGGCCCACGACGGAGGCCATGTTCACGATGCGACCGCCGCGCTGGCGCATGAAGGCGCGCGTGAGGGCGCGGGCGGTGTGGAAGGCGCCCTTGAGGTTGACGTCGATCACGCGGGAGAAGTCCTCGTCGCTCATGCGCACGAGCAGGCCGTCACGGGTGACGCCCGCGTTGTTGACGAGAGCCCAGACGCTCCCGAAGTCGGCGAGGACCGCATCGACGGTGGCCTTGACGGCCTCGGGGTCGGAGACGTCGCAGCGATAGGCGCGCGCGGTGGCGCCGGCGGCCTCGCAGGCGGCGACGGCCTCGGCGGCCGCGGCCTCGTTGCCCGCGTAGACGAGCGCGAGGTCAAAGCCGTCGGCGGCGAGCCCCTCGGCGATGGCGCGGCCGATGCCGCGGGAGGCGCCGGTCACGAGGGCCACGCGGCGCTCGGCGTCGCGCTCGATGGCCCCGGTCTTCTCTGCCATGGCTACTCCCCCTTCTCCGCCAGCGCGGCGAGGACCGCCTCGAGCTGCTCGACGGTCTCGCACGGCAGCGCCGTGACGCCCTCGAGCGTGCGGGAGACGAGACCCGTCAGGGTCTTGCCGGGGCCCACCTCGACGAAGGTGTCGACGCCGTCGGAGGCCATGTTCTGTAGGGTGCGGACCCACTGGACGGGGTTGGCCACCTGGCTGGAGAGCAGCGCCACGCGCCCGGCCTCGTCGGCCGGGTAGGCCTCTCCCGTGCGGTTGGCCAGCACGGGGACGGACGGCTGCGCCGGGGCGTGGCCGCCGGCGAGGTAGGCGGCGAGGCCCTTCTCGGCGTCGGCCATGAACGGGCTGTGGAAGGCGCCCGAGACGGCGACCTTCATCGCGCGACCCTTGGCCTCCTTGACGAGAAGGTCGAGCCTCTCGCAGGCCTCCTCGGTGCCCGCGACGACGGTCTGCAGCGGGCTGTTGTAGTTCACGGGCCAGGCCTCCCCCGCCTCGGCGGCGAGGCGCTCGACGGTCTCGGCGTCGAGCTTCACGACGGCGCGCATGGCGCCGGGGTTCTTCTCGGCGGCGTCGGCCATGAGCTCGGCGCGGTGGCACACGAGCTCGAAGCCCTGCTCGTCGGTGTAGGCGCCGGCGAAGGTGAGCGCGGCGACCTCGCCGAGCGAGAAGCCCGCCACCACGTCCGGCGTCACGCCGCGCGCGGCGAGCGCGCGGGCGCACGCGAGGTCGGCGGCGAAGACGCAGGGCTGCGTGTTGATGGTCTGCGCCAGCTCCTCCTTGGTGCCGGAAAGGCACTGCTCGGTGGTGCCGGGGCGCACGGCGTCGGCGACGTCGAAGACGGCCTTGGCCGCGGGCTCGGACTCGATCAGGTCCGCGCACATGCCGGGGTGCTGGGCGCCCTGGCCGGCGAAGAGGAAGGCTACTTTACCCATTGCATCGCTCCAGCCAGGACCTTCTCGGCCCCGTTCACGAGGTCGTCGACGATCTCAAGGGCGCTCTGGCGCTCGGAGACCATGCCGGCGATCTGACCGCAGAGGAAGCTTCCGTTCTCGTAGTCGCCCTCCTTGGCGGCCTTGCGCAGGGCGCCGGTGCCGAAGGCGTTGAGCTCCTCCTCGGGCGCGCCCGAGGACTCCATCTGGGCGTACTTGTTGGAGAACGGGTTCTTGAGAGCACGGACCGGGTGTCCGGTCGAGCGGCCCGTGGCGCGCGTGGCGATGTCGTTGGCCTTGAGGACCATCTCCTTGTACTTGTCGGAGACGGTGCACTCGTCGGCCACGAGGAAGCGCGTCCCCACCTGGACCCCCACGGCGCCGAGCATGAGGGCGGCGGCGACCCCGCGCCCGTCGGCGATGCCGCCGGCGGCGATGACGGGGATCTTCACGGCGTCGACGACCTGCGGCACGAGGGCCATGGTCGTGGTCTCGCCGATGTGCCCGCCGGACTCGGTGCCCTCGGCCACGACGGCCACGGCGCCCGCTCGCTGGACGAGCTTGGCCATGGCCACGGAGGCGACGACGGGGATGACCTTGATGCCCGCGGCGTTCCAGGCCTTCATGTACTTGGTGGGATTGCCGGCGCCGGTCACGACCACGGGGACGTGCTCGTCGATGACGACCTGGGCCACTTCCTCCGCGAACGGGCTCATGAGCATCACGTTCACGCCGAAGGGCTTGTCGGTCTTCTCGCGGAGCTCGTGGATCTGGTCACGCAGCCAGTCGGCGTTGGCGTTCATGGCCGCGATGATGCCGAGGCCGCCGGCCTCGGAGACCGCCGCGGCGAGGCTCGCGTCGGCGATCCAGGCCATGCCGCCCTGGAACACGGGCTTCTCGATGCCGAGAAGGTCACAGATGGGGGTGCGCAGCATGACTAGTTCTCCAGGAGGGACTCGACCATGGAGACGAACTCGCCGATGGTGGCGGGGTTGGACTCGGCGTCGATCTCGATGCCGAACTCGTCCTCGCACGCCATGACGGCCTCGACGGTGGCGAGGCTGTCGAGACCGACCTCGGAGAGCTTGGTCTCGGCGGTCAGCTCGACGTCGTCAAGGCCGGCCTGCTCGCGGACGATGGCGCACACGCGGTCGAAGGTGGTCTGGTCTGCCATTGTTGGTACTCCTTTTTCTCCATGCGCCCGTCGGGCGCTCCAATGGACGGTTGGCCGGGGCGGGCCGCGCTACCAGCGCAGCAGGCACGCCCCCGTGTCGAGGCCCGCGCCGAAGCCGACGAGGGCGACGAGCTGGCCGCGCTCGAGGGAGCCCGAGCGGGCGAGGCGGTCGAGCGCGAGCGGGATGCAGGCGCTCGAGATGTTGCCGGTCTCGGCGAGGGCGCGCGCCACCTTGGCGTCGTCGATGCCCAGACGGCTCACGGCCGACGAGAGGATGCGCTCGTTGGCCTGGTGGAAGACAAAGTGATCGACGTCGTCGACGGAGACGCCGGCCTCCTCGCAGAGCTCGGTGACGGAGGTCACGATCGCGTTCACGCCGAACTTGAAGACGCGGCGGCCCTCCATCGCGAGGTGCGGCTCGGGGCGGTCGGTCTTGTCGTAGGGGGAGGTGCCGGGGACTCCGGGGACGTGGAGCACCTCGACGGTGGGATCGGTGGTGAGACGGACGGAGAGCGGGTTCTCCCCGCCGGCGCCGAGCACGGCGGCCGCGGCTCCGTCGCCGAAGAGGACGCACGTGGCACGGTCGGACCAGTCCACGAGGCGGCTGACCTTCTCGGCCGCGACCACGAGCACGCGCTCCGCGCGGCCCCGGGACAGATAGCCGTCCGCCACGTCCATCGCGAAGACGAAGCCCGCGCACGCGGCGGAGACGTCGAAGGCGGGGCAGGAGGCGCCGAGAAGCTCCGCGACGGCGCAGGCCTCGGCGGGCATGAGGTGGTCGCCGCTCGTGGTGGAGCAGACGATGAGGTCGAGCTGGTCGGGCGTCACGCCGGCGGCCTCGAGGGCGACACGGCTGGCGGCGACGGCAAGGTCGTCCAGAGTCTCGGTGGTGCACAGGCGGCGCTCCGAGATGCCGGTGCGCTGGGAGATCCACTCGTCAGAGGTGTCGAGGAACTCGGAGAGCTCGTCGTTGGTGACCGCACGCTCGGGCAGAGCGGAGCCGGTACCCAGTACGCAGAACCCCATGTCGCCTCCCGTCTTGGTTCGTGGTTGGCGCCAAATTGTTAACGCGTCAACATCTCTTTGGTAGGCTAGCAAAAGACGCGAAGCTGAACGCGGTCTTATGCCGGTTGGGCGATTTTGCCATGAGGTCTACACATGGGTAACGTTAACATGCTCCGTGACGGACCCACCCCCGACGAACAGGTCGGCATGACGGCAAAGCAGCTACTCACAGTACTCGAGGAGACCGGCTCCACCAACGACGACGCGCTCGGGCTCGGGCGTGCCGGGGCGCCGCACGGCACGGCCGTCGCCGCGCGGCGCCAGACGGCGGGGCGCGGGCGCCGGGGCCACGTGTGGGAGTCTCCCGCCGGCAACCTCTACCTCTCCGTGGTGCTGCGCCCCGCCGTGGCGCCGACGCGCCTCCCGGGCCTGGCGGCGGTCTGCGGGCTCGGGGCGGCCGACGTGCTGCGGGAGGCGCGGCTCAAGTGGCCCAACGACCTTCTCGCCCGCGGGCGCAAGCTCGCCGGGGCCCTCGTGGAGGCGGCGCGCGACGACGCCGGCGACACGTTCGCCGTCTGCGGGATCGGCGTGAACGTGGTGAGCGCGCCGCGCGACCTGGGCGCGATCTCCCTCGCGGAGCTGGGCGAGGCACCGTCCTTCTCGCCCCTGGCGAAGTCCCTGCGCGACGCGGTCGTCGGCCGGGTCGACGCCTGGGCGGCAGCGGGCGGCGACCGACCGCTCGACGGCGTCCGAGACGACTACCTGTCCCGCCTCGCCTGGCTGGGCGAGAAGGTCCGCGTGCTCGCCGCCGAGGACGGCTCCGAGCTGGCACGCGGCACGTTCGAGACCGTCGACCCCTGGGGCCGCGCCGTCGTCGACGGCATCGCCTACGCCGCCGAGCAGGCCTCCCTGCGTCCCCTCGATCCCGTCCCTCCGACTAGCCTTCCGATCCAGCCTTCCGGCCCATCCTTCCGGGTGTGTACACAGTTAAATAATTGATTGGGTACCATGCAATCGAATAGTCGCAGGTAGATGTCTTGTGGCATTCTGCATCAACTTTACAACTTCGTACACACCCGGAGAAGGGGCTTCCCAGGAGGGATTTCGACCGAGAAACCCCCGGTCGGCGACCCTCGTCCCATACGCACGGACCGCCCGCCCTTCTCGACCGGCGACTTCTGAGCGAAGCTCAGTGAGCCGGTGAGAAGGGCGGGCGGTCCCTCAGGTGCGTATGGAACGAGCGCCTACTCCTCGCTCTCCTGGCGGACCACCTGCGAGAGGAGGTCGTCGAGGGAGCCGAGGTCCTCGTTGATGACGTCCGAGCCCTCGTTCGACGCGTCGGTGCCGCCGATCAGCTCGTCGTCGTCGAAGTGGTGCGTGGCCGGGGCGGCCGTGCCGAGCATGATGTCGGCGTCGGCGTCGGGCGAGAAGACCATGTTCAGGAGCTGGGACAGGTCCTCGCTGTCGGCCTCGTCCTCGTCGGGCTCGAGGATGTAGAGCAGGCCGCGGGCCTCGAGGCCGTCGCGGAGCTCCTCGATCGCCTTGGCACCGATGCCGTCGATGCGCAGGAGGTCGTCCTCGGTCTTGCCGATGAGGTCGCCGACGGTCTCGATGCCGACCTCGCTGAACTTGTTGGTCCAGCGCTGCGACACACCGAGGTCGTCGAAGAGGTAGAGCTTGGCATCCTCGCTGGAGAGCGTGCGGCCGTTCTTGGAGTACACGCCGCCGAAGCCGAAGTCGTCGCCGACCCAGTCGAGCTGCTTGGGCAGCTTCTCCTCGATGCCCTTGAGCTCGTCGGGCGCCCACTCGGGCAGGCTCTTGGCGAGCGGCGAGGTGGGACCGTCGATCTTCGTGCCGTGGTAGGTGAGCTCGACGTCATTGTACGCCGAGAGGCCCGTGCCGGCCGGGATCTGCTTGCCGACGATGACGTTGGGCTTGAGGTCGAGCAGGTGGTCCACATCGCCCTCGATAGCGGCCTCGGTGAGGACGCCGGCGGTGCGGATGAACGACGCGCTGGAGAGCCAGGAGTCGATGGAGCTGGCCACCTTGAGGGTGCCCAGGATCACGGGCTCGGCCTCGGGCGGCGTGCCGCCGGCGAGCGCGACGTTGCGCACGGTGTCGGCGAAGACGTAGCGGTCGACGTACTGGCCCAGCAGGTACTGGGAGTCGCCGGGGTTGGTGACCTGGACGCGACGCAGCATCTGGCGCGCGATGACCTCGATGTGCTTGTCGTTGAGGTCGACGCCCTGGGAGGTGTAGACGTCCTTCACGGACTCCACGAAGGTGTGCATCGTGGACTCGATGTCGGTGAGCTTGCGCAGCTTGCGGAAGTTCACGAAGCCGCGGGTGATCTGGTCGCCGGCGCGGACCTCGACGCCGTCCTCGACGCCCGGCATGAAGCGCACGGACGCGGGGACGCGCCACTCCTCGATGGTGCGGGTGGCGTCCTCGGAGTCAACGATACGCAGCAGGTACTCGGCCTGCTCGGGGGTGATGCGCAGGGTGCCGGAGACCGGCGCGAGGTCGGCCTCGCGGCCGAGGATCTTCTCGTTGACGTTGCCGACGACGTCGAACATGCGGGCGACCGTGGGGAGGCCCTGCGTGATGTCGTCAGCGCCCGCGACGCCGCCGGAGTGGATCGTACGCATCGTGAGCTGGGTGCCCGGCTCGCCGATGGACTGGGCGGCGATGACGCCGACGGCGGTGCCGATGTTGACCGGACGACGCGTGGAAAGGTCCCAGCCGTAGCACTTCTGGCAGACGCCGTACTTGGACTTGCAGGTGAGCAGCGCGCGGAGCTCGACCTTCTTGAGGCCGTGCTCGACCAGCATCTCCAGGTCGTCGCGGGAGGTGATGTAGCCGTCACGCGCGATGAGCACCTCGCCGGTGGCGGGGTCGCAGATGTCGTTCAGGGCGCAGCGGCCGATGAGGTCGGTGTCGACGCTCGTGGCACCCGGCTTGATCAGCGGGTAGGTGACGCCCTCGTCGGTGCCGCAGTCCTCCTCGCGGACGATGACGTCCTGGGCCACGTCGACGAGACGACGGGTCAGGTAGCCGGAGTCGGAGGTGTGGGAGGCGGTGTCGACGAGGCCCTTACGAGCGCCGTAGGTGGAGATGAAGTACTCCAGCGGCTCGAGGCCCTCGCGGAAGTTGGCCTTGATCGGCAGGTCGATCGTGTCACCGGACATGTCGGCCATGAGGCCGCGCATGCCGGCGAGCTGACGGAGCTGCGTCTTGGAGCCACGGGCACCGGAGTCGGCCATCATGTAGATCGGGTTGTCCTCGGCGAAGCCGGCGAGCATCTCGGTGGCGAGAAGGTCGGTGCACTCGGTCCACGCGTTGACGACCTCGGTGTGACGCTCCACGTCGGACAGGAAGCCGTCCTCGTAGTACTCGTTGATCTCGTCGACGCGCTCCTGCGCCTCCTCGAGGATCTGCGGCTTGTCGGCCGGGATCGTGGCGTCCCAGACCGAGACCGTGAGGCCCGCGAGCGTGGCGTAGTGGAAGCCGGTCTCCTTGATGGCGTCGAGGATGGGCTCGACCTCGGCCAGCGGGTAGCGGTCGCAGCAGTCGTTGACCAGGGCGCCGATGTCGCTCTTCACCATCTTGTAGTTGATGAAGGGGTAGTCGGCGGGCAGGCACTGGCGGTTGAAGACGATGCGGCCGATGGTGGTCTCGAAGCGCGCGGTGTGCTCGGTGACGTCGAGGTCCTCGAACGTGCCGCGGGCGGTCATGACGCGGAAGAGCTTGCGGCCGTCCTCCTCGCAGTTAGCGTCGGCGGCGCTCACGCGCACGACGACGGGCTGCTGGAGGTCGAGGTCGTGGTTCATGTCGATGGCGAGAAGCGCGTCATCGAAGTCGGCGAAGACCGGGGTGTCGTCGGTCTTCCCGCCCACCTCGGTCGTGAGGTAGTAGGAGCCGAAGACCATGTCCTGCGACGGCACGGTGAGCACCTTGCCCGAGGCGGGCGAGCGCAGGTTGTTGGACGACAGCATGAGGACGCGGGCCTCGGTCTGGGCCTGCGTGGAGAGCGGCACGTGGACCGACATCTGGTCGCCGTCGAAGTCCGCATTGAAGGGGGCGCACACCAGCGGGTGCAGGTGGATGGCCTTGCCCTCCACGAGGACCGGCTCGAAGGCCTGGATGGACAGGCGGTGCAGCGTGGGGGCGCGGTTGAGAAGGACCAGGCGATCCTGGATCACCTCGTCGAGGACGTCCCACACGGCCGGGAGCTGGCGGTCGATCGCGCGCTTGGCGCCCTTGATGTTCTCGACCTTGCCGAGCTCGACCAGGCGGCGCATCACGAACGGCTTGAAGAGCTCGAGCGCCATCTGGGAGGGCAGGCCGCACTGGTGCAGCTTGAGCTTGGGGTCGACGACGATGACCGAGCGGCCGGAGTAGTCGACGCGCTTGCCGAGCAGGTTCTGGCGGAAGCGGCCCTGCTTGCCCTTGAGGGCCTCGGCGAGCGACTTGAGCGGGCGCCCGCCACGGCCGGTGACGGGACGACCGCGACGGCCGTTGTCAAAGAGCGCGTCCACGGACTCCTGGAGCATGCGCTTCTCGTTGTTGACGATGATCGCCGGGGCGTCGAGGTCGAGCAGGCGCTTGAGGCGGTTGTTGCGGTTGATCACGCGACGGTAGAGGTCGTTGAGGTCGGACGCCGCGAAGCGGCCGCCGTCGAGCTGCACCATCGGGCGCAGGTCGGGCGGGATGACCGGGATGACGTCGAGGATCATGTTGGCCGGGTCGTTGCCGCCCTTGAGGAAGGCGTCGACGATCTCCAGGCGCTTGATGGCCTTCTCGCGCTTCTGCTTCTGAGCGGTGTCGGAGGCGATGACCTGGCGGAGCTCGGTGGCCTCGGCCTCGAGGTCGATGCCGCGGAGCAGGTCGCGCACGGCCTCGGCGCCCATGCCGCCCTTGAAGTAGATGCCGTAGTAGCGCTTGAGCTCCGAGAAGAGACCCTCGTCGGAGATCAGCTCGCGCTCCTCGAGCTGCATGAACTTCTCGTAGGCCTCGGTGCGGAGGCGCTTCTCGTCCTCGTACTCGGCCTCGAGGTCGGCGATGCCGGCGCGGATCTCCTCCTCGGAGAGCGGCTCGATGTCGCCGAACTCGTCCTCGCCGCCCTCGCCCTGCTCGCGCAGGCGGGCGATCTGGTCGTCGCGCTCGGCGTCGAGCTCCTCGAGGTCGGCGTCCAGCTCCTCCTTGAGGTCGGCCGCGTCGGCCTCGCGGGCCTCGGCGTCGACCTTGGTGACGATGTAGCTGGCGAAGTAGAGGACCTTCTCGAGGTCCTTGCTCTTGATGTCAAGCAGGCGCGCGAGCGGGAAGCTCGACGGGCTCTTGAAGTACCAGATGTGGCTCACGGGGGCCGCGAGCTCGATGTGGCCCATGCGCTCGCGGCGCACCTTGGCCGTGGTCACCTCGACGCCGCAGCGCTCGCAGACGATGCCGCGGAAGCGGATGCCCTTGTACTTGCCGCAGGCGCACTCCCAGTCCTTGGTGGGGCCGAAGATCTTCTCGCAGAACAGGCCGTCCTTCTCGGGCTTGAGCGTGCGGTAGTTGATCGTCTCGGGCTTCTTCACCTCGCCGTGCGACCAGCTGCGGATGCGGTCTGCAGAGGCAAGGGAGATCTTGATGGCGTCAAAGTCGGTGGTGTCGAAATCAGCCACAGTCGCTACTCCTTATCGCTGGTCGCGTCGCCGACGAGGGCGGACTCGGCGTCGTTCATGTTGCGGGCGAGGTCATCGACGAGCTCGTCGACGGCCGTCATGTCCGCGAAGACGTCCACGGCGTCCTCGGCCTCGGCGGCCTTCTCCTGCTCCGCGCGCTCGGCGCGCTTCTGGTAGGAGATCGGCTCGATGTCCAGGGCCAGGGAGCGGATCTCCTTGACGAGGACCTTGAAGGACTCGGGGATGCCGGCCGCGGGGACGTTCTCGCCCTTGACGATGGACTCGTAGGTCTTGACGCGGCCGTTGGTGTCGTCGGACTTGACGGTGAGGATCTCCTGGAGGACGTTGGCCGCGCCGTAGGCGTAGAGGGCCCACACCTCCATCTCGCCGAAGCGCTGGCCGCCGAACTGGGCCTTGCCGCCGAGCGGCTGCTGGGTGACGAGGCTGTAGGGGCCGGTCGAGCGCGCGTGGATCTTGTCGTCGACCATGTGGCCGAGCTTCAGGATGTAGCTCGTGCCCACGGTGATCGGGCTCTTGAAGGCCTCGCCGGTGCGACCGTCGTAGAGCGTGGTCTTGCCGAGGTCGTTGAGCTGCGGGACGAACTCCTCGCGCATGTGGTCGCCGTACTCGAGCTTGGCCTTGTTCATCATGTTGATGTTGGTGCGGCGCAGGACCTCGGCGACCTCCTCGTCCGTGGCGCCGTCGAAGACGGGCGTGGCCACGGGGATGGGTCCGGGGACGTACTTCTTGGAGTTCGCGGACTCGTCGTCCCAGCCGTGGGAGGCGCCCCAGCCGAGATGGCACTCGAGGAGCTGGCCCACGTTCATACGGGACGGGACGCCCAGCGGGTCGAGAAGGACGTCGACGGGCGTGCCGTCGGCCATGTAGGGCATGTCCTCCACGGGCAGGACGTTGCAGACGACGCCCTTGTTGCCGTGACGACCGGCGATCTTGTCGCCCTGCTGGATCTTGCGGCGCTGGGCCACGAAGACGCGGACGAGCTCGTTGACTCCCGGCGGGAGATCGTCGCCGGCCTCGCGGCTGAAGCGGACGACGTCGACGACGCGGCCGTAGGCGCCGTGCGGCATCTTGAGGGAGGTGTCGCGGACGTCGTGGGCCTTGGCGCCGAAGATGGCGCGCAGGAGGCGCTCCTCGGCGGTGAGGGCCGTCTCGCCCTTGGGCGTGACCTTGCCGACGAGGATGTCGCCGGGGCCGACCTCGGCGCCGATGCGGATGATGCCGTCATCGTCGAGGTTGGCGAGCATGTCCTCGGAGAGGTTCGGGATCTCGCGGGTGATCTCCTCGGAGCCGAGCTTCGTGTCACGGGCGTCGATCTCGTGGCGGGAGATGCTCACGGACGTGAGCAGGTCCTCCTGGACGACGCGCTCGGAGACGATGATGCCGTCCTCGTAGTTGAAGCCCTCCCACGGCATGTAGGCCACGGTGAGGTTGGCGCCCAGGGCGAGCTCGCAGTGGTCGATCGAGGTGCCGTCGGCGAGCGGCTGGCCGGCCTCGACCTTCTCGCCCGCGGAGACGATCGGGCGGTGGTTGATGCAGGTGGACTGGTTGGAGCGCTCGTACTTGGGGAGGTCGTAGCGCTCGGAGCCGTGCTCGTCGGAGTAGACGACCACGTGGGCGGCGTCGACCTCGGTGACGGTGCCGGCGTGCGCGGCGCGGATGAGCTCGCCGGAGTCGAGCGCGGCGCGCTCCTCCATGCCGGTGCCCACGAACGGCGCGTGCGCCTTGATCAGGGGCACGGCCTGACGCTGCATGTTGGCGCCCATGAGGGTACGCTTGGCGTCGTCGTGCTCGAGGAACGGGATGAGGTTGGCCGCCACGGAGAGCAGCTGGCGCGGAGAGACGTCCATGTAGTCGACGTCCTCGACGGCCACCTGGGCGGGGGCGCCGAAGGAGCCGTCGAAGTCGCGGGTGCGGGCGATGATGCGCTCCGGGCGCACGACCTTGCCCTTGGAGTCGACGTCGACGAACTCGCCGGTCTTGGGGTCGTACGGCGTGTTGGCAGGAGCGATGTTGTGGGACTCCTCCTCGTCGGCGGTCATCCAGTCGATCTGGTCGGTGACCTTGCCGTCGACCACGCGACGGTACGGGGCCTCAATGAAGCCGTACTCGTTGACGTGGGCGTAGAGGGCAAGCGAGCCGATGAGGCCGATGTTGGGACCCTCGGGGGTCTCGATCGGGCACATGCGAGAGTAGTGCGAGTTGTGGACGTCGCGGACGGCCGTGGGCACGTTGGTGCGGCGGCTGGAGCCGGACTTGTGGCCGGCGAGGCCGCCCGGGCCGAGCGCGGAGAGACGGCGCTTGTGCGTGAGGCCGGAGAGCGGGTTGGCCTGATCCATGAACTGCGAGAGCTGCGAGGAGCCGAAGAACTCCTTGATGGCCGCCACGATCGGGCGGATGTTGATCAGGCTCTGCGGCGTGATGTCGTCGGCATCCTGGGAGGCCATGCGCTCGCGGACCACGCGCTCCATGCGGCTCATGCCGATGCGGAACTGGTTCTGGACGAGCTCGCCCACGGTGCGGACGCGGCGGTTGCCGAAGTGGTCGATGTCGTCGACGCGCTTGGTCTCGTCACCCTCGTGGAGGGCGAGGAGGTAGCGGATGGCCTCGACGATGTCCTCGTTGGTGAGCACGCGGCTCTCGGCGTCGGCGGAGAGCTCGAGCTTCTTGTTCACCTTGTAGCGGCCGACGCGTGCCAGGTCGTAGCGCTGAGCGTTGAAGTACAGGCCCTCGAGCAGCAGTCGGCCGGCGTCCGCCGTGGCGGGCTCGCCGGGGCGCTGGCGCTGGTAGATCTCGCGGAGGGCGGCCTCGCGGGTGGTGGAGGCGTCACGCTCGAGGGTGTTGCGCACGACGTCCGTGTCGCCGAAGAGGGCGTAGAAGTCCTCGTCGCTCTCGGCGATGCCGAGGGCGCGCAGGAACACCATCGCGGACTGACGACGCTTGCGGTCGATGGAGACCACGAGGTGGCCGCGCTTGTCGACCTCGAACTCGAGCCACGCGCCGCGGGCGGGGATGAACTGGGCCTTGTGCACGCGCACACCGTTGTCCATCTCGGTGGAGAAGTACACGCCCGGGGAGCGGACGAGCTGGGAGACGACCACGCGCTCGGTGCCGTTGATGATGAAGGTGCCGCGGTCGGTCATGAGCGGGAAGTCGCCCATGAACACGAGCTGCTCCTTCATCTCGCCCGTCTCCTTGTTGACGAAGCGCACGTCAACGAAGAGGGGAGCCTGGTAGGAGATATCCTTGGCGCAGCACTCGGCGATGGTGTGCGCCGGGTCGCCAAACTGGTGGTCGCCGAAGACGACCTCCATGGTGTGCGCGGAGTTCTCGATCGGGGAGAACTCAGCGAAGGACTCGGCAAGGCCCTCGCCCATGAAGCGCTCGAAGGACTCCTTCTGAACGTCGATCAGGTTGGGGAGCTCCATCGCGGGAGCAATCTTGCTAAAGGTCTTGCGTCCGGTCGTGCCCTGTGGTTTGGTAAGAGCAGTCTTTGCGGTAGACACCAGGCTTTTCCTCCTTCTAAAAGGGTGGAAGGCGGCAATTGTCGCAACGTAATAATCTACCGAAACGCACCTGGCCGGTCAACGAAAACCCTTGACTTGCGCCCCTGTTTTTAGTAGCTGGTTCTTCTCGCCAAATCTACCTGCGGAAACGTACTTCTCGTCCCACCCTGTTGTGGAGGTTCGGTGACGCCGTCGAGAAGAACGGCCCCCTCGCGTGCAAAACCGGCCCCGTGTACCGGTTTTGGGCCCTTTCGCTGAGAAAACCCGTCCCGTGTACCGGTCTTGCCCCAGCCGACCGGTACACGGGACGGGTTTCCTGCGCGCGTGGACAGACGGCGCATACGAAAAAGGGGCCGGACCCGCAGGTCCGACCCCTTGTCTGCGCGTTGCGCGTAACCCGAGGTAAGGAGACTTACTTGAGGGTGACGGTGGCGCCGGCCTCCTCGAGCTGCTTCTTGGCGGCCTCGGCGTCCTCCTTCTTGGCGCCCTCGAGGACGGCCTTGGGGGCACCCTCGACGACCTCCTTGGCCTCCTTGAGGCCGAGGTTGGTCAGAGCGCGGACGACCTTGATGACGGCGATCTTGTTGTCGCCGAAGCCCTCGAGCACGACGTCGAAGTTGGTCTTCTCCTCCTCCTCGGCGGCAGCGCCGGCAGCCGGAGCGGCGGCGACGGCGGCGACGGGGGCGGCGGCGGAGACGCCGAAGGTCTCCTCGATGGCCTTGACGAGCTCGGAAGCCTCGAGCAGGGTCATCTCCTTGAGGGCGTCAATGATCTCCTCGGTGGTAAGCTTAGCCATTTCTCAATCCTTTCGGTCCCGCGCGACGTGCGCGGATTTGCGTTTGCGGGTGCGGGCAGGCGGACGCCTCCCCGGTTGGCTGCTAGGCAGCCTGCTTCTGCTCGGACACGGCGTTGATGCCACGGGCGAGGCCGGAGGGCACGCCGTTGATGCAGACGGCGATGTCGCGGGCGAAGCCGCTGATGAGACCAGCGACCTGAGCCATGAGCTGCTCGCGGTTGGGCAGGTCGGCGTAGGCCTTGGCCTCGTCGGCCGTGAGGGCCTTGCCGTCGGCGATGGCACCGATGAAGTTCATCTTCTTGAGCTTCTCGGACTGCTCCTTGATCACCTTGGCGGGCTCCACGGGATCCTCGCCGTAGAAGACGTAGGCGCAGGTGCCGGCGAGCATGTCGTCGATGTTGGGGAGTCCGGCGTTCTCAAGAGCGATCTTGACGATGTTGTTCTTGTACACCTTCATCTCGGCACCGGCGGCGCGCAGGGCGCGACGGACCTCCTGGGTCTCCTTGACGGAGAGGCCACGGTAGTCGACCACGAACAGGCCGCCGGCGTTCTCGATGGAACCGGAGACCTTCTCGAGCATCTCGACATTGGACTTGGATGGCATGTTGTTACACCTCCTCTTGCTGCGGTCGGGCATGCCGCCGACGGGCGGGCCTTCCGCATGAGAAGACCCCGCTTTCGGCGTTGCCAAAGCGGGGTCCTCGAGGATGCTTATCTCTGAGACCACCTCGGCAGGCGGGTTTCCCCTTTGAGCCTTGCGGCACCGGCTGTCTTTGGCAGCGGACATGCAGTGAAACAGGCGCGAGACGGGCATCTCGCACGGGACATTGTGTCACGCGGCGAGAAGCCCGTCAAGCTGACGGGAAATACGCGCTAGTCCTCCATGAAGTTGCGCGTGCGGGCGGGGTCGACCTTGATGCCAGGGCCCATCGTGGTGGAGACGACGACGGACTTGACGTACTTGCCCTTGGCGCTGGACGGCTTCACGCGGATGAGCTCGGTGAGCAGCGCACCGTAGTTCTCGACGAGCTTCTCGGTGTCGAAGGAAACCTTGCCCATGGGGACGTGGCAGATGCCGTAGCGGTCGGCGCGGTACTCGACGCGGCCGGCCTTGAGCTCGCTGACCATCTTGGCGACGTCCATGGTGACGGTGCCGAGCTTGGGGTTGGGCATGAGGCCGCGGGGGCCGAGGATCTTGCCGATGCGGCCGACCTTGCCCATCATGTTGGGCGTGGCGATGGCGGCGTCGAAGTTGATCTCGCCGGCCTGGATCTGGGCAACGAGGTCGTCGGAGCCCACGACGTCGGCGCCGGCGGCCTCGGCCTCGCGGGCCTTCTCGCCCTCGGCGAAGACGGCGACGCGCACGCTCTTGCCGGTGCCGTGGGGCAGGGAGATGGAGCCGCGGACGTTCTGGTCGGCCTTGCGGGTGTCGACGCCGAGACGGACGTGGACCTCGACGGTCTCGTCGAACTTGGCGGGAGCGAGCTCCTTGGCGAGCTCCATGGCGGCCTTCGGCGCGTAGAGCTTGGTGCTCTCAACCTTGGCGGCAGCGGCCTTGTAGTTCTTTCCGTGCTTGGGCATGTTGCGAACCTCCTGTGGTCAGCGGGCGTTTGCGCCCTCCCACATCGTGTGCCGGGAGGGACCGTCCCCCTCGGCGCTTAGACGCTTGCTACTCGGCGATGGTCACGCCCATGGAGCGGGCGGTGCCGGCGACGATCTTCTTGGCGGCCTCGATGTCGTTGGCGTTGAGGTCCGGCATCTTGATCTCGGCGATCTTGGTGAGCTGCTCCTGGGAGAGCTGGCCGACCTTGTCGCGCTGGGGGACGCCGGAGCCGCCCTTGAGGCCCAGCTCTTTCTTGATGAGCTCGGCAGCAGGCGGGGTCTTGCAGACGAAGTCGAAGGAGCGGTCCTCGTAGACCGAGATCTCGACGGGGATGATGTCGCCGGCCTTGTCCTGCGTGGCGGCGTTGAACGCCTGGCAGAACTGCATGATGTTGACCTGGGCGGCACCGAGGGCGGGACCGACGGGAGGCGCGGGGTTGGCGCCGCCGGCCGGGATCTGGAGCTTGATGAAGTTGACGACCTTCTTCTTGGCCATGGTTCTTCTCCTTGAGGGGTTCCTTGCTTGCTATGTCTGCGCCGCGCCCGAGAAGCAATCCTCACCGATACGGGCGGGCGGAGGCTCCTTCCTTACGCGATTGCGGTGACCTGCTCGAGCGTGAGCTCGACCGGGGTCTCGCGACCGAAGATCATGAGCATGACCTTGACCTTGCCGGCCTCGGGCATGACCTCAGAGACCTGGCCGTCGAAGTCCGCGAGCGGCCCGGAGACCACGCGGACGGACTGGCCGACCTCGAGCGAGGTGGAGGTGCGCTTGGGCACCGCGGGGGTGGTGCCGCGGGCGCCGGTGCGGCGCATGATCTTATCGAACTCGCTGCGACGCAGCGGGGACGGCTTGCCGTCGGGGCCGACGAAGCCCGTGACGCCCGGCGTGTTGCGGACGAAGGACCAGGTGTCGTCGTTGCCCTCCATGCGGACCAGGACGTAGCTCGGCAGGACCTTGGACTCCTTGGTCTCGCGCTTGCCGCCGTCCTTGATCTCCGTGACCTCCTCGGTCGGGATCTGGATGTCCACGATCTGGTCGGAGAGGCCGTAGGTCTCGATGCGGTGCTCGAGGTCGGCCTTGACCTTGTTCTCGTAGCCCGAGTAGGTGTGAATCACGTACCAGCGCTTAGCCATGTCTACCCCCTGAGGCCCGTGTAGCCCACGAGCACGGCGACGATGCCGGAGTCAACGAGCCAGATGATCACGCCGAAGATGATGAGCATGACGATGATGGCGGAGGAGTAGCTCTTGAGCTCCTCCTTCGACGGCCAGACGACGCGCCTCATCTCGGAGCGGACCTCGCCGAGATAGTTGAGAAGGCGACGGAAGACGCCGAGCTTCTTGTCCGACTTCTTCTCGGGCTTCTTCTCGGTCTTGGCGACTGCCTTCGCGGGCTTGCCCGAGGCCTCGGGCGCAGAGGTGGCCTGGGCGGCCTCGACGCGGGCGCGCTCCTCGGCCCGTGCCTTGCGGACGCTCCTCTTGTTGCGGTCCTTGTTGGCCATCGATCTGACTCCCTCGAAGACGTTCCTTACATGGAAACCGGCTAACCCCGAAGGGAAAGCCGGTGGTGAAATCTGGCAGGCCAGGAAGGACTCGAACCCTCAACAAACGGTTTTGGAGACCGCCGCTCTACCATTGGAGCTACTGGCCTGTTTGGAAAGCCCACCTGCTAGCGGGTCTCCCGGTGCAGCGTGTGCTTCTTGCACCACGGGCAGTACTTCTTCAACTCCATGCGATCGGGGTTGTTGGACTTGTTCTTGTCCGTGGTGTAGTTGCGGCGCTTGCACTCGGTGCAGGCGAGAGTAACCAGAGTACGCATGAATCCTCCTGAATGAATGTGACGCGGTGGTAAACACTACCATCGGACCTTTGATCTTGTCAAGGCAACGCTCTTCTCGGCTCTTCAATCACAAAATGCACAGAGCCGAGAAGGACGGTGCCTCGCAGGGCCGAAAAAGGGCCCGGCACTGGGTGCCGGGCCCCTTGGGTTCGAGTGAGTGGAGACTACTCGAGGATGGTGGAGATACGGCCGTCGCCGACGGTGTGGCCGCCCTCGCGGATGGCGAACTTGTCGCCCTGCTCCATGGCGATCTCGTGGATGAGCTCGCAGGTGACGGTCACGTGGTCACCCGGCATGGCCATCTCGACCTTGGTGCCGTTGGAGTCGGTGAGCTCGGAGATGTCACCGGTGATGTCCGTGGTGCGGAAGTAGAACTGCGGACGGTAGCCGGCGAAGAACGGGGTGTGACGGCCGCCCTCCTCCTTGGTGAGAACGTAGATCTCACCGGTGAACTTCTTGTGCGGGGTGACGGTGCCGGGCTTGCAGATGACCTGGCCGCGCTCGATGTCCTCGCGCTTGATGCCGCGCAGGAGGATGCCGACGTTGTCGCCAGCCTCGCAGTAGTCCATGGTCTTGCGGAACATCTCGATGCCGGTGGCAACGGAGGTCTGCTTCTCGCGGATGCCGATGATCTCGACCGGCTCGTTGAGCTTCAGGGCGCCGCGCTCGACACGGCCGGTGGCGACGGTGCCGCGGCCGGAGATGGTCATGACGTCCTCGATGGCCATCAGGAACGGCTTGTCGTTGTCACGCGGCGGCGTCGGGATGTAGGAGTCGACGGCGTGCATGAGCTCGATGATGGAGTCGACCCACTTCTGCTCGCCGTTGAGGGCGCCGAGGCCGGAGCCGCGGATGATCGGCAGGTCGTCACCGGGGAAGCCGTACTCGGAGAGGAGGTCACGGGTCTCCATCTCGACGAGGTCGATGAGCTCGTCGTCGTCAACCATGTCGCACTTGTTCAGGAAGACGATGATGTAGGGGACGCCGACCTGACGGGCGAGCAGGATGTGCTCGCGGGTCTGGGCCATGGGGCCGTCGGTGGCGGCGATGACGAGGATGGCGCCGTCCATCTGAGCCGCACCGGAGATCATGTTCTTGATGTAGTCAGCGTGGCCCGGGCAGTCGACGTGGGCGTAGTGACGCTCCCAGGTCTCGTACTCGATGTGGGCAACGTTGATGGTGATGCCGCGCTGACGCTCCTCGGGAGCCTTGTCGATGTTCTCGAAGGCGGTGTAGTCAGCCTTGCAGCCCTCGGTCTCGGAGAGGACCTTGGTGATGGCCGCGGTCGTGGTGGTCTTGCCGTGGTCGACGTGACCGATGGTACCGATGTTTACGTGGGGCTTGGAACGATCAAACTTCTCCTTGGCCATTGCCATCCTCCTTCTGGAACCGACCTCGCGGCCAATCCTCTAAAACTGCAACACTTATGCCAAGCGGCGCCGAGGCGCCGCCATGGAACTCTGGTACCGGTGACTGGACTCGAACCAGTGACATCGCGGGTATGAGCCGCGTGCTCTAACCAACTGAGCTACACCGGCAGGTGCGTGCGCTGAAAGGCGGAAATGGAGCCCGCGACCGGATTTGAACCGGTGACCTCTTCGTTACCAACGAAGTGCTCTACCGACTGAGCTACACGGGCGGATGGTGGGGATGCTTGGACTCGAACCAAGGAACCCAGAGGGAGCGGATTTACAGTCCGCCGCAGTTGCCGCTGTGCCACATCCCCATTCCGTTTTCAGCCACTCACGAGGCACGTTCTCCCTCGCAAGCGGAAGATAGATTACGACGTGGCAAAAAACTTGTCAACGTATACCCCGCTGCCGGGCGTATCTATTGTCACGAGGCGCACACATCCGCAGGTCAGCGCCACCACCGTTTGTCTGTCAGCCACGTGCAAGCGGATACGCCATACCAAACGATTCGTAAAGGTCCGCAAAGCCGAGTCCCTTGCGGTCGCGGCGACGATACCACGTTGCGTAGGTGTTCCAATCCGGCACCAGCACGTGGTTGCAGAGCAGGATCCACGCCGGAATGAACGCTATGAAAGCAAGAGCGGCAACCCCGGCCCATGCAATTGCCTTGAGCTCCGCCTCCATCTGGAGCGGCAGCGCTAGCACGACAGCGAGCACCACCAGCGCAGCGACCACATAGCCCGCCATCCCAAGCAGCTGCAGCCTCTTTGCGCTCTGGTAGCCGGCGAGGATGCGCCTCAGCAGTGGCTCGTGCACCCCGACAAACGTCCTGGACGCATACGCAAGCATCTCGTTGCGCTCTATGGCTGAGACGGCCACCCCAGCCGCCGTGACAACTTCAGAGAACCCGTCCGGCGTTCGCAGCGGGGCATCTGACGCCCACTCGCTGAAATCGTCTGCCATCCCGCCCCCCTCTAAGGATAAGAGCCGCGACCGTGAAGTCGCAGCCCCTGAGCTCCTGGAGCCGGCAGAGGGAGTCGAACCCCCAACCCACGGTTTACAAAACCGTTGCTCTGCCATTGAGCCATGCCGGCGTGTTCGTTCATGATAGCGGGTCCGGCGGACGGCGAGAAGTGCGTTCTTCTCGCTGCCTCGTGGAACGGTGACAGGTTTTCCCGCTCGCGCGGCCCGATCCGGGGTCGCAAGCCGCAAAAGTAGTCAGTCAGGAGGGTCAGAAGGACGTGAGACAAATGTACCTGTCCCCTTTGTCTCACCCGCGCAGGAGGCGCCAGAGCTTCTCGCGGGCTGCCGGGTCGATGCGGTCTTCGAGGCGCATGTGCTGGGTCTGGCGCTCGGCGTTGGCCTGGCGGTACTCGACGTCCAGCGCGTCCATGTTGGTCACGAGCACGTCGCTCGAGACGCGCGTCACGGGGATGCCGCCCACCGTGGCCCTGATGGTGTTGTCCGAGGTGACCACCGTCACGGCCTGCGGGGCGAGGCGCGCCTCGGTGACTAGGCGCTCGATCACGGTGTCGGCGGACTCGCCGGCGGGCGAGAAGACCAGGCGCACGCCGGCCTTGGAGAGGTCGGGGCGCTCCGGTGAGACGTTGCCCGCCGCGTCGAAGACGATCACGGGCTCGTAGCGGCCCTTGGCATAGGCGGCCACGTCGGCGACGAGCAGGTCGCGCGCCTGCTCGAAGGGGTCGCCCTCGGCGGTCTCGTCCATGCGGGCGAGGTAGCGCTCGGACTTGTAGATGACGTTGTAGCCGTCAACCACGAGCAGCTCGCGCGGGGCGGCAGCCCTAGGCATCGGCCTCGCCGCCACACTCGACGCGCCGCAGCCACTCGTAGCAGAGCACGGTCGTTGCCTGGGCGACGTTGAGCGACTCCACGCGCCCGCGCTGCGGCAGACGGCAGGAGAAGTCGCACTTCTCGGCCACCAGGCGCGAGATGCCCTCACCCTCGGAGCCCATGACCAGGGCCAGGCGCCCGCCCATGGGAGCGTGCCAGACGTCCTCGGTCGCGTGCTCGGTGGCCGCACAGGCCCAGAAGCCGGCGGCCTGGAGCTCCTCGATCACGCGCGCGAGGTTGGGGACCTGCGCGATGGGCAGGTGCATGACGGCACCCGCGGAGGTCTTGTACGCGCCCACGCCCACGGAGGCGGCGCGTGCCTTGGCCACGACGACGCCCGCCGCGCCCACGACCTCTGCCGTGCGCACGATGGCACCGAAGTTGCCCTGGTCGGTCACGTGGTCGAGCACGACGACGAGGGCGTCGCCCTCCCCCGCCGCGGCGATCACGTCGGAGAGCTCAGCGTACTCGAAAGGTCGGGTCCGCACGACGATGCCCTGGTGGGCGCCATGGCTGGAGAGCGCGTCCAGGCGGGCGCGCGGCACGCGCTCGACGGGGACGCCGGCCTCGTCGAGCCGGGCGGCGATCTTCTCGAGCGCCTGGTCGCGCTCACCGGAGCGCTCCTGAACGAGCGCCGAGCGCAGCGGCATCCCGCAGGCCAGCGCCTCCTCGACGGCACGCCGGCCCTCGATGAGGTCGGAGCGATCGCGCTGCTGCGGCCCGCGGCGCGCCGCGCCCGGGACCGGACGGGTGCCGCGGCCCTTCTCGCCGTGCTGCCCCTTGCCGGAGGCGGGACGGAAGGGACGGCCGCCCTTGCCCTTGCCGCCGCGAACGTCGCGACCGGGCGTGCGGGACTGGTTCTTTGCCATGGTCGCCTACTCCTTGCGGTGCAGGCGGGCGCCGGCGGCGGTGTCCTCGACCACGAGGCCGAGCGCGGTGATGCCGTCGCGGATGGCGTCGGCGACACCCCAGTTCTTCTCTGCACGGGCCTGCTGGCGTGCGGCGAGAAGAACCTCGGCCGCCTCGGCGGCAGAGGAGCCCTCGTAGCCGGCCTGGTCACGCGCGAGGTCCACGAGGCCGGCGGGCAGGTCGTCCTCGCCCGTGGAGCGGGAGAGGTTGATGCCCATGACGTCCGCGAGCTCGGTGAGCATGTCGGCAGCGCGCAGGCAGACGGCCGTAGAGGTGTCGTCGGCGGCGTCGGCCAGGTAGGTGTTGGCCGCGGTCACGAGCGAGAAGATCGCAGCGAGGCCGCCGGCGGTGTTGAAGTCGTCGTCCATCTGGCGGCAGAACTCCTCGCGCGCGGCGTCGATCTGCGCGCCGAGGGTGCGGTCAGCGTCGTTGAGCTCGCCGTCCTGCGGGGAGCGCTCCGCCGCCCAGCGGAGGTTGCGCACGCAGGTCTCCAGGCGCTCGAGCGTGCCGGCCACGCCCTCGAGGCGCTCGAAGGAGAAGTCGAGCGGCGCGCGATAGTGGGTCTGAAGCATGAGCAGTCGCACGGCGTCCGCAGGGTACTTGTCGAGCACCTCCTTGAGCGTGTAGAAGTTGCCGAGGCTCTTGGACATCTTCTCGCCGTCGACGCGGAGCATCCCGGTGTGCATCCAGGTGTTGGCGAGCGCGGCGTCCCAGGCGCACATGGCCTGGGCGGTCTCGTTCTCGTGGTGCGGGAAGATGAGGTCGGCGCCGCCGCCGTGGATGTCGATCGGAGTGCCCAGGTAGCGGTGGATCATCGCGCAGCACTCGGTGTGCCAGCCGGGGCGGCCGTCGCCCCAGGGGCTGGGCCAGCTGGGCTCGCCGGGCTTGGCGGCCTTCCAGAGGGCAAAGTCGAAGGGGTCGCGCTTCTCGTCGTTGACCTCCACGCGCTCGCCGGCGCGCATCTGGTCGAGGCTGCGGCCGGAGAGGATGCCGTAGTTGTGGTCGGCGCGCACAGAGAAGTAGACGTCGCCGGAGGGCACGGGATAGGCCACGCCGCGCTCGATGAGCAGGGAGATCATCTCCTGCATGGCCTCGATCTCGTGCGTGGCGCGCGGGCGGATGTCCGGGTCGAGCACGCCGAAGCGGTGCATCTGCTCGATGAAGGCCGCCGAGCACTCCTCGGCGACCTCGGCGGCACTGCGCCCGGTCTCGTTGGCGCGGTTGATGATCTTGTCGTCCACGTCGGTGAGGTTCTGGGCAAAGGTGACCTGATAGCCCTTGTACATGAGGTAGCGACGGATCACGTCGAACGCGAGGAACGTGCGCGCGTTGCCGATGTGAATCTGGTCGTAGACGGTGGGGCCGCAGACGTACATGCGGATCTTGCCGGGCTCGATGGGGACGAGCTCCTCCTTCTTGTGCGTCTGGCTGTTGTAGACGAGCATGCGTGCTCCTTGCGGTTGGCTGTCTTGCGTTGGACCAGTATAGCGCCGGCGGGCGAGAAGGGCCGCTACTCGATGCTCTCGAGCAGGGCGACGGCCCAGGCGGCGATGCCCTCCTCGCGGCCCACGAAGCCGAGGTGCTCGGTCGTGGTGGCCTTGACGCCGACGGCGTCGACGGGGATGCCGAGCGCATCCGCCATGTTGGCGCGCATCTCTTCGCGGTAGGGGGCGAGCTTGGGGGCCTGCGCCGCGATGGTGCAGTCAACGTCGGCGACGCGCCAGCCGCGGGAACGGGCGAGATCGGTCACGTGGCGCATCAGGACCAGGGAGTCCGCGCCCTCGTAGGCTGGGTCGGTGTCCGGGAAGAGCTTGCCGATGTCGCCGGCGCGCAACGCCCCAAGCACGGCGTCCATGAGGGCGTGCGCGACCACGTCTGCGTCCGAGTGCCCGGCGAGACCGCGCTCGCACGGTACGTCGACGCCGCCCAAAATCAGACGCCGCCCCTCGGCGAACGCGTGCACGTCAAACCCATGTCCGATGCGAAGCATGTTCGGCCCCTCTCCGTTGGGTGGGGTTCCAACGTAGCACATGCCAGGCACGCGATTACGGTTGCCGGGGCGCAGGCGCTTAGGAAATCGGAGTTGTTGTGCCTCGGCGCGCTTGGGATGCTTAGAATTTGGGAGTTGTTGAACCCTCCACGTCCTTCTCGGCGCGCCGGACGGCGATAAGGACGCGTGTCAACTGGGGTTTCTTCGTGGCATGCCCGCCGAGAAGAACCGTCAACCTGCAACAACCCCAATTTCCTAAGCGAGCCGTGACCGCGGGGCTACAACAACCCCGATTTCTTAAGCAGCCGCTCAGCCCAGCAGGCGCCGCTCGAGGGTGGCCTCGGCGAGGGCGAGGTCCTCGGGCAGCGTGACCTTGATGTTGTCGCGCGTGGACTCCACGACGCGGACGCGCCCGCCCATGCGCTCCACGAGGGAGGCGTCGTCGGTGCCGAGGTACTCGTCGCGGGCCGCCGCCTTGTGCGCGGCGAGAAGGGCGCGGCGACGGAAGACCTGGGGGGTCTGCGCCGCCCAATAGAACGAGCGGTCGGGCGTGGCCACGATCTTCTCGCCCTCCACGAGCTTGAGCGTGTCCGTGCAGCGAGAGGCGAGGATGGCGCCGGCCAGTGCCTCGTCCGCGCGGACGGCGGCGATGCAGGCCTCGACCTGCTCCACCTCGACGAGGGGGCGAGCCGCGTCGTGGACCGCAACGAATTCGAGGTCGCGGGGGGCGACGGAGAGGCCCGAGAGCACCGACCCCTGGCGCGTCTCCCCGGAGGGCGCGAGCACGACGGGCTTGGCCAGGGAGAGTCGCGAGAGCACGTCCTCCTCGACCTGCCGCGCCCTGTCCGGGGCGCACACGACCACGAGACGGGCGACGGACGGGCAGCGGTCGAGGGCGGCGACGGACCAGCACATGAGCGGCATCCCCGCAAGGTCGACGAACTGCTTGCCGCGGGGGTCGCCGAAGCGCTCGCCGGATCCGCCGGCGACGACGATCGCGCAGGTGTCGGCGCCGAGCGCGGCCTCCCCCACCCGCTCGGGGCAGGCGCACGCGCTCAGGTCGGGCGTCCGCGCGCCCATCACTCGCCCTTGTCCCACATTCGGTGGAGGCTGTTGGCGAGGACACCGGGGTTCTTGACGCCGATCTCGCCGAGGCGCGACGGGTCGTCGTCGACGGCCTCGAGGACCTCCTGGAGCGAGCCGTACTCGTCGACGATCTTGTCGGCCATGCCGTCGCGCACCACCGGCACGCGCGAGAGCGTGCGCAGGCCGAGCGGGGTCATGATGGAGTCCTCGCCGCGCTCGTCGTCGTAGCCGAGCAGCCTGGCCACGAACTTGGCGGAGCGCAGCTGGGTGTTCACGGTATCGTGCAGCTGCCGGCGGATGACGCGCGCCGTCTCCTCAGAGGAGTCCGCCGCGTAGTCGCGGATCATGAGGAGGTAGGCCTCGTCCAGGCCGGCCAGGTACTCCTCGCCCTGCATCCGCGCGACCTTGCCCTCGCTGCCGAGCTGTTCGATGCAAGATCCCAGCTCGTCGCCGGCGGACTGCAGGACCTCGAAGAGGTAGAAGACGCTCGTGAGGTCGCCCAGGGTGACGCAGTTGTCCAGCTCGAGGCTCGTGAGGCGCAGGAGGCTGCGGTCGAGCTGGTTGCGCGTGTTCTGCATGGCGACCGTGAGCTGGTTCACGGTCGTGAGCAGGTCGCTCACGCTCTTGAGCTCGAAGCCCCTGCCGTCGACGTAGACGTTGACCACCGAGCGACGGGCGGAGACCGAGATGACCGTGGCCTTGGTGAGCAGGCTCATGCGGGCGGCCGTGCGGTGACGCATGCCCGTCTCGGAGGTGGGCAGCGATGGGTCCGGGTTCAAGTGGTAGTTGGCGCGCAGGATCTTGGTGAGGTCGCGGTCGACGACCACGGCGCCGTCCATCTTGCACAGCTCGAAGAGGCGGTTCGCGGTGAACGAGACGTCGAGCTTGAAGCCGTCGTCGCCGGCGGCGAGGACGTTCTCCGAGTCGCCCACGCAGATGAGGGCGCCCAGGTGGCCCGCCAGGATCATGTCCAGGGCCGTGCGCAGCGGCGTCCCCGGCGCGGTCTTCCTGATCGCGTCGTCGAAGCGCTGCTCGTGCTCGGTTGCTGGGTCGAGCTGGGTGACGTCCACGTGCGCCCCTCTCTGTCGGCGGTCGATTACGAGTATAGCGCCGGCGCCCGCCGCCCACGTCCTCGGCGGTCAAGCCCCGGCGCTCGGACAGCTTGCCGCAGAGGGCGCGGCAAGAACTCGCGGCGGGACTTGACCGCTGAGCCCGTGGGCTACTCCCCCGCGCTCAGCAGGCCGCCGGCACCGGTCGCCCCGCGCGAGGGCTCGGGAAGCGAGCCGAGAAGGTCGGGCGAGCCCATGGTCTCGCGGCGACGCGGCGCGGGGATCTCGCCGACCGCGTGCTCAAAGACGAGCTCGCCGTCCTTCTCGTCCACGCGGATGATCTCGCCGGCGCGCCACAGACCCTGGAGCAGCTCCTCGGAGAGCGGGTCCTCGATGAGCGTCTGGATGGCGCGGCGCAGCGGGCGCGCGCCGTAGACCGGGTCGGCGCCCCTCTTTGCGACGAGGTCGCGGGCGGCGTCCGTGAGCTCGATGGACATCCCCTCGGCGATGAGGCGCTCGCGCAGGTCGGCCACCATGAGGTCGACGATGTCACGCAGCTGCTCGGGGGTGAGCGACCTGAAGACCACGACCTCGTCCACGCGATTGAGGAACTCGGGGCGGAAGTGCTTCTTCAGCTCGGACATGACGCGGCTCTCGATCTCCTTGTCGGAGAGGCCGTTCGCGCCCTGGGCCGAGAAGCCCATCGTGGTGGTCTGGGCGATGTCGCGGGCGCCGATGTTGGACGTCATGATGATGACGGTGTTGGAGAAGTCGACGTGACGGCCCTGGCCGTCGGTGAGGCGGCCCTCCTCCAGGATCTGGAGCAGGACGTTGAACACGTCGGGGTGCGCCTTCTCGACCTCGTCGAAGAGGACGACCGAGTAGGGGCGCCGGCGCACGGCCTTGGTGAGCTCGCCGCCCTCGTCGTAGCCCACGTATCCCGGAGGGGCGCCGACGAGCTTGGAGACGGTGTGCTTCTCCATGAACTCGGACATGTCGAAGGAGATGAGCGCCTCCTCGGAGCCGAAGAGGAACTCGGCGAGTGCCTTGGCGAGCTCGGTCTTGCCCACGCCGGAGGGGCCGAGGAAGATGAACGAGCCGCCGGGGCGGCGCGGGTCCTTGAGGGGGCTGCGGCTGCGGCGGATGGCCTTGGCGACCTTGGTGACCGCCTCGTCCTGGCCGACGACGCGCTGGTGGAGCACGTCCTCGCAGCGCAGGAGCTTGGAGGCCTCCGCCTCGGTGAGGCTGGAGACGGGCACGCCGGTCATGGCCGAGACCACGTCGGCGATGTCCTGCTCGTCGACCGTGACCACGTTGGCGGCGAGCTCCTCGCGCCAGGCGGCCTCGAGCTCGTCGCGGCGGGCGACGAGGGACTTCTCCTCGTCGCGCAGGCGCGCGGCGTCCTCGAACTCCTGGGCGGCGGCGGCCGCGGACTTCTCCTCGCGCACGCGGGCGAGGTCGGCGTCCACCTGGGCGATCTCGGGCGGGAGCGCCATCTTGTGGACGCGCGTGCGGGCACCAGCCTCGTCGAGCACGTCGATCGCCTTGTCGGGCAGGAAGCGGTCCTGGACGTAGCGGTCCGAGAGCGAGACCGCGGCCTGGATGGCGGCGTCGGTGTAGCGGACGTGATGGTGGCGCTCGTAGCGGTCCTTCAGGCCCTCGATGATGCGGACGGTGTCCTCGGGGCTGGGCTCGCCGATGTTGACCGGCTGGAAGCGGCGCTCGAAGGCGGAGTCCTTCTCGACGTGCTTGCGGTACTCGTCGGCGGTGGTGGCGCCGATGACCTGGATCTCGCCGCGCGAGAGGGGCGGCTTGAGGATCGAGGCGGCGTCGATCGAGCCCTCCGCGGAGCCCGCGCCTATGACGGTGTGGATCTCGTCGATGAACAGGATGTCCTCGTCGGAGGCCTCGAGCTCGGCGACGACCTTCTTCATGCGCTCCTCGAACTCGCCGCGGTACTTGGAGCCGGCGACGAGGCTCGCGAGGTCGAGCGTCCAGATCTGCTTGCCGCGCAGGATGTCGGGCACGTTGCCGGAGGCGATGAGCTGCGCGAGCCCCTCGACGATCGCCGTCTTGCCGACGCCCGGGTCGCCGAGGATGAGCGGGTTGTTCTTCTGGCGGCGCGCGAGGACCTGCATGACGCGCTCGATCTCGCGGTCGCGGCCGATCACCGGGTCGAGCTTGCCGTCCGTAGCCAGCTTGGTGAGGTTGCGGCCGTACTGCTCGAGGACCGAGCCCTCCTCGCCCTGCTGCTGGGGCCCGCCGAAGCCGGCCATGCGCACGTCGGCCGTCGCCGCCTCGCGCGGGGCGCCCTCGGGGCTCTTGCCGGCGAGCTCGTTCACCGCGTTGCGCACGGCGTCGCCGGAGATGCCCATCTGGCGCAGCGCGTCCATCGCGCGCCCGTTGCCCTCGGCGACGATGCCGAGCAGCAGGTGCTCGGTGGCGATGTAGGTCTGGCCGTGCGCCATCGTCTCGCGGTACGCGCCCTCGAGCACGCGCTTGGCGCGGGGCGTGAACGGGATGTGCCCGCCGGGCACGGGCTCGCCGTCCTGCGTGGTGAGGCTCTGCACGGTGGAGAGCGCCTCCTCGTAGGTGACGTCGAGCTTGGCGAGCGCCTGGGCGGCGACGCCCTCCCCCTCCTTGATGAGCGCGAGCAGCAGGTGCTCGGTGCCCACGTACATCTGGCCGAGGCCGCGCGCCTCGTCCTGGGCGAGGTTCATCACCTTGCGGGCCCTGTCGGTGAACTTCTCAAACATACGTGCATCCTTCCGCACGGCAGCTTCACGGTACTAGTTTGTACCCACGGCGCCGCCCGCGCAAACGCGCTAAGCGACGCCGCGTATCTCGCCCTGCGGGCGGCCGTCCCGGAATCGGCGGCCTTCTCCGACGGGGCGAGAAGCGCGTCCCGGAATTGGCGGGGTTCTCGTCATGAGGGCGCTTCTCGTCCCAGAATCGGCGGGGTTCCGCAGCCCGGAGGCGATCGCGTTCCAAAAGTGGCGACGTTCCCCGTCCCAGGGGGTCGCCGATGCGAGAACCCCAGCGATTCTGGGACAGCACCCCGAGAAGGTCGGCGATTCCGGGACGCCGGGGCGGCAGGACCGGAGAACGTCCCGGATTTTGGGACGCGCGCTCGGGGCGGCCGGGGAACGTCGGCGATTCCGGGACGCCGGCTCCGCCCCCGGCGCTCCCGGGCGGCTACTTCCCGAACGTGTCGCGGTCGGGGGCGATGGCCTTCATCGCGTCGATCGTGCGCGAGAAGAGCTCGTCGAGCTCCCAGCCACAGAGCTCGGCGCCCTTGCGGATGACGTCGCGGTTGCAGCCGGCGGCGAAGCGCTTGTCCTTGAACTTCTTCTTGAGCGACTTCACCTCGAAGTCCATGACGGACTTGCTCGGGCGCATGATCACGGCCGCGCCGATGAGGCCCGTGAGCTCGTCCACGGCAAAGAGGACCTTCTCCATGGGAAGCTCGGGGGCGGGCAGCTCGGGGTTGTTGTCGGAGTTGTGCGACTGGATGGCGCGCACAAGCTCGGCGCTGCCGCCCGCGGCCTCGAGAAGCTCCGCGGCGTAGACCGTGTGGTTGGCCGGGTCGTCGGCGTGCTCCTCCCAGTCGAGGTCGTGCAGGATGCCCACGACCTCCCAGAAGTCGGCGTTGTCGGGATCCATCTCCTCGGCGAAGACGCGCATCACGCCGCCGACGGTCTGGCCGTGCTCGATGTGGAACTCCTCGTGGTTGTGCTCGGCGAGAAGTGCGAGCGCGGCGTCGCGGTCGATGCCGGCGACAAGCGCCGCCGGGGCCTCCGCCGCCGCGGCCGTGACCTTCTCGCTGTCGGCGGCGATGTCGTCCACGGACGCCGCAGCGTTGTCGGTCACGGCACCGGCGACCTGGGCCTGGATGTCGGCCTTGGTGATCGCCTCGGGCTTCATCGCCGGGAAGAGCAGCACGTCGCGGATGGCCGGCTGGTTGCAGAACAGCATGACCATGCGGTCGATGCCGTAGCCGATGCCACCCGCCGGCGGCATGCCGTACTCGAGGGCGCGCACGTAGTCGTAGTCGTAGCCCATGGCCTCGTCGTCGCCCATGCCCTTGGCCGCGACCTGCTCGGCGAAGCGGCCGGCCTGGTCGACGGGGTCGTTGAGCTCGGAGAAGGCGTTGGCGTACTCGTGGCCGGCGATGACCAGCTCAAAGCGGTCGGTGAGGCGCGGGTCCTCGGCCTTGCGCTTGGAGAGCGGGGAGACCTCCTCCGGGTAGTCGCACACGAACGTGGGGTTGACGATGGTCTTCTCGCCCAGCTCGTCGTAGAGCTCAAAGAGGAGCTTGCCGGCACCCCAGTTGGACTGGGTCTCGATGCCGTGCTTCTCGCAGAGCTCGCGGAGGCGCTCGATGGGGGTGTCCATGTCAACGTGCTCGCCCACGCACTCGGAGGCGATCTCGGAGAGCGGGCGGCTCGCCCAGATGCCGGACATGTCGATCTCCTGGCCCTGGTAGGTGATGATCTCGTGGCCCTCCTCGCAGCCGCAGACCTCGCGGGCGATGGTCTTGAACAGGCCCTCGGACAGGCGCTTCATGCCCTCGAGGTCGGAGTAGGCGCAGTAGGCCTCCATCGAGGTGAACTCGGGGTTGTGCGTGAGGTCCATGCCCTCGTTGCGGAAGTTGCGGCCGATCTCGAAGACGCGCTCCAGACCGCCCACGATGAGGCGCTTGAGCGGCAGCTCGGTGGCGATGCGCAGGTAGAAGTCGCGGTCGAGCGCGTTGAAGTGCGTCACGAAGGGCTTGGCGTTGGCGCCGCCGAGGATGGCGTGCATCATCGGCGTCTCGACCTCCATGTAGCCGTCGGCCTCCATGTAGCGGCGGATGAGGGAGACGATCTGGCTGCGCTTGCGGAAGACGTCGCGGACCTCGGGGTTCATGATGAGGTCGACGTAGCGCTGGCGGTAGCGGACCTCGCGGTCGGTGAGGCCGTGGAACTTCTCGGGCAAGGGGCGGAGCGACTTGGAGAGCACGGTGAGCGACGTGGGCGAGACGGAGAGCTGGCCGCGGCGCGTGCGCAGCACCGTGCCCGTGGCGCCCAGGATGTCGCCGAGGTCGAGGTTGGAGAGCAGCGACCAGCCCTCGTCGCCGAGCACGTCGTGGCGACAGAAGAGCTGGATGGACCCGCTCACGTCCTCGAGCACGACGAAGGCGGCCTTGCCCTGCTTGCGCAGCGCCCGGATGCGACCGGCGACGCTCACCACGTCCTCGGTGTCGGTTCCATCCGCGAGCCCGGCGTACTTCTCGTCAAGCTCGCCGGCGTGGGCCGTGACCTCGGACGCGATGGGATAGGGGTTCACGCCGGCGTCGATGAGGGCCTGACGGCGCGCGCGGCGCATCGTGCGCTCGTCGGTGGTGGTGGCGTTCTCGGCCATGGGGGTCCTTTCGGGTTTCAGATAGATACGCCCCGCACCTGCGATCTCGCAGACACGGGGCGCTCGCTTGCTCGGTGGGAAGTAGCTCTAGCGGGAGATCCCCGTGATGGTGTACTTCCTGGTCTTGCCGGACGGGGTGACGACCTCGATCTTGTCGCCCTTCTTGTGGCCCACAAGGGCGCTGCCCACCGGGGACTCGACGGAGATGCGGTGCTCGAGCGAGTTGGTCTCGGTCGTGCCCACGATGCTGAAGGTGGACTTCTTGCCCTTGCCGTCCTTGAGCTCCACCGTGGTGCCGATGGAGACGGTCATGGCGTGGCCCTGGTCCTCGACGACCGTGGCCACGGAGAGGATCTGGCGAATCTCGTTGATGCGGGACTCGTTCTTGGACTGCTCCTCCTTGGCGGCGTCGTACTCGGAGTTCTCCGAGAGGTCGCCGAAGCCGCGGGCCTCCTTGATACGCTCGACGATCTCGTCGTGCTTCTCGCCCTCGCGATACTCGAGCTCGTCGACGAGCTTCTGACGCCCCTCGGCGGTGAGCTCGATCTTCTTGGCGTTATCCATGTGCGATGACTCCTGCCTGCCGTGTGCCGCTAGTTGCGCTTAGTTGAGCTTGTTGCCGCACTTGGAGCAGAAGGCAGCGCCGGCCGCGTTCTTGGCGCCGCACTGGGAGCAGAAGACGGCGTCGGAGGCGGCAGCCTCGGGGGCGTCGGCGTCATCGTCGTCCTCGATGACCTCGACGTCGTCGTGGGACTCGATGGGCGAGCCGGCCTCGTCGGACTTGTCCTCGGAGCCCTCCTCCATGCCCTCGCGGACGTTCTTCACGGTCTTGCCGAGGGCGGAGCCGATCTTGGGCAGGTTCTTGGGCCCAAAGATGACGAGCACGACGACGACGATGAGAAGCAGCTCAATGGGGCCCATACCAAAAATCATGTGAAGTGTCCTTCCGATGCGATGTCACAGGCGGGCGCTAGGCCCAATACAGCATCAGCTAGTATAGCCGAGGTTACGTGCTACTCACAATCTCTAAAACGCGAGAAGCCCGGGTTTCTCGCGCGCCACTTGGGAGGCCCCTTGAGAGAGATCCTGATCGCCCTTGCCGTGCTGACCGTCGTGTGCACGGTGTTTCTCGCCGCGATGCCGTGGCTCCTGCGTAAGCGCAACGTGGAGATGCGCCGGACCAAGTTCGGTGTGACGCTGGTCTTTGACGCGGAGAACGCCGACGGCACGCCCGTGCGCCTGATCAACGTCAACGGCACCTTCCAGAGCGGCTGCTACGTGCCCGAGGACCTGCGCTTCCAGCTGGCCTGCGAGTACCACCGCGAGATGGCCCGCGTGATCGAGGACCTGGTCGCCGAGCGCGGGCGCACGGCCGAGAGCCCGCTGCGCGTGCTGGTCATGGGCGGGGGCGGCTACTCGCTGCCCAAGTACCTGGCGGCGTACGTGCCGGAGGCCCGCGTGGACGTGGTGGAGATCGACCCCGCGATGACCGAGCTGGCGCGCGAGTTCTTCTTCCTCGACGAGTGCCTGAAGAAGACGGGGGCCGAGAAGGACGGGCGCCTGCGCCTGGTCAACGACGACGCGTGGGCCTTCGTGCGCGCCGCCGCCGAGCCCTATGACGTGATCGTGAACGACGCCTTCTCCGGCAACCGACCGCTCGGGCCGCTCACGGGCGCCGAGGGCGCGCGGGTGGTGCGCGAGCACCTCGCCGCGGACGGCGTCTACCTCGCCAACGTGCGCTGCGCCTGCGAGGGGCGTCGCGCGCGGGCTCTGGACGAGGTCGTGGACGCGTTTGGTCACGAGTTCGCGCACGTGGGCTACGTCGCCGAGTGGCCTGACGAGCCGCACAAGCCCGGCAACAACGTGCTGCTGGCGACGAGCGCCCGGGGCGTCATGCCGCGCGCCGCGCGCGTGGTGCGGTAGCGGGCAGACGGTTCTTCTCGCCCGGATCCGGGCCCGGGCCGGCCACGCTGACAGGTTTTGCGGCTCGCGGGCGGCGGATCGGTCGCACGAGCGGCAAATCCTGTCACCGGACGGGACGCGGGAGCGCGGGCGCGACGCGCGGCGAGAAGGGCCTCAGCGCAGCGGTCCCTCGCGGCGGACGGTGCGCAGGATGTGACGGGGCACCGCGTGCAGCGCGCAGCTGCCGATGACGGTCCCGGCGGCGCGCTTTGCCTCGGCGCTCGCGCCGCGCGTGGCGTAGGCGTGCGAGAAGCGCTCGAGCATGGCCAGGTCGTTGCCGCCGTCCCCGTACACGGCCACCTCGTCCTCGGCGATCCCCAGCTCGCCGGCCAGCCACGCCACGGCCTCGCCCTTGTTGACGCACGCGTCGGTGAGCTCGAAGAGGACGCCGTCGAAGGAGGCGTTCACGAAGGAGCCGGCATGCTCGTCGACGAACGCCTCGAGGTCGCGGCGTAGGCCCTCGTCGGTGACGCGGAAGTTCACCTTGCAGATGTCCTGCCCGAGCACGTCGGCGTTGGTCTGGTCGAGAAGCTCCACCTCGCCGAACCCGGTCTTGCGGAAGCGCCGGCGCATGAGCACGCCGACCGGACCGCGCGCGCCGACGTAGCTCGCGTTGCGCTGTTCCGTCGTGCCGCGCACGTAGGTGCGGTCGCGCCCCACGCAGATGAAGCAGACCTGCGGGAAGGCGACGAGCAGCTCCTCCAGCGCGGCCGGGTCCACGGCAACGTGGCGCAGCACCTCGCCGCCTGGGCCCACGATGTGCGCGCCGTTGGCGCCGATCGACTCGACCGGGAGCCCCGCGAACCCCATGTCCGCCGGCCGTCGCACGCAGCGGCCCGTCGCCAGCGCCACGTGGCGTCCGGCGTCGAGCGCGGCGCGCAGCCGGCGCAGGATGCCGCCGTCGGTCTCGTGGATGAGGTTGAGGAGCGTCCCGTCGAGGTCGCTCGCGAAGAGCTTGATCAATGCCGCCGTCCTTCTCGTCGTCTCACGGCGACAGTATAGGGCGTGGCGGCCCGGTCGGGATGCCGCCGCGGGGGCGCGCTCTCGCATAAGTCAGAGTTCGTTTTCGACCCTCAAGCCCGTGAGCTGGTGAAACCGAGTTTTGGTCGGTTTTGAACTTCGGGATATGTGCGAGCGCTCGCGGGGTGCGGCGGCGGGACCCTACAATGAGGGAAACATCGCGGGAGGGAGCCAGCATGAAGCGCGCGCCGAGGTTCGTCTTCGCGTCCGACTCGCTCAAGGGGACGCTGTCCTCGGCGGACACGGCGCGCCTGCTCGGGGCCGCCGCCGAGCGGCACTTCCCCGGCTGCTCCTGGACGGCGGTCCCCATGGCCGACGGCGGCGAGGGGACGGTCGACGCGCTCGTCGCCGCCTGCGGGGGCGAGAAGGTCGGCGCGCTCGTCGCCGACCCGCTTGGCCGTCCGGTCGAGGCCTCCTACGCACTGCTGCCGGGCGGCCGCGCCGTCATCGAGATGGCCGCCGCGTCCGGTCTCCCCCTGCTCGCGCCCGAGGAGCGCGACCCGCTCGCCACGAGCACCTACGGCACCGGCCAGCTCGTCTCCGACGCCCTCGCCCACGGCGCGCGGGACGTGACCATCGCGCTGGGTGGCAGCGCCACCAACGACGGCGGCATGGGCCTCGCGCGGGCACTCGGCGCGCGCCTGCTCGACGCGGACGGCCAGGAGCTTGCCGGACGGGGCTCTGACCTGGAGCGCGTTGCCTCCGTTGACCTCTCCGGGCTGAGCCCGGCGCTCGCGGGGGCACGCTTCCGCATGATGTGCGACGTCGACAACCCGCTCGTGGGGCCCGAGGGCGCGAGCTTCGTGTTCGGCCCCCAGAAGGGCGCCTCGCCCGAGGTCGTGCGCCGGCTCGACGACGGCATGAGGAACTGGGCGCGCGTGCTGGAGGAGACGCTCGGCCGCGGCTTCGACGTGCCGGGCGCCGGAGCGGCGGGCGGCCTCGGCGCCGCGTGCCTCGCGCTTCTCGACGCCGAGGCCGTGAGCGGCGTGGCGCGCGTTCTCGAGCTCACGGGCTTCGACGCCCTTCTCGCCGACACGGACCTCTGCGTCACGGGCGAGGGGCACGCCGACGCGCAGACCGCGCGCGGCAAGGTCGTCTCCGGGGTGGCGGCGGCATGCGCGCGACGCCGCGTGCCCTGCGTCGCCGTGGTGGGCGGCATGAGCGCGGACGCCGCGGAGGTGCCCGGGCTCTCGGCGATGGTGCCCACGGCGATTGACGCGATGCCGCTCGAGGAGGCGCTCGGGCATGCCGAGGAGCTCTACGCGCTGGCCGCCGAGCGGCTTTTCTCGCTTCTTGAGCTGGGAGTCTCGCTCACGGGCTAGTCGCAGGCATCAGAGCAGCAGCGACGAGAAAGGGGCCGCCGGCGCACTGCCGACGGCCCCTGAACGTACGTGGTCGGGTTGACTGGATTTGAACCAGCGACCTCTCGGTCCCGAACCGAGCGCTCTACCAAGCTGAGCCACAACCCGTAGCGGTGGGATATTCTAGCAGACTTTCGACGCGGAACCAAGGGTTTTTGTCGACCAGGCTCGCCATCCGCGCGAGGCGGCCTCCGCAGCCACGGCATCCGCCGCCTCGGGGCCCTCGCATAGCGCGAACGAGCAGGTGCCCGAACCCGTGACCTGGGCCGCGAGCACGCCGGGGCGCTCGCGCAGCCACGTCTCGACCTCGCCGGCCTCCGGGCACAGCGCGCACGCGACCGGGGCGAGGTTGTTTGCCAGGCTCGCCGCCACGCCCGCACGGTCGCCGGCCTCGAGGGCGCGGCACAGCGCGTCGCAGCCGGCCGGCTCCGCACCCGAGCGGTCGAACTCCGCGTACGCCGCCGGAGTCGATCCGCCCTCGGCCCGCGGCATCACCAGGACGAGGGGCGCCTCGAAGCCGGGGAACGTCCGCTCGAGCACGTCCCCCGCCCCGCCGAGGAGCGCAGGGCGAGGGTCGAGGAAGAAGGCCACGTCCGCGCCCACGCGGCGGGCCACGTCGACGACGCGCGGGTCGAGCGCGTCCACGCCCCAGCGGGCGGCGAGGGCGCGCAGCGCGGCACCGGCGTCGGCGGAGGAGCCGCCGAGCCCGGCGCTGCCGGGGATGCGCCTCGTGACGCTCACGCGCACGTCGGGCTTCTCGCCCAGCGCCTCGGCGAGCATCGTCGCGGCGCGCCAGACGCCGCTCTTCTCCACGGGTATGGAGAGCGCGGGCGAGAAGCTCACCGAGAGCTCCGGGGCGTCCTCGACGACGACGTCGTCAAAGAGCGCCACCGGGACCATGAGCGAATCCACGCGGTGGTAGCCCCGATCGTCGGTCTCGTGATGGACGCCGAGGTAGAGGTTGACCTTGCAGGGGGCCGAGACGGCCGTGACGCGCACGGCTACTCCGTGATCGTCTCGGCGAAGTCGAAGAGACGCTCGCCGGACTCCGTGTCGTAGAGCTCCACCGTGCCGGTGAGGACGTCGACGTACTGGTAGGACTGGCGCGCGGTGCGGCCGCGACGCTCCTCGACCTCGACGACGAAGAGGGACGGGTGGGCGTGGACGAGCGTGCCGGTGCGCTCGACGATGCGCGAGCGGCCCATGTTGGCCTTGACCTTGAGGCGCTTGCCCTCGAGCGAGCTCAGGTGCTCGCGAATCTCGTCGACCCGGTTGACGGGCGGGATGTCGTTCTCCATGTGGTCCTCCGTCTGACAGAGGCAAAAGCCAAAAATTCCGGAAGCATTATCTTACGGCGCCGGACGCGCAAGCGCAAATTGGTTCAACCGTTGTGACGCGAGACATAAAATGGGGGCGAGAAGAACGCTCTTCTCGCCCCCGGACGCTAGCCGTTGGTCGCGCTACTCGGCGGGGCAGAGGGCCAGGGCCTCCTCGTCGGCGACGACGACGCAGTTGGTGTGGAGCTGCAGGATCGACGCGGGGCAGCTCGGGGTGACCGGACCGAAGCACATGTCGTGGACGGCCTGGGCCTTGGCCGCGCCGTTGGCCACGACGAGGATCATGCGGGCGTACATGATCGTCTGGACGCCCATCGTGTAGGCCTGGCGCGGGACGTCCTCCTCGCGCTCGAACAGGCGGCTGTTGGCCTTGATCGTGGACTCGGTGAGGTCGACGCAGTGCGTGCCCTTGGAGAAGTGGTCGTCGGGCTCGTTGAAGCCGATGTGGCCGTTGTTGCCGATGCCCAGGAGCTGCAGGTCGGGATAGCCGGCCGCGGCGACGATGCGATCGTACTCGGAGCAGGCGGCCTCGGCGTCGGGGTTGGCGCCGTCAGGCACGTGGGTGTTGGCCTGGTCGATGTTGATGTGGTCGAAGAAGTTCTCGCGCATGAAGTAGTGGTAGCTCTGCGGGTCGTCGTGGCTGAGACCGCGATACTCGTCGAGGTTGTAGGTGGAGACCTGCGAGAAGTCGCAGTCGCCCTTGTCGCACCACTTGGCGAGCTGATGGTAGGTGCCGATCGGCGTGGAGCCGGTCGCGAGGCCCAGGACGCAGTTGGGCTTCAGGATCACCTGCGCGGAGATGATGTTGGCGGCCTTGCGGCTCATGTCGTCATAGTCTTTGGCGCGGAGGATCTTCATGGCGTTTCCCTTCATAGTCCGGCAGGCGGCTCCTGCCGTGCGGCCCCATCGGCCGCGGCCAATGTGACTGCGACCACCAGGGCGAGGTCGCCAAGAGCTATGAGAACTCGCCGCCGCGTCGGGGCCCCTGCCCGTCCATGGCAGCCTGGGGCACGCCCCAGACGCACCTATCATGCTACGAACTCGCCCCGCCCGCCACGATGATTTGGCGAGCGGGGCAAAAGCGCTGGGAGCGGATGGAGGGACCGAAGCCGGGCCTAGAGCTTCGTGGAGAGGTCCTCGAGGGCGTGGAAGCGGTGCGAGATGGCGTTCTTCTCGTCAGGGGTGAGCTCGGCCATGGTCTTGCCGGGGGTGTCGTTTGGCAGGAAGAGCGGGTCGTAGCCGAAGCCGCCGTCGCCGCGCGGCTCGAAGCCCACGAGGCCCTCGCAGTCGCCGTCGCCGCGCAGGACCTCGTCGCCGCGCACGAGCGCCACGCTGGAGTGGAAGCGCGCGGTGCGCTCTGCCTCGGGGACGCCCGCCATCTGCGCCATGAGCTTCTCGTTGTTGGCGGCGTCGTTGCCGTGCTCGCCGGCCCAGCGAGCGGAGAAGATTCCGGGGGCGCCGCCGAGCGCGTCCACACAGAGGCCCGAGTCGTCGGCCACGGCCATGGGTAGCCCCGTCTCGGCCTGGGCGGCGCGGGCCTTGATCAGGGCGTTGTCGAAGAAGGTGCCCCCGTCCTCCACGGGGTCGGGAAAGTCGCCCAGCTCGCCGAGGGCCACGAAGCGCGCGCCCGGCATGGCCGGCGCGAGGATGGCCTCGATCTCGGTGACCTTGTGCGCGTTGCCCGTGGCCACCACCACGGTCTTGGCAGGATCCAGCTCGTTAACCTCGATACCCTTCATTTTGGCCTCTCCTTAGGCGTGCAAAAGTGCGACTCGTGATGAGAAAACGCGCTCGTATTCGCAAAACCCTCGCTCGTGATGAATAAGTATGGCCCCTAGAGGCCACTCGTGGACCCCAAGATCAGCCTATGTCAAAGAAATCCCAGTTCGCAGAATTGAAACTATTCGCCAGCGTCAAAATGTTTCATCACGAGCGGGAGTTTTGCATGAAAGCCACGAATCCTTCATCACGAGCGACACTTTTGCATCCACCTGGGCCCTTTTTGAGCGCGAAGCCCGCCTACTCGTGCGAGCCAAAGCCCGTCACGTGACTCTGGAGTTCCGTCAGGCGGGCGACGCCGGTCTGGCAGAGGTCGAGCAGGGCGTCGAGCTGGGCGCGGTCGAGCGTGGAGCGCTCGCCGGTGCCCTGGACCTCCGCGATGCGGCCGTCGCCCGTCCCCACGAGGTTGAAGTCCACCTCGGCGTGGGAGTCCTCGGAGTAGTCGAGGTCGAGCAGAGCCCGGCCGTCCACGAACCCCGCGGAGACCGCGGCGACCTGCCCCGTGAGCGGCAGGCGCGGGAGCCTGCCCGCGTCCACGAGGCCCATGAGTGCCTGATGGAGCGCCACCCACGCACCCGTGATCGAGGCCGTGCGCGTGCCGCCGTCGGCCTGGATCACGTCACAGTCCAGCGTGATCGTGATCTCGCCCAGGCGATCGAGGCGCGTGACGGAGCGCAGGCTGCGGCCGATGAGGCGCTCAATCTCCATGGAGCGGCCCTTGCGGCCGCGGTACTCGCGTGGCGTGCGCCGGTTGCCCGCGGCGGGGAGCATCGCGTACTCGGCGGTCACCCAGCCGGCATGCGCGTTCTTTCGCCAGCCGGGAACGCCCTCCTCAACAGATGCGGTGCAGAGCACGCGCGTGTCGCCGAACTCCGCGAGGCAGGACCCGGCCGCGTTCTTCATGACGCCCGGGGTGAGCGTGACGGGACGAAGCTCGTCGGCGGCGCGCCCGTTGGCGCGCATGAGGGTGGAGTCGGTCATGTGTCCTCCCGAAAGAGGCCCCCGCCGCAAAAGCGGGCGAGGGCCGATGTGTGCTGGTGGGCGATGACGGGTTCGAACCGCCGACCTTGTGCGTGTAAGGCACCTGCGCTAGCCGCTGCGCCAATCGCCCGGGTGGTTGCAGTCTAGCATACGGCACGCTCGCGCCTGCCCTATACTAGGTCCCATGGATACTACGACTCTCGCCTCGCTGGCCGCGCTCCTTGAGGAGCAGGGCCTGCTCGCAGGCACCCACAACCTCACGGCCGAGGCGGGCGCGACGCCCGTGACCGGCGCCGACTGCGACTCCCGCGTCGTCCGCGCGGGGCACGTCTTCGTGTGCAAGGGGGCGGCCTTCAGGCCCGCATACCTCACGAGCGCGCTCGAGGCGGGCGCGGTGGCCTACCTCTGCGACGAGGCCCACGCCGCCGAGCTCGCCGAGGTCGCGCCGGACGCCCCCGCCCTCGTCGCCAGCAACCTGCGCCGCGCGATGGCGCTCGTCTCCGCGGAGGCCTTCGGCCACCCTGACCGTGACGTCCGCGTCGTCGGCATCACGGGCACCAAGGGCAAGTCCACGGTCTCCTACATGCTGCGCGCCGTGCTCGACGGCGACAGGCCCGGCTCCGGGACGGCCGTCATCGGCTCGATCGACACCTACGACGGCGTCGAGGACTTCGAGAGCCACAACACCACCCCCGAGTCGCCCGACCTCTGGCGCCACGTCGCCAACGCGCGCACCGCCGGCCTCCCGTTCCTGGACATGGAGGTCTCGAGCCAGGGCCTCAAGTACGACCGTGTGCTCGGGCTCACGCTGGACGTGGCCTGCTTCCTCAACATCGGGCGCGACCACATCTCCCCCGTCGAGCACCCCGACTTCGAGGACTACTTCGAGAGCAAGCTCCGCATCTTCGAGCAGGCCCGGAGCGCCGTGGTGAACCTCGACTGCGACCAGGCCGACGTCGTGCTCGAGCGCGCCCAGGCCGCCGAGTCCTGCGACCGCATCCTGCGCTTCTCCGCCGAAGGGCGCGACGGCGCCGACGTCTGGGCGAGCGAGGTCCGCTCCGAGCTCGGCCGCGTGAGCTTCGTCGCGCACACCCCAAGCTGGGAGGGCCCGGTCACGCTGGCCATGCCCGGCCTCTTCAACGTCGACAACGCGCTGGCCACGATAGCCATCTGCGAGCTGCTGGGCGTCGGTGCCGAGAAGATCGTGCCCGCGCTCGCCCATGCCACGGTCCCCGGGCGTATGGAGCTTCTCGGCGAGCCGGGCTCGCGCGTGATGGCCCTCGTCGACTATGCGCACAACAAGCTTTCCTACCAGCGCTTCTTCCCCTCCGTGAAGAAGGAGTTCCCCGGCTATCGCATCATCGCGCTCTTCGGCGCGCCGGGCGGCAAGGCATACGAGCGCCGGACCGAGCTCCCGCAGGAGGCCGCCAAGTGGTCCGACTACCTCATCTACACCGAGGAGGACCCCGCGCACGACCCCGTCGAGGAGATCTGCGCCCAGATGGCCGCCGCCACGCCCGAGGGCGTTCCCTACGAGGTGATCTGCGACCGCGAGGAGGCCGTGCGCCGCAGCGTCGAGCTCGCCTACGAGGGCGAGGGCCCGGCCATCGTCTGCCTGCTCGCGAAGGGTGACGAGACGCGCCAGCACGTCGGCGACGAGTTCCTCCCCTGCCGCACCGACGGCGAGATCTTCCTCGAGGCGGTCGCCGCTCGCACGGGCGCGTAGCGGGCCCGATGGGCGCGCCCCTCGTCATCGGCATCTCGGGCGGCGCGCGCGACCGCGAGGTCGCCTCGGCGCTGCTGCGCACCATCCTGGACGACGAGAGGCCCTACGAGCGCGCGGCGCTTGTCGGCGGGCGCGAGCTCTTTGACGGCGTCGAATGGTCCCGCCATCCAGACAGGGTCTCTGAGCTGCAACGCATTGACGACCATCTTCGCCATGCGGGCGAGAAGGACCTCGCCTACGCGATCGTCGAGCTGGACGAGGCCGAGCGCGGCGCTGTCCGCACCGACCTCCTCTGCGTGATCGGGGCCGGGGGCGCGGGCACGGTGACCACGGCCGACGGGCGGTCGTTGAGCTTCTCCGCGCGCGGCTCCCTCGCGGACGTGGGCGTCGGGCGCACCGAGTCCCACTATGGCTACGTGCAGTTCCTCGCCCACACGCCCAGCCGCGAGATGACGCTGGCCGTCCCGCTGACCGGGCGCTTCAACCTGGGCCCCGCGCTCGCCGTCGTGACGGTCTGCGAGCTGTTGGACATCACGGCCGGACAGATCGGCATCGGGCTGCTCGGCGCCCGCGCCTCGGGCCACGGCGAGCTGCTCGCCGCCCCGGACCGGGGCGTCTACGCCCTCGTCGAGGAGAGCGGCGAGGCACGAGACGCGGAGCTGCTCCTGTCCGCCGCCCGCGAGGACTACGCGACGATGCGCGTCGAGGCGGCGCGGGGCCCGGCCGCCGTCGCACCCGCGGTCGAGCGCGCCTACGGGCGCGCCGGGGACGCGCCGACGCTGCTCGTCCTTCTCGGTGCCCCGGGCGACAAGCTCGAGGACGCCTTCCAGGCCGCGGTCCGCGCGCACGCCCGCCTTCTCTAAGACGGCAAGACGCCCGAGACCCCGGGCCCGCGCGCACAAAAAGGGGCCGGACCCGAAGGCCCGACCCCTGAGTCGCGCGATTGTCCGTTACCCGGATTAGAAGTCCACGTCGACGTCGTTGTAGACGCACTCGAGGAGCTTCTCCATCTCCTCGGGCGTGGGCTGGCGCGGGTTGGAGCCGGTGCAGGCGTCGCCGATGGCGTCGACGGCGATGCGGCTCTTCTTCTCCTCGAACTCGGCGTAGTCGATGACGGACTCGTCGGCCTTGACGCCGCCCTTGCCGTAGTTCTTGATGCCCTGCGGGATGTCGATCTTGTCGTTCAGGTCGCGGATCATCTGAACGAGCGCGGCGACGAGCTCGTCCTCGGTCTCGCCGGCGAGGTGGAAGACCTCCTTGGCGATGTAGGCGTAGCGGCTCTTGGCGCGGGCGTCCTTGGAGTTGAACTGGATGACCTTGCCGAGGTACATGGCGTTGGCGCAGCCGTGGATGATGTGGTCGCCGGTGAAGGCGGCGCCGGTCTTGTGCGCCATGGAGTGCACGATGCCGAGGAGGCCCGAGGAGAAGGCGATGCCGGCGATGCACTGGGCGTCGTGCATGTGCTGACGGGCCTCCTTGTCGCCCTGGTAGGACTTGGGCAGCCACTCGACGATCTCACGCATGGCGTAGAGGGCGTTGGCGTCGGTGTAGGCGGAGCCGGCGGTGGAGACGTAGGCCTCGATGGAGTGGGTCAGGGCATCCATGCCGGTGTGAGCGCAGAGCTTGGCGGGCATGGTGTAGGTGAGCTCGGGGTCGACGATGGCCACGTCGGGCGTGATCTCAAAGTCGGCGATCGGGAACTTGATGCCCTTGGAGTAGTCGGTGATGATCGAGAACGCGGTGACCTCGGTCGCGGTGCCGGAGGTGGAGGAGATGGCGCAGAAGTGGGCCTTGGTGCGGAGCTTGGGCAGGCCGAAGACCTTGCACATGTCCTCGAAGGTGGTCTCGGGGTACTCGTACTTGATCCACATGGCCTTGGCCGCGTCGATGGGCGAGCCGCCGCCGAGGGCGATGATCCAGTCGGGCTGGAACTCGGACATCACGGCAGCGCCGTTCATGACGGTCTCGACGGACGGGTCGGACTCGACGCCCTCGATGAGCTTGACCTCGAAGCCGGCCTCCTTGAGGTCGTTCTCGACGTCCTGCAGGAAGCCGCCGCGACGCATGGAGCCGCCGCCGGTGACGATGACCGCGCGCTCGCCCTTGAGGTTCTTGACCTCGTGGCGCGCGCCCTCGCCGAAGTACAGGTCACGCGGGTTGGTGAAACGTCCCATAACACTCCTCCAATTCCTTTGCCGCCGCCACCGCGACGGATCAAACGGGGGACCATCTCCCCCGATTTGCACCTTGCGAGAAGTACCTGTCCGGGTCGTCGAAGACACGGCGGCTCGGCCGGGAACAAGTATAGCGAAATCCGTTGGCAACACTGTGGGTTTCCGGACCGGCCGGCGAGCGGCGGCGAGCGGCGAAGCGCCCGGCTGAGCTAGGATGGTGGGAAGGAGGCGAGATGGCACACGATTCCCGAAGAGACGACTATCTGCGCATGAGCCTGCGCTACGCGCTGTCGCTCGACGAGAGCGACCCGGGGGCGGCCGCGCGCGCCTTCGCCACGTTCGGCCGGCGGCTCGCGCAGGATCGCGACTCGCTGCCCCAGACGGACGCCGACCGCGCCTTCCACCTGGTCGCGCGCGCGACCGAGGTCCTCGACTACCGCCTGCCCTTCGCGGGCGACGCCCAGGTCGAGGCGCTCTCCGCCCAGGCGCGCGCCCTGCTCGACGAGGCCATCTCGCTCGATCCCAGCTGCCATGACGCCGTGCGCATGAGGATGTCCTGCGAGACCGGCTCCTACGAGGCGCGCTGGCGCTTCCTGTCCGAGCGCGCCGAGAAGGTCCGGGCGTCGTGCGAGGCGGAGCGCGACCAGCTCTGCGGGCTGCTCGACGCGGCGCGCCGGCCGCTCGCGGCGAGCCTTGCCATGCGCCCGTGGTGGCGCTGGATGGCGGAGATGGCGGAGTGCGCGCTGATCTGCGGGCGCAACCGGGAGAGCGTCCGGGTGGCCCGACAGCTGCTCGAGGCAGACCCCGGCGACCTCTCCGACGTGCGCTTCACGCTCGCGTACGCCCTGGCCAAGCTCGAGGACGAGAAGGGCCTCGCCGAGCTGGCTGCCAACTACCCGGACCCCAACGGGCTCGGGCACCCCGACGACGCGTGGGTCATGCTCGCCCAGATCGCGCTCGCACACGGGCGCTGGGACCTCCGCACGGCACGAGAGCTCGTGGAGCGCCTGCTCGCCTCCTACCCCGGCAGCGCCGGCGTAATGGTCCGCCAGATGGAGATCGCCGACGGGCGCTTCGCCCGCGTCCGCGTGGAGGAGTACAGCGAGGACGAGATGGTCCTGGCCCTGAGCGAGGGCGTCGTCCTGCTGCAGGAGGGCGTCGAGCGCTCCGGCCGGGGCGTGCTGGGCGCATGGCTCGCCCGCACGGTCAGCGAGCTGCGGCCGCGCGAGGTCGAGGAGTTCATGCGGGCGACCGGCGGGGAGGCGGCGGGCACCGGCGCGGGCGCCCCCGGTGGGGAGGTGTCATGAACGCCTGGGAGGAGCTGGTGGCGCGCTGCGCCATGCGCAGGAACGAGAAGATCGGCCCGCTCTCCGACGAGGCGTACGCGGAGCTCGTCCTCGCCGTGCGGCAGAACCCCGCCGACTTTGCCGACGAGCCGCCCGAGCAGGCACTTCTCGCGGTCGCGCGCGCGCTCGACGCATATCGGGCGGGCGGGCGGGACGACGACCTTCTCGACGACGCCGCGTTCGAGGCGGAGCGCGCCCGCCGGCTGGGCCTGCTGCGCGCGGCCTGCCGACAGGCCCTCGAGCTGGACGAGCGCTGCCTGGACGCACGCCTCATCGATCTTCTCGCCGGCGAGCTCGAGGCGGACCCGCTGACCCAGGGCCTGCTCGACCTGGAGCATGAGTTCGCGGGCGCGCCGGTTCCCGAGGGCGACGCCTGGGAGGACGTCTTCTATCGGCCTCACCTGCGGCTGCGTGCCGCGGTGGCACGGACCTGCCTGGACGCCGCGCGCCCGCGCATGGCGGCGTCCGCCGCGGCCTCGCTGCTTGACGCCGCGCCCGAGGACCAGCTAGGCGCCCGCCACACGTACATGCTCGCCTGCGCGCGGCTCGAGGACGAGCCCGGGCTCGGGGCGCTGGAGGCGCGCTTCTCGGGGCGGGAGAGCGCCTGGTCGCACCTCGCGCGCGTGCTGCTGCTCTACAAGCTCGACCGGCTGACGGCGGCCCGGCGCGCCCTGCGCGGGTTCGAAAGCCTGTGCGAGGGCGGTGCCTACGCGCTGCTGAGGCCCACGTTCGTCGAGCTCTACCTGCCCGACCGCCCCGAGGCCGCGGCCTGCGGCTTCGAGGAGTCCCTCATGGCCGTGCGCGAGGCGGAGCCCATCATCGCCGACGTGCCGGAGTTCGTGGCCTGGTGCCAGGGGCACGACTGGCTCGTGGCGTCGGCGCGGGCGTTCGCGGAGCGGCGCGACCTGGACTGGTAGCGCGCGACCGGGCGCGAGGCTCTTCTCGACCGCACGTTCTTCTCGGCGGCGTAGGCCCTCTCGAGGCGCGCGTCCCGGAATTGGCGATGTTCCCGCTTTGGCGAGAAGCCCTGTCCGAGAATCCGGGAGGTTCCCGCCCCGGAGGGGTTTCTCGTCCGAGAATCGCGTGGTTTCTCAGGTTGTCGGTCGTCCCACCGTGGGAATCCCCCGGATTCTGGGACGGATGCGCGCCCGCTCCAGGGAACCTCCCGAGTTTTGGGACGCCTCTCCCCCTTGGGCGGGGAACCTCGCCGATTCCCGGACGCCCCTCGTGACCGCCGGGAGAACAGCACGGATTCTGGGACAGCCCTGGTCCGGCGCTCCTAAATTAACGGACAAAATTCGATTTCGTTTTGTATATTCCCAGTTGAGTTTTTCGCGTTTGTAGAATTTTGCCCGTTAATTTCGGAGCAGCAGCGCGCCGCGGCAAGAGAAACGGGCCCGCCCGGAGTCCCGGACGAGCCCGCAAGCGTCGTGGTGCCCCCAACGGGAGTCGAACCCGTGTCGTCGCCTTGAAAGGGCGATGTCCTAGGCCACTAGACGATGGGGACGCAGAGGCCAGTATACCAAAGGCCGAATGGGGCGCACGGTAGGGCGCGTTGCCGTAGAATCGAGGCTGCGACGCCCACCGTCGCTGGACGACCCGGCTAGGAGGCCCCATGTTCTGCCCCAACTGCGGAAGGCAGCTTCCCGACGACGCCAAGTTCTGCTCCGAGTGCGGCACGCCGCTGACGGCGATCGAGCCCGCGGCGGAGACGAGCGACGCCGGCGCCGACCAGAGCGCCATCGAGCCCGCCGCGCAGGCCGCTCCCCCGATGGGCTGGTTCAAGTTCATCATCTGGGTGCAGCTGTTCATCTCCGCGCTCTCGCTGGCGGCGGCCGGCATCATGCTCCTCACGGGCACCGCCTACGTCGTCGATGGCATCAGCTACGCCGGCCTCGTCTATGACCTCATAGACGGGCTCCGCGTCATAGACCTCGTCTTTGGGGCCGCCTTCGTCGCCCTCGCGGTCTTCGCGCTCTACGTGCGCCAGCGGCTCGCGGGCTTCAAGAAGGGCGCCCCCAGGCTCTACCTGACGCTCCTGGGCGTGAACATCGCCGTGCAGTTCCTCTACGCGTTCGCCATGTCCATCGCCGTGGGCGTGGAGCTCGCCGACGTCGTCACCGTCTCCGAGCTCGCGCAGGTCATCACCAGCCTCGTGATGATCATCGTGAACAAGTACTACTTCGCGCGCCGCGAGCACCTGTTCACGAACTAGGCGCGCGGCGAGAAGAACGCCCGGGCGGCGGCTGCCACCCGGGCGCGTCGATGCTGGTAGGGGCGGTGGGACTCGAACCCACAATCCTTGCGGCCGAAGATTTTAAGTCTCCTGCGTATGCCAGTTCCGCCACGCCCCCCGCTCGCGCCGCGTCGCGGCGCACGTCTATCCTAGCGCAGCGGGCGCATCGCCGGGACCCAGCCCACGGGGGACCCCGTGCCGCGCAGGGCGGCGTCGGCGACGGTCGCCAGGCCGAAGAGCAGGTCGGACTCGCTCACGGTGAGCTCCGAGAAGCCCGTCTGGCGCATGAGCTCGCCCACGGCCACGGCACCGCCCACAATCACGGCCGCGCGCTTGGGCTGGATGCCGGGAAGGGCGGCGCGCTCCTCCACGGTGAGGGCGGCGAGGCGCTCCTCCAGCCGCTCGAGCGTCTCGCGGGAGAGCGTCGCCAGGTGGACCTGGGAGGGGTCGTACGGCACGAGGGCCTTCTCGACGGCCACGAGCGTGGTGACGGTGCCGCCGGTGACCACGAGCGTGGCCGGCGCGTCCGGGGCAGCGCAAGCGGCGTCCGCCGAGAGGAGCGCGCCCTCGCGCACGGCCGGGCCGAACGCCGCGGCGGCGAACTCGTGCGCGGCGGCCAGCGCCTCCGGGGCGTCGGGGCCGGACGGCGTGAGGAACTTCTCGGTCACGCGGCGGCAACCGACATCGATGGAGCGAACGAAGCGCAGGTCGAGCGTACCGTCGTCGCGCACGCGGCCGCAGGCGAGCTCCGTGGAGCCGCCGCCGTTGTCCGCCACGAGGATGGTCCGCCCGGGGAAGTCGCGCACCACGCCGAGAAAGGTCAGCGCGCCCTCGACCTGGCCGGGGATGACCAGGGGCTCGAGGCCCAGCGCGGTCAGCTGGCCCACGAGCGCCGAGGAGTTCTCGGCATCGCGCGCCGCGCTCGTGAGGGTGCAGCACGCGGCGGTGGCGCCGGCCTCGCGCGCGGACGCCACGTAGCCGCGCACGCAGGCGATCACGCGCGCCATGGCCTCCTCGTTCAGCCGCCCGGTGGCGTCCACGTCCTGCCCCAGGTTGCAGATCTCGGAGTGCTTGGCGAGGCGGACGACCCGCCCGTCCTCCACGTCCGCCACGGCGAGACGGGCGGTGACCGTCCCGATGTCGATGCAGGCGAGCCTGGTCATGCGTCCTCCCTACGACTGGGCCTTGTACTGGAAGAGGAAGTCGGTGACGCGCAGGTACCAGGGGGTTTCCGACTCCCCGTCCTGCTCGTCGGCGGAGGCGTCGTCCTCCGCGTCGAGCCCCTCGACCACGATGCGCGTCTCGCCGGACTCGACGTAGCCGCGCTCGCGGGCCTCGTCCTTGATGCCGTCCTCGGTCATGAGGCTGTTGATGTCGCCCTCGAGCTCGGCGCTCTCCTCGTCGGTCTGGACCCGCTGCTCCAGGAGCATCCCGTTGTCACGCCAGGCCTGGTAGAGGCTCCTGAACGGGCCGTAGAGCGCGACGATCACGAAGACGGCGACCACGACCGCGACGAGCGGGGCACGATGGCGGGAGGCGAAGTCCCGCGCGGCGTCCGGGGTGAGGCGGGGGGCCGACGAGCCCCCGTCGCGCGTCGAGCCCTGCCCGGATCGCGCGGCGCGCGCGGCGGCGGCCGTCGGGCGGGCGGGCGCAGGCGTCTTCTTGGCGGTCTTGGGGACAGCCTTCTTGGCCGCCTTCGGCCGCTTGGTGGGGCGGCTCTTGGTCTTCTCGTCGCTCATGCCGTTGCTTCGTCTCTGGTTCGTTGTGGCTGGGCAGGCGCCGGGCGCGGCCCGGCTCCCCCTGTTATAGCAGACGCCGGCGCGGGCGCGGGCCTCGTCAGCGCTTCTCCTCTGCCTTCGCACGGTCCCAGAGCTCGTTCAGGCGCTCGGTTCCCAGCTCGTCGAGGTCGAGTCCCTCGGCCCGGGCGAGGTCCTCCATGCGCGACCAGCGGGCCCTGAACTTGCGGTTGGAGGCCGCGAGCGCCTCCTCGGCGTCGATCCCCTCGCGCCGGGCGACGTTGACCAGCGCGAACAGCAGGTCGCCGAACTCGAGGGCGCGCGCGTCGGAGCCGGGCGCCTCGCGCTCGAACTCGGCGCGCTCCTCGGCGACCTTGTCCCAGATGTCGGCGACGGTCTCCCACTCGAAGCCAGCCTTGGCGGCGCGCTTGGAGATCTTCTGCGCCTGCATGAGGGCCGGCAGGCTGCGCGGGACGGAGTCGAGAAGGCCCTGCGGCGCGTCCTTCTCGCCCTGCGCGGCGCGCTCGGCGGCCTTGACGTCGTCCCAGATGTCCTGCACCTCCCCGCCGTCACCGGCCGCCGCGTGCTCGCCAAAGACATGGGGGTGACGGCGGACGAGCTTCTCGTTGAGGCCGTGGACCACGTCGTCAATCGTGAAGGCGCCCTCGTCCGCGGCGATCTGCGCGTGAAGGACCACCTGCTCCAGGACGTCGCCGAGCTCCTCGATCAGGTGCTCGCGGTCGTTGGCCTCGATGGCCTCCACGGCCTCGTAGGCCTCCTCGACCATGTTCTTGGTGATCGAGCGGTGCGTCTGCTCGCGGTCCCAGGGGCAGCCGTCCGGCTGGCGCAGCCGCCACATCGTGCGCACGAGGCGGTCGAACTCGGGGTGCTCAGCCGGCACGCCGGGACGGGCGGCGGTCTCGGCGTCCACGCGGTCGGCGGTCTGGGACATCTCCGCTCCTCTCTGTTAATTGGGGACTGTCCCCAATTAACAGACGACAGGTTCTTCTCGCCTGCGATTCTACCGCGCGGACAGCGAGAAGAACGTGCGCTCGCTACTCCTCCTCGACCTCGTCGTCGCCACCGATCTCCTCGAGCACGCCGAGCGCGGCCGGCATGACCTCTTCCTGCGTGCGGTGGAAGGGGTAGGCCACCTTCTTGGTCTTGGGGTAGACCACGCCGCCGCGCTCCTTGAGGCGCAGTGCCGTCTGCCGCGAGACCTCGACGCCCTGGTAGACCAAACGGCCGTTGGCCAGGCTCACGCTCTGGCACCCCAGGCGCTGGGCGCGGATGCGCACGCGGGCGCGGTCGAAGAGGTTGCGCCCGGCGAGCGGCAGCGCGCCGAAGTCCTTCTCGCACTCCTGCTGGAGCGCGTCCACCTCGGCCAGGTCCACGGCAGCCGCCAGGCGGCGGTACACGAGCACGCGCTTGTCCACGTCGGGCAGGTACTCCTCGGCCAGGAAGAAGTCCGCCGGCAGGTTGATCGTGACCTCGGCCTGCTCCACGTCGCGCGTCTCGCCGCGCGCCTCGGCCACGGCCTCGCCGAGCATCTGCGTGAAGAGGTCAAAGCCCACGCTGGAGAGGTTGCCGTGCTGCTCGGCGCCCATGAGCGAGCCCGCGCCGCGGATCTCCAGGTCGCGCATCGCGATCTTCATGCCGCTGCCCAGGTCCTGGTACTCGTTGATTGCCGTGAGGCGGTCGGTTGCCTCGGGCGTGAGAGGCTGCTCCGCCGGGAACATGAAGTAGGCAAAGGCCTGCGTGCGGCCGCGGCCGACACGGCCCTTGAGCTGGTAGAGCTGAGCCAGGCCCAGACGCTGGGAGTCCTCGATGATGAGCGTGTTGGTGTGCGGGTTGTCGATGCCGCTCTCGATGATCGTGGTGGCCACGAGCACGTCGACCTCGTGCTCCTGGAACTGCAGCATCACGTCCTCGACCTCGCGGGCGCTCATCTTGCCGTGCGCCACGCCGATGCGGGCCTCGGGCGCGGCCTCGCGCACGCGCTCCACGGCGTCGTCGATCGTGTGGACGCGGTTGCTCACGTAGTAGACCTGACCGCGCCGCGCCAGCTCCTCACGGATCGCCGCGCTCACGACGTCCGGATCCCACTCGCCCACCGTGACCTTGACGGGCAGGCGCCCGGGCGGCGGCGTCATGATGAGGCTCATGTCGCGCACCCCGCTCATGGCCATCTGCATGGTACGCGGGATGGGCGTCGCGGAGAGCGTGAGCACGTCGACCTGCTCACGCATGTTCTTGAGCTGCTCCTTGTGCTGCACGCCAAAGCGCTGCTCCTCATCGATGATAACGAGACCCAGGTCGTAGGGGTTGACGTCGGCCGAGAGCAGCCGGTGCGTGCCGATGAGCACGTCCACGCTGCCGTCCGCGAAGCCCTCGAGCGCCTTGCGCTGCCGTGCCGGCGTCACAAAGCGGGAGAGCACGGCCACCTTGAGGTCAAAGGGCGCGAACCGCGAGAAGAACGTCTCGAAGTGCTGCTGCGCCAGGATGGTGGTGGGGCAGAGCACCATGACCTGCTTGGCGTCCTGGCAGCACTTGAACGCCGCGCGTAGGGCGACCTCCGTCTTGCCGAAGCCCACGTCGCCGCAGAGCAGGCGGTCCATCGGGCGGCGCGCCTCCATGTCGGCCTTGATGTCGGCGATCGAGGCGCGCTGGTCGGCCGTGAGCTCGTAGGGGAAGCTCGCCTCCATCTCCTCCTGCGCCGGGGTGTCGGCCGAGAAGGCGTAGCCGGGCACGGAGCTACGCCGCGTGTAGAGGTCCACCAGGTCGAAGGCGAGCTTCTTGGCGGAGCGGCGCGCCTTGCCCGTTGCGCGGGACCAGTCCGCGGTGTTGAGCCGCGTGAGCCGCGGCGAGCTGCCGTCGGGCCCGACGTAGCGCGTGATGCGGTCAACCTGCTCGAGCGGCACGAAGAGCTTGTCCTCGCCGGCGTACTCCAGCAGGAAGTAGTCGCGCTCGCGCCCGGCGACCTCCTGGCGCACGATGTCAGCGAACAGGGCGATGCCGTGCGTGGCGTGGACGACGTAGTCGCCGGGCTTGAACGGGAAAGTCACGCTCGTGGGGTCCACGCGGCGGGCGCGGCGGCGCGCCTTGGCCGTGCGGGCCGCGAGGTCCGAGACCGAGAGCACGGCCAGGTGCGCGCCGGGGATCACGATGCCGGCCGGGACGGGTGCGTCGGTAAAGGTGACGCGGCCGCGGTCCAGAGGAGGTACCTGCGGGTCGTTGTTCTCGGCAGCTGTGCCGAGCGACTCCACGAAGGGGATGCTCTCGTCCGAGAGGCGCAGCTCGAGCGACTCGCGGGCGCCGCGGTCGGGCACCGCGAAGATGACGGCGCAGCGGTCGTCGACGAGCTGGCGGACGCGGCCCATGAGCTTGGCGTCCGAGCCCGCGATGCCGGGCTGGCGCACCTCGAGGTCAGCCGTGGAGGTCCCGGCTCCGGCGCGCAGCATGGACGAGAAGGACAGGCGCTGCTGGCTGCCAAAGTCCATCTCGCGCGGGGAGGTGTAGAGGCCGTCGAGCGAGACGCGGGCGGCGTTGGCGGCGGCGGTGAGCTCGTCGGTGGCGCGCATGCAGTCGTCGAAGAGGGCGCGCGGCTCGGCCAGAACCACGAGGGCGTCCTGGGAGATGTGCTCAAGCGGGCTGGCCGTCGTGCCGTAGAGCTGCGGGAGGTAGCGCTCGAGCGCGGGCGCGGCGGCGCGCTGTCGAATGAGCTCCAGGTCAGCGGCGGTCTTGGTGCTCTCCTGGGCTGCCTTGAAGAGGGCGCGCTCGGCTCGCGCGACGGTCTCGTCCGTGAGCGCGAGCTCGCGGCAGGGCACGACCGTCACCTCGCGGAGCTCGCCGATCGTCTGGCCGGTGGAGGGGACCATGCGGCGCACGCGGTCGATCTCGTCACCGAAGAACTCGATGCGCACCGGGCTCGTGGCCTGCGCGGGGAAGACGTCGACGGCGTCCCCGTGCACGTGGAAGGTGCCGGGCGCGTCCACCTCGCCGACGTCGTCGTAGCCCATGCCCACGAGCAGCGCCGGCACGTCCTCGAAGGGGACCTCATCGCCCACCGCGAAGGTGCTCGAGGCGAAGTAGCCCGAGCCCACGGGGGGCACGCGACGCAGGAGCGCGTGGGCGGACGCCACGATCACGCAGCGCTCGCCGGCGGCCAGGCGCGCCACCGAGCGGCAGCGCGCGCCGATGGCGGCGTCGTCGGGGGTGGTGTCCGCCCAGGGACGGTCGCGTCGCTCGGGATAGCGGCCCACGGCGTCCTGTCCGAGCCACGCGGCGAGCGAGCGGGCCGTGCGGTCGGCCGCCTCCTCGCCGGAGACGACGAGCAGACAGGGCCTCGGGCTTCTCGCCCAGAGCGCGGCCAGCACGAGCGGGCGCGCGGACTGTGCCACGGAGAGGCTGACGTCGTCGCCGGCGTCGAGCGCGCGGACGAGCGGCGCGAGCTCCGGGGCGGCGGCCAGTTGGCGAGAAACGCGGTCGATGAGCATGGGCTGCCTTTGCATGACGAGTGGCCGGCGTCCGGGAGGGCGTCGGCTGCGACGGGTGGTTCTTCTCGCCCATTGTAGCGGGTGCGCACGGCCCGGCCCACCTCGTCCAGCGGTGTAAAACGACCGCATCGTCCCCGTTCCCGTCGGCGTTTGGGTTAAAACCACCTCATCGTCCCTCCTGAGCCGCGCCATAAAAGAGGGACGATGAGGTGGTTTAAACCGGCACGGTGAGAAAAACAAGGGCGGCCCGGCGGACTCGACGCATTCGTACAAGACGGTACGCCTTGGTCGCGTCCTTCCGCGGCCCGAGCCAGCGCACTCGCAAGCTCGGACTCAAACGGCATCAGCTTCTCGGCAGGCGGCATCGCCCATCGCGGTGCCCAATGAGGGACGACAGCATTCACCTGCCGTTACTTGAATCTGAGAAGATTCGCGTCAGCTACGCGTCAGACTCATGCAAGCGACCTTCGCTACGCTGTTCCCATGAGCGTCCTACTCTCACATACCACCGCACTCGAGGCACTCCGCATCTGGGGCTTACCGCCGGACAGAAGACGAGCGGAGCTGGTCACGCCCGACATCCCGAGCGAGCTGCCCGGCTCAAGAGAGCTTGCCTCCCGTCGAGAGATCGACCCCTTCCTGTGTCGGCTCAGCCTTCCGCTCCACCTGCTCGCATCCACTGGACGTGGGAGGCGCCGAAGCGAGAGCATGCACGCCCATCTCCAGCGCAGCCCCCTGCCGACCGGCTCGATCCTGCGCCTCTCCGAGGATGTGCTCTGCGTCTCCCCCGAACATCTCTGCGTGCAGATGGCGCCGCGTCTCACGCAGCTCGAGCTCATAGTCCTTCTCTCTGAGCTGCTCGGCCTCTACGCCATCTGTCCCGCAACCGAGGACGGAATGCTCCAGCGGGACGTCCCCATCATGACGCCCGACAGCCTTCTCGAGCACCTCGAGCTCCTGGGGCCCTGTCATGGAGTGGGAAAGGTGCGACGGGCCCTTGAGATGGCATGTGTCCGTTCCGGCTCGCCGCGCGAGACCAAACTCTCGCTGCGCCTGGCGCTCAAGCCCGCGCTTGGCGGCTACCACCTCAACGTCCTCTCTATGAACGAATCCATTGAGGTACGTCGCATCGGAAACAGAATGCGCCGCGGCGTGCGCAGGCCCGACATCCTGATCGCTGGGCCCAAGATTTCGGGTATGCCACGGAAGGTCGTGGCGGTCGAGTATAACGGGCGTCGCCACGACGAGCCGGCCCGTCTGGCGCAGGACGCCGTTCGCTCCAACGAGCTCAAGGCCATCGACATCATTGAGTTCATCGTGAGGCGCGAGCAATACAGCGACCTCGACTACATGGATGGGCTCGTCGCCGTCATCCGAGAGAAGCTCGGCCTGCCGCGCGTGAGCGTAGACCCCGCCGAGCGACGCTGGCGCCGCTGCCAGCGTCTGCGGCTGTACCACGAGCTGGAGCTCATTGACGGCACCAGCTGGAACGGCCTCGAGCGAGAGAAGGCACCCGCCACACCCGAGACGCCCGCGGAAGAGGACGACTGGAACGTTGTGCCCGTTGACGCATATGGGATGTGAGGCCTCGCACGTCGCCGGTTAAAACGGCCTCATTGTCCCCGTTCTTCTCGTCATTCGGGTTAAAAACAACGGGTCGTCCCCCTTTACAAGTACCTCGAAAGGGGGACGACCCGGTAGTTTTAACCCAAGCGCGGCCGGAGGGAGGGACGATAAGGTCGTTTTAACCCACCCAGCGGGTCGGCGGCGGGCGAGAAGGACCGCTAGCCCAGGATCCTGCCGCTGCGCTCGGCCAGGTCCGCGAGGCGCCCGGCAGCGGCAGCGACGGCGGCATCGTCCGCGACCCAGGTCCAGTTGCCCGAGGCCACGCCCGGCACGTTCATGCGCGCCTCGTCGCCCAGGCCCAGGACGTCCTGGAGCGGGACGATCGCGACGTCGGCGTCGGAGGCGAGCACGCGCCGCATGATGTCGTCGGCGAGCTCGACCGCCTCCTCGCGGTCGACGCCGAAGCGCGTCTCGCAGAAGCCCGCCAGCGTCTGGTTGTCGTGCGTGCCCGTGTAGGCGACAGTCTCGGGGCGCGGCTCGTAGCCCTCGCGCACGTCGCCGTCCGAGAACTGCGCGACGTCCATGCCCGGGAAGCCCGTCGTGGTCATGAGCGCGCGCACGGCGGGCGTGATCGCGCCGAGGTCCTCGGCGATGAACGGCAGCGGGCCGAACTGGTTGCGCGCGGCCTCGAAGAGCTCGATGCCCGGGCCGAAGGCGTAGGCACCCTCGCTCGCACCCTTGCCCGCCGGGATCGCGTAGTAGGACGAGAAGCCGATGAAGTGGTCGAGGCGCACCACGTCGTAGAGCGCCAGCGCGCGACCGAAGCGACGCAGCCACCAGCTGAAGTTCTGCTCGCGCAGGATGTCCCAGCGGAAGGCCGGGTTGCCCCAGTTCTGGCCGTCGGGCGAGAAGGCGTCCGCGGGCGCGCCGGCCGTCCGGTGCGGGTAGCCATGCTCGTCGAGGTCGAAGATGTCCGGCTCGCTCCAGACGTCGGAGGAGTCCGCCGAGACGAACATCGGCATGTCGCCGATGATGCTCACGCCGCGCGCGTGGGCGTACTCGAGCAGGTCGTCCCACTCGCGCTGGAACTCGTACTGCAGGCGGCGCTCCGCCTCGACCGCCTGGCGCAGCTTCGGGTCCTCGGCCAGGTGCGGGGAGTAGGTGCGGTAGCGCTCGGGCCACTCCTGCCAGGGCGCCTCGTCGAAGAGCTTCTTCGCGGCGCGGAAGGTCGCGTACGGGGTCAGCCAGTAGTCGTTCTCGTCACAGAAGCTCAGGTAGTCAGGGTCGTTGCCCAGCTGCTCGAGCTTCGCGAGCGTCTCGTCCTCGGGCTGCTCCAAGAGGCCGAGGTTGCCTGCGAAGGCACCGAGGCCCGCGTACGGCGAGCCGTAGGCGTCGCACGGGTTGACGGGCAGCACCTGCCAGTACTTCTGCCCGCCCGCGGCGAGCCAGTCGACGAAGCGTCTCGCGGGCGCGCCCAGCGTGCCGGGCCAGCCGCCGTTGGGGACGGAGGTGATGTGGCACAGCACGCCCATGCCCCGCTCGAGCGTCGCCTGGAGGCGCTCCGGCTCGTGGAAGTGGAGCACCGCGGTGCCGAGCGGCCAGAGGAAGACCTCGGCCTGGCCGTGGCTCACGCGCGGGGCGGTGCCGGACACGACGTCGGTCACCTGCAGCCCGCCCACGGGCACCCGGACGGTGCGCGCGTCGGAGAGGCTCGCGTTGACGAGCACGCAGACGTCGCCGGGGCCGGCCGAGCCGGAGCCCCTGGCGGCGGTGGACGCAGCCGCGCGACGCCAGAAGCCGAAGGCGTCGTCGCCCGACGAGAAGGGCTCGAACTCGCCGTCGACCAGGACGTACGAGAGAGTCTTGCGAATGGCGATGGCGTTGCGGTAGATGGCGGTGCAGTCGGCGCGCCCGCCGTCCCACGGGAAGCTCGCGCGGTTGTACGGGTCGCGGAAGCCCTCGACGCCGCGCTCGTCGCCGTAGTAGACGCACGGCACGCCGGGCAGCGTCATCTGCAGCAGCGCGGCCACCCACAGGCGCGCCTTCGCGAGGCCGGCCTGGTCGTCCGTGAGCCGGTACGTCGCGCGCTCCTCCTCGGAGAGCGAGTCCGGGTCGGGGGCGCCGCCGAGCACCGTGAAGAGGCGCTCGCGGTCGTGGCTGCCCAGCAGGTTGAGCGCCGAGTAGAAGTTGTCGCGCGGGTAGTTCTCGCGCAGCTCCTCGAGGCGCGCCGCCAGCTCGCCGGCGCCGATGTCGCGCCTGATGAAGGCGAGGAGCGCCGTGCGCACGGGGTAGTTCATCGTCGCGTCGAGCTCCGCGCCCTGGAAGTACTGGCGGAGCTTGCCGTACGCCATCTTGTGGGAGGCGTCCTCCCAGACCTCGCCGATCAGCACGCCGTCGGGCTTCTCGGCGAGAAGGGCGCGCTTAATCTGGGCGATGAACTCGTCGGTGAGCTCGTCGGCGACGTCGAGGCGCCAGCCGCGTGCGCCCTGGCGCAGCCAGTGGCGGATCACGCCGGAGCGCCCGCACACGAGCTCGTGGAAGGCGTCGCAGTCGGAGCGGATCGACGGGAGGTTCTGGTCGCCCCACCAGCCGGCGTAGGTCCCGTCGTCGTTGAAGGTGAACCAGTCGCGATACGGCGAGGCGTCGCCCTGCCAGGCGCCGGGCTCGGCGTAGGTCCCAAAGCGGTTGAGGTAGCGGGAGTCGGCGCCCACGTGGTTGAACACGCCGTCGAGAATGACGGAGATGCCGTGCTCGGCCGCGTCCACGCACAGGGCCCGGAAGCTCCTCTCGTCTCCGAGCAGCGGGTCGATGCGCAGGTAGTCGGCCGTGTCGTAGCGGTGGTTGCTCGCCGCCTCAAAGATGGGGTTCAGGTAGAGCGCCGTGACGCCCAGGTCCTCCAGATAGTCGAGCCTCTCGCGGATGCCCTCGAGCGTCCCGCCATAGAAGTCCCAGCACGCCACGCTGCCGTCCTCGCGGCGTCGGTAGGTCGGCGGCGTGTCCCAGTCCTCGAGCACCTCGCGGTCCGGCCCGCCCTTGCGGCGCACGGCCAGGGCCGCCTCGGCGCGCGCGCCAGTCCTCCCCCCGCGCGAAGCGGTCGGGGAAAATCTGGTAGACGACGCCCTCGCGATACCACCGCGGCTGCTGGGCACGCGGCGAGAAGACCGTGATCTGGAACGAGGGCGGGTCGCCGTAGGCGAAGGCGCCCTCGCCGGTGGTCCAGCCGGGGCGCGCGCCGTAGCGCCACACCGAGCCGTCGCTCGCCTCGATGTCGAAGCTGTACCAGACCACGCCCGTCTCGGCCGGCCGGTAGGTGGCCGAGAAGCGCAGGACGCCCGCGTGCTCGGCGCCGCGCATCTCGATGAGCTCCTCCCCGCGGGCGTCGCTCCAGAGCCTCAGCGTGCAGAAGGTGACGTCGTCCTCCCACACGTCTATGCTCAGCGAAACGGTGCCGCCCAGCTGGACGGCACCGAATGGGGTTCTGTACTCACGCTCTGACGTTACGTGGCGAGCCTTCAAGCGCTACCTGTCTCTCCGCTTGTTGTACCGAATGATCTCCGGATGGAGGTCATGGTAGATGTCCATGTAGTCGTTCGCGGCGCGACGCCAGCTGAAGTCGGTCGCCATCGCCTGGAGCTGTAGCTTATGCCAATTCTCGGGCTCAGTCCAGAAGATCTCGCAGGCGCCGAGCAGGGTGTCGGCCATCTCGTCGGCGTTCATGTTGGCGAACGAGAAGCCCGTGCCCTCGCCGGTGTACTTGTTGTACGGGGCAACGGAGTCGCGCAGGCCGCCGGTCTCGCGCACCACGGGCAGGGTGCCGTAGCGCATGGCGATCATCTGCGACAGGCCGCAGGGCTCGAACTCGGACGGCATGAGCAGGATGTCGCCGCCGGCGTACATGCGGTGGGAGAGCGCGTTGTCGAAGGCGATGCGCGCGCACATCTGGTCGCCGTACTTGGCGTCGAAGTAGCGGAAGGCGTCCTCGTGGTCCTTGTCGCCGGTGCCGAGGATGGCGACCTGAACGCCGCGCTGCATGAGGTGCTCCATCGCGTAGCGCACCAGGCCCAGGCCCTTCTGGTCCGTGAGGCGGCCGATGGAGACCACGAGCGGGCGCTCAGGATCCTGCGCCAGGCCGAGCTCCTCCTGGAGGGCGCGCTTGCACTCGGCCTTGCCCTCGAGGTCCTTCTCGGTGTAGTTTGCCGGGATCATCGGGTCCGTGGCGGGGTTCCAGATGCCCTGGTCGATGCCGTTGAGGATGCCGCGGAGCACGCTCTGGCGGCGGCGGAAGACGTCGTCGAGGCCCTCGCCGTAGAAGGGCATCTGCAGCTCGTAGGCGTAGCTCGGGCTCACCGTGGTGAGGAAGTCCGCGTAGCAGAGCGCGCCCTTCATGTAGTTGATGGAGTCACGGTCGCAGTAGAGCTGGTCACGCGCAGCGGGGATGTGGCCGAGGCCGAGCACCTCGTCGAGGACCTTGTCGCTGTACTGGCCCTGGAACTTGACGTTGTGGACCGTGTAGACGGTCTTGACGTTGGCGCACTGCGGGATCTGCTGGTAGAACTCGCGCAGGAACACGCAGCACAGGGCCGTCTGCCAGTCATTGCAGTGCAGGACGTCGCACTCGAGCTCCGGCACCTTGGCGATGGCCTCGCAGATCGCCTTGGAGAAGAAGGCAAAGCGCTCGCCGTCGTCGAAGTAGCCGTAGAGGCCGTCGCGCTTGAAGTATGCCTCGTTGTCCACGAAGTAGAAGTCGAGGTCCTGCAGGCTGAGCTTCTCGATGCCGCAGTACTCGTTGCGCCAGGCGAGCGGCACGTAGAAGTCGGCCACGTGCTTCATCTGGTCCTTGTACTCCTGCGGGATGCTCGCGTACTTGGGCAGGATCACCGCGACGCGGGCCCCGGCGTGCTTGAGCGCGCGCGGGAGCGACCCGGCGACGTCACCCAGTCCGCCCGTCTTGGCGAACGGCACGGCCTCGGAGGAGGCGAAGAGGACCCTGAGCTTGCGGCGCTTAGCTGAATTGGGCATGGCTCCCCCTCACCCTACGAAGCCTTCTCGGTGACGAGGATGTCCTCGGGGGTGCCGCGCAGCTCGGTGCCTGCCGGCACCACGTTGCCGCGGTCCACGATGGCGTTCTCAACGCGCGCGCCGCTCTTGACCACGCAGCCCTGCATCACGATGGAGTTGCGCACCGTGGCGCCGGCCTCGATGATCACGTTGCGGCCCAGGATGGAGTCGCTCACGCTGCCGTAGATGCGGTCGCCGGAGGACGCCGCGGAGTTGAGCACGCGGGAGCCCACCTCGAACTTGGCGGGAGGCGTGTCGTGCGTCTTTGTCTTGACCGTGCGGTCGGCGGGGAACAGCTCGGCGGAGACGCGCGGATCGAGGACGTCCATGTTGGCACGGAAGTAGGTGCGCTTGTTGAAGATCGGCGCGACGTAGCCGTCGAAGTCGTAGGTGCGCACGTCGACGCGGCCGAAGTCGCCGGCCATGGCCTCGAAGATGTCGAGGTAGTCGGTCGGGGCGTACCAGTCGAACATGTCGAGCAGCAGCGGGCGGTTGATCACGAAGCAGTCGAGGAACATCGTGTCGCCGAAGTTGACGCCCTGGCGCACGCCCTGGACGCGACCGTCGATGACATCGAAGGACGTCACGTCCGAGTCCTTCTCGGAGGCCGTCTTGGTGAGGACCGTGATGTCCGCGCCGGAGGCCTTGTGGGCCTCGTAGACCTGGTCGAGGTCGATGTTGAAGACAAAGTTGGCCGTCGAGAAGATCACGGCGTCGGCCGTGGAGCGCGTGAAGTACGCCTTGTTGTGCACGAGGTCGCGCAGCAGGAAGCGGGCGCCGGTGCGGGAGGTGCCGAACGCGGAGCCGGGCAGGATGAACAGGCCGCCGTTCTTGCGGTCGAGGTCCCAGTCCTTGCCGGAGCCCACGTGGTCGATGATCGAGCGGTAGTTGTACGGCATGACCATGCCGACCGTGCGGATCCCGCAGTTCACGAGGTTGGACAGGGCAAAGTCAACGAGGCGGTAGCGGCCGAAGTAGGGCAGCGACGCCACGGGCCTGCTCTCGGTGAGCGGGCTCGACTCCTTGGCGGAGTAGTTGCAGGTGATGAGGCCGATGACCTTCTCCATGACTAGTTCTCCCCCTTTCCGACGACGACGTCGTTGCCGATGACGGCGGTGTCCTTGGTGGTGTCGACGCTGCCGACGCTGACGTTCTCCTCGACGACGGCGTTCTCGCCGAGAATGGCGCGGATGACGGTGGCGCCGTTCTTGACCTTGGCACCGGGCAGCAGCACCGAGTCGATGACGGTGGCGCGCTCGCCAACGTAGGCGTCGGTCGAGAGAATCGAGTGCTTGACGGTGCCGTAGACCTGGCAGCCGTTGGCCACGAGGGCGTCGTCGATCGTGCCGTCCTTGCCCACGAACGCCGGCGGGCGCGTGGAGGCGTTGCTCATGATCGGGAACGTGGTGCTGAAGATGTCGAACGCCGGGTTGGGCCCGAGCAGGTCCATGCTCGTCTCGTGGTAGCTCGAGATGGTGCCGACGTCACGCCAGAAGCCCTCGAACTTGTAGGTGAACAGGCGCTTGCCCTGGTCCAGCAGCTTGGGGATGATGTTGCCGCCGAAGTCGTGGGCGGAGGTCTGGTCGAGCGCGTCCTCCTTGAGGGTCTCGACGAGAAGGTCGGCGTTGAAGATGTAAATGCCCATGGACGCGAGGTTCGAGTCGGGCTTCTTGGGCTTCTCGGTGAACTTGGTGATGCGGCCGTCGGGGTCGGCGGTCAGGATGCCGAAGCGGGAGGCCTCCTCCCAGGGCACCGGCATGACGGCGATCGTGAGGTCGGCGTTGTTCTTCTTGTGAGTGGCCAGCATGTCCGCGTAGTCCATGCGGTAGAGCTGGTCGCCGGAGAGGATGAGCACGTACTCGGGGTCGTTGGTCTCGATGTAGCCGAGGTTCTGCGTCACGGCGTCCGCCGTGCCCTCGTACCAGGCGCCGCCGGTCTGAGTGGCGAAGGGGGGCAGGATGGCGACGCCACCACCGCGCTCGTCGAGGTTCCACGCCTCGCCGGTCCCGATGTAGCTGTGCAGCAGGTACGGACGGTACTGCGTGAGCACGCCGACCGTGTTGATGCCCGAGTTCGCGCAGTTCGACAGTGCGAAGTCGATGATGCGGAACTTGCCGCCGAACGACACGGCAGGCTTTGCCACGTTGCTCGTCAGCGCACCGAGTCGACTGCCCTGTCCTCCGGCGAGGAGCATCGCGATGCACTCTTTCTTGCTCATACCCCCACTCCTTTCGACGAACAAAACTCACGCGGGGGCGCGGGACCCCCGAAATGTCCTGCCTCTAAATGTGCCAGATGTCTTCCATATACTCACGAATGGTTCGGTCTGAGGAGAAGTATCCGGCCTTGGCGGTATTGTGGAGCGCCGAACGGTTCCATGCGCGGCGGTCGGCGTAGGCTCCGGTGAGCTCGTCGAAGGCCTGGACGTAGGCGTGGAAGTCGCGCAGGACCAGATCCGGGTCGTTGTCCACCATGAGGTAGTCGTGGATGCTCTCGAAGTTGCCCGAGAGGCGCGCGAGCGTGCCGTCGGTGAGCATGTCGACGATGCGGCCGAGGCGGTCGCGGTCGCCGTTGTACATGTCCCAGGCGTAGTAGCGCCCGGACGCGCGCAGGGCCTCGACCTCGTCGGCGTGCAGGCCGAAGATCTTGATGTTCTCGGGGCCCACGAGCTCGGAGATCTCCACGTTGGAGCCGTCGAGGGTGCCCAGGGTGATCGCCGCGTTCATCATGAGCTTCATGTTGGAGGTGCCGGAGGCCTCGGCGCCGGCCACGCTGATCTGCTCGGAGATCTCGGCCGCCGAGTAGATGAGCTGCGCGTTGGAGACGGCGAAGTTGGGCACGAAGGCGACCTTGATCTTGTCGTTGACGCGCTCGTCGTTGTTGATGACGTCGGCCACGGAGTTGATCAGGCGGATGACCTCCTTGGCGAAGGTGTAGCTCTGGGCCGCCTTGCCGGAGAAGATGAAGGCCGTCGGGCGCGGGCTGTAGCTCGGGTCGTTGAGCATGCGGTTGTAGACGTCGAGCACCTTGAAGACGTTGAGGAGCTGGCGCTTGTAGGCGTGGAAGCGCTTGACCTGCACGTCGAAGACCATGTTGGTGTCGAGCTCGACGCCCGAGGTCTCCTTGATGTAGGCGGCCAGGCGCTCCTTGTCGGCCTTCTTGGCGAGCTCCATGCCGTCGAGGAAGCTGGCGTCCTGCTCGAACGGGATGAGCTTCTCGAGCTCCATGGCGTCATCGAGCCAACCGTCACCGATGGCCTCGGTGATGAGCTTGGAGTAGGAGGGGTTGGCCTCGCACAGGAAGCGACGGTGCGTGACGCCGTTGGTCTTGTTGTTGAAGCGGTGCGGCATCATCTCGTAGAACTCGTGGAACACGGTGTCCTTGAGGATCTGCGTGTGCAGCGCGGAGACGCCGTTGATGGAGTGCGAGAAGATGATCGAGAGGTTGGCCATGCGCACCTGGCCGTCCCAGAGGATCGCGGTGTTGCGCAGGACGTCGGTCCAGTTGCCCTCGTTGGGCGAGAGGTGCTGCGAGAGGTTCTCGCGATAGCGACGGTCGATCTCGTCGATGAACATGTAGAGGCGCGGCAGCAGGTTGCGGAAGGTGTTGATGGGCCACTTCTCAAGCGCCTCGGGCATGACCGTGTGGTTGGTGAAGGAGATGGTCTCCTTGGCGACCTTGTAGGCGAGGTCGAAGTCCAGGCCCTTCTCGTCGACGAGCAGGCGCATGAGCTCCGGGCCGCACATGGCGGGGTGGGTGTCGTTGGTGTGGACGCACACGTGCTCGCCGAGGTGCTCCCAGTCGGGGCCGAACTCGCGCTCGTAGGTGCGCAGGATCGTCTGCAGGCCGGCGGAGACGAAGAGGTACTCCTGCTTCAGGCGCAGCATGCGGCCGTGCTCGCCGGCGTCGTTGGGATAGAGGATCGTGGAGATGGCCTCGACGTCGGAGCGGAACTTGTTGGCGCGGGCGTAGTCGCCGGCGTTGAAGGCGTCCAGGTCGAAGTCCTCGGTGTAGGGCTCGGCCGACCACAGGCGGAGCTTGTTCACGACCTTGCCGCCGTAGCCGACGATGGGCACGTCATACGGGACGGCGCGGACGAGCTCGCCGCCCTCCTGGGTGAACCAGAACTTGCCGTCCTCCTCGTGGCGGACGACCTGGCCGCCGAAGCGGACGAGCACGGAGGAGCCGTCCTTGCGGGTCTCCCACGGGAAGCCGTTGGCCAGCCAGTTGTCCGTGCGCTCGACCTGACGGCCGCCCTCGATGTACTGGCGGAAGAGGCCGTAGCGGTAGCGCATGCCGTTGCCGTAGCCGGCCATGCCCTCGTGGGCCATGGAGTCGAGGAAGCACGCGGCCAGGCGGCCCAGGCCGCCGTTGCCGAGGCCGGGGTCGGCCTCCTGGCGGCAGAGGTCCTCGAGCGAGGCGCCCATCTGCTTGACGCCGTTGGCGACGAGGTCGCGGACGCCGAAGTTGATCAGGTAGTTGTCGAGCAGCGGGCCGAGAAGGAACTCGAGGGAGAAGTAGTAGACCTTCTTGGTGCCCTTGGGGTGGGACTCCGGGAAGATGGCGCGGCCCTTGTTGGCGATGAGCTCCGCGAGGGCGTAGTAGCGCTCCTGCTGGGGCAGCTCCTCGAAGGGGGTCCCGAAGCGGGAGAGGCACGCCTCTCGGTACTGCTCGATGAAGTCCTGCTCGCTCTCGAAGATCTTGGTGGTAGTCAAAACAGCTCCTTGGGTCGGACGACAAGAACACAGGCCCTCGGACGCGGGGCGTCGGGGGGCCGCTTGTTAGGGGCCGCTCGCGCGGCCCCCTAAGCTTACTCCGTTGCGGCCTTCTTCTTGGCGGAAGGCTTCTTTTCTGACGCCCCCTTTACGGCGGCCTTCTTGGCGGCCGGCTTGGAGGCGGCCTTCTTGGCGGCGGGCGTCTTCTTGGCCTTGGCCGCCGGCTTGGCGTCCTTCTCGGCCGCCGCCGTCTTCTTGGCCGCCGGCTTCTTGGCGGCGGGCTTGGCGTCGGTCTTCTTGGCCGGGCGGCGCTGCGCGCCCATGCGCTTGAGGATCATGCCGCCGAGCGGCGGGATGCGCACGACGACGGACTGCTCGCGGCCGTTCCAGGGCTCGTCCTGGCACTTGATCTTGCCGGTGTTGACGACGCCGGAGCCGCCGAAGCGCTCGTTGTCGGTGTTGAAGAGCTCCTCGTAGACGCCCCACTCGGGGACGCCCAGGCGGAAGTCCTCGCGGGCGTTGACGTCGAAGTTGATGAGGACGACCAGGTCCTCCTTGGGGTCGGCGCCCTTGCGGACGAAGCTGATGATGGACTGGTCGGCGTTGTCGGCGTCGATCCACTCGAAGCCGTCCTGCGAGAAGGCGCGCTGCCAGAGCGTGGGGTGCTCGTTGTAGAAGCGGTTGAGGTGACGGATGAAGCGCTGCTGGTGGCGGTGGGTGTCGTACTGCTCTGCGAGGAAGTACTGGATGCCCTCGTAGTAGCGCCACTCGATGAACTGGGCGATCTCGTTGCCCATGAAGTTGAGCTTACCGCCGGGGTGCGTCATCTGGTAGAACGCGAGCGCCCTCATGCCGGCGAACTGGCGCCAGTAGTCACCGGGCATGCGCGTGATGAGCGAGCACTTGCCGTTGACGACCTCGTCGTGGGAGAGCGGCAGGATGAAGTTCTCGTTGAACTGGTACATGGACGAGAACGTGAGCATGCGGTAGTTGCCCGGGCGCCACGGGAAGTCGGTCTGCATGTAGTGCAGTGTGTCGTTCATCCAGCCCATGTCCCACTTGAAGTGGAAGCCCAGGCCGCCGTCCTCGGGCGGGTAGGTCACGAGCGGCCAGGCGGTGGACTCCTCGGCGATCATCATGACGTCGGGGTGCTCCTTGCCCATGACCGTGTTGGTCTGGCGGATGAAGGCGGAGGCGTCGAGGTCCTCCTCGGTGCCCTTCTCGTTGAAGCGCTTCTGGCCGGGGTCGTCGATGCCGAAGTTCATGTAGAGCATCGAGGAGACGCCGTCCATGCGGATGCCGTCGGCGTGGAAGAGGTTGGCCCAGAACAGGGCGTTGGAGACGAGGAAGCTGCGGACCTCGCCGCGACCGTAGTGGAACTGGTGGGTGTTCCAGTTGGGGTGGATCTTGTGCTCGTAGAGCATCTCACCGTTGAAGTTGGCGAGACCCTCGGCGTTGGCGCAGAAGCCGCCGCAGACCCAGTCGAAGATCACGCCGATGCCGGCCTCGTGGCAGGCGTCGATGAAGTGCATGAACTGCCGGGGGTTGCCGTAGCGCGCCGTGGCGGCGTAGTAGCCGGTGGGCTGGTAGCCCCAGGAGCCGTCGAACGGGTGCTCGTTGACGGGCATGATCTCTATGTGGGAGTAGCCCATCTCCTTGACGTAGGCTACGAGCTCGTCCGCGAGGTCGTCGTAGCTGTAGACCACGCCGCGCTGCGCGGGGAACGGGTCGCCGGGACCGGGGTAGGTGCCGTCCGGACGAGGCTCGCCCTGCGGCTCGTCGCCGTGGCGCTTCCAGCTGCCCAGGTGCACCTCGAAGATGTTGAGCGGCTCGGCGAACATGTCGCGGCCGGAGCGCTTCTCGAGGTAGCCGCCGTCCTTCCAGGCATAGCCGTCGAGGTCGAAGGTGCGCGACGCGGTGCCGGGGACCTTCTCGGCGTAGAAGCCGTACGGGTCGGCCTTGTAGAGCTTGCGGCCGTCGTTGCACTCGATCAGGTACTTGTAGAGCGCGCCCTCCTCGACGCCCGCGACGAAGCCCTGCCAGACGCCGCCGGTCTCGGACACGGAGAGCGGGGTCGCCCCCTCGTCCCAGCCGTTGAAGTCGCCGATGACGTGGACGCTTCTCACGTCGGGCGCCCACACGGCGAAGTGGTAGCCGTGCGTGCCGTCGTCCGTGACGGCGGGGTGCGCGCCCAGCTTCTCGTAGCTCCGGTACCACTCGCCGCGAGCGAAGAGGAACAGGTCGTCATTGCTCAGGTAGAGGGTGCTGTCAGGGGATTCCATGTCTCACTCCTCGAAGGTCCGGCACAAGACAACACTTATTCTGAACGTTGCGTCAACGTTTCGTCCACAGAAAAACCGCGAGTGCGCGCGGACCGTCGGCAGGGCGGATGGGGGCCGCACGTCCTTCTCGCCGTGCGGGAAGGCGGTTAGAAACAACGCGTCGTCCCCGTCCGCAAGGTCGCCCGGGTTAGAAATACCGGCTCGTCCCCCTTCCTGAGGCAGTTCCAAGGGGGACGAGCCGGTCGTTTTAACCCGCGCGGCGAGAAGAACAGGGACGATGCGGTCGTTTTAACCGCGCGGCACGCGGGGCGAGAAAGACGAGCGCCCGGGTCGCGGGGGGCGACCCGGGCGTTGGGGGAGGGGGCTTGAGCCGGGTCGTCCCGGCTCAGGAAACCTGAGGTTGGGCTAGTGCGTCATGTCCTGGAAGAACTCCCAGGCCTCGGCGTCCGTGGCGCCCTCGTGCACGATCTTGCGGACGGCCTGGGCCATCTCGAGCGGGTGCGTGCTCTGGAAGATGTTGCGGCCCATGTCGACGCCGCGCGCGCCCTTGCGCATGACGTCGTAGGCCATGGCGAGCGCGTCGCGCTCGGGGAGCTTCTTGCCGCCGGCGACGACGATGGGCACGGGGCAGGCCGCCACGACCTCCTCGAAGTCCTCGCAGTCGTAGGTCTTCACGATCTGGACGCCCATCTCGGCGATGATGCGGGTGGCGAGCTTGAAGTAGCGGGCGGTGCGCTCCATGTCCTTGCCCACGGCGCAGACGCCGAGGGTGGGAATGGAGTAGCGGAAGCCGGCGTTGACGAGGTAGCTGATGTTGTCGATGCTCTCGAGCTGGCCGTCGGCGCCGATGAAGACCTGGGCGGCCATGCAGTCCGCGTTCATGCGGATTGCCTCCTCGATGTCAACGGAGATGACCTCGTGGGAGAGGTCGTCCTGGAGCATGGAGGAGCCGGAGGAGCAGCGCAGGGCGACGGACTTGGTGATCTCGGGCGGAACGCAGGAGCGGATGGCGCCGCGCGTGCCCATGAAGCAGTCGACGTACGGGGCGAGCTGCGGGAGCAGCAGGTCCAGGCGCTCCAGGCCGGCCGTGGAGCCCATGAAGTAGCCGTGGTCGAAGGCGAACATGACGGTGTTGCCGCTCTTGGGGTCGAAGATGTTCGACAGGTGCTTCTTCATGCCCCAGTCAAGGCTGTTGGCACCCTTGACGTAGAAGCCCTCGCAGTTGGCGAAGGGAGTGTCAACGTGGTAGTCCTTCGCAACCTTGACGCCATCGAGGTCTGCCATGTCTGTCCTTTCTCTTGTCCTGTAAGGAGGGGTCGGGCTCGTCCCGGCGCCCGGAAGGGGCCCGACCTCTCCGCACACGACGCGACGTCCCGCGGCGCAGAGTATACCCGCGCCGGCGGCTCCACGGGGAGTTGCCGCCGGCGCGGGAAAGGAGAAACGACTTAGAAGTTGTAGTCGTTCATGTTCTCCGAGGTGAAGATCAGGCGCTCGGGGAGCAGCACGACGCCGTTGTTCTCCTCAGCCGTCTCGACGCCCTCGGCGATGGAGTCGTTGGCCTCGACGGTGACGTCGCCGATCTCCGGGATGGAGATGGTGTCGCCGACCTTGACCGTGTTGCCAGCGGCGATGTAGGCGGCGCAGTAGCAGCCCATGGCGCCCTGGACGGCGCAGTCCCACAGACCCCAGTTGTAGATGGTGCCGTTCTCGCAGTAGGCCTTGACGGACTGCGGGGAGGCGAAGCCGGTGATCGTGATGTCGTCCTGCGTGAGGCCACGGTTCTCGGCAGCCTGGAGCTGGCCCGGGAGAGCGGTGGAGTCGTTGCAGATGATCAGGTCGATCTCAGGGAAGGCGTCGAGGATGGCCTCGCCGGTCGTGATGGCGAGCTCGGCGTCCTGGTTGGAGTAGTAGTTCTCGTGGACGTTCTCCCAGTTGGGATACTGCTCCGCGATCTTGGCCTGAGCGGCCTCGTACCAGGAGTTCTGGTCGGTGACGGTGGCCTGGGAGTAGTGCCAGACGTAGGTGACCGGGTCGTTGGCCGGGTCGATGCCGCGCTGCTCGAGGCCGGCGACGGACATCTCGATCAGCATGTCGGCGAGGATGTCGGGCGTGCCCTGGGACACCATGAGGGTGCGGTCCTCGGGGTTGGCGTCGGAGTCCCACGTGGCGACGACGACGCCGGCGGCCGCGGCCTCCTTGAGGGCGTCGGAGACGCCGGAGGCGTCGACGGTGGAGATGCAGATGGCGTCAGCGCCGTTGGCGACGGCCTGGTTGATGACGGAGACCTGCGCGGTGACGGAGGCCTCGGCGTCGCCGATGTAGTCGACCGTCATGCCCCACTTGCCGGCGTACTCCTGGGCGCCGTCGTTGGCGGACTCGAAGAACGCGTTGCCGGTGACCTTGGGGATGAAGGCAACGGTCAGGCCCTCGACGGAGCCGCCCTCGGCGGCGTCGTCACCAGCGGGCTCCTCGGCATCCCCGCCACCGCCGCCGCAGCCGACGAGCCCGAGGCCCGCGACGGTCGCGCCAGCGCCGGCGACCTTCAGGAAGTTGCGACGAGTCATCTCTTTCATGGTACTTCCTCCTTCTTACGTGCCTTGCTAACGTACTTCCCTTACTTGCTTACCGAACGTGCCTTATCGCTGCCCTTCCCCGGAAGCAGCGACCGAAGCCAGGGTCCGAACCCGCCCACACCGGCTGCGGAGCGGCCGACGATGACGGCCACCAGCAGGATGCCGACGGGGATGTCCAGGTACTGGGTGCTGATCTTGAAGCACAGGGGCAGGCCGAAGCGCAGGAACGCGATCAGGAACGACGCGAGCGCCGTGCCGACGATCGAACCCTTGCCGCCCGTGGAGAGCGTGCCGCCGAGGACGACGGCGGTGATGATGTCCATCGTGAGGTCGCCGCCGAGGTCGGAGCGGGAGGTGCCGAGGTAGGCCGTGGTCACCGTGCCGGCGATCGCCGCGGCGATGGCGGACAGGATGTAGGTGGACATGATCACGCGGCGCGTGTTGATGCCGGAGTACTCGGCCGCGCTCTGGTTCACGCCCGTGAGGAAGATCTTGCGGCCGTACTTGGTCTTGTGGAGCAGGATGAACGCGACCACGAGCATGAGCGCGTAGATGAAGATCTGGATGGGGATGACGCCGCCCACGTCATAGGTTCCGACGAAGCGGAAGTCCTCCGGGAAGCCGCTGATGCCGAGGTAGCTCTCGGTCTTTGAGAGCGTGGAGACGAGCAGGGCCATGCCCGAGAACAGGAAGCTGCCGCCCAGCGTGACGACCATCGCCTGCACCCGGCAGTACGCGATCAGGAACCCCGAGAGCGCGCCGCACAGGGTCACGAGCACGAAGGCGAGGCCCACGGCGCCCCAGATCGGCAGGCCGAAGTCCTGCCAGGCGACGCCGATCGTGATCGACGTGAGGCCCACGAGGGAGGACACCTGGATGTCGATGCCGCCGGTGACCATGATCAGCGTCACGAAGAGCGAGAGCATGAAGGTGGGCAGGTTGTCGTTGATGCTCGTGAAGAGCAGCGCCGGGCGGAGGAACCGGTCGTTGGCCATGCCGAAGACCACGAACTCGAGGACGAGCAGCGCGATCAGGATGGTGTTCCAGCTCGCCTGGCCGTGCGTGGCGTAGAAGCCCTTGATCTTCTCGATCACTTGGCATCACCGCCCTTCTCGGCACCCGCGTCCGCGGCGTCGTCCTGGGACACGCGCGCCATGAGGCGCGCCCGCCGGTTCTTGACCATGGAGCGGTGCTGGATCAGGGCGTCGGCGACCACGATGACGATCAGGATGACGCCGGTGATCGCGTTGTCGTAGTTGGACGAGAAGCCCATGAAGACGAGCAGGTAGCTGATCGACGCCATGATGACGGCGCCGATGGCGGAGCCGAGGACCGTGCCCACGCCGCCGAGCAGCGAGACGCCGCCCAGGACGCACGCCGCGATGGCCTTCATCTCGTAGCCGTCGCCGGACTGCGGGGTGACGAAGCCGATGCGGCTGGCGAAGATGATGCCGGCGATGGCGGCCATGACGCCGCAGATCACGTAGGCGAGGACCTTGGTCTGGAGCGTGGGCAGGCCGACGAGGGTGGCGCCCTGGTCGTTGTCGCCCACGGCCTGGAAGTAGCGGCCGCGGCGCGTGCGGGTGAGCAGGAAGTGGATGCCCACCACCGCGAGGATGGTGACGCAGTAGTAGACCGTGAGGTCGCCGACCGCCGTCACCGACGAGAAGTCCTTGAACTCCTTGGGGAGGTTCTCGACCCAGGCGCCGTTGGTGTAGACGTACATGATGCCGCGCAGGATGCCGTTCACGCCGAGCGTGAAGATCAGCGCCGGCGCGCCCATGACGGCCACGCCCCAGGCGTTGACCAGGCCGATCACCGCGCCGATCAGCAGGCCCACGAGGACGGCGAGCATGAGCGGCTGCCCGTCGCGCAGCATCGAGCCCACGACCGCGGCGACCAGGCCGAGGTTGGAGCCGATGGAGACGTCCAGGTTACCGGTGAACAGCGTGAACGCCATGCCCACCGCAACGAGCGTGTACACGACCGACGTGTTGAAGCACGCCGCGATGTTGCTCGGCGAGAGGAACGACGGGTTGATGATGCCCACGATCACGAAGAGCGCGATCAGGAACAGCAGGCTCGTCAGGCCTCGTGCGTGGAGGAGCTTCTTCACGATCTGCACGGCTCACACCCCCTCTCGAGAACGGTCGACATTCATGGGGAAACGCGGGTGGGTCGATCTCATGCGCTCCTCGCCTCCCCGGTGACGCCGAAGGAGGCGGACATGAGGTTGTCCTGGGTGATCTGGTCGCCGACGAACTCGCCGTTGATGCGGCCCTGGAACATCGTCAGGGCGCGGTCGGCGAGCTCCACGACCTCCTCCATGTCGGAGGAGATGAGCAGAATCGAGACGCCGGTCTCGCGGAGCTGCTGCAGGACGGCGTAGACGTCGCCGCGGGCGGCGGCGTCGATGCCGCGGGTGGGCTCGTCGAGGATGACCAGGCGCGGGTTGGTGGCGAAGGCGCGCCCGATGACGATTTTCTGCTGGTTGCCGCCGGAGAGGCCGCCGACCTCCTGCGTGAGGCCGGTCACCTTGGTGCGGAAGTTGTCGACGTAGTGCTGGCTGACGCGCTCCGCCTCCTTGCGGCCGAGGATGAACTTGCCCAGCCCGTGCGCGAGCAGCGCGCTCGTGGTGTTCTCCTCGACGTCGCGGATGCGGAAGAGACCGTCGCGGAAGCGGTCCTCGGGGACGTAATTGACGCCCTCGCCGATGACGGCGGTGGTGGAGAGGCCGGTGATGTCCTTGCCGTCGAGAAGGACCTTCCCGCCGAGGACCTTGTCACGCCCGAAGATCGTCGTGGCCATCTCCGTGCGGCCGGCGCCGATGACGCCCGCGAGACCCACGATCTCGCCGGGATAGACCTTGAGGTTGACGTCGGCGAAGCCGTAGCCGCTGAAGTTCTGGAGCTCGAGCACGGGCTTGGCCGTGTAGTCGATCTCGCGCTTCTGGGCGGCGGCGGCCTCTTTGACCGAGCCCGCGTTGGGGGGCAGCAGGCCCTTCACGAGGTCCTCGCGGGTGAAGTCCTTCGTGGAGCCCTGCATGGTGACGATGCCGTCGCGCAGGATGGAGACGCTCGTGGCGATCTGGAAGACCTCCGCGAGGCGGTGCGTGATGTAGATGATGCCGATGTTCTTCTCGCGCAGGCCTTCGATGACCCTGAAGAGGGCGTTCACCTCGTCGAAGGTGAGGGCGGAGGTGGGCTCGTCGAGGATGAGCACCTCGGAGTGGCGCATCATGCCGCGCAGGATCTCGACCATGCCCTGCTCGGCGATGGAGAGCGTGGAGGCCTTGCGGTCGGGGTCGAGGTGCCAGCCGATCTGGTCCATGACCTCCATGAGCTCGCGGTCGAGGTCGGCCTGGCGGGCGTTGAAGCCGATGGTCACGTTCTCGCGCACCGTCATGTTGGGGAAGAGCATGGGCTCTTGCGGCACCATGTAGATGCTGTGCTCGAGGGCGACCTTGGGGTTGGAGACGTCGACCTTCTCGTTGTCGATGTAGACCTCGCCGCTGTCGGGGCCGTAGATGCCCATGACGATCTTCATGAGCGTGGACTTGCCGGCGCCGTTGCCGCCGATGAGGGCGAGAACCTCGCCGGGGCGCAGGTCCAGGCTGATGCCCTTGAGCACGTGGTTGGTCCCGAACGACTTGTGGATGTCGCGGACGGAGAGAAGGACGTCCTTCTTCTTGGAGACCTGGGGTTGAGCCTCCTGAGCGATCTTGCTGGGCTCGTTTGCCATGGGCACTATGTCTCCCCTCCTCACAGACGGACGCATGAGACAGCAACGCTGTTATAGGTGACGATATCCATACGCCCGCCCCACCCATAGCGCACGGGGGGCGAGCGGTAACGTGCGTGCGGTGAACGGTTCATTTTTGCTCAGTGGTCGGGCATTTGTTCAGCATTGTGCGCGTCGTTTCACACATTTCGAGAACGCCTGCTCTACTCGCCAATCCAAAGCAACCCTTTACCGTTTTCTCGTCCATCCCCATTGACACGGCTGTATGCTCGCGGTATATCCAAATCGTACTTTTGTATTGATGTATGACAAATGTCCATCCTATCCACAAAGGAGACGGGATGAGCGAAGCCGGGTACCCGCTGGTCCTCAAGGCCGCGTGGTACTACTACATGGAGGGCTACACCCAGCAGCAGATCTCGGGCATGCTGGGCGTCTCGCGCGCGAAGGTCATCCGCCTTCTGGAGGAGGCCCGCGAGCAGGGGGTCATCCAGTTCATCTTCCGCCAGGACGACGCCGAGCGCATGCAGGTCGAGCGCCAGATCATCGAGCGCTTCGGCCTGGACGACGCCTTCATCATCCCGACGCCGGCCGCGGGCTCGGACGTGCGCGACAGCCTCGCGCGGGCCGCGGCGATGTACGTCACCGACCACCTGCGCCCCGACGGCTACCTCAACATCGGATACGGCGACACGATGAGCCTCGTGCTCAACCACCTGGCGAGCGGTCGCGGCAGCTCCCTCAACATCGTGAGCCTCACCGGCGGCGTGAGCTACTACCTGCCCAAGATCTCCTCCGAGGTCTTTGGGCTGCGCCTGTACCTCACGCCCGCCCCCCTCGTGGTCTCCTCCCCCGAGCTGCGCGACGCGCTTCTCGACGAGCCGACAATCCGCGACGTCTACCGCATGACGGAGTACGCCGACATGAGCATCGTCGGCATCGGCGGCGGGGACGAGAACGCCACGATCCAGCGAAACGGCATCCTGGGCAAGAACGAGCTCGCCCTGCTCAAGATGAAGGGGGCCGTGGGCGACATCCTCACGCACTTCGTGGACGCCGACGGCGAGCCCATAGACACCACCATAGAGAGCCGCATCGTGAGCACGAGCCTCGACAATCTGCGCAGGATGCGCAACGTCGTGGGCGTGGCGGCAGGCGGCGAGAAGGTCGCGGCCATCCGCGCGGTCCTCGGCGCCGGATACCTCAACGTGCTCATCACCGACGGGGACACGGCACGGAAGCTGCTCGCGTACGACGGGGCCTGACGGCCGGCGACGAGCGGCAAGGCTATGACGGAAACGGACCGAAGGCAGGAGGCCGAAATGAGCGAAACCGAGAAGTACCTGCTCGCCATGGACGCGGGCACCGGAAGCGTGCGCGCCGTGATCTTTGCCGTCGACGGCACGCAGGTCGGCGTGGTCCAGAAGGAGTGGACGCACCGCGAGGACCCGCGCTGGCCGGGCAGCATGGACTTTGACTGGGGGCACAACTGGGAGCTCGCGAGCAGCTGCGTGCGCGAGGTCCTGGCCAAGACCGGCGTGGCGCCCGAGGCCATCGCCGCGGTCTCCACGACCTGCATGCGCGAGGGCATCCTCCTCTACGACGCCGAGGGCAATGAGATCTGGGCCTGCGCCAACGTGGACGCCCGCTCCGACGACGAGGTGGGCCAGCTCATCGCCATGAACCCGGACCTCGAGCGCGAGATCTACCTCGAGAGCGGCCAGACCTACGCGCTGGGCGCCCTGCCGCGCCTGCTGTGGGTCAAGAACAAGATGCCGGAGGTCTACGAGAGGACCGCGCGCATCGGCATGTTCAACGACTGGCTCATCTACAAGCTCACGGGCGACCTGGCCGTCGAGCCCTCGAACGGCTCCACGACCGGCATCATGGACCTCAAGAGGCGCGACTGGGACCCCTCGATCGCCGAGCGCTGCGGCCTGCGCACCGACATCTTCGGGCCCGTCCGCGAGTGCGGCGAGGTCGCCGGCTCCGTGAACGCGCGCGGCGCGGCCGATACCGGGCTCGCCGAGGGCACGCCGGTCGTCGTCGGCGGCGGCGACTGCCAGCTCGGCATGATCGGCGTCGGCGCGGTGCTCCCCGGCGAGGCGGCGGTCTTCGGCGGCAGCTTCTGGCAGTACGAGTTCAACACCGACTCCGGTGCCACCGACCCGGGCTGCCGCGTGCGCGTCAACTGCGCCGCCGCCCCCGGCACCTGGCAGTACGAGGCCCTCGCCTTCAAGCCGGGCCTGGTCATGCGCTGGTTCCGCGACGGCTTCTGCCAGGCGGAGAAGGCCGAGGCGGACGCCACCGGCCGCGACGTCTACGACGTGATGAACGAGCGCGCCGAGAAGGTCCCCGCGGGCAGCCACGGCATGGTCTGCTGCTTCTCCGACGTCATGAACTACATCCACTGGACGCACGCGGCGCCCACCTTCACCAACTTCGAGCTCGACCCCGAGCGCTTTGACAAGTACACGTTCTACCGGGCGATCCTGGAGAACACGGCCCTTCTCGTCCGCGGGCACATCGAGCTCGTGCGCGAGGCCACCGGCAACGAGCCCGAGGAGCTGGTCTTCGCGGGCGGCGCGGCCAAGAGCCCGCTGTGGGCGCAGATCCTGGCCGACGTCACCGGCAAGCGCGTCAAGGTCCCCGAGGTCAAGGAGGCCACGGCGCTCGGCGCGGCCGTGCTTGCGGGCTACGGGGTCGGCCTGTACCCGAGCATCTCCGAGGGCGCGCGCCAGGTGGTGCGCTGGGACCGCACCTTCGAGCCCAACCCCGACAACAAGGACGTCTACGAGCAGCTCTACCGGCTGTGGCGCGAGGTCTACGCCAAGCAGTTCGAGCTCTCCGAGGCGGGCGTCACCAAGAGCATGTGGAGGGCCCCCGGCCTGTAGGCCCGGCCCCGTGGTTTTTCTCGACAACGATTTCACAGAGAGGACAGGAACATGGCAGAGAGCTTCGTGGTGAACGAGAACGACTTCGAGTATCGCTTCGGCGACTCGGGCCCCAAGTACCTGATGAAGGGCCCGCGCATGAACTTCGCCCTGGTGCAGTTCCAGCCCGGCCAGGACTTCCAGGCGCACTACCACAACGTCATGGAGGAGAACTTCTTCGTGCTCGAGGGCCAGGTCGACGTCGTGGTCGACGGCGTGGTCCACTCGCTCAAGGAGGGCGACCTCATCCACGTCGGCCCGGGCGAGGTCCACTACGTCAAGAACGCGTACGACAAGCCGGTGAAGATGGTCTCGACGCTGGCCCCCTACCAGGAGGTCGACAAGGTCGAGGTCGAGAACCCCGTCTACTGACGAACGAGGAAGGTCCCTTTTCATCATTTCGAGAGGAGCAACATGGCTGCAGAGCTTGAGGGCAAGAGGGTCCTCATCATCGCGGGCAACTGGGGCGTCGAGCAGGTCGAGCTCATGACGCCGCTCGAGGCGCTGCGGGAGGACGGCGCCACCGTCGACTTTGCCGCGACCGAGGCGGCCCCGGTCGAGTGCTTCACCGAGGACCGCTACCCCGGCAAGGTGATCGAGCCCGACCTGGCCTACCGCGACGCCAAGGTCGAGGACTACGACCTGCTGGTCATTCCGGGCGGCACCTGCAACATGGACCGCCTGCGCATCGACGACGCGGCGATCTGCCTCGCCCAGGGCTTCGCGCGCGCCGGCAAGACCATCGCCGCGATCTGCCACGGGCCGTGGCTCCTCGTGAACGCCGGGCTCGTCGAGGGGCGCACGCTCACGAGCTGCCCGTTCATCGTCCAGGACCTCAAGAACGCCGGCGGCACCTACCTTGACCAGGAGCTCGTCGTGGAGGAGAAGGACGGCTGGAAGCTCGTCAGCTCCCGCCTCCCGTGCGACCTGGACGCCTTCGTCGGCGGCATCAAGGACGCCCTGACCGCGTAGGCGGGCGCAGCGGACGACCATAGGCGCGCCGAGGGTGCCGAGCGCCCCCCGGCGCGCTACCTTTTGGCGCGGCGCGCCCGGAAGAAGTCGCGCAGCAGCGTGGCCGCCTCGTCCGCGAGCACGCCGGACGTGACCTCGAACTCGTGGTTGAGCCGCTCGTCGTGGCTCACGTCGTAGAGCGTGCCCACCGCACCGCCCTTGGGGTCGGCGGCGCCGTACACGCAGCGGTCCACGCGCGCGTTCACCATGAGGCCCGCGCACATGAGGCACGGCTCCAGCGTCACGTAGACCGTGCAGCCCGTGAGCCGCCAGCGCCCCAGCGCCCGGGCGGCGGCCACCATGGCCGCGAACTCGGCGTGGGCCGACGGGTCGGCGTCGGTCTCGCGACGGTTGTGGGCGCGGGCGACGACCTCGCCGTCGCAGACCACCACCGCTCCGATGGGCACCTCGCCCTCCGCGGCGGCGATCTCCGCCTCCTCGAGCGCCAGGCGCATGTACCGCTCGTCGTCCTTCTCGGCGACGCCGTTGTTCTCGGCCAACGATTCCTCCCGAGCCTCGCGTGGTTTACATGGGGTAGGATACTAGTGCTTGCGCACTCGGAGGAGTGGCAGAGCGGTTGAATGCAGCGGTCTTGAAAACCGTCGAGCGGGCAACCCCCGTTCCGAGGGTTCGAATCCCTCCTCCTCCGCCATTTGCGCCTCTTGAAGGGAGCGGGCGTGGACCCCATCGTCGTGATCCTCTTGGTCGGGCTGCTGCTCATCGCCGTCGTCATGGTCTACACCCGCACCTACCTCAACATCATCGGAGCGGACAACAAGTGCGAGGACGCCTGGAAGGTCGTCGAGCGCCAGCTCGCGGCCCGCGACGAGCTGGTCCGCACGCTCGAGGCGCGGCTCGGCGAGCACGGCGCCGCAAGCTCCGACATACTCGCCGCGGTCTCGACGGCGCGCGCAGCCGTGGTCGAGGCCAAGAAGCCCGCCGACAAGCTCGCCGCCTCGGAGGCGCTCACCGTGGCGCTGCGCGACGTCTTTGCCGTCGCCGAGCGCTCCGCGACGCTCATGACCAGGCCCGAGCTGGTCGAGCTCATGTCCGGAATCGCCGAGGCCGAGAACACGCTGGCGCACGCCCGCAAGGGCTACGACGCCCGGGTCCGCGAGTACAACAGCCTGGTCACGACCTTCCCCGGCAGCAAGATCGGCGGCATGCGCTACCGTCCGCGCATGAGCCTGGAGTCCGGGCGCCATGGTCGCACGGAGCAGGAGCTCCCCTGGGCGAGGTTCTAGGGGCGCGTCCTTCTCGCCGTGCGCGACACGCGGGTTAAAACGACCGCATCGTCCCCCTTCGCTGCCGCGATTCAACGCGGACGATGAGGTGGTTTTAACCCAGAAGCCCGCCGAAACGGGGACGATGACGTTGTTCTAACCCGGGCGGCGCACGCCGCGCGCTTGGGCTACAATACAGCCGACAAATCCACCTAGGAGAAAGGTCCGCATGAAACCTCGACCTCACAGTCGATGACCTGCGGCGTGCTCCCGCGAGCGGGCGCGCCGACGCGACGCACGTAAGGAGCACGAATGATCTACCTGTCCCAACTCCTGGGCAACCCCGTTCTTGACGCCGACGGCGAGAAGGTCGGCACGGTCTCCGACCTGGGCATCGCCACGGGCGAGGTCTTCCCCCGCATCACGAGCCTGGCCTTCATGGGCCCCGGCCGCACACCCATCATGATCTCCTGGCGCAAGTACGTGGACACCTACGACGAGTCCGAGGTCCGCCTCAAGGTCACGTCCACCGACCTGCGCTTCTCGTACCTGCAGCCGGACGAGGTCCTGCTCGCCCGCGACATCCTGAACAAGCAGATCGTGGACACCCACGGCATGCGCGTCGTGCGCGTGAACGACCTCAAGCTCTCGGACACGAGCTCGACCCAGCTGCGCCTGCTGGGCGCGGAGGTGGGCGCGCGCGGCCTCCTGCGCAGCCTGCACCCCGCCCTCGAGCGTGTGGCGCTGCGCCTGGCCAAGACCTTCGGCCACCCCCTGCCCGAGAAGATCATCGCGTGGAGCTACATGGACCTGGTCGAGCGCGACCTCTCCAACGTCAAGCTCTCCGTCTCCCACAAGACGCTCGACGACATGCACCCCGCCGACATCGCGGACATCATCGAGCGGCTGGACCCGCGCCTGCGCGGCCAGGTCTTCGCCCAGCTTGACGACGAGCAGCGCGCCGGCGCGATGGCGGAGTTCGACGACGACGCTATGGCCGCCGAGCTCATGGGCACGATGAACGAGACCGACGCCTCGCGCATCCTCTCCGAGATGGACCCGGACGACGCCGCTGAGCTCGTCTCCGAGCTCGACTACGACAAGGCCGAGAAGCTCCTGCGCCTGATGGGCGTCCAGGAGCAGCGCGCGATCCGCCAGCTGCTCGGCTACCGCGAGAACACCGCGGGCCGCATCATGACCTCCGAGGTGGCGACCGTCGCCGAGGACGCCACCGTGGCCGACGCCGTGGAGATGCTGCGCGGCCTGGACGAGGACTTCGAGTCCGTGCGCTACGTCTACCTCGTGGACGGGGAGCGCAAGCTCACCGGCGTCGTCACGCTGAACGCGCTGATCGTGGCCGCGCCCGAGACGCGCCTGGCCGAGCTCGCCACCGCCGACCTCGTGACCGCGAGCCCCGAGGACGACCAGGAGGACGTGGCCGAGGACATCGCCAAGTACAACCTGCTGGCCATGCCCGTCGTGAACGACGAGGGGCGCCTCTTGGGCATCGTCACCGTCGACGACGCGCTCGACGTCCTAGAGGAGGAGCACGCCGAGGACCTGCGCGTCGCCGGCGGCTCCGCGGACGGCGAGGACTCCGGGCACGCGAGCACGCTCATCTGGCTCGTGCGCCGCAACGTGTGGGTGGTCCTGTGGGCGCTCGGCGTGGTGGCGCTGGCGCTGGCCGTGGGCGGCCATCTCACGCTGGCCGAGACGCTCACCATAGCGATTCCGCTCGCCGTGGCGCTCGTGCTCGCGGACGACTCCATCTCCTACGTGACCAACTTCTTCCTTGAGAACGACCCCGACGACGAGGACTCGCCCTCCATGCTGGGCTTCACGTTCAAGGGCGTAGGCATGGGAGTGGCGCTGGCGGTCCTTCTCGCCCTTATCGTGATCGCGCTCATGAACGTGATCATGTCGCCGGCGGTTCCGACGGCGGGGCTCTTCGAAGGCAGCCTTGGCGACGCCCTGGTGACCGGAGGCTTCGCCGCGGCGGCGAGCATCTTCGTATCCTTCGCGCTTACCCCGGTCTACCTGGGCGTCCTTCGCGCGCGCGACGAGGCCAACAAGGAGACGTCGGGCTTTACGCTGTCCGTCGTCGCCATGGTGATGGCCGTCGCGGTCTTCACGGGCGCGGCGATCGCGCTCGCCGGCCCCGGCGGCATGGTGGGGTCGGGGTTCTAGATGCCGCAGGACGAGAAGAACGCGCGCACGCGGCTCGAGCCGCGCCGCATCCTCGCCGCGATGGGCCCCGGCATGGTGGCCGCGCTCGCGGGCGCGGACGCCGGCGGCGTGGCGACCTACTCCAACGCCGGCGCGCTCTTTGGCTTCATGCAGCTCTGGACCGTGCCGGTGATGTGCTTCCTGCTCATCGTGGCGCAGGAGACCGCGGCGCGCATGGGCTGCGTCACGGGCAAGGGCCTCGCCTCGCTCATCCGCGAGCAGTTCGGCGTGCGTCTCTCCGCGCTGGCCATGGCCGCCCTTCTCGTCTCCAACACCACGGTCACGCTCTCGGAGTTCGCGGGCATCGCGTCCGCCCTCGCGCTCTTCGACGTGCCGGTCTACGTGAGCGTGCCGGTCGCGGCGCTCGCCATCTGGCTGCTCACGATGAGCGGGTCGTACCGTCGCATCGAGAAGGTCCTTCTCGCCGTCGCGTGCGTCTTCGTGACCTACATCGTGGCCGGGGTCATGGTGGGCCCGGACTGGGGCGACGCCCTTCTGCACACCGTGGTCCCGCACGTGGAGGCCACGCCGCGCTATCTCTCGCTCTTGGTGGCGAGCGTGGGCACGGCCATCGCGCCCTGGATGCTCTTCCTGGCGCAGTCCAACGTGGTCGAGAAGAACGCCCACGCCGAGGACCTCCCCTACCAGCGCGTCGACACCGTGACGGGCGCCGTGGCGGCGAGCGTCATCTCCTGGTTCATCATCCTCACCACCGGCGCCGTGCTGCATCCCGCCGGCGTGGTGGTGAACGGCGCCGAGGAGGCGGCGACCGCGCTGGCCCCGCTCGTGGGCGACTATGCCGAGCTGCTCTTCGGCGCGGGCCTCACCGGGGCGTCGTTCCTGGCGGCGTGCGTGCTGCCCGGCATCACCTCGAGCGCGATCTGCGAGGCCTTCGGCTGGGAGCGCGGCGCGGACCGCAGCTGGGCGGAGGCGCCCGTCTACCGCGGCATCATCACCGCCGTCATCGCCGTCTCCGCGCTGGTGGTCATGCTCCCCGACGTCAACCTCTTTGGCATCATGATGGTGGCGCAGGTCATCAACGGCGTGCTGCTGCCCGTCATCCTCGTCTTCATGGTGCTCATCGCCAGCGACAAGCACGTCATGGGCCGCTTTGCCAACGGGCGCGGCTGGAACGCGCTCACGTGGTTCACGATCGCGGCGGTGACGATCCTCACCGTGATCATGTTCGTCATGCAGGCCATGGGCGTGTAGGGCGGCGGCGCCCGGGGCGGCGAGAAAACGCGCCCCGTGTACCGGTTTCTGCGAGAAAAGCGGGCTCGTGTACCGGTTTTGACGCGTCCGGCGCGCGCGAACCGATACACAGGACAGCTTTTCTCGGCAGGGTGTCGGCGAGGTCACGCAGCGGGCGGACACGTACAATGGACGCATGGCACGCGAGAAGATCAGAGGGTGGGTCTGCGACCGGTGCGCCCAGCTCGTGGGCACGCTGCCCGTCATCGCGTTCTTCATAGCCCTGTTCTGGATCGTCCACCTGGGGTTCGGCGAGCAGTACCTGCTAGCGGTCTCGCCGTTCACCACGCTGTTCGAGACGCGCCTCGAGAAGTACAACCCGCCGACGCAGTACGCGCGCTTCTTCCTGGTGAGCGCCTTCGCGCTCCTGGGGGCGCGGCTGGCCGTGACCAACGTCGCCCTGTGCGTGGCGGTGAACCTGGCCATGCCGTTCGCCCTCGTGTTCATGCGCTCGTCGCAGCTCAACCCGCGCCGGTACTTCCCGTACACGATGCTCTTCGCCTTCCTGCAGATGCGGCCCGCCAACCTGGTGAGCGACTTCTGGACGCAGGCGGCGGTGCTCGCCGCGTGCTGCGTCACGCTCACGGCGGCGCTCATGCTCGCCGGCGCCGCGGGCAGCCGGGCCCGCGAGGCCCGCGCGCGCCTGCACTCCTGCGTGCGCCGCCTGGCGGACGACCTGGCGCGCATGGCCGCCTCCGGCATCGACGACGAGCTCCGCGCCGAGCTGCTGGCCCTGCGCCGGGAGTTCGCGGCACTCGCCTACTCCGCGCGCGAGGACTCGACGGCGCCGCCGCGCACCGTGAACCTGCTCGACATGCTCGCCACGCTCGCGCAGCGCACGGCCTATCTCACGGGCAACTTCGACTGGAGCGACCGGCACCGCGCGGAGCACGCCGCCCTTCTCGCCCAGCTGGCGCAGCTCACGCGCGAGCTCGACGCCGCGATCGACGCCACCGCCGACCCCACGCGCCGAGCCGCGCTTGCCGACCGCGCCCGCGCGCTCCTCGACGCCCTGGACGTGGACGAGCCGCGCTTCCGCATCTTCTGCCGTGGCTACCTCAACCTGCTCGTGCTGATCCTGCGCACGGCCGCCGACCCCCACCAGCGCGTCTGGCACATGTCCGCCGGCAGCGCCGTGCGGACCGCGCTCTTCCGCAAGCGGCTGACGCTGGACTCGTTCGAGACGCGCTTCTCGGTCCGCTGCGGCATCGTGCTGGCCGTGAGCTGCAGCGTGAACCTGCTGCTGCCGGTCGACCACCTCTACTGGTACGTGCTCCACGCCTATCTGCTGCTGCAGCCCTTCCCCGACGAGAGCTCCCACCGCATGCGCACCCGCATGGTCGGCACGGCGCTGGGCTGCGTCTTCGTCCACCTGCTGGCGCTGCTCAACCTCGGCTGGGCGGGCATCATGGTGGTGGGCATGCTGCTCGTGGCGCCGCTCTATGCCGCGACGCCCGGCACGGTGACCTCGGCGTTCTTTGCCACGGCCTACGCGGTCACCATGGCGTCGGCCTCCATCGACGACGGCTACGCCACCACGATGCGCCTCGTCTCGCTCGCGCTGGCGGTGGTCACCGTCGCCCTGGTCAACCGGCTGGTGCTGCCCATGTCCGACCGACGTCTCTTTGCGGCAGACGTGCGTCAGATGTTCCCGATGGTGGCGAGCTCGTGGGACCTCGTCCGCACGACGCTGGACGAGCGCGTCGACACCGTGGTCTCCTCCGAGCGCCTGCTCCACTTCCAGATGATCCACACGCAGGCGAACGCCCTGCTCGACTCCATTTCCGCCGACGGCGAGAGGAACGCGGAGATCGCCGAGGTGGCGCGCTACCGCGACGCCGCCGACCGCATGCTCTTCTGCCTGTGGGAGATCATGTGCGAGCTGGAGCAGCTGGAGCTTCTGGTGCGCCTCGGCAGCGTGCGGGAGGAGGAGCGCCCGACGTTCGAGAAGATCGTGCGCCTCGCGCGCGGGAACTGCGACCCCGAGCGCTTCGGGACGGGCGTGGACGCGGCGGAGGGCCTGGTCATGGGCCTGGCGGACCCCGACCTGCGCTACGTGCTGCAGCAGTACGTCGACCGTGCGGGCGAGCTGCGCCTGGCCGTCGACGACGCGCGCGGCGCCCTGGTGCGCCGCCCGAGCTACCTGAGCGAGGTGCGCAGGTAGCGGAGGGGCCGCCAGTTTCACGGAGCGAACTCCGACATATGTACGAGCGCTCCTGACGGAGAGCTGCTTTCGGTTCATATACGACCAGGTAAACAGCTCGCGCCGCCCTTCTCGACTGACGAGAAGGGCGGCGCGCTCGTACATACGCCAGAGTTTGCGCCGAGTGGCGCTAGTCCTCGTAGGCGGCGGGGCCCTCGGCCTTGAGCTCGCGACCCATCAGCAGCGCGGTGGCGTCCTCGGGGGCAACCTCGCCGGAGACGACGCGGTCGACCATCTCGCAGATCGGCATCTCCACGCGCAGACGCTGGGAGAGCTCGAGAACGGCGGGCAGCGCGTTCAGGCCCTCGATCACGGCGCCGACCTTCTTCACGGCCTCGTCGACCGGCATGCCCGAGCCGATCATCTTGCCGCAGCGGAGGTTGCGGCTGTGCAGGCTGCCGGCCGTGACCACGAGGTCGCCGGTACAGGCCAGGCCGAAGAAGGTCTCGGGGTCGCAGCCGAAGGCGGTGCCCAGGCGGCGCATCTCGGCGATGCCGCGCGTGATGAGCGCCGCGGAGGAGTTGTCGCCAAAGCCCAGGCCGCGGGCGATGCCGCACGCGAGGGCGATCACGTTCTTGATGGCGCCGCAGAGCTCCACGCCGCGCACGTCGTCGCTGGTGTAGACGCGCAGGACGTCGCCGGAGAAGAGCCGCTGGACGAGAAGCGCGGCGTCCTTGTCGTCGCTGGCCGCCACGATGCACGTGGGCATGTCGAAGGCGACCTCCTCGGCGTGGCTCGGGCCGGAGAGGGCAACGACCGCCGGAGTCAGCTCCGGGCGCACCTTGGAGAGCTCGTTGGCGATGACCTCAGTCATCGTATCCATCGTGCCCTCCTCGAGGCCCTTCGTCGCGCAGACGAGGATCGTCTTGGGCCCGAGGAACGGCGCGGCCTGGGCGGCCATGCTGCGCACGAAGCGCGAGGAGGTCACGAAGACGACGACGTCCTTGTCGGCGCACGCCTCCTCGACGCTGGTGGTGAGGGCGATGTCGGCGGGAAGCTCGGGGTCATTGGGCAGCGGGATCACGCGCGTCTCGCGCAGGCGCTCGACGGTCTGCTCGGACTCGGACCATACGGTGACCTCGTGTCCCTCGCGCGAGAAGAGACGCGCGAGCGCCAGGCCCCAGGCGCCGCTTCCGATCACGCCGACGCGGGCATGCTGCATGTTCATACGTTCCCCCAAGCTGGTAGACGCAGGCGCTTCGTTCGCAAGATTATGGCACGGGAGGCGGCCGCGCCTGACGCCGGCATTACATCTCCGCGGAAAGAGCGCGGACGCGGGGCGGGTTAGAAAAACGCCCTCGTCCCCGTTCTTCTCGGCGCGTGGGTTAGAAACAACGCGTCGTCCCCCTCCGTGGACGAGTTTGAAGGGGGACGACGCGGTATTCCTAACCCGATCGGCAGCGGGAACGAGGACGATGCGGTAGTTCTAACCCGGCGAGCGAAACCCCATGAAAAGAGGCGCCGCCGGCCCGAGCCCGGCGACGCCTCGAGAGAGGGGGCGACCCCTATGCCCTTGCTCCTAGCCGAAGAGCCTGAAGATCTGCTGGAACGGCCACGTGAACACGGAGTAGTCGAAATCGTTGGACCAGCGGGCGAAGTCCGCGATGGTCGTGGGCAGGCAGCCGACGGTGAGGGCCTGGCCGAAGCTCAGGAGCAGGCCGGCGACCACGCCCGCGAGAATCGCTCCACGCCAACCGCCCGTGGAGTTGCCGAAGACGCCTGCCGGGCCGCCACCGAAGAAGCAGGTGATGACGGGCGGGGTCAGGGAGTAGAAGCCAACGGCGCCAAAGATGACCACGCAGAGAATGACGGTAGCGAGGCAGCTCAGGAAGCCGATCATGACGGCGGTGGGAGCGAAGTTGAAGACAATCGGGCAATCGAGAGCGGGAACCGCGTTGGGAACGAGCTTCTCGGAGATGCCCTTGAAGGCCTCGGTGATCTCCGCGACCATCATGGAGACGCCGGTCAGGACGATGGTGATGCCAACGCCAAACTGGACGCCCTGGGTGATGGCGTAGAGGTAGGCCGCGGTGCCGCCGCTCATGTTCTCCTCGACCCAAGCAGGACCGGCGAGAGAGACGCCGATGACGTAGAGCAGCGTCATGACGATGGCGGTCGAGACGGTGATGTCCTTCAGGAACGTGAGCTTGTCCGGGATGTGAAGGTCCTCGGAGGTCTCCTGCTCGTGGGACTTGAAGAGCTTGCCCACCAGGGCGCCCGCGATCGCGCCGAACGAGGTGGTGTGGCCGTAGGCCAGCTCGTCAGTCCCGGTCACCTTGCGCATGAAGGGCTGGACGAGCGCCGGGGAGAGCGTGCAGTAGACGCCGAGCATGATGCCGCCCACGATGATGAACATGGGGACGGACGGGTTGGCGATGACCTCGACGGCAAGCGCGAGATACACGAACGTGATGTAGTAGGTCTGGTGAACCGTCAGGTAGACGTACTTGAACGGCGTGAAGCGAGCGAGAATCAGGTTCACCACAAAGCCCACGACCATGATGAGGGCGATCGTGGACGCCCACTCGGCGGCAAACGGGTCGGTGCCCATGCCGGGAGCGGTGGCCTCGATGTTGAAGATCTTGTTCAGGATGTCGGAGATCGGCATAACGATCCCGGAGAGGATCGAGGTGCCCTGGGAGAGGATGAGGTATCCGATTCCCGTCTTGAGCGTGCCGGTGACCACGTCCTGGAAGGGCTTGCGCTGCAGCACGAGGCCGAGCAGCGCGATGAGGCCGAGCAGGATGAAGGGCTGGTTGAAGATGTACGTTACGATGAAGTCGACAACTGGCTGGATGGCTTCCACTGATATCACCTCTTCTTAGATGAGTCCGGCTTCGGTCAGGTAGGCGCCGACCTTGTCGCGCAGCTCCTGCTTGTCCATCAGGTTCTTGATGGTGATGACGTGGGGGCAGAACTTGCGTGCGTCATCGGCAAAGCTGTCGAAGGTCACGACGAGGTCGCACCTCGTGCCCTTGGCCCGCGACAGGCTCGTGTTCTCGACCTTGACCGAGAACGGCAGGTCGAACGACTTGAAGGCGTCCGCGATGTTCATTCTGAGCAGGGTGGACGTCCCCACGCCGGCGCCACAGACCGTCAGTACCTTCAGCTCTTGCATCCGTGCCTCCTCTCTCACAGGTTCCTCATGCGGCGGCGGTACTTCTCAACGAGAGCCTGGTTGTGCTCTCGAACGTCAGAGCGCTCGTACTCGAGGTGACCGTTGTAGTAGACGTCGGGGGTGACGCCGCGCTCCAGCAGCAGCTCGCAGGTCTGGGCGAGAAGACCGGCGAGCATGTAGACCACCGGTATCGTCGACGTGGCGCCAACCTTGACCTCGAGCCCCTCGAGCTCGATGGCCGCGTCGCCAATCAGCGAGCAGTTGTCGATCACGATGTCGGCGATGTCCTTGAGCTTCTTCCCGCTCGAGTGCTGCGTGGTCAGCGTGTCCGCATACACCACGTTCGTGAACGCGATCACCGGGACGCCCGCCGCCTTGGCGGCCAGCGCGACGTCGACGGTCGCGGCGTTGTTGCCGGAGTTGGAGAAGCACACCATCACATCAGGCGGCCTGACCTCGTTGTAGGAGACGATGACCTGGCCGATGCCCTCGACCTTCTCGAGATAGCTCGTCTTGGTGATCTCGTTGATGCCGGCGACGGCGGACTCGAAGATCGCGTGCACGTTGGCAAGCGTCGCAGAGCGCCAGAAGCAGTCCTCGGTCACGAGGCTCGAGTGCCCCGAGCCGAAGAGGTGGATGATGCCGTCCTTCTCGGTGGCGTCGGCGAGGACCTCCGCCGCGCGCATGATGTTGTCACCCTGGGTGTCGTAGGCCTTCTGCACGACCTCGTTCATGGTCTCGAAGTAACGCTGCCAAGCACGCATCACTGCTCCCCTCCCTCGCTCGCATCCATGAGGATGGTCTTGACGATCTTCCTGGGCTCGGTGATCGAGGTGCCGATGACCACGCAGTCGGCACCCGCATCGAGACAGCGGCGCATCTTGTGGCCGTCGGTGATGCGCCCCTCGGCCACCACGTGCTCCACGCCAGCGGCGCGCAGCTCGGAGATGATCTCGTAGTCGGGGTCGGGGCTCGGCAGCGTGCCGAAGGCAATGGGGTTCTTGGAATACGGGGTATAGCCAGAGAGCGTGGTGCCCACGAAGTCGGCGCCCGCCTCCCAAGCGGCCACACCCTCCTCGACCGTCGAGATGTCGGCGACGACCGGCAGGTCGGGGTACTTCTCCTTGATGGCCGCGAGGAACTCCGCGAGGGTCAGCTCGTCATAGCGCGGACGACGGGTTCCGTCCACTGCGATGGCGTCGGCACCGGCGGCGACCAGGGCGTCCACCTCGGCCATGGTGGGGGTGATGCGGAAGTCCTTGGAGCCGAGCTCCTTGTAGATCTTCTTGATGCCGATGACCGGGACCTCAGGTCCGACCGCCTCCTTAACCGCGGACACGTTCTCGAGATTCGTGCGCACGGCGGCGGCGCCACCCGCCATGACGCTGCGTGCCACGCAGGCCATGGCAACGGGCTCGGCCATCAGCTCGTTGATGTCCTCGCCGGCGTAGCAGGAGACGATGAGCCCTCCCTTCACCACGTCAAGCAACCGCATGGTCAACACGCTCCTCTCTCATCTCTGCCGGTAGGTCCGCGACGCTCCTCGCCTGTTCGAGAAGCGCGATGTTGCCCTCCGTCCCAAGGAAGCCGGCGACCTCCTGGAAGAGTCCGAGATGTTCCTCGTCGGTGACCGCGGCGATGGCGAAGACGACGTACACGGGGTCGTTGTCCGGGTTGCCAAAGCAGACCCCGCCCGGGAAGGTCGCCACGGCGATGCCGTTTCTGGCGACGCTTCCCTTCGGGCGCGCGTGCGCGAGAGCGACCCCGGGGGTCACCACGATGTAGGGACCCAGCTCACGTACCGTGTCCACCATGTCCTGGACATACGACGGGTCGCATACCCCCTCTCTCACGAGAAGGTCGCCTGCCTGGCGCACGGCCTCCTCCCAGGTGCGGGCCTCCTGCCCGAGGGCGATGCCGCCCGCGCCTATGTAGCTGCCAATAGACATCTCGTTTACGCACCTCCCATGACTTCCCTGATCTCACTTGCATTCCTGGCTGTGCACAGGGTCTGGACGTCGACCCTGTCAAAGAGCTCGAGAAGGTCCCTGAGGGCACGGATGTGGGACCAGTTGTCAGTTGCGGCGAGACAGAACACCAGATGAATCGGGTCATAGTCCGCACGGCCAGACTCAACGCCCTCGGGAAGGACCGCGAGCGTCATCGCAAGGCGGTTCACGCTGCGCCCCGCGCGTCCGTGGACGAGGGCGACGCCGGGCATGAAGGCGAAGCAGGTCCCCTCGCGGCGCATGTCCGCGAGAGCCTGGTCCACGAAGTCGTCGTCCACGTCGCCGGCGGAGACCAGCGGCGCGCACGCCGTCCGGATGGCCTCCTCGTAGCCGGAGGCGTCCACGGGACAGAGGATCTTCTCCGGACCGAGCAGCTCCGCCAGGGAGGGCTGGATGCGCTCGGCATGGACCACGAGGCCGTGCGCCGTGAACGCGCGCTCCATATCGCCGAGAAGTCCCTCAGGGTCGAGGATCGTGCAGTGCCGCTGGACGACCCCCATGATCTTCTCGAGAAGCACGTCGTCCGTGCGGCCTATCGCAGCCCTTCTCGCCATGCGCTCGATCGACGCGCAGAAGTAGAGCGCGAGATAGGCGACGTCCCCCTCGGAGACCTCGCCGAGAAGGCCGCCTTCCTCATGGGAGACGATGTCCTCGAGGGCCTCGAAGCACATCGGGTGCGAGGCCCGCGCGTCCTCGACGTCGGGAGAGAGCGTGACGATGCCGTGGCGCAGGCGGAAAACCATGGGACCGAGGTGGTTCTGGAGCGACTCGATGAGTTCCTGGTCGGCGGAGAAGCTCTCCCCCAGTCGCTCCTCCATCGAGCGGACGATGCGGTCGAGCAGCATCTGCACGCCGATCCAGTCCTCACGAAGGTAGGGCTCGGGGGTGACGAAGCGGGCGCCGAGAAGAACCATGGCAAGATAGTCAACCTCGCCGGTCGGCAGAGGGGCGCCACCGGTTCGCGCCATCTCGTCGGCAATCTGCACCGCATAGACGTACTCGCGGGAAGAGACGACGGACGCAAGGTCAGGGATCTGGTCGCTCTCCACGCACGAGGAGTCTATCCGCATGCGCATGACAGCAAGCGTGTAGACGATCATTCGGAGCGAATCGAACGCCAGCCAGTGGCCGAAGTCACCTGACTCGAGGCTCATCACGACTCCGAGCAGCTCTCTCGCGGAGTCCACGACGCCCAGGGCCTTGAACCACCGGGCTGCGGCACTCCAGGCGAAGGCCCGTTCGTCGTGGACGCAGGCAAAGTCGAGGTTGCGCTCAATCACCTGGACGGCAAGCCTGCGCACGGCGAACTCGCTTCCCGCGAGGCGCCTACCCTTGCTCGAGAGCGACTCGAGGCGCAGGCCGGAGGCAGACAGCTCGCTCTTGAGCAACGTGACGTCGCGGTCGATGATGCTGCGGCTCACGCCGAGACGGTCGGCGATCTGCTGGCTCGTCAGATGCGCGGCACCCGAGGTGAGGAAGAGCATGAACTCCACGTCGCGGCGCTCCGTCGGAGACAGCACGAAGTCAACGGGGTCCAGATCATCAATGGCTCCTGACACCGAGAAGACCTGGCCAGCGTCAGGGAAGCGCACGACACCCTTGTCGAGTATGGGCGCGGCAAGGCCGAGCCGGCGACAGAAGGCGTCAAGGCCGTCGAGCTCATACCGGACGAGCCTCGGGCTGATGCCGAGCTCCCTCGAGAGGTGCTCGAGGCTCGCATGGCCGTCGGCAATGAGAATGCTCACGATATGTGCTGCGCGGCTGTTCACGGTGCCCCCTACAGGCTCCTGACCCGAGCCGAATACCGTCTGACCAGGTCTGCGTTGTGTTCGGACGACCCTTCGCAGTTGCCGCTCAGGAACACCTCAGGCTCGCGTCCGGCGGCGCGCAGACGTTCGCAGGCGGAGAGCATGACGAGATTGGCAATGAGGAGCGTGGCGATGCTCGAGGTCGGACCGGCCTTGGTCCCGTCTGTGCGCACCGGAACGCTCGCATCGCCTACGGCGACGTGGTTGTCGACGCAGACGTCACAGACGTCGGGGAGGTGCAGGCCGAGCGGGTGCCGGCTGGGCTTCTCGCGGTAGGCGAAGGAGGAGATGCCTATGACAGCGGCGCCCTTCTCGGCAGCCGCCTGGGCCATCTCTATCGCAAGGGAGTTGATGCCGCTTGTGGACGCGACGAGCAGGCAGTCGTTCGGGCCGATCGGATAGCGCTCCGCTATGAGGGTCGCATAGCCGCTCTTTCGCTCGAGCAGGCTGCTCTTTGCCGCCCCCTCGTGGAGCATCGTCGAGGTGTCGAACATCGGGCAGACCGGGGCGAGGCCGCCGGCGCGATAGAAAAGCTCCTCCTCGACCATGTGGGAGTGACCGCAGCCAAAGACGTAGAGCATCCCGTCATGAGAAAGGGAGGAGGCGAGCAGCTCGCCTGCCCGGTCTATGGCCTCGCGCTCGTCAGAGACGATGGCTGACAGGACGTCCTCGACTGCATTCAAATACAGGTCCGCGAATCCCATCCGTGCCTCCCATGACTCGAAATAACATCACGTTTTGAATCGATATAACGAGCAGCACGCTATCCGCGGCTTGGCCTCCCTTTTTGGCTGCCAAGTCATGGCAGAACTGAAACAAACGAACCTATGGTGAAACGCATGCCATTTTCCGCATACTCACAGTTTGCCGAGAGGCCGTCTAGGATGCAACACGATGTTCTTCCATCGAATTGCTACAAAATATGCAGCAAGCACTCAGATGCGTTCGGATCTCATGTCGCTAGTACGTTTTCTATTTTTATTAATATCAGGGACGGGTTAGAAAAGTGCCCTCGTCCCCGTCCTTCTCGCCGCGCGGGTTAGAAACAACGCGTCGTCCCCCTCCGCGGACGCGTTTGGAGGGGGACGATGCGGTATTCCTAACCCGATCGGCCGCGGGAACGGGGACGACGCGGTATTTCTAACCCGGAGGCGTCTACGCCAGCGCGACGTCGGTCGTGGACCCGTCGGCGCCCGTCACGCGGAGCGTGGTCCCGTCGAGCTCGACGGACGCGATGTCCCCGGAGCCCTGCACCGGGTTGCCGTCGGAGCCGACGACGTAGGTGATGCCCTGCGTGTGGCCGCCGACGACGTAGCACGGCACGTCCCAGCCGCCGTCGCGGTTCTCGGGCGCCAGCAGCGTGTCTCCGGTGCGCACCAGCGCGACCGGCGTTCCCTCGAGCGCAACGAGCGCCTCGCCGGCGGAGTTGACGAGGCTCCAGGCGCCGTCGTCTCCCTGGTGCAGCGAGTACGTCTCGCCGGCGTAGCTCACGGTCCCGTCGACGCCCGCCTGCTCGTGGCCGGCGTCGTGCTCGGCCTGCTCCTCCTGCGCGGCGAGCTCGTCGTCGCTGGGGCGCAGGGTCTGCTCCTGCTTGGTGGCCTCCTCGGTCGCGGGAGGGAACAGCAGCGCGTTGATCAGGCTCCCGACGGCAAAGACCACCGCGACCACTAGGATGCCGGCGATGACGAGAAGGACGATGTTGCGGACGCTCCGCTCCGGGCCGCCCTGCGGGGCGCGGGCCTCGGGGTGGCGCTTGGCGTAGCGCCTCTCGGCGTTCTGTCGGGCGCGGTCCGCGGCCTCGGCGGCGTTCTTTCGCGTGGTCACGCGCGCGCCCTGCCCAGCGCCGATCGTCGAGATCTCGCTGGAGTCGCTGGCCAAGCCCTGAGAGCCCTGGCGCGCCGCGCGCCGCGCGCCGGTCCGCGCGTGGCTGGCGTGCGCCGAGCCTCCGGCGGCGGCGTGGCTTCCCCGCCCCGCTGGCGCGGCGTGGCTCGCGTGGTGCGCCGGGCGCACGTTCTTCTCGTCCCTTGCTGCCATAGCGTCCCCCGATCGCTAGACCTCGCGGCGCTCCTCGATGGCGCGCCCGAGGGTGATTTCGTCCGCATATTCCAGGTCCCCGCCCACGGGCAGGCCGCTCGCCAGGCGAGAGACGCGCACGCCCAGCGGATGGATGACGCGCGCGAGGTAGGTCGCCGTGGTCTCGCCCTCGACGTCCGGGTTGGTGGCGAGGATGACCTCGGTGACGCTGCCGTCGGCAAGGCGCGCCAGCAGCTCGCGCACGTGGAGCTGCTCGGGCCCGATCTTGTCCATGGGGCTGATGACGCCGCCGAGCACGTGATAGAGCCCGTGGTAGCTGCCCGTGCGCTCGATGGCGCTCACGTCGCGCGGCTCGGAGACCACGCAGATGCGCTCGCGATCGCGCGATCCGTCGGCGCAGACGTCGCAGGTCTCGCGCGTGGCATAGCTGAAGCACACCGGGCAGAAGTGCACCTGCTGCTTGACCTCGAGGATCGCGGCGGCGAGGCGACGCGCCTCCTCGGCGTCGGCCTCGAGCAGGTGGTAGGCGATGCGCTGGGCCGACTTGGGGCCGATGCCCGGCAGCCTGCCCAGCTCGTCCAGCAGCCGCTGGAGCGCGCGGCCGTCGTTTATGGTGGCGTCCATGGACACGGCAGGCACGTCCTAGAACAGGCCCGGGATGCTCATGCCGCCCGTCACGGCGCCGAGCTGCTGGCTGGCCATCTGCTCGGCGGAGTCCAGGACGTCGTTCACGGCGGCGAGGATCATGTCCTGCAGCATCTCGACGTCCTCGGGGTCGACGGCGCCCGGGTCGATCGTGAGCGAGGTCAGGCGCAGGTCGCCGGTGGCCGTGACCTTGACGGCGCCGCCGCCCGCGCTCGCGGAGACCTCGGTCTCGGCCGCCTTCTGCTGGGCGGCCAGGAGCTGCTCCTGCATCTTGCGGGCCTGGGCCATCATCTGGTTGCGGTTCATGCCGCCCATGTTGAATCCCTTGGACATGCCGTGTTTCCTTTCTTCGCTATCGCTCGCCGCGGTTCCGCGGGCGAGAGGTACGGTGAATGGTGCTACTCGTCATCTTCCTCGTCGTCGACGGGTTCGTCGGTGAAGCCGGCGTCCTCCTCGTAGTCCCGCTCCCTGGAGAGCTCGGCCGCGGCCTCCTCGTCAGAGGTGGGGTTCGAGGGCTCCACGCTCACCGAGAGGGGCTGGCCGAAGGCGGCGCTGAGCTGGGCCGCGATGGCGGCGAACTCGGGCGAGAGCTCCTCGGTGCCGGCCGGGGCGGCGGGGGCACCCCCGCCCGCTCCGCGCTCGGCTGACGCCTCGCTCACTTCGTGAGTCGCAGCGGGGGTGCCCCCGTCGCCCCGGCCGTTCACGGTTGACTCGACCGAGTTCGCCGGCGTCGGTATCGCTGCGGGCGCCGCCGCGGCCGGCGGCTCGTTGACGGGAGGCTCCTCGTCCTGGGCGAACGAGGCCACGTCGGCGTCGGTGTAGGGGACGGGCTCGGGCTCGGGGGCGGGGGCGTCCCAGGGCATGGGGTAGGTCGGCTCGGCCGGGGCCGGCGTCGGGGCCGGCTCCGCGACGGGCGCCTCGGGCGCAGGCGCGGGCTCTGCGGGCGCGGGCGTCGGGGCAGGGGCCTCGACCGGAGGCGCGACGGGTGCCGGGGCGGGCTGCGCCTGGGCCTCGGCACGGGAGATCGCCTGGCTCGCGAGGCTGGACTCGACGTAGACGACCTGTCGCGGCCCGAAGGCTGCCGACACGACGGGGTCCACGCTCGCGCGGACGTCCGAGCGCTCGAGCATCCTCGCCGCGAAGTGCGAGCCCTTGGGCAGGGACACGGTGAGGCGCGCACCGTCGTCGGAGACGGCGGTCGACGAGAGGAGCAGCGAGCCCTTGGCCGGAACCTGCCTCACGAGCTGGTCGACGACCTGCTTCCAGGCCCGCTGGAGGTTGCCGTTGCTGAGGCCCGCGGACGCGCCGGCGGACCCAGGCGCTCCGTTCTTCTCGCCCGCGCCCGAGAGTTTGGGTTCGGAAACCGGGGCAGGAGCAGGAGCCGGCTGCGGCGCAGCTTCCGGAGCGACGCTCTGAGCTGCGGGGGCGTTGACGCCGGCCGAGGCAGGGGCTTGGGCGGTGAACCCAAACCCGTTTTGAGTTTGGGTTCGTGGCTCGGAGACGGCGGGCTGCGGCTCTGGGGCGGGGGCGGCAGGGCGGGCGCCGGGGGTGGCGAGGATGGCCACCTGGCGCTCGAGGTCGCCCACGCGCTCGGCGAGGGCCTCGAGGGTGAGGTCCGTCTCGGGGCGCGCCACGCGGGTGAGCGCGATCTCCAGAACAAGCCGCTGGTTGGTGGCCGTGCGCATCTCGCTCGAGGCATCACCGAGGACCGTGAGCACGCGCGCCACGCGGTCCGCCGAGCCGAAGGCGGCAGCCTCCGCGCGCAGGGCCGCGAGCTCCTCGCCGCGCGCCGCCACGACGTCGTCCGCATCCGGCGCCACCGCCACCACGTAGACGTCGCGCACGTGGGCGGCCAGCTCGCGCGTGAAGCGCAGCAGGTCGCGGCCCTCGTCCGCGAGCGTCGCGACCTCGGCGAAGAGCGCGGCGGCATCGCGGCGGGCCATCGCCTCGGCGACCTTGCCCAGCACGGAGCCGGACACCTCGCCGAGCAGGTCCTGGGTCGCCTCCAGCCCGATGTCGCCCGCGCCGAAGACGGAGAGCTGCTCCAGCGAGGTCAGCGCGTCGCGCATGCCGCCGCGCGCGTGGCGCACGATCAGCTCGAGCGCGGCCGCGTCATAGGTGAAGCCCTCCTGGCCGCAGACGTAGGCCAGGTGCGCCTGCATCTCGTCGTTGCCGATGGCATGGAAGTCGAAGCGCTGCACGCGCGAGAGGATCGTGGGGAGAATCTTCTGCGGGTCGGTGGTGCACATGACGAAGACCACGTGCTCGGGGGGTTCCTCGAGCGTCTTGAGCAGCGCGTTGAACGCCGCCGGGGTGAGCATGTGGACCTCGTCGATGATGTAGACCTTCGCGCGGCCCATGACCGGCGCGTAGCTCACGCGGCCGATGATCTCCTCGCGGACGTTATCGACGCCGGTGCGCGAGGCGGCGTCCAGCTCGATGACGTCCGGGTGCTCGCCGGACGCGATGAGGCGGCACTGCTCGCAGCTGCCGTCGGGCAACGCGGCCGGGCCCTTCTCGCACATGAGCGCCTTGGCCAGGATGCGGGCCATGGTGGTCTTGCCGGTGCCGCGCGGCCCGCAGAAGAGGTAGGCGTGGCTGGTGCGCCCCTCGAGCACGGCGCGCTTGAGGGTCTCGACCACGTGCGACTGGCCCACGACCTGCTCGAACGTCTGCGGGCGGTATTTGGTGTAGAGCGATTCCATGCGGCCTCCGGGCACGTCGGCTTCCGAGGTTCCAGTATACCCGCGGGGAGGCCGGAGCACGCGACGGCCACAGGTTCTTCTCGCCCGGCGCGCAAGGGTTAGAAATACCGCGTCGTCCCCGTCCGAGCGGCCGGGCGGGTTAAAACCACCTCATCGTCCCCCTTTCCGGAGGCGTTTCGATGAGGACGATGAGGTCGTTTTAACCCAAACGCCGAGAAGGGCGGGGACGATGCGTTGTTTCTAACCCAGGCCTCACCCGCGCGGGCGGAACCAGGCGAGAAGGGCGTCGGCGTCGTCCGCGGGAACGTCACGCAGCTCCAGGCCCTCCGCGTCGCTCGCCGCGGTCCGCGCGGAGAGCGTGGCCACGCCGGCACGACGCTGGAACGGGCTCGCCGAGACCTGCATCCGCTGCAGGTGTGAGCGCGGCGCGATCGTAGTCCGGCGCGTGAAGCCTCCGGAAACCAGCACCAGCTCACGAGCCGTATGCCCGTAGCGGGCGCCCCGCCAGGCGAGAAGGGCGTCGACGACGAGGCCCGCCAGTAGCACCACGCTCAGCAGCACCGCTGCCACGAGCAGGGGGCCCAGCAGCCATCCTGCGCTCGCGAGCAGGCCGGAGAGGCCGAACAGCCAGTGCACGCCGAAGAAGATCGCCGTCGCGAAAGGCCACCAGATCGCGGCGCGCACCACGGCGCGCCGGCACGCAACCGGGCCAAGGCGCCGCAGCTCCACCTGGCCGACCACGCCGGCGTAGGCCGGCAGGACCTCGGCGAGAAGGGCGTCGAGCTCGCCCATGCGCACAAAGGGGTGGAGCAGCACGCTGCCCGAGGGCTCGCCGTCCGCCTCGCCCGGGGCCGAGACCACCTGCACGTACACCTCCGCGTAGCCGACGAGCTGGCGGATGATCCCCTGCCGCACGACCACGTGCTGGACGCGATCCACGGCCACCGTTCGGGACGAGCGCGAGAGCAGGCCGTGCTCCACGACGACGCGGTCCGCGTAGCGCTCCACCCGATACCCTGCATAGCGCACGAGGCCGAGCACAAACGAGACGGCGGCGCCCAGCACGATGGCGGCCAGCACGAAGGCGGCCACCGCCGGCACGAGCACTGGCAGCGCGGTCGCCACCAGCTCGTCGCCGGTGCCCGCCAGGTCGAGGACGCCCCACTCGATGAGCTGGTTCAGACCGTTGACCAGAAGGACGACGAGCGCCACCGCCTGGCTCGCGGCGCTCGTCTGGGACGCCGCGGCGAGCAGGAGCTGGCGTCCCGCGAGCTCGAAGGTGGCGAGCGGTCGCTCGTCGGGCACGCCGTCGTCAGACGCGGCGGGCGCGCCGTCCTTCTCGCCCGCTGGCGAGCCGGCCGCCCGCTTGCGGCGGAAGAGCTCCGCACGGAGCGCCTCCGCCTCGCCGGCGCGCAGGCCCCGCATCCGGGCGGCGTCGCCCTCGGCCGCGGCGGCGCCCGTGTCGAGGTCGAGCGTCATGAGACCAAAGAGCCGGTCGAGCAGCTCGGAACTCATGTCTGCCGTGTGAATGTGCTCGTAGGGTATCGTGAGCTGGCGTTTGTTCAGAAGGCCCCAGCGCATGACGACGCCCTCGTCCGTGAGCTCCCAGGTGCGGACGCGCCAGACGACGAGGCTCAGCGCCAGACACGCCGCGAAGATCCCCGCCGCGGCGAGCACGAGGGTGGCGAGCGTGGGGAGATCGCCCGCGAAGAAGTCACCCGCGAGGCCAAACGCCATGAGCACGACCAGGCCGGAGGCCATCTTGAGCGCCTCGACCACCACGGAGAGCGGGTTGGCGCGGTGCTCGCCCGGCGACACCGCCGCCACTCCGCCATCGCGCTCGAGGAGCGAGCGCTCCGGGACGGCAAGGCGCTCGACCTCGCGTTCGAGGTCCTTTCCGCCGGACGGCGCACCCGGCGCCGGGGGCCGACCGTCCTTCTCGCCCGGGGTCACACGTCCTCCTTCGCGAGGCGCGCGAGCTCGGCCACGCGGTCGCGCAGCGCGGCGGCGTCGGCCTCCGCGAGGCCGGGGATCTCGAAGCTCTCGCCCGCGGTGGAGATGGTCACCGTGGCCAGGCCGTTCGCACGCAGGATGGGGCCCTGCTTGGTCTGCACATGCTGGACGCGCACGAGCGGCACGATCACGCGCTTCTTCACAAAGACGCCGTGGTAGAGGTCCACGTCGGTGGGCGTGACGTCGTAGCGCCAGGTGGCCATCTCAACGCGCGGGGAGATCAGCAGGTCGCCCACGCAGACGAGCTCGATTGCGCCGGCCACCAGATAGACCCAGAAGACGTCGCCGCCCAGGTGGCGCACGATCGCCCAGGCCACCACGGCCAGCACGGCCACCACCGCAATGCCGATCACGTCGGAGACGTACCAAACGCGCAGCATGCGCGAGTCAAGACGGTGCGAGGGCAGGTCGCTCACGATGGCTCCTTCGGTCCGGGGGACTGCGCCATTATCGCACGTACGACGCGGTCCTTCTCGCCGAGCCATCGGGGTTAGAAATACCGCGTCGTCCCCGTCCGAGCGGCCGGGCGGGTTAAAACCACCTCATCGTCCCCCTTTCCGGAGGCGTTTCGATGAGGACGATGAGGTCGTTTTAACCCAGGCGCCGAGAAGGGCGGGGACGATGCGGTCGTTTTAACCCGGGACCTCGCGGCAGCAAAAAAGCGCGCTCGGTGGGAACGGGTGCCCGCCAGAGGCCCCTTATGGCTGCTGCCTCCCGGCCCTGACCAGGTTCGAGGTGTTGCGTCACCCGAACCCACCGAACGCGCTCGCGGAACACTTTAGCAAAGTCGGCGCCCGTGCGTCGCGCTCGCGCTACCCTTGTCCAAACGTCGCCCACAAGGAGGTCGCCATGATCAACCGCTTCTGCAGGATGCCGCTCTGGGAGTGCAACGAGGACCTCGTGCGCGTGGCGCAGGGCGAGAAGCCCGCCGACCTCGTAATCCGCCACGCCAACCTCGTGAGCGTGACCACCCACGAGATCCTGCCGGACACCGACATCGCCGTGGCCTGCGGGCGCGTGGCCTACCTCGGCCTGGGCGAGCACACGGCGGAGCACTGCATCGGTCCGGACACGCTGGTCGTCGACGCCTCCGGGCTCTACGCCGCGCCGGGCCTCATGGACAGCCACATCCACGTGGAGAGCGCGATGATCGGCGTGGCCGAGTACGCCCGCGCCGTGGTCCCGCACGGCACGACCGGCATCTTCTGCGACCCGCACGAGGTGGGCAACGTCGCCGGCATGCCCGGCGTGCGCGCGATGTTCGAGGACGCGCGGCGCGTGCCGCTCAAGGCCATGATGACGCCGCCGTCGTGCGTGCCGGCGGTGACAGGCGTGGAGGACACGGGCGCCGAGGTCACGGCCGCGGACATCGCGGACAGCATGACCTGGGACAACGTGGTCGCGCTCGGCGAGATGATGAACTTCCCCGGCATCCTGGCGGGCGAGCAGAACACCCTCGACGAGGTGCGCGAGACGCTGCGCGCCGACCGCGTGATCACCGGGCACTTCCCCTCGCCGGACCGCGACCGCGGCCTCAGCGCCTACGTGGCCTCAGGCATCTCCTCCTGCCACGAGTCCGGCAGCTTCGACGAGGTGCTCGCCAAGCTGCGCATGGGCATGTGGGTGCAGCTGCGCCAGGGCTCGGCGTGGCTCAACCTCCCCGGCTACCTGCCGCAGCTCGTGGCGAGCGGCGTTGACACGCGCCACTGCCTGCTGTGCTCCGACGACAACCACCCGCACACGCTCGTGGACGAGGGCCACATGGACCGCATCCTGCGCGAGTGCGTGCACCTGGGCCTGGACCCGGTCACCGCCCTGCAGATGGCGACGATCAACTGCGCGGAGTACTTCGGGCTCGGGAACGACATGGGCTCCGTCACGCCGGGCAAGTGCGCCGACATCGTGCTTCTCGACGACCTGGAGGGCTTCTTCGCGCGCAAGGTCTTCATCGACGGCGAGCTGGTGGCCGAGGACGGCCGCGCGTGCTTCGAGGTGGAGCCCTACGCCTGGCCCGACTTCATGACCCACACGATGAACCTGGGCCTCACGCCCACGCCCGAGACCTTCCGCATCCCCGTCGACCTGCCCGACGGCACGGCCCGCGTGCGCTCGATGGCCATCGAGCCCGGCGACACGATCACGCGCAACGCGGTCGTGGAGGTGCCGGTGGCGGGCGGCGCGCTCCAGGCCGACCCCGCGCACGACGTCCTCAAGGTTGCCGTCTTCGACCGTCACCACGGCGCGGCGGGCACGCACGCCTTCGGCTTCGTGACCGGCTTCGGGATCCACGGCGCGCTCGCGCAGACCGTGAGCCACGACGCGCACAACCTGCTCGTCATGGGCGACAACGACGAGGACATGGCGCTCGCGGCGCGCACGCTCGCGGAGTGCGGCGGCGGCGAGGTCGCGGTCGCGGACGGCAAGGTGCTCGCGCTCGTGGAGCTGCCGGTCTGCGGCCTCATGAGCACCGAGCGCGTCGAGGTCGTGGCCGAGAAGGTCGCGGCGGCGAGAAGGGCCTGGGAGCAGATGGGCTGCACGATGCCCTCGCCGTTCATGACGATGGGCGTGATGTCGCTCGCGTGCGTTCCGGAGCTGCGCCTCACCAACCGCGGTTACGTGAACTGCCTCACCTTCGAGATGGAGCCGCTGCTGGCGGAGTAGCGCGCCGGGGCGCTAGGTCCCGCGGCGCTCCTCGAGGAAGCGGCCGAGCTCGCGGAAGCGGCCCTCGCTCAGCGCGACGCGGGGGACGTAGACGTAGCGCTTGTCGCCGAAACCGGCCAGGATGCAGTCGCTGTTGCGGTAAACCGTCCGCAGCTCGGAGAGGTCGTAGCTGCCGATGGGGCCCTGCTCGTTCTCCAGGTGGACGGCGTCCTCGGTGACGGCGACGTGGCGGCGCTCGCCGCCCGCGGCGGGCGCGAGCGTGGACTGCCGCGCGTAGCCGCGCAGGCACCGGTCCCAGTTGCCCGTGAGGACGATGCATCCCATGGCGAGCGCGAAGCAGACGTACAGGGGCACGCTGTTGCCCCGGGCAAAGACCGCACAGAGCACGATGCCCAGGAGCGGCACGGCCGAGACGAGCTTGAGCGCCAGCGGCGCGCGGGGGGCGAGCATCTCGGCGGCTCGGGCGAAGTTGAGCTCGCCGTAGTCGAAGGACGCCGAGAAGAGCGTGTACCCGTACTTGGAGTCGTCAAAGCGGAACGGCTCGACGCCCTTCTCGCCGTCGCGGCGCCGGGCCGCGGACTTCGCGCTCTTCTTTGCCATGAGATCTCCTCTCTCGCGCTCACCCGACAAATCGTAGCGCATGTGAAGGGCGCAAGGCTTGTGGAGGGCGTGTTGGCGAGTTGTGCTCGGCCGGTGAAACAGACCGTTCGCCGGCGCGTCGTGGCGGCGACGCCGCCCATGGGAAATGATACTCACCGTGCAGGGAGCGAGCGCCCGACGAGACAATCGCGTGCGCACGCACTGTAAAGCGCATAGCTTGGCAGCTGCCGAAGTGGAGGCCCGCAGGGAGCGATCCCGTGGGCCTCCGTCCATTTGGGCGGCACGGGGCAGATTCCGATCCGGACGTGCCCCGCGAACCCAAACCCTCCGGATGCGGACCCGACTGAGCCCGAGCGCGCGGCAGAGCGGGCGTCGGTGGCGCGCTATACTGGTCCGCGTTCCTCTCGCCGGACCAAAGGAGCCCCCATGGCCCTCATCAGCGTTGACTACTTCTCCTCCTCCCTCATGCGCACCACCACGCTCGAGGTCATCCTGCCCGTCGACGACCAGGGTGCGGCCTACGCCGCGGACTCCGCGATGCGCCACGCCGGCGGCACCCTCGAGGCGGAGATGCGCGCCTGGGAGCAGGCCCCCTACCCGCCCAGGAAGGCACCGTTCAAGACGCTCTTCCTGCTGCACGGCATCTCGGGCAACCACGCGGACTGGATCAGCGAGACCCGCATCCGCAGCTGGGCCGAGAGCCACGGGATCGCCGTGGTCATGCCCTCCGGCTACAACGCGTTCTACCTGGACCAGCCCGAGGTCCACAACTACTACGGGCGCTTCGTGGGCCAGGAGCTCGTGGAGGTGGCGCGCCGGATGTTCCCGCTCTCCACGCGCCGCGAGGACACCTTCATCGGCGGCATCTCGATGGGCGCCTACGGCGCGCTGCGCAACGGCCTCAAGTACTGCGAGACGTTCGGCGCGATCGTGTCGCTGTCCTCGGCGATGATCATCAACAACTTCGACCAGGTCATCTCCTCCGACGGCCTGTTCTTCCTCTCGCGCGACTTCCTCGAACACACCTTCGGCGACCTCTCCCACGTGCGCGACTCCGACAAGGACCCCGCGCGCCTGGCCGCCGATCTCGTCTACTGCGACCGCCCGCGCCCGCGCATCTTCATGACCTGCGGCGACCAGGACCCGCTCGCCGAGGCCAACCGGATGCTTGCGGGCCGCATGCGCGACACCGGCCTTGACGTCACCTATGATGAGATGCATGGCGGGCACGACTGGGACTTCTGGAACGCCGCGCTGCCCAAGGCGCTGAACTGGCTCCTGTAGCGCGAGATCCGCGAACCCCTCGGGAGGGATGCGAGAATGGCACTGCTCAGGGTCGACTTCTACTCCCACTACCTTGAGCGCAACGTGGTGCTCACGGTCGTCATACCTGCGGACAAGATGGACGGCAACAAGCTGGCCAAGAAGCGGCGCGGGCCGTACCGCACGGTCTACCTGCTGCACGGCCTCTTCGGCCAGGACGTCGACTGGATCGACCGCACGCACGTCGTGGAGACGGCGGAGGCCCGCGACATCGCGCTCGTCATGCCCTCCGGCGAAGACGGCCTCTACCTCAACAAGCCCGAGATAAACGAGTGGCACGGCAAGTTCATCAGCGAGGAGCTGGTGGACTTCACGCGTCGCCTCTTCCCGCTGTCCACCAAGCGCGAAGACACGGCGCTGGCCGGCATCTCGATCGGCGCGTACACGGCGCTGATCAACGGCCTGCTGCGGCCGGACCGCTTCGGCTCGATCATCATCCTCTCGGGGGCGTTCATGCGCGACCGCGTGCTCGAGGCTGTGGAGAGCCGCTCGCCGCGCAAGCGCAAGTACTACGAGCGCTTCTTCGGTGACATCGACACGGTCATCGGCTCCGACAAGGACTACGTGGCGCTGATCGACAAGTTCCGTCAGGACCCCGAGCTGCCCAAGCCGCGCTTCTACGCCGCGTGCGGTCTGCACGACAGTCTCTGCGAAAACAACCGCGACCTCGTGCGGCTGCTGCGCGACGCCGACTTTGACGTCACCTACTGGGAGCCGGACATCGGCGCGCACGAGTGGCCGTTCTGGAACGCGTGGATCGACTGCGCGCTGGACTGGTACGCACCCGGCCCGATGCAGCCGAGCTCGGCGGACGTGGACTACACGGCGCTGACCAAGCTCCGCCCACCCGAGCAGCAGGGCTGACGGAACGCTTTGCCGGCATGCGAGCGGCGCGGAGGGAAGCCTCCGCGCCACTTTTCATCGAGTCTGTACTTTTTGGCGGAAACACGAAATACAGACTCGATGCGTGCGCTCTCTACCAGCGCATTTATCGTGAGAGATTGAGTCTGTACTCAGCTCTCCCGGGCAAAAGTACAGACTCGGCGCTCTCAGGCCAGCGCCCGGGCCACGCGGGCGCGGAACTCGCCCAGGAAGCGCGGGACGTCGACGGTGAGCGCGACCTCGCAGGTCTTCTCCTCGTCGCGCAGACGGTCGGGATCGCAGACGGTGCGCCCGCGCGTCGGCCCCTCGAGGTCCACGCGCAGGTTCGTCGGCAGACGGCCCACAAGCGAGGGGTCGATCGCCGCCGCCACGGCGAGCGGGTCGTGCAGCGCGCAGCCTCCCATCAGCGGGTTGTTCTCCTCGTAGACGGAGATGTAGTGGTCGGTCACGTCGGCGAGGAAGATCCCCGCGGGCGTGCCCAGCTCGCGCCAGGCGGCCGTGTCGTCGCGCGCGAGCACCGCCTGATGCGTCACGTCGAGGCCGACCATCCGGGTGCGTAGCCCGCCGCGCAGCACCGCGTCCGCGGCGGCGGGGTCGTTCGCGACGTTGGCCTCGGCGCAGGGCGTCACGTTGCCCGGCACGGCGAGCGCCCCGCCCATGAAGGTCACGCGACCGAGCGCGTCGGCCAGGCCGGGGATGCTCGTGAGCATGTGGGCGAGGTTGGTGAGCGGCCCGGTGGGAACGTAGACGAGCTCCGCGCCGTCCCCCTCCGCGCGGCGGAGCTCGTCGCGCAGGAAGGCCACGCCGTCGCCCGGCGCGCAGCGGCACCGACCGGAGACCGGCTGGTCGCCGAGCCCGTTCTCGCCGTGGATGCGCCGCACGGCCGCCGGCGGCGCAAACGGGGACGTCGCGGCGAGGGCGCGGTCGGCCCCGGCGAGGACCGGGACCTCCGGGTGGCCCAGCAGTTCGAGCAGCGCGCACGTGTTGCGCACCGCCGTGCGCATGGTCACGTTGCCGTAGGTGCAGACGACGCCGACGAGCTCGACCTCGGGGCTGCCCAGCGCATAGGCGAGCGCCAGCGCGTCGTCGACGCCCGTGTCCAGGTCCAGGACCAGCCTCTTGCGCCCGTCGCTCATCGCAGGGCCTCCACTTCCGCCGCGGTGGGTATGGACGGCTGGGCCCCGAGGCGGCTCACGGCTATGCCGGAGGCCAATGCGCCCCAGCTCATAGACTCGGCAAGCGAGAAGGACCGCGCGAGCCCGGCCGCGAGCGCCCCGATGAAGGTGTCTCCGGCGCCCGTGGTGTCCACGACGGTCGCGGGAGCGGCCGGCATGCGGATGGTCTCGCCGTCGGCACCCAGGGCGAAGGAGCCCGCGGCGCCGAGCGTGATCACCACCGCCCCCGCTCCCAGCTCGCGCAGACGGCGCGCGGCGGCGAGGCACGTGGCGTCGTCCACGGGCAGCACGCCGCACATGACCTGGCACTCGGTCTCGTTCAGACAGACGAGGTCGACGCACGGCCAGAGGTCGTCCGGCACGGGACGGGCTGGCGCGGGGTTGTAGATCGTGTAGAGGCCGAGCTCTCGGGCGGCGCGCAGGGCGGCCTCCGTGGCGAGGGGGTCGCACTCCCCCTGGGTCACGAAGACGTCGTCCTTCTCGCCAATGCGCCGCAGGTCGGCGACCACATCGTCGGCCGTGAGGACGTGGTTTGCGCCCGCGTGCAGGACGATGCGGTTCTCGCCGTCCGTGCGGAGGATGACGGCGACGCCCGTGGTCTCGCCCGCGACGCGCCGGACGAGCGAGACGTCCGCCCCCGCCGCCGCAAGGCCGGCCGTGAGCTCCTCGCCGAAGCCGTCGGCGCCCACCGCGGCGACCATGCGGACGTCGGCGCCCAGCCGCGCCGCGGCGACGGCCTGGTTGGCCCCCTTGCCGCCCGCGGCCGTTATGAAGCCGGAACCCGCCAGCGTCTCCCCGGCGGCCGGCACGCGCGGCGCGTCGACGGACAGGTCCATGTTCACGCTTCCGAAGACGATGACCTTGGGCATGGCTGCCTCCTGTCGTCGGCGGCGAGAGGGACGGCGGACTGCGCTACTTGACCTCGATGAGCTCGTAGTGGCTCGTGCCCAGCCCGATCTTCTCGCCGTGCTCGATCATGGAGCGCCAGTTGGTGTCCGGGTGCGTGAGGTTGAAGTGGTCGTGCTGGCAGCGCTCGGGGATGCCGCCCTCGGCCTCGAGCTTGGCGCGCATGTCCGTGAGCTCGGAGTTGGCCAGCGCGGGCGCGGCCAGCGCCATATCGATCGCGGCCTGGTCGATGGCCACGGGGTCGAAGCTCGCGAACATGCCGAGGTCGGGCACGATGGGCGTGTCGTTCTCGGGGTGACAGTCGCAGTTGGGGCTGATGTCCGTGGCGATGGAGATGTGGAAGCTCGGGCGGTCCTGCACCACGGCCTGCGTGTACTCGGCGATCTTGCAGTTGAGCACGTCGACGGCGGCGTCCGAGCCGGGCACGACGGCGTCCTGGTTGCAGGCGCCGATGCAGCGTCCGCAGCCCACGCAGCGGTCGTGGTCGATGTGCGCCACGGGCACGGTGACGGTCTTGCCGCTCGGCAGCTCGCGCTCGCGCGTCTCGTCAAAGCTGATAGCGCCATGCGCGCAGATGCGCTCGCACGCGTGGCAGCCGATGCACCGCTCGGTCTTGACGTTGGGCTTGCCGGCGGCGTGCTGCTCCATCTTGCCCGCGCGGCTGCCGCCGCCCATGCCGAGGTTCTTCATGCAGCCGCCAAAGCCGGCCTGCTCGTGGCCCTTGAAGTGCGTGAGGGAAATCACGATGTCCGCGTCCATGAGGGCCCGGCCGATCTTGGCCTCCTTCACGTACTCGCCGCCTCGAACGGGGACGAGCGCCTCGTCGGTGCCCTTGAGGCCGTCGGCGATGATCACCTGGCAGCCGGTGGCGTAGGGCGTGAAGCCGTTCTGGTACGCGCAGTCGATGTGCTCGAGAGCGTTCTTGCGGCTGCCCACGTAAAGCGTGTTGCAGTCCGTGAGGAAAGGCTTGCCGCCCAGCTCCTTGACCACGTCGGCCACGGCGCGGGCGTAGTTGGGGCGCAGGAAGCTGAGGTTGCCCAGCTCGCCGAAGTGAATCTTGATGGCGACGAACTTGTTCTCGAAGTCTATCTGGCCGATGCCCGCGCGCTTGATGAGGCGCTTGAGCTTGTCGAGCTGGCTCTCCTTGGCGTACGTGCGCAGGTTGGTGTAGTAGACCTTCGCGGTGTCCATGCGACCCCTCTCGTTGAATTCCCTCGCAGAAATTGTACGCCGTCTCCGCGAATCGGGGACTGTCCCCAATTCACAGAGAGGGGCCGCCGGGCGAGAAGAACCCGGCGGCCCGAAACGTGCGAAAGTGCCTGTCCCCTTTGCACGCTACTTGCGGTGAGCGCGGTAGTAGGCGATGAGCGCCTGGGTGCTCGCGTCCTGCTCGGCAAGCGCCGCGTCGTCGTGGAAGGCGGGCGTGATCTGCTTGGCGAGCTGCTTGCCCAGCTCGACGCCCCACTGGTCGTAGGAGTCCAGGCCCCAGACCGTGCCCTCGACGAACGTGATGTGCTCGTAGAGCGCGATGAGCTCGCCGAGCGCGTGCGGCGTCAGGTCAACGCCGAAGATCGAGGTGGTCGGGCGGTTGCCGTCGAAGCAGCGGGCCGGCACCATCCACTCGGCCGTGCCCTCGGCGCGGACCTCGTCGGCGGTCTTGCCGAAGGCGAGCGCCTTGGTCTGCGCCAGGAAGTTGCCGAGGAAGAGCTCGTGGACGTCCTGCTCGCCGTCCTTGGCGGGGTTGGGCGTGTTCACGAAGGCGATGAAGTCCGCCGGGATCATGCGGGTGCCCTGGTGGATAAGCTGGTAGAAGGCGTGCTGTCCGTTGGTGCCCGGCTCACCCCAGAAGATCTCGCCGGTGGCGGAGGTCACGGGGCTGCCGTCCCAGCGCACGCTCTTGCCGTTGGACTCCATCGTGAGCTGCTGGAGGTAGGCCGGGAAGCGATGCAGGTACTGGTTGTACGGCAGCACGGCGTGGCTCTCGGCGCCCCAGAAGTTGACGTACCAGACGTTGAGGAGGCCGAGAAGGGCCACCACGTTCTGCTCGAGCGGGGTCTCGGCGAAGTAGCGGTCCAGGTCGTGGAAGCCCTTGAGGAAGCACTCGAAGCGCTCGGGGCCGAAGGCGACGATCAGCGAGAGGCCCACGGCGGAGTCGACGGAGTAGCGACCGCCGACCCAGTTCCAGAAGCCGAAGGCGTTCTCGGGGTCGATGCCGAAGTCGGCGACCAGGTCGAGCGCCGTGGAGACCGCCACGAAGTGCTTGCGGATCGCCTCGGCGTCCTGCTCGGCGGAGCCGTCGATCGCGCCCTGCGCGCGCAGGGTCTCGAGCAGCCAGGTCTTGGCCTCGCGCGCGTTGGTGAGGGTCTCCAGCGTGGTGAAGGTCTTGGAGACGATGATCACGAGCGTGGTCTCGGGGTCGAGGCCCTTGACCTTCTCGGCCATGTCGTTGGGGTCGATGTTGGAGACGTAGCGGCAGTCGATGCCGGCGTCGGCGTAGGGCTTGAGGGCCTCGTAGACCATGACCGGGCCGAGGTCGGAGCCGCCGATGCCGATGGACATCACGTGCTCGATGCGCTTGCCCGTGACGCCCTTCCACTCTCCGGAGCGCACGCGCTCAGCGAAGGCGTACATGCGGTCGAGCACCTCGCGGACGTCGGCCACGCAGTCCTGGCCGTCCACGACCAGCGAGCCGGCGTCCTCCGCCGGGCGGCGCAGCGCCGTGTGGAGGACGGCGCGGTCCTCGGTGGTGTTGATGTGCTCGCCGGCGAACATGGCGTCGCGGCGCTCCTCCAAGCCCACGGCCCGTCCGAGGTCGCAGAGCAGCGACAGGGTCTTCTCGTCCACGAGGTTCTTGGAGAGGTCGAAGTGGAGGTCGTCCATGTCGAAGGAGAGGCGCCCCACGCGCTCCGGGTCGGAGGCGAAGGCCTCCTTGAGCGAGAAGCCCGAGCTCACGAGCTCGTCATGGTGGGCCTTGAGCGCGGACCAGGCGGGCGTGGTCGTGGCGTCGACGGGCGTGGAGATGGTGGACATGGGCGGCTCCTTCCGCGGGTGCGACAGATACCTAGATGATAGCCCCGCGCCAGGCGTCCGGAGGCGCCGCGGGGGACAAAGCCTAGAACGGCTCGCCGAGCGGCGGGATCTGCTTGAGACGCGCCCACATGACCTGCTTCTCGTGGGCGTCTCCGAGGGCGGCGGCAAAGCCCCCCAGGTTGAGGACGCGCATACCGCAGACGCGCGCCACGATGCCGGCTGCGAGCATCGCCTCGTCCAGGCGCTCGAGGGCGGCGAGGTCGTCGGCGTAGGCCTCGCGCAGCGCCGCGGCGGCGGCCTCGTCGCAGCAGACGAGCGTGGCGGGGTCGAGCGCGGTCACCGCCTCGCGCAGGAGCGCGGCGTCGAGCGGGTCGCCGGACGCGTCGGCGGTGAGCAGGGTGGCCCAGTCCTCGGGCGCGTAACCCAGCCGCTCGAGCGACGCCCTGAGGGCGGTGCCGTCGGCGCCGGAGAACGCGGGCTCGCCGGCCCGCTCCGCCTCGGAGAGCTCGCCCTTGGCGAGAAGGACGGAGGAGAACGCGTTGCCCCCGGCGCGCACCCCGCGCGCCGCGAGGGAGTCCAGCTCCGCCGCGGCCTTGTCGACGTACGCGCGCCTGCGCGCATCCCGCTCGCTCGCCATGCGACCTCCCGTCCGTCCGGCTGATAAGAACAGTGTAGTTCGGGGTATAACCCCCAACAAGAACCGACCGACCCAAGGAGGTCTCCCATGTCCCAGGCAATCACCGGCGCCGAGTTCGACGCGGTCGTCGCCAGCTCCGACAAGCCCGTGCTCGTGGACTTCTGGGCGTCATGGTGCGGCCCGTGCCGCGCGCTCGGCCCCGTCGTCGACCAGATCTCGCAGGAGATGGCCGACCGGCTGACGGTCTACAAGTGCAACGTCGACGAGGAGTCCGGCCTCGCGGAGCGCTTCCGGATCGTCTCCATCCCCACGCTCATCCTCTTCAAGGGCGGCGTGCCCGTCCACACCATGGTCGGCAACATGCCCAAGGCCTCCCTCGTCTCCGAGCTCGAGGCCAACCTCTAGGCCATGGGCCGTCGCGAGGAGCTTGCCCGGGGCGCACGCGAGACCACGCGCGGCGCCCTGGGCCTTTTCAGGGACAACCGCCGCGTGGTGGTTCTTCTCGCTGCCGCGCTGATCTTCGTGTGGCTGCTCGGCGAGGTCGCGAGCGGCGAGATCATGCGCCTCGACACCCTTGCCTACCAGGTGTTCGTTGAGACGCTGCGCTCCGACGCGCTCACGCCCTTCATGGAGGCGTTCACGTCGCTCGCCTCGGTCGTGGTGCTCGCGGTCATGGCAGCCGTGATCGCCGCGCTCGCCCCGGGCAAGGCGCCGGGCTGGTGCGTGGCGGTCAACCTCGTGTGCGTGGTCGTGCTGAACACCGTCCTCAAGGTCATCGTTCAGCGCCCGCGACCGGCCGGCTTTCGCCTCATCTCCGAGTCCGGCTACAGCTTCCCCTCCGGCCACTCGATGGTGGCGATGGCGTTCTTCGGGCTGCTGATCTGGATGGTCTGGCGCTACCACCGCCGCGACGTCATGCGCGTGGTGTGGTGCGTCTGCTTTGGCCTGGTCATCGCGATGGTGGGCATAAGCCGCATCTACCTGGGCGTCCATTACGCCTCTGACGTGCTCGCCGGCTTCTGCGTGAGCCTCATCTGGCTGATCTTCTACACGCGCGTGATCGCGCCGGCCTTCGTGGCCGTGGACGCGCCGCGGGACCCGGACGCGATTTCCTAACCCAGGCGAGAAGGACGCCGGCCCGCTACCCCAGCGTGACGATCTCGGCGTCAACCACCTGGCCGTCGTCGACGTAGATCCGGCCCATGCTCGGCCGCGACCGGCGCGGGTAGGTGGGGCTGCCGGGGTTCATCACCAGCGTGCCCGTCCACTCGTCGCGCTCGATGACCGGCGTGTGCGTGTGGCCGAAGATCGCGATGTCGCACATCTGCAGGTTGAGGCGTCGCCGGTAGTGGGCGAGCTGCCACTTGAGGTCGCCGCCGACGAACACTACACGGTCCTTCACCATGGGGCCGTAGTCGTACGCCCAGTCGTTGTTGCCGAGGCACAGCCTCACCGGCGCGATGGTCTCGAGCGTGCGCAGGTCGGAGGGCGAGCAGATGTCGCCGGCGTGCACGATGACGTCCGCTCCCGCGAGCTCGTTCAGGAGCTCCGGGGCGAGAAACCCGTGCGTATCGGAGATGACGTCGAAGCGCTTGACGGCCAACGCGCGCCCCTAGAGGCCGAGCGCGCGCTTGAGCGCGACCACGCGGCGGCGGGAGACGGAGATCTTCTTCCCCTCGATGCCGTTGACGCCCAGCTGGAGGATGCCGGAGGAGATGACCTCGACGTCCTCAACGTACTCGAGGTTCACGATGTAGCCGCGGTGGACGCGGAAGAAGCCGTGCGGGGCGAGCTTCTGCTCGAGCTTGGCCAGCGAGATCGTGGAGAGGAACCGGTCCGTGTCGGTGTAGATGCAGGAGTAGTCGTCCTTGGCCTCGATGTAGCGGATCTGGTCGATGGGGACGAGCACCTTGCGCCCGCTCTTGACCACCGGGATGCGCTCCACGGAGGAGTGGCTCTGCTGCTGCGGCTTGACGCGGGCCTGGACCTTGTCGAGCGCCTGGCCCAGACGCTCCGGGTCCACGGGCTTCATCAGGTAGTCGATGGCGTCGACCTCGAACGCCTCGAGGGCGTACTCGCTGTAGGCCGTGACAAAGACGACGGCGGGCGGGTTCTTCAGGCGGTGAAGGGCCTCGGCGAGCTGCATGCCGGAGGTCTTGGGCATCTGGATGTCCAGGAACATGACGTCGGACTTGGCCTCCATCAGCTTCTCCACCGCCTCGCGGGCGCTGGAGGCCTCGGTGATGGCCTCAACGCGACCCGTCTCCTCGAGCAGGTAGCGCAGCTCGGAGCGTGCGGGGGCCTCGTCGTCAACAATCATCGCGCGCATGTGCAGATCCCTTCGTGTCCTTCTCGCCTGTCAGAGCGGCGGTCCTCCCGTCGTCCGGCAGGGTCTATCTTACTCGCCCTTGCGCCTCAGCTCCACGAGTCTCAACCGCGCACCCGCAAGGCGCAGGGTGACGCAGGTGCCCTCGCCCGGCTTGGACACAATCTCCACGCCGGAGCCGACGCCATAGAAGCGCTCGATGCGCTCGGCGACGTTGCGCAGGGCCATGCCCGTCCCGCGGGAGGACGAGGACGGACCGGCGTCCCGGGCCGACGCGAGCAGTCGGTCGGCGACCGCCTTGTCCATCCCGAGCCCGTCGTCGGCGACGGCAATAAGGATATCATCTCCGTCGGTCGCCACCTGCACGTCAATCGAGAGCGCGCCGTCGTCGCGCATGGCGTGGCGCACGGCGTTCTCCACGATGGGCTGCACGAGGAACGACGGGACGGGAAGCTCGCCGCAGCCCTCCTCCACGTGCTCGGTCTCCACGATGCGGTCCTCGCCGAAGCGGGCCTTCTCGATCTTGAGGTAGCGGCGCGTCTGCTCGAGCTCCTGTGAGAGCGGGATGAGCGTCTTCTCGGAGCTCTCGAGCGTGCGGCGATAGAAGGTCGAGAACTCGCGGAGCAGGTCGCGTGCCTTGGTGGGGTTGGTCCGCGTGAACGAGGCGATGGTGTTGAGCGTGTTGAAGAGGAAGTGCGGGTTGATCTGGGCCTGGAGCGCCTTGACCTCGGCACGGGCCGTGAGCTCGGCCTGGCGGTCGAGCTCGATGGAGGAGAGCTGCGTGGAGAGCAGCGACCCCAGGCCCTCGGCGATGGCGAGCTGCGTGCGGTCGATGTCGAGGCCGCGACGGTAGTAGAGCTTGATCGTGCCCACGGCGCGGTCCTGCACCAGCAGGGGCACGATGATGCCGAAGGCGTGCCCGGCGCGGCGGTTGCCGATCGAGAAGCGCCGCACGTCCTGGCTCTCCTGGTCGACCGAGACGAACGTCTCCATGCGGCGGCTCTCCAGGACCTCGAGCGTGGGCTTCGCGTTCTTGGTCCCGGGGACGAACGGGGTGTCGAGGGCGCCCTCGAGCGCGAGCACCGTCTCGGTGTCGGTGATGGCGATGCCCACGGCGCTCGTCTCCGGCAGCAGCAGCGCGCAGATGGCGCGGGCGTTCTCCTCGGTGAGGCCGCCGTGGAGGTGCGCGAGCGTGCCCGTTGCCACGCGCAGCGTGCGCTCGGTCGCCTCGGAGCGCGTGTCGTCCGGCGACAGGTTGATAGCCCCTCCCAGCACGATGACGGCCGCGAAGCCGCAGCCCGCCAGCATCGCCGCGGCGAGAAGACCGTCGTTCACGCTGTAGACGAGCGCCGCCGCGAGCACGAGCGCGAACACCACGAGGGACCCGCCGGCCAACCAGCCGGAGAGTCGGGCACTCGGCCTCGCCATCACGCACCTCCCTGCATCGGGAAGGCCCCCGTGTCGCCGAGCGGGTCGGCGGCCGGGGCGGGGACCGGCGCGGGCGCGGGATGCGCCACCTCGCCGGTGCGCAGGATCGCGGCGGCTATCACGCGGTCGTCCCACAGCGCGGACACGATCGAGGGCCACATCATGGCGAACGAGAGGTAGCGCGAGCAGGCGGCACGCGCGAACTTGTCCGCGTCGTGCCGGCCCTTCGTGAGGATGCGCAGGTAGGCAAGGCGGTCGGGCCCCGTCAGCAGGCGGCGCAGCGCCGTGCGGAACACGCGGCGGCGGACGTCCGGCGAGAGCCAGGGCGCCGGGTAGGGCATGAGGGACTCGAGGGTGATGGTGCGCAGGTCGCGGCGGGCGTTCATGGCGTCAAGCTTGCGGTACTCGTAGAGCCAGCGGTGGACGTCCTGCATGAACAGCGACGGCGCGCCCGCCATCTCCTCGGGCGGGCGGGCCTGGACGTACCACTCGTTGTCAAACCACACGTCCATGCCGTTGGCGCGCAGGTCGAGGACGTAGTCGAGGTCCTCGCCGCGCGTGATGTAGGGGTCGAAGGGCACCTTCGAGAAGGCGGCGGCGTGCAGCGCGCAGCACCCGCCGCAGAGGTGGTTGGAGCGCGTGATGCGGGAGGCCGACGTCTGGGCGCGCTCCATGACGAGGTTGAAGTCCGCGGCCTTGGACCAGTACTTCTCGCTCCACGCCTCGGACGGCTCCGCGTAGGGGCTGCCGAGGGCGTCCACGAAGAAGCCGCTCTTGGCCAGCACCTGCAGGTTCTGGCGCGTGAGCGAGCCCAGGCCCCACACGGCCCTGGTGAGGAACTCCTCGTCCAGGGCGACCTTGTCGTCGTCGAGAAACACCACCACGTCGTGGCCCAGAACGGCGGCCACCGCCAGGCCCATATTCCGGATGGCGCCGTAGCCGCGCAGCGAGACCGTCTCCCCCGTCACGTGGTGCGCCATCCTGCCGACGGCGCGCTCGACGTGCGCCGCCTCCTGGGAGCCGACGATGAGGGGGTTGAGGTCGGCGTGGGCGCGGCAGATGGAGCTCACCCGGGCGCGGGCGGACTCCTCGCAGCTCTTGGGCGCCACTACGAGCACGATCACGCGCAGGACGCCGCTCACCCTCTCCAGCGAGCTCAGGCAGTTCTCGAGCTCGGGCAGGGGCTTGTCGATGGGCGTGGTGTAGTCATAGACGCCGCGCTCGCCGAGGGCCCCGGGCCTGACGACCCGGTCCCAGTAGGTGGGGATGACGACGACGGGATTCAAGCACTAGCCCCTCTCGGTGCGCCCGGCATCGTCCTGCGCGAGGGCGCGCGGCAGCGTGGTGCGGCCGAGCGCCCGGAACAGCGGCAGCCCCAGCGCGTAGACGACCACCGCCTCGCCGATTCCGGTGGCGAGGAGGCCGAAGGCGTACATCGCGGGGTAGGCGCCGTCGAGGGCGATGTCGGTGAACGGGATGACGTAGAAGCCAATGCCCTGCAGCATGAGCGGCAGGTAGGCGGGGACGATGATCGCGTTGGCGATCACCGGGCCGAGAAGCGCGAGCGCCGGCCGGCGGCGGTTGTGCCACGTGAACCAGGCGCCGAGCGCCGTCGCCAGCGTGCCGAAGACGACGTCGAGCATGCCGAGCATGCCCGTGCCGGAGAGCACGATGTTGGCGAGGTTGGCGATCGCGCAGCCCAGCGCGAGCCCGGGCACGGCGTCCGAGGTGAGCAGCGCCAGCGCGCACACCGCCTCCGAGACGCGGAACTGCACCGGGCCCCAGGCGAGGCTGCCGAGGAACAGCAGGGCGACGAGGGTGAGGGCGGCGTAGACGGCGGCGATCATGCCCACGCGCGCCACGCGGCGGGCGTGGGCGACGGACGGGTCGGTCGGGTGCGTGAGGGTGTTGTGCTGCTCCATGGTTCTCTCTTCTCTTTCGGAGGGCTTTGCTGGATGCCCGCGCGCGGGCATGACGAACCCACGACGAGCGGGATCCCGGTGGAAAGCACTCCAAAAGAAGCATCCCCGTGGGCACGACAGAACTGATACTAGCAGAGTTGTACCCCATGGTCGCAGCGTGGGGCGCCGCTGCGGGGCGCTATAGTAGTGCTGCTACCCGACGCCTCGCAGAAGGAGACCCATGAAGCCGCGTGTGAGACTCGCCCGCCTTGCCGGCGCGCTCGCCCACTGGGGCACGGTGCACCTCGCGCACAAGGGGGGCGGCAACATCCCCGGCGCCGTCGCGCTGCGGGTCGACCCGGGCGTCGTGGGCGAGCTCTCGCGCGGGCTCTCCCCGCGCGTCGTGGTGACCGGTACCAACGGCAAGACGACCACCACCGGTCTTCTCGCCGACGCACTCTCCTCGGGCGGCGCCGACGTGGTCTGCAACCGGGCGGGCAACAACATGGAGTCCGGCATCGCCGCGGCGCTCGTCATGGCGGGCGAGAAGGACGGCGCGCGGGCGGGCTGCTTCGAGTGCGACGAGCTCTACACCGTACGCGTGCTCCCCGCGATGCGCCCGGACGCGCTCGTGCTGCTCAACCTCTTCCGCGACCAGCTGGACCGCTACGGCGAGATCGACCACACGCAGGACGTGATCGCCGAGGCCCTGCGCCGCTCGCCCGAGACGGCGCTCGTGTTCAACGCCGACGACCCGCTGTGCGCCGCGATCGCCGACCGCGTGGACAACGCCGGGCTGCCCTTCGGCATCGACGAGCCCACGGACCTGGAGGCGGACCGCATCTCCGACAGCCGCTTCTGCGCGCGCTGCAACACGGGGCTGGAGTACGAGTACGTGCATTACGGCCAGCTGGGCTCCTACCGCTGCCCGGAGTGCGGCTGGGAGCGCCCGAGGCTCGCCTTCGCAGCCGTCAACCTACAGCTGACCTGCGGCGGGTTTGAGTTCGACGTGGAGGACCGCCGCGGCGCCGAGGTGGTGCGCCACCACGTGCGCACGCGCTACAGCGGCCTCTACATGGTCTACAACGTGATGGCGGCGCTCGCGGGATGCCTCGTCGCCGGCGGGGACGCCGCGCGCTTCCAAGAGGTGCTCGACTCCTACGAGCCCGCGAGCGGGCGCGGCAAGGTCTTCTCGTTCGGCGACGGACGCGAGGTCGCCTCCAACCTGGCAAAGAACCCGACGGGCTTCAACCGCATGATCCAGCAGGTGCGCGCCGAGGACGGTCGCTACCTCGCGCTCTTCCTGAACGACAACGACGCGGACGGCCACGACGTCTCCTGGATCTGGGACATCGACCTCGAGCGCCTGCGCGACCTCTCCGACCTGCGGCTGGTTTGCGTGGGCGGCACCCGGCGCGAGGACATGGCGGTGCGCGTGAAGTACGCCGAGCTGGGCGCGCCGATCGTGCTCGTGGACGACGTGGAGGGCGCCCTGGGGCTGCTGCCCGCGGGCGAGAAGCTCCATGTGATCGCCAACTACACGGCATTCCCGCCCGTGGTCGCCGACCTCGAGCGCCTCTGCAAGTTGGAGACAGCCCCCGAGGCACACACCCCGCCCACGGCGGCGGCGGAAAGCGCTCGCCCGGCGCCCGTGGCGCTCGACCGGCCGCTGCGCGTCGTGCACCTCTACCCCGACGCCCTCAACCTCTACGGCGACGGCGGCAACATCGCCTCGCTCTCCAAGCGCTGCGCCTGGCGCGGCATCCCCTGCCAGGTCAACCAGGTCCTCATGGGACAGGAGCTCGATCTCGCCGACGCCGACGTCGTCCTGCTCGGCGGCGGCGCCGACCGCGACCAGCTGGCGGTGTGCCACGAGCTCCAGGGCCAGCGCGAGAAGCTCGCCGCCTACGTCGCCGACGGCGGTGTCCTTCTCGCCATCTGCGGCGGCTACCAGCTGCTCGGCCACTCCTACATGATGGGCGAGAAGCAGGTCGAGGGCCTGCACATACTGGACCTGGAGACCGTCGCCGGCGAGACCCGCCTGATCGGGAACGTAGCCATCGAGTCCCCCGTGTGCGACGCCCCGGTCGTCGGCTTTGAGAACCACGCGGGCCGGACGCTCCTGGGCGCGAGCGAGAAGCCCCTCGGGCGCGCGCTGGTCGCCGGCACCGGCAACAACGGCGAGGACGGCGGCGAGGGCGTGCTGCACGACGGCGTCGTGGGCACGTACCTGCACGGCCCGATCCTGCCCAAGAACCCAGGCGTCACGGACTGGCTGATCGCGCGGGCGCTCGAGCGCCGCGGCGTCGACGTCACGCTCGCGCCGCTCGACGACGCGCTGGAGACGGCCGCGCACGACGTCGCGCTGCGCATCGCCACGCGCGGCTAGGGAATCGCAGCCCCGTCCCATCCGCGCCGTTCTTCTCGCCGTGTCGCGCACCGCTCCGCCCGCCGCGGATTAGAAATACCTCATCGTCCCCGTTCTTCTCGGTCGATGGGTTAAAACGACCTCATCGTCCCCCTCGAGCTGCATCCACAGAGGGGGACGATGAGGTGGATTTAACCCGAACGAGCCCACGGAGGGGGACGACGCGGTGGTTTTAACCCGCGCAGCAAATCGGAGGGGGTGACGCCGCACTTCTGTCCCAGGCGTGCCCACAGCAAGCGGTTCGCCGAGAAGAACGGCGGGCCGACACCCGTAGATGCCGGCCCGCCGCCGATACCGCGCTTTGCCCCAGCCTACGCGAGGCCGTTGCGCGCGATCACGTCCCGGTACCAGAAGAAGCTGTCCTTGCGGGAGCGCGCGAGCGTGCCCGTCCCGTCGTCGTGCTTGTCGACGTAGATGAAGCCGTAGCGCTTCTTCATCTCGCCCGTCGACGTGGAGACCATGTCAATGGCCCCCCACGGGAAGAAGCCGATCACGTTGGAGCCGTCGTCGATGGCGCCGGCGACTGCCTCCAGGTGACGCTCGAGGTAGGCGATGCGGTAGTCGTCGTGGATCGAGCCGTCCTCCTCGACGGTGTCCGCGGCGCCGAGGCCGTTCTCCGCGATGACGATGGGGACCCCGTAGCGGTCGTTCACGGCGTTGATCGCATAGCGAAGCCCGTCCGGGTCGATCTGCCAGCCCCAGTCGCTCGTCTCGAGGTACTCGTTTCTGTTGCCGAACGAGAAGTTCCCGCCGACCGCAGCGCCCTCCCCCACGTGGGTCGTCAGGCACACGGTCATGTAGTAGCTCATGGAGTAGTAGTCGACGGCGCCGCGCCGCAGCTCCTCCAGGTCGCCCGGCTCCATCCTGACCTCGATGCCGTTCCTGCGGAAGTGGGCGAGCGCGTAGCCCGGGTACTCGCCGCGGACCTGCACGTCGGAGCAGAAGAAGCTGGACATGCGCATCTTGCTCTGCGCGAGAAGCACGTCCTTGGGGTCGGTCGTCAGCGGGTACATGGGCACGAAGGAGCTCATGCATCCGATGCGGAGCTCAGGGTAGCGCTCGTGGGCGTAGGCGACCACGCGGGCGCTGGCAACGAACTGGTGGTGGAGCGCCTGGAAGCGCACGCTCGGCTCGTCGGGGGCGCGCGAAACGTTGCCGCGGTACCCGCGGACCGTGCTCACGCCAAAGACGCAGCCCATCGAGCTCACCGAGGTGTTGATCTCGTTGAACGTCATCCACCAGCGGACGCGCGCGGCGAAGCGCTCGAAGAGCGTGTGGCAGTAGCGCTCGAACAGGCCGATCACCTCGCGGCCGTACCAGCCGTTGTAGCGCTCGACCAGCGCATAGGGCATGTCGTAGTGGGAGAGCGTGATCACGGGCTCGATGCCGTGCTCGAGACAGGCGTCCACGACGTGGTCGTAGAACGCGAGGCCGGCCTCGTTGGGCTCCTCCTCCATGCCCGTCGGGTAGATGCGCGACCATGCCACCGAGAAGCGATAGGCCTTGAGCCCCATCTCGCCGAGAAGGGCTATGTCCTCGGCATAGCGGTGATAGTGGTCGATCGCCTCGTGGTTCGGGTAGGTCTTCCCCTCCTCGAAGGTGGGCGTGATCAGACGCGGCTCGGTGTTGGAGCCGGCGGTGCACATGTCGGGCACCGTCGGCCCCTTTCCGTCCGCATCCCACGCGCCCTCGATCTGGTTCGCGGCGGTGCCGGCGCCCCAGAGGAAGCCCTCGGGAAATGCGGTCATGGTCAGTCCTCCGTCCTTCTCGTCAGAGTCGGCTCTAGGCGGCCTGGACCTCGGCCTCGGCCTTGACCGCGGCCTCCTTCTCGCAGAGCTGGCGGTCGTAGACCTTGAAGAACGGGTAGTAGATCACGAAGCTGATCACGAACACGAGCGGCGCGATGAGGAGGTTCTGCCACGCGAGCGACGGCATGAAGCTCTGGAGGACGACCGGGAGCGTGGTCATGATCAGGATGTAGCCCGGCTGGAAGAAGCCGACCATGTAGCCTGCGTAGACCACGAGCATGCACACGGCGACGTTCAGGATGAACGGGATGATCAGGACCGGGTTGTACATGATGGGGGCGCCGAAGGCGATGGGCTCGTTGAGGTTGAAGAGCACGGGCACGATGCCGGCCTTGCTCACGGCGCGGAGCTGCTCGGACTTGGCGCGCAGCATCATGACGGTGAGCGACAGGACGTTACCGGAGCCACCGCAGCAGTTGAGGACGCCCCAGATGGCGATGGGGGCGAAGACGGGGTCGAGGCCCTGGGCGACGAGCTCGGCGTTGGTCTGGTAGTAGGTCAGCAGGGGAGCCATGATGACCGGGTAGACGGCGATGGTGCCGTGGATGCCGAAGCCCCAGAGGAGCTGGCTGATGATGGCCAGGACGATGAGGCCGGGCACGCTGGTGAGCGGCGCGAGCGGGATGGAGATGAGGCCGGTGATGGCGCCGGGAAGCTGCGTCGTGAGGACCATCTCGCAGAGCGTGTTGATGCCGTGCCAGAGGAAGATGTTGATGACGAGCGGCACGAGCGAGGCGAACGCGTCCGAGAGGAACTGCGGGACGGCCTCGGGCATCTTGATGGCGATGTGGTGCTCCTGGCAGAACTTCATGATGCGCACCGCGACGAGCGGGATGATGAGCGCGGTGAAGAGGCCGGAGCCGCCGAGCCAGGTGGTGTTGAGAGCGCTCATGGTGGAGCCGTCCTCGAGCGTCACGCTCTGGACCGGGGAGGCCACCATGAGGAAGAGGATGAGCGTCACCACGCCGGAGGCGAGGTTGGACGTCATGCCGAGGTTGCGGGAGTAGACGTAGCCCACGGCGAAGGACACGACGACGGAGAGGATGCCCATCGTCATGTTGTACGGCGTGGTGAGCCACTGGTAGAGCGTGTCGGTCGTCTCGAGGACGCCCGCCAGGTTGAGCAGGGTCGCCAGGATCGTGAAGATCGCGCCGGCGAGAATGACGCCCATGGCGGACATCATGCCGCTGCTGATGGCGTTCAGGGCCTTGTTGGACTGGAGCTTGCCGCCCCAGGCCTGCAGCTTCTGCATGAACGCGGACTCATACAGCTTCTCGAACGCTGCCATGTGAGACCTCCTTGTGGTGTTCGTCCTGGCTATTCGCCCAGGAGCTGGTTGATGAGCTTGAAGATGTTGGGGCAGTTGGCCATGCCGTAGTCGGCGGGCGGGATGACCGCGGTGGGCAGGCCGCTGCCCGTGGCGACGTTGTCGCGCTGGTAGGACATCTGCGGCCCAAGGAGGATGCAGTCGTAGTGGTCGCACATCTCCTTGTAGGTGTTCACGCTCGTCGCGGCGATCTCGAAGGGAATGCCCTCGGCCTCGGCGTGCTTCTCGAGCTTCTTCATGAGCACGCTCGTGGACATGCCCATGGCGCAGACCAGCAGTACCTTCATTCTGGTCTCCCCTTTCCTTTGTCTCGGGGCGCGGGCCGGGTCCCGCGTCCGCGCCTTACTTGTCCTGCTTGTTCCTGTGCAGCTCGATGAGCTCGGCGACGAGCTCCTGGGCGAGCATGGCGCACATCAGGTGATCCTGGGCGTGCACGAGCAGCACGTCGACCGGCAGATGGTTGCCGTTCGCCTCGTTGACAAGAAGGGCGGTCTGCTGGTCGTGGGCGCGAATGCCCGCGGCCTTGGACTGCTCCATGTACTCGTCGGCCTGCTCGAAGTTGCCCGCCTTTGCCTCGGCGAGCGCCTGGAAGGCGAGGCTGCGCGCCTCGCCGGCGGAGGCGATCAGCCCGAACGACACCATCTCGGGATCGTCGGGGACCTCGACGCCGTTGAACGTCTCTCCCATGTGTTTCACCTCCCACGTTCTATCTTTTGCCTTTGGCGGCCGGGCCGCCCTTGCTATGACGCCGCTGCCCGGTCGCGCCGGGCGCGGAAGGTCACCGTCTCTGGTCGCGTCCCCTCGCCTCGGGAGCCTCTCCCCCGGCGGCAACGTCCTCCGGGCTCTGCTTGAGGGAGCCGCACGCTGCCTCGCCGACGAGCTCGATCAGCGTGCCCCAGTCCTGCGCGCCCACCAGGCGGGCCATGCCCTCCCTGCTCACGAAGAGGTCGGCGAGGGCGCTGAAGAGCGATCCCGTCCTCTCGTCGGCCTCCTGCGGGACCGCGATGAGGAAGACCGCCCTGACCTCGTGCCCGTACTCGTCCCAGACGACGCTCTCGTCAAGGAGCCCCACGCAGATGACGATCTGCTCGCTCGCCGCCTCCAGCGGGTGCGGCATGGCAACGAGGTTGCCGAAGGAGGTCGCCGCGCGACGCTCGCGCTCCCACACGAGCTCCTCGAAGCGCGGGGATACCGCACGCCTCGCAGAGACCTCGGCGCAGAGGCGGCAGAGCACCGACTCCTTGTCCTTCTCGACAAGGTGGGGGAAGAAGAGCTCGCGGTCGAAGAGGGACAGCACGCCCCGCGGCGAGTTGTGGGCGAGCAGCTCCCGCACGCCCGCGATCTCGTGCTCGTCCAGGAAGTAGGTGACCTCGCGAACGGGGACGGGCAGGGCGCGGCCCAAGGGGACCGTGGTGAAGACGTAGTCGATGTCGCGGAAGTCTATCTCGTCTACCTGCGACGCGTTGCACGTGACGATCTTGTCCAGATAGCTGCCGAACTCCCGGCGATAGCGGTACTCGAGCAGTCGGGCGCTGCCGGCCCCGGACGCGCAGACCACGAGGATGTTCTTCTTGGGCGCGGCCTCCTTCTGACGCTCCAGCGCGAGGGCGAAGGAGAGCGCGATGTAGCCGATCTCGTCCTCCGAGAGCGCGGCCCCATAGCGGTTGGCCAGCACGACCGAGGACTCCGAGGCGAGCGAGTAGGCCAGCGGGTAGCAGGCCTTGACCTCGGAGAGCAGTGGGTTCTTGAGCTTCATGCGATGCTGGAGCCGCACGGCGAGCGGCATGACGTGGCGTGCCAGGTTCATGCGCAGCTCAAGGTCACCGCGGAAGTCAAAGCGGAAGGAGTCCCACACCACCTCGAGCATCCGCGAGACCACGTCCCACGCCTCGTCGGTGATGACCAGGCGCTCCGCCTCGGGGGCGGCATCGTCGGCGGCCAGCGCGTCCACGATCATCTGCTTCCCCGCAAGATGAATCGCGATGTAGGCGACCTCCTCCTCGGGGAGCTCCTGCCCCAGCTCGTCCCCGATCCTGCCGGCGATCACGCGCGCGGCCGCGAGCTCCGGGGTGTTCTGCATCTGGTCGAGGCTGCTGGCGTCCATGGGCACGTAGCATCCCTCGCGCATGCGCACGAGGGCGATGGCTATGTGCACGAGGAGGTTCTGGTAGGCGAAGGCGTTGATCACGAGCCCGGCGTCGGCAACAGCCTCCTCCACGAAGCCCGAGACGGTGTCCAGCAGCTCGGCGATCGCCCCGCTCGCGAGGTCGTCGCGTCGCTCCTCCACCACGAGATTCGCGAGGCAGAGGCGTCGCGCGAGCTCGGGACCCTCGACGCGGATGCCGTAGCGCGGACGGCGCACCACGGTGAGGCCGAAGGGCTCGATGATCTTCTCGACCTCTCGAAGGTCGGCGGATATGCGCGTGCGGGACACGAACAGGACGGAGGACAGGTCGTCGATGGTGACCCAGCCGCCGCGGGAGAGAAGGTCGTTCACCAGGTAACGGACGCGCCCATCCGCATCCTCCGGAACGACGGGCTTGAGCATGCCCGAGCCGGGCGAGCACCAGGCGCGCAGGCGCTCCTCGTCCTCGGTCTCCGCGACGTAGCCCGCGACGGAGCGGCGGAACTCGATCCGCCCGAGCCCGTCGGCAAGGCGGTTGGCCCGCGCGATCCGCGCGCGCAGCGTACGCGGCCGCACGCCCAGGTGGGCGGCAAGCTCGTCGATGCCCACGCCCTCGTGGTCGAGGACGTACTTCATGAGTTTCTGTGCGTTTGTCACCGTATGCGCCTCCATATCCAAGCATATGGGAGCGCCCACAGGGTCTCCATATCCTGCGATGCCGCCGCCGCGGCAGGTACCGCGCGCAATGTGGGGCGCGCTGCCACGAGCTGGCGTAGTTAAAACGACCTCGTCGTCCCCGTCCTTCTCGGCGTTTGGGTTAAAACGACCTCATCGTCCCCCTTCCCGAGACCGCTTCGAGGGGGACGATGCGTTGTTTCTAACCCGCCCCGTCGCCCGGCGAGAAGAACGGCGGGACGAGACACAAAACGGCCCCCGGCGCGATGCCGGGGGCCGCAGCTTGCGCGATCAGCTCAGCGTGAGGAGCTTACGCCTCGGCGTAGAGGTCCTTGAGCTTGAGCAGGTGCGCGTAGCGAGCCATGGCGGCCTCCTCGTTCTCCGCGAAGAGCTCCTTGGCGCGCTCGGGGAAGGAGCGGGTGAGCGAGGCGTAGCGGGCCTCGTTCATCAGGAAGTCCTGGTACCCGCCCTGCGGCTCCTTGGAGTCGAGCGTGAACTTCTTGCCCGTGGGGGCAGCCGGGTTGAAGCGGAAGAGGTTCCAGTACCCGCAGTCCACGGCCTTCTTCATCTCGGCCTGGCAGTTCTGCATGCCGCCCTTCTTGATGGAGTGCATCTCGCAGGGGCTGTAGCCGATGATGAGCGACGGGCCGTCGTAGGACACGGCCTCGTGGATGGCCTTGAGCGTCTGGTTCATGTTGGCGCCCATGGCAACCTGAGCCACGTAGACGTAGCCGTAGGACATGGCGATCTCGGCGAGGCTCTTCTTCTTGGTCACCTTGCCGGCTGCGGCGAACTGCGCCACCTGGCCGATGTTGGAGGCCTTGGAGGCCTGGCCGCCGGTGTTGGAGTAGACCTCGGTGTCAAAGACGAAGACGTTCACGTTGTTGCCGGAGGCGAGGACGTGATCGAGGCCGCCGAAGCCGATGTCATACGCCCAGCCGTCGCCGCCGAAGATCCAGAAGGCCTTCTTGGTGAGGTAGGCCTTGTCGGCGAGGACCGCCTTGGCCGTCTCGCAGTCGCTCTTCTCGAGCTCGGCGATGTAGGCGGCGGCAGCGGTCTTGCTGCCCTCGGTGTCCTTGCGGTTGGCGAGCCAGGCGGTCGCAGCCTCCTTCAGGGCGTCGGAAGCCTTGTCGCACTGGAGGATCTTTTCGGTCTCGGCGACGATCTTCTCCTGGACGGCGTCGTAGCCAAGGGCGAGACCCAGGCCGTGCTCGGCGTTGTCCTCGAAGAGGGAGTTGTTCCACGCCGGGCCGTGGCCGCACTCGTTGACCGTGAAGGGCGAGGTGGCGGCGGGGTTGCCCCAGATGGAGGAGCAGCCGGTGGCGTTGGAGATGAACATGCGGTCACCGCAGACCTGCGTGACGAGGCGCGCGTAGGCGGTCTCGGCGCAGCCGGCGCAGGAGCCGGAGAACTCGAGGTACGGCTTGGCGAACTGGCTGCCCTTGACGTTGGCGGCCACGAGCTCCTTCTTCTCGGAGACCTTGTTCACCGCGTAGTCCCACACCGGAGCCTGGTCGAGCTCGGACTCCTGCGGCACCATCGTGAGGGCGCCCTTCGGGCAGACCTTGACGCAGTTGGTGCAGCCCATGCAGTCGAGCGGGCTGACGGCCATGGTGAAGGTGAGGCCGGAGTTCTTGGGAACCATGACGTCGATGCGGCGCATCTCCTCGGGAGCGGCGGCCTGCTCGTCGGCGTTCATGACGATCGGGCGGATCGTGGCGTGCGGGCACACGAAGGAGCACTGGTTGCACTGGATGCACTTGGACTCGTCCCAGTGCGGGACCATGACGGCGACGCCGCGCTTCTCGTACGCGGAGGCACCGAGCTCCCACTGGCCGTCGGCAACGTCGACGAACTTGGAGACGGGCAGCGAGTCGCCGTCCATGCGGTTGATCGGCTCCATGAGCTCGCGGACCTGCTTGACGATGGCCTCGCGACCCTCGAGGGTGAGCTCGACCTTCTCGTCCTCGGCGTTGGCCCAGTCGGCGGGCACCTCGAACTTGCGGTAGGCGGTGGCGCCGGCGTCGATGGCCTTCCAGTTGGCCTCGACGATGTTCTGGCCCTTCTTGGCGTAGGACTTCTCGGCGGCGTCCTTCATGTACTGGATGGCGTCCTCGGCGGGAAGAACCTGAGCCAGCGAGAAGAACGCGGACTGCAGCACCGTGTTGGTGCGCTTGCCCATGCCGACCTTCTCGGCGAGGTCGATGGCGTCGATCAGGTAGACGTTGATGTTGTTCTTGGCGATGTAGCGCTTGGCCACGGCCGGCAGGTGGGAGGCGAACTCCTCGTCGGACCACTGGCAGTTCACCAGGAACGTGCCGCCCGGCTTGACGTCGCGCACCATCGGGAAGCCCTTGATGATGTAGGACGGGTTGTGGCAGGCGACGAAGTTGGCCTTGTTGATGTAGTACGGCGAGCGGATCGGGGAGTCACCGAAGCGCAGGTGCGAGATCGTGACGCCGCCGGTCTTCTTGGAGTCGTACTGGAAGTAGGCCTGGACGTACTTGTCGGTGTGGTCGCCGATGATCTTGATCGAGTTCTTGTTGGCGCCGACGGTGCCGTCGCCGCCGAGGCCCCAGAACTTGCACTCGATCGTGGACGGGTCCGCCGTGTTGGGGGCGTCCGGGTCCATGGGGAGGGAGAGGTTGGTGACGTCGTCCACGATGCCGATGGTGAACTCGCGGGCGGGGGCGTCCTTCTCGAGCTCCTTGTAGACGGCGAAGGCGGCTGCGGGCGGCTCGTCCTTGGAGCCGAGGCCGTAGCGGCCGCCGACGACGGTGATCTCGGTCTTGCCGGTCTCGTAGAGGGCGCTGACGACGTCCTGGTAGAGGGGCTCGCCGATGGAGCCGGGCTCCTTGGTGCGGTCGAGCACGGCGATCTTCTTGACGGTGGCAGGCAGCGCGGCCACGAAGTCCTCGACGGACCACGGGCGGTACAGGCGGACCTTCACGAGGCCGACCTTCTCGCCGTGGGCGTTGAGGTAGTCGATGACCTCCTCGAGAGTGTCGCAGAAGGAGCCCATGCAGACGACCACGCGGTCGGCGTCATCGGCGCCGTAGTAGTCGAAGAGGTGATAGCTCGTGCCGAGCTTCTCGTTGATCTTGTCCATGTAGGACTGGACCACGGCGGGAAGCGCGTCGTAGGCCTTGTTGCAGGCCTCGCGGTGCTGGAAGAAGATGTCGCCGTTCTCGTGGGAGCCGCGGGCGTGCGGGTGCTCCGGGTTGAGGGCGTGGTCGCGGAACGCCTGGACGGCGTCCATGTCGAGCATGTCCTTGAGATCGTCGAAGTCCCAGACCGCGACCTTCTGGATCTCGTGGGAGGTGCGGAAGCCGTCGAAGAAGTTCAGGAACGGCACCTTGCCCTCGATGGCCGCGAGGTGGGCCACCGGCGCGAGGTCCATGACCTCCTGGACGTTGCCCTCGGCGAGCATGGCGAAGCCGGTCTGACGGCAGGCCATGACGTCGGAGTGGTCGCCGAAGATGTTGAGGGCGTGGGAGGCCACGGTACGGGCGGACACGTGGAAGACGCCCGGAAGGCCCTCGCCGGCGATCTTGTACATGTTGGGGATCATGAGGAGCAGGCCCTGCGACGCCGTGTAGGTCGTCGTGAGGGCGCCGGCGCCGAGCGAGCCGTGAACGGTGCCCGCGGCGCCCGCCTCGGACTCCATCTCGACGACCTTGACCGGGGTGCCGAAGACGTTCTTCATGCCCTGAGCGGCCCACTGGTCGACGTGGTCGGCCATGGGGCTGGACGGGGTGATCGGGTAGATGCCCGCCACCTCGGTGAACGCATACGAGACGTACGCCGCCGCCTCGTTGCCGTCCATGGACTTAAACTTGCGAGCCATATCCTCTCCTTCGTAGCGATTCCAACGAATCCCTCGTGGGCGGACCCGCCCCGTCACAGGCGCATGACGGAACAGGGCCGTGGCCCATTCACACACATAGTACTACCCAAAAAGAGCGAGACGGGCGAGAAGAGCGGTGAGCGCTCGGAGAACGCGCGGCGGCGGCGCGCGGCGCGTCGCCCTGGCCGCACCCTAGCCGCGCATCCCCTTGCCGAAGAGGGCCCGCTCCACGTAGGGGAGGCCGTTTGCCGTGGTGTAGGGGTTGTCGGGGCTCATGTAGTGGCGCATGCGGACCGAGCGCGCGAAGTACAGCGTCCAGAAGATCGTCCACATGAGGGCCAGGATCACCAGCGTCCAGTGCGAGCCCGCCTGCCACGAGTAGGAGTATCCGTACGAGGAGTCGGAGCCGAGCATGCCGACGTGCGTCGAGTAGTAGACGTGGACCCCCTCCATGATGAGGAACACGGCGAGGTTGCCGACGATGGCGATGATGCCGGCGATCTGGAAGTTGCGCAGGAAGGACGGGTGGCGCTGCACGAGCTGGACCATGGCGACGATGATAACCACGGCGTAGGCGACGAGCGTCGCGAGCGCGATCCACTCGGACGCGGCCTGGGCGAGCCCGAAGACGCCGAGGCCGCTGGTCATGACGCTCTCGAGCGCGTCCTCCAGCGCGGACGGGAAGTCCGAGAGCAGGGCGAAGGTCTGGATCGCCTGCAGGACGATGAAGGTGAGAAGCCCGCCGCCGATGCGCCCCCAGTCGGCCGGGGCCTGCTCCGCGGGCGGGGTCGGGACCGGCGGGCGCTGCTGCGCCTGGGGCTGGGGCTGCGACGGGGAGGGTATGTCGGGTCGGGGCGGGGTGCTCTGGGTGTTCTGGTCCATGTCCGACCTCCCTTTTGGGTTCGTGTGGTTCTCCCTTTATACCCGACGCGCGCCGGCCTGCTGCCGACGGGTCGTCTCGAGCAGGCGAGCGTACCCGTCCGCCAGGCGGCGGGCATGCGGCCCGGCCGCGTCGGAGGCGGGCACCACGCCGTGCTCGTCCGAGACGAGGAGCAGCTCGTCATGGTCCTTGTCGCCGTTCATGACGCGGCGGGCGAGGTCGACCTCCCGGGAGACGGGGACGCCCGTGGTCTTGGCGAGGTCCGCGACTAGGCTCGCGGCGCCCGAGAGGGGCTGGTCGATGGGGCAGCCCGCCACGAGGACGTCGCCCCGGACGACCCACAGGGTCTCCGGCGCCACGCCGGTCTCGGCCGCCTCGCGTGCGGCGAGCTGCGCACGCTCCGCGAGGGCCGAGGAGGTGGTCACCGCCAGCGGCTCGTAGGGGCCCACGGTCATGGCAGCACGCCCGGCCTCGTCGAGGACGAGCATGAGGACGCCGTCGGGATGCCGCGCGGCGCCGTCGGCGAGCGTCCACTCGATGTGCTGCTTCGCCCAGGCGACGAGCTGCTTCGACACGGGCCCGCCCGCGACGAGCCGGCGCCCGAGCGCGCGCAGGTGGCGGTTCTCGAGCGGCAGCGCGCGGCCGGCGAGCCGCCAGCGGCACACGAGCGCCGGCCTGCCCAGCGCGAAGCCGTCCATCTGCGAGCCGTCGTTCTTCTCGTCCGTCATGCGTCCTCCCCTCCGCAGACCACCCATTCTACGCCGACGGCGGGCGTGCGGCGAAGCCACGCCGACGATCTGTTCCGTCGCCCCCCTGGCGGTGACGGGTTTTACGTCCCGCGACGGCCGAATCCTGCGCCCGGCGCGCAAAAGTCGTCACCGTCTGGTCGTGACGGCGAATGAGACGCGACGCGCCCCGGCGGGCGCGGGGCCGGCCGGGGCGCGAAGACGGGCGAGAAGTGCGGGCCCTAGTGGCGGAAGTGGCGGTTGCCGGTGAAGACCATCGCGATGCCGTGCTCGTTGCAGGCCTCGATGGACTCGTCGTCGCGCTTGGAGCCACCGGGCTGGATGATGCAGGTCACGCCGTGCTCGGCGAGCACGTCCACGTTGTCGCGGAACGGGAAGAAGGCGTCGGACGCGCAGGCGTAGCCGCCCTTCTCGACGCCCATGCGCTCGCAGGCCTCGTCGGCGCGCTCGCAGGCGAGCAGCGCGGAGTCGACGCGGTTGGGCTGGCCCGGGCCCATGCCGATGCCGGCCTTGCCCTTGGAGACCAGGATCGCGTTGGACTTGACGCCCTTGCAGACGCGCCAGGCAAACATGAGCTCGTCCATCTCCTCCGGCGTGGGCTTGCGCTCCGTCGGGCAGGTGAAGGTCGCCGGGTCCTCGGAGACGGAGTCGACGTTCTGCAGCAGCACGCCGCCGTCGATGGAGCGCAGCTCGTACTCGGCGTGGGCGCCCACGCCGCCGGTGGCAAGCACGCGCAGGTTGGGGCGCTTGGCCATGCGCTCGATCGCCTCGGGGGTGTAGCTCGGGGCGATGATGACCTCGACGAACTGGCCGTTCTCGTCGAAGGCGTGCTCCACGAGCTCGAAGGGCACCTCGCGGTTGCAGGCGATGATACCGCCGAAGGCGCTCTTGGGGTCGCACGCGAAGGCGCGGTCGTAGGCGGTAGTGACGTCGTCGGCCACGGCGGAGCCGCAGGGGTTCTGGTGCTTGAGGATCACACAGGCCGGGCCGTCGAACTCGCGCACGAGGTTCCAGGCGGCGTCCGCGTCCAGGTAGTTGTTGTAGGAGAGCGGCTTGCCCTGGAGCTGCTCGGCGCCCACGAGCGGGTACTCGGAGGAGCCCAGCTCGGCGAAGTCGTCCGCAAAGCGGTAGACGGCGGCCGTCTGCTGGGGGTTCTCGCCGTAGCGCAGGTCGTCGACTTTCTCCAGGTAGACACCCAGCTCGTCCGGGGTGGCGGGGGCGTCCTCGGCGTCCTCGAGCTCCTCGGGGAAGTCCTCGTCGTAGCGGTCCGCCAGCCAGTTGGCGATGGCAGCGTCGTAGCAGGCCGTGGTCTCGTAGACCTTGAGCTGCAGGTAGCGACGCAGCTCGAGCGTGGTGCAGCCGCCCGTGGCGCGCATGGTGTCCAGGACCTCGTCGTAGTCGTCCGGGTCGGAGACCACGGTCACGGAGTCGGCGTTCTTGGCCGCGGAGCGCAGCATGGAGGGGCCGCCGATGTCGATGTGCTCGATGGCGTCGTCGAAGGTGACCTCGGGGTTGGCCACGGTCTTCTCGAACTCGTAGAGGTTCACGACCACGAGGTCGATCATGCCGATGCCGTGCTCGGCCGCCTCGGCCATGTGGGACGGGTTGTCGCGGCGGGCGAGCAGGCCGCCGTGGACCTTGGGGTGCAGCGTCTTGACGCGGCCGTCCATCATCTCGGGGAAGCCCGTGTACTGCTCGATGGGAACGACGCGGACGCCGGCCTCCTCGAGCACGCGCGCGGTGCCGCCGGTGGAGATCACCTCGACGCCGAACTCGTCCTCGAGCGCCTTGACGAAGTCGACGACGCCCGTCTTGTCCGTGACGGAGACGAGCGCCCGCTTGATGGGAGTGTCTGCCATGGCCCCTCCTTGGGTTTGACGACGACATGTTGTACCGTCGTGTCTACGATACCGCAGCTGGAGGACAACATGACGGAGACTGAAAAGTTGACGTGGCGCGCCTTCGCGCCGGAGGACTTCGAGGCGGCCGCGCGCCTGCTCGGCCGCACCTGGCTCCCCGAGTTCGACGAGGCGGCGCAGCGCGCGGCGAGCCAGATCGAGCTCGCCCACTACCTCGCGCAGGCCACGTGGTCGCTCGTCGCGGAGCACGACGGGGAGGTCCTGGGCGTGGTCCTTCTCGCCGAGCGGGGTCGCGAGGTCGTCGGCGCCGACGGCTGGTCCGAGCTGGAGGCCCGTCTGACCAGGGCCGCCGAGAAGGACGAGGCGCTCGCCGAGGCGGTGCGGACCGAGATGGGCGGCGTCCGCGAGGAGGCGGAGCTCGAACGCGAGTACGCCGCCGGGGGCCCCGCTGGCGCCGACGCCGCGGTGAAGCTGCTGATCGTCTCCCCGGACGCCAAGGGCATGGGGCTCGGCGGGCGGCTCTTCTCGGCCGCGCTCGAGCACCTGCGCGAGGCGGGCGCCGCTGGCTACCACCTGCTCACCGACGACAGCTGCGACGTCGGCTTCTACGAGCACAAGGGGCTCACCCAGGCCATGCGCCGACGCTCGCGCGCGTACTGGCCGGGCGTCGACCCCGAGACGGACGAGTTCTATGTCTACGTCTACGAGCAGCTCCTGTAGCAGCCCCGCGGTGCGCGGAAGGTTTGCGCCGACCCCCTCGGGGCGCATGCACCTGGGCAACGCCTTCGCCGCGCTCGTGGCCTGGCTCTCCGCACGCGCCGCCGGGGGCGAGATGGTGATGCGCGTCGAGGACCTGGACCCGCGGGCCGCCAGCCGCGAGCGCGCGGAGCTCCTGATGGACGACCTGCGCTGGCTGGGCCTCGACTGGGACGAGGGGCCCTTCTGGCAGAGCGAGCGCGGCGAGCTCTACGACGAGGCCATCGCCCGCCTTGGAGCGGCCGGCCTCACCTACCCCTGCTTCTGCTCGCGCGCGGAGCTGCACGCGGCCAGCGCGCCGCACGCCTCCGACGGCACGCCCGTCTACGCGGGGACGTGCCGCGGCCTCCCGGCGGACGAGGTCGCGCGGCGCTCCGCCGAGCGCCCGCCCGCGACGCGCCTGCGCGTGCCGGACGCGGACGACCCCGCCGGGACGATCGAGTTCAGCGACCTCGCCTACGGGCCGCGCCGCGAGGTGCTCGCGCGCGAGTGCGGCGACTTCCTCGTGCGTCGCAGCGACGGCGTGGTGGCCTACCAGCTCGCCGTCGTGGTGGACGACGCCCTCATGGGCGTCACGCAGGTGGTGAGGGGGCGCGACCTCCTTGGCTCGTGCGCGCGCCAGATCTACCTGGGCGGACTTCTCGGCCACGCGGCGCCGCAGTACGGGCACGTGCCTTTGCTCGCCGCGCCGGACGGCCGACGCCTCTCAAAGCGCGAGAAGGACCTCGACCTCGGCTTCATTCGCGGAAGCGGGGTGCCGGCAGAGCGCGTCGTGGGACTGCTCGCCTCGGCGGCGGGCCTCGCCGAGCCCGGATGGGAGGGGCGCCCGCGCGAGCTGCTCGACGGCTTCTCCTGGCCCCGCCTGCGCCGCGACGACATCGCCGTGGACGAGGCGTTTCTCGACGCGCTCTTCTCGCGGGCGTAGCGCCGGCAGCCGCGAGCCGGAGATGTTGTGGGCGCCGCCGTTGTGCGGTATGATGCACAGGCACCGCTCACGGAGAGCTGACCGAGAGGCCGAAGGTGCTCGCCTGCTAAGCGAGTATAGGATGCAAATCCTATCTGGGGTTCGAATCCCCAGCTCTCCGCCAGAACGCACTGGGCCCGCCCCGCCACCGCGCGCGGCGGGCCTTTTTGTGCGCCGGCACCACAACTCCGACACTTTTCCCTTTTTCCCTTGACTTCCCTCTGGCACCGTGGCAGTATTACCAACTGCACGCGGCGTTACCTCAGCTGGATAGAGGACCTGACTACGAATCAGGGCGTCATAGGTTCGAATCCTATACGCCGCACCACGCAAGTTAAGGGGCTCCTTCGGGAGCCCCTTTTGCTTACTCAGGGCTGCTGGTGCGCCGGACGGTACTGGATGTCGCCCTTCTCGCCGATCCCCACGAACGAGTACGCGACGCCGAGGCGATCGCACAGGTCCATGAGGTCGACGATGTCACGGTCCTCCGAGGCAAGGTAGTCGGCGACCGAGGCGACCCCCTCCTCCGCCATGGCACCGAGCAGCCCCGGGACCGCCTCCGGGGCGAAGAGGACGCGCAGGCTGTGCTCGCTCTCGCCATACACGGCGACCGCGGACGGCCCCTCGCGGAGCTCGCGCACCTCCAGCTGGCCGTCATCGCCCTGAACGAGGCTGACCGTCCTCACGTCCCCCGCGCTCTCAAAGCGCGCGACCTCCTGCACCCTCATCACGCTCTCCTCTCCCGAGAATCCGCCTGACGAGAGTAAACCATATTCGTATGATGCGAACAAGTGTTCTACCGTTTGCCCCCGCGGGCTCTCGGCGAGCGGCTACTCGGGCCTGATGACCTCGACGCCGCCCATGTAGGGCCGCAGCGCCTCGGGCACGGTGATGGAGCCATCCGCGTTCTGGTAGTTCTCCATGATCGCGGCCATCGTGCGACCCACCGCCAGGCCGGAGCCGTTGAGCGTGTGCACGTAGCGCGTGCCCTTGAACTCCGCCGGGTCCTTGTAGCGGATGTTGGCGCGACGGGCCTGGAAGTCCCAGCAGTTGGAGCAGGAGGAGATCTCCTTGTAGGCGTTGTAGCTGGGCAGCCACACCTCGAGGTCGTAGCACTTGCAGGCCGAGAAGCCCAGGTCGCCCGTGCACAGGCTCACCACGTGGTAGGGCAGGCCCAGCTCCTGCAGGCAGGCCTCGGCCTCGGCGACCATGCTCTCCAGTTGGTTCATCGAGTCCTCGGGCTTGGCGAACTTGACCATCTCGACCTTGTCGAACTGGTGCACGCGAATGATGCCGCGCGTGTCGCGGCCGGCCGAGCCCGCCTCCTCGCGGAAGCACGGCGTGAAGGCGGTGTACCACAGCGGCAGCTGAGCGGCGTCGAGCACCTCGTCGCGGTGAATGTTGGTGAGCATGACCTCCGCGGTGGGGATGAGGTAGAGGTCGGGGTTCACGTGGTACAGGTCGTCCTCGAACTTGGGCAGCTGGCCCGTGCCGAAGAGCGTCTCCTTGTTGGTGATGACCGGGGACCAGAACTCCTTGAAGCCCGCCGCGGCGTGCTTCTCGAGGAAGTAGTTGATCAGGGCGCGCTCCATGCGGGCGCCCATGCCGCCCAGCAGGTAGAAGCGGGCGCCGGCGAGCTTCACGCCGCGGTCGAAGTCGATCATGCCCGTGGCGGGGCCCAGGTCCCAGTGCGCCTTGGGCTCGAAGTCGAACTCGCGCGGGGTGCCCCAGCGGCGGACCTCGGGGTTGTCGGAGTCGTCGCGACCGTAGGGCGTGCTCGCGTCGGGGATGTTGGGGATGGCGGCGACCAGGTCGAAGAGGGCGCGCTCTACCTCGTCGCGCTTGTCGTCGAGCTCGGCGATGCGCTCCTTGTTGGCGGCGACCTTGGCCTTTGCGGCCTCGGCCTCGTCGCGCTTGCCCTCGCGCATGAGCTGGCCGATCTCCTTGGAGACGGCGTTGCGCTCGGCCTGCAGCGCCTCGACCTCGACGATCACGGAGCGGCGCTGCTCGTCCAGCTCGAAGAACTTCTCGCGGTCCCAGTGCGCGTTCTGGCGGGACGCGCAGGCCTTGTCAACTGCGTCGGGGTTCTCGCGGACGAACTTGATGTCGAGCATCTTCACTCCTGCCTCTGGTTGCCTGTTGCCGCGGGCGCTCGCCCGGCAGCGCTCCAAGTATATACTTGTGCGCACGGAAAACGACGCCCCCGGGAGGCACCCATGCAGGCAATCGCTGATTTCTTCACGTGGCTGTTCAACGACAAGGTCGGCGTCATCTGCCTGATAGCGGGCGGCGCCGTGCTCTGCCTGATCATCGCCCTGCTCATGGAGCGCAAGACCAAGCGACGCTACTTCAATCACGAGAAGACCGAGGGCGACTGGGACCTCTTCGGCGACGACGAGGAGTAGCCCGCGGCGCGTCGCCGAGCCGTCAGATTAACGGACAAAATTCGAGTTTCTCGAATTTGAATCCTGTGAATATATAAGAGTCAATCGAATTTTGCCCGTTAATTTTGCGGCGGGCGGCCGAGAAGGACGGAGGGGCATGCGACTCACGGTGGACAGGCTATCCGCGTTGCGCGCGCTGCGCGCCTGGCGCCGCGCGGGCCGTCCGCTCCCCGAGACCCGCTGCGACCTGCCCGCGCCGGACCCCAGCCCCCAGCAGCGCTGGACGAGGCGCGCCCTCCCACTCGAGCGCCTCGCTCTCGACGAGCCGCCGACCGATGACCGCCCGCTCGAGATCGTTGTCCCCAGCCCTGCCGACCGCCCCAAGGGGTCGTTCTTCTCGTGCGCGGTCCGCTCGAGCCTCCCCTCCGGCTCGTTCGTGTGCCTCGGGGACGGCCTGTTCGTACCCTGCCCGGAGCTGCTCTTCCTCGAACTCGCCGAGGTCATGGACCCCAAGGTGCTCGCCCTTCTCGGCTATGAGCTCTGCGGCACGTTCTCGCGAGACCCCCGCGACCCGCGCGGCGGCGATCCCGTCTACGGCATTCCCCCCGTGACGAGCGTCGAGAAGATCGCGGCGTACCTCGACTCCCTGGGCTGGCGACGCTCGGCGCTCCTCGCCAGGCGCGCGCTGCGCCGAGTGGCTGACAACGCATGGTCTCCGCCCGAGGCCGTCATCGCGCTCATGGCGCGGCTTCCCGTGAACGACCTCGGCTACGAGCTGGGCGAGGTTGCGCTCAACGTTCGGCACGGCACCTCGCCCGAGCTGGTGGCGCTGGGGTGCCGGGACTCCCGCGTGCCCGACATTGAAGTCGTGGGCACGCGCATCGGCTTCAACTACGACAGCCGCCTCCACCTCGACCTCGAGTCGGTGGCGAGCGCGGCGCGCGACGGAGACGCCCGTGCCGCCATGCGCGCGGTGCGGGGGAAGCACCACGACGACATCAAGCGCAACCGCGAGCTCGCCGCCCAGGGGCGGATCATCCTCCCCGTGACGACGGAGGACCTCTACGAGCCCGGCGGCCTGGACGCGGTGATGGTCGAGGCGGCCATGACGATTCGCGAGTTCGACGGCGGCCACGCCCTCCAGAACGTCATGCTCGCGATGCTCTCGGCGCCCGAGCGGCAGCAGCTGCTCCGGCTGCTTCTCCCGCCGCGACAGATTAACGGACAAAATTCGAGTTTCTCGAATTTAAATCCTGCTGATATATAACGGTTAATCGAATTTTGCCCGTTAATTTGCGGGCGTCCGGCACCGAGAAGGTCGACGCGCCCGCGGCGCATACAAAAGGGCCCCGGCGTCACCGCCGAGGCCCCGTGCGTTCATGGTGCGGGCGAAAGGACTTGAACCTTCATGGAGTTGCCCCCATACGGACCTGAACCGTACGCGTCTGCCAATTCCGCCACGCCCGCGTGCTGGGATATCGTAGCGCATCGCCCGTCCGCTGCCAAGTCTTTTCTCGCGGCGGCGCGGGCGGCGGTTTTCCCTCCGCACGCGCAAGCGCTAGAATAGTGCCCACACGGCCACACGCAGCTTAAACGAACAAGGAGGAGCCGTGAGCGACACGCCCACCCGGGTGCGCGCGAGCAGCACCCCCCTGACGCCGGCGGACACCCCGCACGAAGAGGTTCTTCTCGGCAGATACCGCGTGATCGAGCGCCGCGGCGACGGTGGCTTCGGCACCGTCTGCACCTGCTGGGACAAGCGGCTCCAGCGGCGCGTGGCGATCAAGCGCATGCCGCTCGCCGACTGGGGCACCACCGCCGAGGAGGCGCTCGCGGAGGCCCGCACGGCCTGCATGCTAAGCCACCCCAACATCGTCACCGTCTTCGACTTCGAGTCGGACGGGATCTTCGCCTACCTGGTCATGGAGTACGTGGACGGCCTGAACCTCGCCGAGCTGCTCGGCCGGGTTGAGGGTGGCCGCCTCACGCCCGAGGAGTGCGCGCACGTGCTCCAGAGCGTGGCCCGCGCGCTCGCCTTCGCGCATGAGAACCGCGTGCTGCACCTGGACATCAAGCCGACCAACATCATGATCGACCGGCAGGGCACCGTGAAGCTCGCCGACTTCGGCATGTCCACACTCGCCTCGGCCGCCGGCTACGGCGACGCGCGCGGTGGCACGGTGGGATACATGCCGCCCGAGCAGATCGAGGGCGCCTTGGTGGACGAGCGCACGGACGTGTTCTCCCTCGCCGTGGTGGTGTGGCAGGCCCTCACCGGGGACGACCCGTTCCTGGCGAGAAGCGCAGAGGACTCCCTGCGCCGCATCCAGCGCGGCCCGGGCAGGCTCGCGCGCCTCTGCCCCGAGCTGGGCCCGGACGCCGAGTCCGCCCTCGTCGCCGAGCTCTCCCCCTCCCCGGCGCAGCGCGACGCCGACGTCCTCGAGTTCGTGGACGCCCTGCTCCCCTGCCTGGGCGACCCCGCCGAGGGCGCGGAGTCGCTCGAGTCGCTCGTGTCCCAGGCCGAGGAGGACGACGACACCCGACCCCCCGCCATCCGACGGCCGCGCCGGCCCCTGCGGCTCCCCGAAGGCCTGCTGCCCCGGATGCTCACCGCGCTCGTCGCCTTCTCCGCGCTGCGACTGACGCTGCCCCACGTGGCCGGGCTCGCCGCCGAGCCCGCCCTCGCCGCGGGCGTGCTGCTCGCCGCCTGCGCCCTTGCCGCGATCTGGCCCCCGGCCGCCGCGCCGCTCTCCGCCGTCGCCACGGCCGCCGCGCTCGCGAGCGGGTCGGGCGGCGAGGCGCTCCCCGTCTTTCTCGCCGTGCTCCTGGTGGTGTCGGTCGTGGCCTGGTGGGCGCTCGCGGGCCGCTTCGAGCGGCTCTCCTCGCTCGCCCTGCTCCTGCCCTGGTGCCTGCCGTCCCCGGTCGCCGGCGCGGCGCTCTCCGGCTACGCGCTCGAGACGCTGCCGGCCGCGGTCACGTCGGCGCTGGGGTATCTCTCCGGCGCACTCTTCCACGCAGCGGCAGCGTCGTCCTTCTCGGCAGCCCCGCTCTCCGATGCCCTTGTCGCGGAGCTGACCTCGCCGGCGTTCTGGCTGCTGCTCGCCGGCTCTCTGGCCTGCGGAATCGTTGCCTCGGCCCTCACCGGGCGCGGCTCCGTCGCCTCCGGCGTCCTCGGGCAGCTCCTGGGCCTCGGCTGCCTCCTAGCGTGCTGCGTTCTCGCAGCTAGCGTGGAGAATACCAGTATATGGCCCGCCCTCGACTGGCCGAGTGTTGTGCTTGCGGTACTCTTAGGTGTGCTTTTGTGCGTTGCGACTGTCCTGAGGGGCCCTCTCTACGAGGACCAAGAAGGCGAGGGTACTGATGAGTTTTCTGAGTGACTTCGAGGCGCGCATCGGATCGGTCTTCGGTGCGGCACCCCAGGGCTACACGGAGCCCTTCTCGTTCAAGAAGCTCGCCAAGCGCGCCGTGCGCGAGATGGAGAACGAGACGTACGAGATCGACGGCGTGGACACCGCACCCGCCCTCTACACCGTCCTGGTCTCCGCCACCGACGACTCTCTCATGCGCCCGCTCTACGAGCAGATCACCTACGAGACGGCCTCCTTCGTGACGGCCCGGGCACAGGAGAAGGGCTACGCCTTCGTGGGCAGCCCCCTCGTGCGCTTCATGGTCGACCCGGCGCTCAAGTCCGGCAAGTTCGCCGTCTTCGCGGAGAACGTCGACGCGGGCACCCTCGCGCGCCTGCGCGAGGAGGAGCGCGCGTTCCTCGCCGGCAACTCCAGCGCCGGGGGCGCGGCCGCCCAGGTCCACCCGCGCGGCGAGAAGCGCCCCGCGCCCGCCGCCGTCCCCGCGCCCGAGCCGGCGCGCGTCCCCCTGGACGGCCTCGACGTCGAACCGCTCCCGGTCGCCTCGGCCTCCGAGTCCACCCCCATGCCCGTCACCCCGGTCGCGCCGCCGGCGCCGATGGTCGCGCCGGGCGAGGGCCCCGGCGCCATCCCCGTCCCGCAGACCCAGCGCCGCAGCGTCCCGCTCGTGGACGCGCGCGCCGTCGCTGCTGGCATGGGCATGAGCGCCGTCGCGGCCGGCGCCGTCGCGGCGGCTGCCCAGCCGGGCGCCGGCTCCCCCGCCACCGACGCGAGCTCCATGCCGGTCGGCGCCACCTGCCTGCTCATCGACCGCCAGACCGGGCGTACCTACACCGGCAAGGCCCCCGCGACCGTCGTCGGCCGCGAGCGCTCCCAGGCCGGCATCGTCCTGCGCGACCCCAACGTGTCCCGCCGCCACGCGGAGCTCACCTTCGACGGGCGCGACTGGCACATCTCCGACCTCGGCTCGACCAACGGAACGCTGGTCAACGACGTCGATATCCGCGAGTGCGTCCTGCGCGACGGCGACCTCGTCACCCTCGGCCTCACCAACCTCGAGTTCCGGGAGAACCCGCGATGATCGACCTCGTGCTGTTCGCGGGGCGCGTCCTTCTCGTCGTCGTCCTCTACGTCTTCCTCTTCGCCGTCATGCGCACGGGCGTCGGCCTGGTGCGCGGCCAGCGTCGAGACTCGGCCATCTGGGCCGTCGACGTCGAGAAGGGTGTCCGCTCGCTCCGCGGCCTGCACGTCGACATCCTGGGGCCGGTCGTCATCGGCCGCTCCCCCTCCTCCGACATCGTCATAGACGAGCCCTACGTCTCCTCGAACCACGCGCGCCTGACCCTGCAGGGTCCCGCCCTCGTGCTCGAGGACCTCGGCTCCACCAACGGAACGCTGGTCAACGGCCGCGTCATCGACCAGCCCGTCACCCTGCGCGAGGACGACGAGGTGCAGGTGGGTGACACCATCATGCGGGTGAGCCGCGGATGACGACGGCAGACGCCCAGATCACCGCCCCGCAGGAGCCCACGAACGCCCCCGGCCGCGCCGAGATGGCCGTCGAGGGGAGGGCCGGGGCGGACGCCGTCTTTGGCTCCAACGAGTTCATCTCCTGGGGGGCGCGCTCGGACGTCGGTCTCGTGCGCGGCCACAACGAGGACTCCTTCCTGCTCCAGGCGCCGCTCTTCGTGGTGTCGGACGGCATGGGCGGGCACGCCGCCGGCGAGGTGGCGAGCTCCATAGCCGTGGAGACCGTGGGCAGGGAGGCCCCGGCCACGGCCGACGACGTCCTTCTCGGCGCCGCCGTCGAGTCCGCCAACAGAAACGTCATCGAGGCCGCGGAGCAGGGCATCGGCAAGCCCGGCATGGGCTGCACCGCCACCGCGGTGATCATCGAGAAGAACCTGCTCGCCGTCGCCCACGTGGGCGACTCGCGCGCCTACGTGCTGCGCGAGGGGACCCTCGTGCGCATCACTCACGACCACTCCTACGTCGAGGAGCTGGTGGACTCCGGCCAGATCACCGCCGACGAGGCCCGCACCCACCCCTCGCGCTCCATCATCACCCGCGCCCTGGGCTCGGACCCGGACATGTACGCCGACCACTTCTCCCTCGAGGTCAACGACGGAGACCGCATCATCCTGTGCTCCGACGGCCTCTCCTCCATGGTCCCCGACAGCGAGATCGAGTCCCTGGCGGTCTCGAGCGCCACGCCCAAGCAGGCGGCCGACAACCTCGTCGCCGCGGCGCTCACCGCGGGCGGCGCCGACAACGTGACCGTGGTCGTGGTCGACATCCTGAACGACGGCCAGGCCGAGGAGGCGCGCCGCCGCCTGTTCCAAGGCGCCGCGAGCATCGCGTGCATCATCCTGGCGACGCTCGCGGTGGTCGCCCTCGTCGCGCTGACCTTCATCCGCAGCGAGTGGTACCTCGGCGTCAACGGCACCACCGTGGGCCTCTACCGCGGCATGAACGCCGAGTTCCTCGGCATTCCGCTCGGCGAGCTCGTGAGCACGAGCGCCGTCGAGCTCACCGACCTCCCCGCCGCCGTCCGGGACCAGCTCGAGGACGGCATCCGCGTGGAGAACGAGGAGGCGGGCCGCGCGGTCATCGACTCCTACCACCAGCAGATAACCGCCGAGAAGGACCGCGCCGCCCAGACCGCCGAGACGGCGCGCTCCGAGACCGAGGCGGACGGCCAGGACGGGGGTGAGCAGCAGTGAGAAAGGTTCGTCGCCCGGGCGCGCGCTCGCGCTCCGAGGTCGAGGCCTCGGTGCTGGCCGCACCGGCCCCCGTCCCGCACGACCGCCAGCGCGGCCACAGCCGGCGCAACACGGAGCTCTTCCTGCTCTGCCTCGCCGCCGTGCCCGTCATACTCCTCTACGCCATGTACGTGCTCAACTCCAACGTGCAGCTCAGCGTCTCGACGCTCGGCGTGCCGCTGGGGCTGTTCGCCGCCTTCGCGGCCGCGCACGTCGCCATACGCTTCCTCGCGCCGGGGGCCGACTCGGCAATCCTGCCCATCGTCTTCGTCCTCTCGGGCACGGGCATCACCTTCCTCACCCGGCTTGCCCCCGAGTCCGCCGTCAGCCAGGTGGTGTGGCTCTTCCTCTCCGTCGCGGCCATGGTCGCGATCCTCGCCGTCGTCCGGGATCTGGACTCCCTCGCCGACTACAAGTACACGCTCGGCCTCGCCGGCGTGGCTCTTCTCGTGCTCCCCATGCTCGTGGGCACCGAGCAGAACGGCTCGAAGCTCTGGATCTACATCGGCGGCTTCAGCTTCCAGCCCGGCGAGTTCGCCAAGATCCTGATCACGCTCTTCCTCGCCTTCTACCTGGCCACCAACCGCGAGGCGCTCTCCGCCTCCATGCGGCGCGTGGGCCCGTTCTCCCTCCCGCGCCTGCGGATGCTCCTCCCGCTGCTCGTGATGTGGGGCATCAGCCTGCTCGTCGTGGTCTTCGAGCGGGACCTGGGAAGCGCCCTGCTCTTCTTCGCGTTCTTCGTGATCATGATCTACGTGGCCACCGGCCGCGTGAGCTACGTCGTGGTGAGCCTGCTGCTGCTCGCCCTGGGCGGCATCGCCTGCTACCTCCTGTTCGGCCACGTGCGCAACCGCGTCGACATCTGGATCGACCCGTGGTCGGCGGCCAGCAGCGGTGGGTACCAGATCGTCCAGGGCCTCTACTCGCTCGCCGACGGCGGGCTCTCCGGCGTCGGCATCGGCAACGGCCTCGCCACCACGATCCCGTTCGTCCAGAGCGACTTCATCTTCGCCGCCATCGGCGAGGAGATGGGTCTTCTCGGCGGCTCCGCCGTCCTTCTGCTCTTCCTCCTGTTCTGCGTGCGCGGGCTCGCGACCGCGGCGCGGGCCAAGTCCGACTGCTCGGCGTTCGCCGCCGTGGGCCTCACCTGCGCGATATCCGTCCAGGCCTTCGTGATCGTCGGCGGCGTGACCAAGTTCCTGCCGCTCACGGGAGTGACGCTCCCCTTCATGAGCCAGGGCGGCACGTCCCTTCTCGCCAGCTTCCTGATCGTGGGCCTGCTCCTGCGGGCGGGCGACGAGGGCACCGGCAGGGAGACGCAGCTCAGGAGCGCCATCGAGCGCGGCAGCGAGCGGCGCGACCCGGTCCTCTCGTTCACGGGCCAGGTCCGGGGCCCCTCGGGCGCGCATGCCGCCTCCGTGGTCCACGGCAGCCACGCGCGCGGGAGCTTCGGCCTCACGACCGAGGAGTCGGGCGTCCTCGGGCGCGTCGCGCTGGGCAAGCGCCTCACCTCACTGATCAGCGTCTTCGCGCTGCTCTTTGCCGCGCTCATCGCCAACCTCACCTACGTTCAGCAGATTGACGCCGCGCGCATCCAGAACCTGCCCGGCAACAACCACACGATCGCGAGAAGCGCGTACGTCCAGCGCGGCGCGATCATCACCTCGGACGGCGTGACGCTCGCGGAGAGCACCCAGCAGTCCGACGGGACCTACGTGCGCTCCTACCCGCAGGGCACCCTCGCGCGCCACACCGTCGGCTACATCTCCACCCAGTACGGTTCGGACGGCGTCGAGTCGACCATGAACGAGACCCTCACCGGACGCAAGGACTACTCCAACTGGAGGAGCGCCCTCTACTCGCTCGCGGGCGTGTCCCAGCCGGGCTCGACCGTCCAGCTGACCATCAACTCGCAGATCCAGCGCGCCGTCGAGCGGGCGCTCGAGGGCTACACGGGCGCGATCGTGGTTCTCGACCCGTCCACCGGCGCCGTCCTCGCCAAGGCGTCCTCCCCGACCTACTCGGCCGACGACCTCGGCTCCGTCATCACGGGCGGCGGCAGCGAGCTCGTCGACCGCACCACCGACTCGCTCTACGCGCCCGGCTCGACCTTCAAGGCCGTCACGCTCGCCGCGGCGCTCGACTCCGGCACGACCTCCCTCGACGACACCCTCGACGCCCCCGCCTCGATCGAGGTCGGCGGGGCCGAGGTCACCAACATCCACGACGTCGACTACGGCACCGTCACCGTCGAGGACGCGTTCGCCGTCTCCTCCAACACCGCGTTCGCCCAGATCGGCACCGCGGTGGGCTCGGAGCGGCTCGTGAGCTACGCGACCGCCTTCGGCTACGGCCAGCAGATCGGCCAGGACTTCCCGTGCGTCGCCTCCCTCATGCCCGTCGCCTCGGAGATGACGGAGTGGGAGACGGCGTGGGCCGCCTGCGGCCAGCCCGTCGGCCAGCACGAGAGCCCGGCCGGCCCCCAGACCACCGTCATGCAGAACGCCGTGGTCGCCCAGACCATCGCCAACGGCGGCGTCGCGATGAACCCCTACGTGGTGGGCCACGTGCTCTCCCCGGAGGGCGTCGAGACCTCCTCGACCGCCGCCCGCTCGCTCGGGCAGGCGATCTCCGCCACGACCGCCGACCAGCTGAAGCAGGCGATGCTCCAGGTCGTCGAGAGCGGCACGGGCACGGCGGCCCAGGTCTCGGGCGTCCGCGTCGCCGGCAAGACCGGCACGGCGGAGGTCGAGAACGGCAATGTGAACTCGCTCTTCATCGGATTCGCCCCCTACGACGAGCCGACCCTGGCCATCTCCGTCTGCGTGGAGGGCCGCGGGTCCAACGTCGAGGGAATCGCCGCCGGCATCGCCGGCGAGGTGATCTCGGAGACGCTGCAGATCCAGGCGTCGGGGGCGGCACGCTGATGAGGTGCACGACGACGAGACGACAGGACGCGGCCAGCACCCGCGTGGGATAGGAGAGACGATGGCAGAGACGAAGCTCGGCGGACGGTACCAGGTCCAGGACAGAATCGGAACCGGCGGCATGGCCACGGTCTACCGCGGTCTCGACGAGGTGCTCGGGCGCACGGTGGCGATCAAGACGATGCTGCCGCAGTACGCCAACGACCCGTCCTTCGCCGCCCGCTTCAAGCAGGAGGCGCAGGCGGCGGCCGCGCTCCAGAGCCCCTACATCGTGAGCGTCTACGACTGGGGCAAGGACGCGGACACCTACTACATCGTCATGGAGTACCTGCGCGGCACCGACCTCAAGACCGGCATCCGCAAGCACGGCGCGCTCGACTGCAAGAAGGTCGCGCAGATCGGCTCGCAGATCGCGCAGGCGCTCTCGGTGGCGCACAAGCACGACATCATCCACCGCGACATCAAGCCGCAGAACATCATGGTGCAGCCCGACGGCAACATCAAGGTGATGGACTTCGGCATCGCCCGCGCCAAGAACAGCCATCTCACGCAGGACAACTCCGTCCTGGGCACCGCCCACTACGTCTCCCCCGAGCAGACCCAGGGCAAGGAGCTCGGCCCCACCACCGACATCTACTCGCTGGGCATCGTCATGTACGAGGCGGCCACCGGGCAGGTCCCCTTCCAGGGCGACGACGCCATCTCCGTCGCGCTCAAGCAGGTGAACGAGCAGCCCAAGCCGCCCAGCCAGCTCAACCCGAACGTGGACCCGCAGCTCGAGGCGATTATCCTCAAGTGCATGCAGAAGAACCCCGCCGACCGCTTCCAGACGGCCGACGAGCTGTCGCGCACGCTGCGCGACTACCTCGCGGGGCGCATGCAGGCCGTGAACACCGCCACCTCCGTGCTGCCCGCCGCCGCCACGAGCAAGCTCGAGCGCGGCGCAACGCCGATGGTGGGCGGGACGGCCACGATGCCGCGGGTCGAGCGCACCGGCCGCTTCCGCCAGAGCGCCACGCAGCAGGCCGCCGAGGCCGAGGCGGAGCGCCAGCGCAAGCACAAGCGCAACGTCATTCTCGCCGCCGCGGGCGGAATCGTGGCCGCGGTGCTGGTCATCGTGGCGCTGGTGAGCCTGCTGGGCTCCGGCACCGCCATGAGGAACGTCCCCAACCTCAGCAACCTCACCGTCGAGCAGGCCGTCGAGGCCATCGAGAAGGAGGGCTTCGAGGCCGGCGAGCCCCAGTACGTCTACGACGACAACGTCCCCGAGGGCCGCGTCGTCGAGCAGGACCCCGAGCCCAACCGGCAGATGCCCGAGGGCAGCGTCATCAACTTCAAGGTGTCCAACGGCCCCACCCCCGTCGAGGAGGTCGAGGTCCCCGACCTGCGCGGCATGACGGCCGACGAGGCCGAGGAGGAGCTCAGCAAGCACAAGCTCCTCGGCAAGCGCGGTGACGACGTCGAGAGCGACGACTACGAGGAGGGCGAGGTCGCCGAGCAGGACCTCGAGCCCGGCTCCACCGCCAACGCGGGCGATACTGTCACCTACCACGTCTCCGCCGGCAGCAGCCAGGTCGTGGTCCCCGAGCTCTCCAACGCCACCGAGAGCGAGTACACCTCGCGCCTCAAGGACCTGGGTCTTGTGGCCGATGTGCGCTACACCTCCGACAACTCTGTGGCCTCTGGCTACGTGATCTATACGACCCCCGGCATGGGCTCGACGGTGGACAAGGGCTCCACGGTCACCGTCTTCGTCTCCTCCGGCCGCGAGGAGGTCAAGGTCCCCAACGTGGTCGGCGAGGTCGCGACCACCGCGCAGGCGCGTCTCGAGGGGGCCAACTTCGTCGTCAACATCAGCGGCCCCACGGACGGCATCGTCATCGAGCAGTCCGTGACCGGCTCCGCCCCGTACGGCGCCACGATCACGCTCACCACGGAGGCGCAGGAGCCGGAGACCCCCAGCGGCAACGGTGACCACGGCGGCTCGATCGGCAACGGCGCCACGCCGGAGGGCCAGTAGCGGCGGCGCGCGTTAGAAATACCGGCGCGTCCCCGTCCTTCTCGCCGTTTTGGTTAGTTTTACCGGCGCGTCCCCCTCGGAACGGCTCCGAAGAGGGGGGCGCGCCGGTATTTTTAACCAGCCGCGCAGACAGAAAAGCAGGCCGCCGGGCGGGAAACCCGACGGCCTGCGTCTTTCCTGGTGCCCCCGGGCCGATTCGAACGGCCGACACCCGCTTTAGGAGAGCGGTGCTCTATCCCCTGAGCTACGAAGGCATGGGTGCCATTCTAGCACGCGCGGCACGGGGCCGCGCGGCGCCGCGGCGTTACTTCTTGCCCTTGCGGGCGTCCTTCGCCGCCTTCTCCGCGATCTGACGGGCGCGCTCCTCCTCCAGGAGGTCGGCGAGCTTCTTGTCGGTCAGGCCGTTGACGCGCGCTTGGACCTGCTTGCGGAACGGGCGGCGCTTGACGAAGTCGTAGATGATGGCGGCGATGATGCACACGTAGGCACCGACGAGGGTGCCCATGGAGAGCGCGCCCTGCCAGGTGCTCATGTTGGTGGTCTCGCCGTAGAGGTAGACGCACACCAGCGAGATGACGGCGAGCACCATGCCGACGCCCACCATGATCCAGAAGACGCGCTCGGTGCGACGGTAGTCCGGCATGCTGCGCAGGACGAGGTCGTAGGCGCGGTTGCGAAGGTCGCTCTCCTCGCGCTCCTTGCGCTTGCGCTCGCGCTTCTCCTCCTTGGACTCGTTCTTGTCGCCGAAGATGCCCGGCTTGGACGAGGAGGCGGAGCCGGTCCGGACGGACGCGGCGGCCTCGCGGGCGGGCTTGGCCTTGGCGGCGGAGCTTCGCGAGAAGCCCTTCTTCTCGTCGCTCTCGGCGGCGACGGCCTCGGCCTCCTTCTTGGGGCGGCCGACGGCGTTGCCCTCGGCCTCGCGGCGGGCCCCCTCGATGGTGTCGCGCAGTGACATGACGCTCCTTACTTGGTGCGGGCAGGCACGAAGGCGCTGCCGGTGATGATCTGATAGGCCTCCTGATAGCGCTTGGAGGTGCCCTCGATGACCTCGGCCGGGATGCGCGGCGGCTCGCCGGTCATGTCCCAGTTGGCGCGCAGCCAGTCGCGGACGTACTGCTTGTCGTAGCTCGGCTGGACCTTGCCCTCCTCGTAGGAGTCGGCCGGCCAGAAGCGGCTGGAGTCGGGCGTGAGGCACTCGTCGATCAGCGTGAGCCTGCCGTCGATGAAGCCGAACTCGAACTTGGTGTCGGCGATGATGATGCCCTGCTCGGCGGCGTAGTCGGCCGCGGCCTTGTAGATCGAGAGGGACGCGTCGCGCAGCTGTGCCGCCACGTCCTCGCCCACGATCTCGCAGCAGCGCTCGAAGGAGATGTTCTCGTCGTGGTCGCCGAGCTCGGCCTTGGTTGACGGGGTGAAGATCGGCTCGGGGAGCTTGGAGGCCTCGGTCAGGCCGTCGGGCAGCTTGATGCCGCAGACGGTGCCGTCCTCGTCGTAGGTCTTCTTGCCGGAGCCGGTGAGGTAACCGCGGACGATGCACTCGATGGGCACGGTCTGGGCCTTCTTGACCAGCATGGAGCGGCCGGCGAGGTAGTCGGCGTAGGGCTTGAACTCCTCGGGCAGGTCGGCCACGTCGCAGGAGATCATGTGGTTGGGGATGAGGTCGGCGAAGCGCTCGAACCAGAACGCGGAGATGCGCGTGAGGATCTCGCCCTTGTGCGGGATCTCGTCGGGGAGGATGAAGTCGTAGGCGCTGATGCGGTCCGACGCGACCATGAGCAGGCTGTCGCCGCAGTCGTAGATGTCGCGCACCTTGCCGTGCGAGTCCGGACGGAGCTCCATCTCAGCCATTTCGGCCACCTTTCCTAGGCGTTTCACTCAATCTCCTAGTATACGTCACCGGAGGGCGACATCCTCGCGCGGCTACCGGTCCTGCTGCTTGCGCTGGCCACGCAGGGGGATGCGCAGCGTGAAGGTGGTGCCGCGGCCGAGCTCGGACTCGACGAGGATCGTGCCGTTGTGCCGGTCCACGATCTCCTTGGTGATCGCAAGGCCCACGCCGAGGCCGCCGGAGACGCGCTCGCGGCTGACGTCGGAGCGCCAGAAGCGCGCGAAGGTCTGCGGTATGTCCTCCTTGGCGATGCCGATGCCCGTGTCCTGGACGCCCACGAGGAAGTCGGAGCGGTCCTGGCGCAGCGAGACCTTCACCCAGCCGTCGGCGTTGGTGTAGCGCAGGGCGTTGCTCATGAGGTTCACGATGGCCTCTCGCAGGAGGTCGGGGTCGACGTCGGCGTAGAGCTCGTGATGGGGCGTCTCGTCAACGAAGCGCAGGTGGAGGCCGCGCTCGTGGAAGAGCTGGTGCTGGGAGGAGACGAGGCTCTTCACGAGGTAGACCAGGTCGGTGCGCTCCACCTTGAGCTCCGTCGTGCCGTTCTCCAGCCGCGAGAGCTTGAGCATCGCGTCGATCAGCCGCGAGAGGCGCCGGACCTCGCCGGCCACGACCTCGAGATGCTCGTCGTCGGCGGGGAGCACGCCGTCCTGCATCGCCTCGACGGTGGCCTGCATCGCCATGAGCGGCGTGCGCAGCTCGTGGGCGACGTCGCCGGTGAGGCGGTGCTCGAGCTTGAGGTCGCGCTCGATCGTGCCCGCCATGTCGTCGAACGTCTCGCCGAGCTGGCCGACCTCGTCGGTGCCCGTCACGCCGGAGCGCGCGGTGAGGTCGCCGTTCCTGATCTGCTTGGCGGTGGAGGTGATGCGCTGGATGGGGTGGGCGACGGAGCGCGAGACGAAGTAGCCGATCACGCAGGCGAGAATGGCCGCGATGGCGGCGGCGGTGGCGATGGCGCCGTAGGAGTTGGCGCGAAACGCCGTGTCCGCCTTGGTGAGCAGGGCCTCCGAGCCGAGCGCCCAGAGGCGCACGTAGCCCACGACGTCGCCCGACGGGGAGGTGATGTCCGCGCTCACCATCGCGCCCTCGGACGCGGGCGCCGTCGCGGGGGTCTGCGGGGCGACGCGCCCGTCTATGGCATGGGTGGTCGAGGCCGCCCACGTGTCGTCGTAGAGAACGTCCCCGTCGACGGTGACGACCTGGACCACGATCTCCGACGAGATGGCGGACGCGGAGCCGGCGACGGAGGCGACCTCCTCGTCCAGCTCGCCCGTGCGCGCGTACGCGTCTGAGATGACGCCGGCCGTCGAGTCCGCCACGGCCTGCATGTTCTGCCGCGTGTAGGCCATGAACTGGCCCTCCCACACGACGGCGAGGACGATCGCGAGCACGGCCGCCGTCATGATGGCGGTGAGCGCGAAGGCGAAGGTGAGGCGCGTCGCGAAGGGACGGCCCCGCTTGGGACGCGGCTTTATGGTGTTCCAGGAGGCCGACGACGAGGCTGGCGAGGGCGAGTCCTCGTGACGGGCCCGCTCGCCGGTGACGAAGCGTGCCGACATGGCGCGTGGCCCGGCCTACTCGGCGGACTTCTCGGGCGCCTCGAAGCGGTAGCCCACCCCGTGCACGGTATAGAGCCAGCGCGGGTTGCGCGGGTCGTCGCCGAGCTTGGCGCGGAGGTTCTTCACGTGGGAGTCGATCGTGCGCTCGTAGCCCTCGAAGTCGTAGCCGAGGACCTTCTCCACCAGCTCCATGCGGGTGTAGACGCGGCCCGGATAGCGCGCGAGGGTGGTGAGCAGCTTGAACTCGGAGGCGGTGAGGTCGACCTCCTTGCCCTCCACGAGCACCTTGTGGCCGGAGATGTCGATCACGAGGTCGCCGAAGTCCAGCGTCTCGAGCGCGGGCTCGGCCTCGGTGTGGGCGCGACGCAGCAGCGCGCGGACGCGGGCCACGAGCTCGCGCGGCGAGAAGGGCTTGATCAGGTAGTCGTCGGCGCCGAGCTCCAGGCCGATGATGCGGTCCTCAACCTCGCCCTTGGCGGTGAGCATGATGATGGGCACGTTGGAGGTCTCGCGGATGGCGCGGCACACGCGCTCGCCGGAAAGCTTGGGGAGCATCAGGTCGAGGATGACGAGATCGAAGGTGTGCTTCTCGAACTCCTCGACCGCGCTCTGCCCGTCACCGACGCCGCGCACGATGTAGTTCTCGCGCTCGAGGTAGGCGGCGACGGCGTCGCGGATCGCCTTCTCGTCCTCGACCAACAGGATTTTCTTCTCGTCCGAAGCCATCGTGGGGCCTCCCTGGTCTGCTCTCGAGTTACCAAATCGGGCTCGTAGGTGTCATTAGTGTACCCCACGCGGGGAGAAACGTTGCGACCTTACAGGCGGAAGGTGCGGACGGCGACGGAAGCGGGGTAGCCCGTGTCCGCGTCCTTGACGGTCGCGTAGGTCACGAACGTGTCGCACTCGCCGGCGCGGGCGGGGAACTCGCCGTAGTCGACGGAGCGGTCCGAGGCGGAGAGCACCGAGTACTGCCGTTTGGCCAGGTCGATAACGAAGTACGAGGACGTCCCCTTGATCACGACCACGTCGCCCTTGCCGCAGCCCCCCTCCGACGGCTCGCGGTTGAGGCGGAAGAAGCCGCCGTCGGCCGTACCGATGTAGGTGCCCATCTGGCCGAGGAGGCCGCCCGTGCTGTAGCTCGCCTCAACCGAGACGAGAAACCGCTCGCCCACGCGGGTGGCGCGGAACGGTCGCACGTTCTGGGGCATGACGAGCTGGTCGAGGCGGGTCTCCAGGTCGTCCGAGAGGGAGTAGGCCGTCACCCCGTAGAACACGCCCTCGTCGGCGCGGACGCGCGGCGTGAGAACGACGGCGTCGCCCGAGACGGTGGGCGCGGTGGCGAACCGGCCCGGGGACTCGACGACGGGCTGCGCCTCGGCGCCTCCCTCGTGCCAGAGGTAGCAGAACGAGCTCTCCGCGGTTCTCGACCCGCTGGTCGAGGGCTGCACCTGCCAGATGACCGAGCGGCCGGTCACGGCGAAGGGCGCGGGGTCGAAGTCGGCGTCCCCCTCCCAGAGCGCGGTGGGCGACGAGGTGAGCGCGCCTCCCGAGAAGGGCGCGGCGTAGAGCGTCCACGCGCGGGTCTGGAGGTCCAGCTCGGTCCAGGCGTAGAGGTAGTCGGAGCAGCGGACGTCGTAGATGACGGTCGTGGTGTCATGGCCGACCGGCTCGGAGACGACCTCGCTGAGCGCGCCCGAGGCGAGCGAGAGCGCCGAGGCGACCACCATGGGCGTGGCGGAGGCCCCGGCCGTGGTCACGGGGATCCAGGTGCCCTCCGCGGGGTGCAGCACGTTGGAGAGCGGCAGTCTCCAGGACGCCTCCTCCACGAGCTCGGCGTCGACAGACTCGAACGACTCGAGGATGTCCTCGGCGGAGTCCTCGTCGACGACCACGGGGTCGGAGTTGACCTCGTCCCCCGTGTGCGAGCAGCCCGAGAGCGCCCCCGCGGCCACCACGGCGACGGCGGAGCCGGCTGCGGCGGCCTTGAGGAACGAGCGCCTCGTGGGCTTGGGGCGTGGCAGGCGCATGGCTAGGCGGTGGCCTGCGCGGCGGCCTCGGTGAGGGCACGCGCGAGCTGGTCGGCGCAGGAGGTGGGGCGAGGCCCGCAGGTGTTGCCCGCGAGGATGCCCGTGATCTCGTCGACGGTGTGGCCGGCCACGAGCTTGCTCACGGCCTTGAGGTTGCCGTTGCAGCCGCCCTCGAAGGAGACCTGCTCGATGGTCGTGCCGTCGTCGGAAAGGTCGATGTGGATGGCGCGCGAGCAGACGCCGCGCGGGGTGTAGTCGAAGTGCATCGTTCTTCTCCTCCCGTGCAAAAGGGACAGTCACTTTTGCACGCTCTCTGATGCCTGTCGCCGATGTGCAAAAGTGACTGTCCCTTTTGCACGGTGCGCGGTTAGTCGAAGCTCAGCTGCTCCAGGCGGTCGAAGACCACGCCGGCGCGCGTGAGGAAGGCGCGCGGGTCGAAGATCTCGTCCAGCTCCGCGGCCGGGACGGTGCAGCGCGCATCGGCCTCGAGCTTCTCGCGGAACGTGGTGCCGCCAGCGCACTGCTGGACCTCGCGCCACGTGGCCATGGCGTTCTCCTGCACGATGGCGTAGGCCTCCTCGCGGGTGATGCCCGTCTCCACGAGGGCGAGAAGGACCTTGGACGAGAAGATCAGGCCTCGCGTCTTGTTGAGGTTGGCGAGCATCTGCGCCGGGTAGAGGATGAGGCCGTCCACGATGCGCGTGAGGCACTGGAACATGTGGTCAAGGGCGATGAAGCTGTCGGCCTGCGCCACGCGCTCGGCGGAGCTGTGGCTGATGTCGCGCTCGTGCCAGAGCGCCACGTTGTCGAAGGCCACCTGGGCGTTGGCCTTCACCACGCGGGAGAGGCCGCAGACCTTCTCCACCGTGATGGGGTTGCGCTTGTGCGGCATGGCCGAGCTGCCCTTCTGGCCCTTGCGGAACGGCTCCTCGGCCTCGAGGGTGTCGGTCTTCTGGAGGTTGCGGATCTCCGTGGCGATGCGCTCGCAGGTGGCGGCGGTGGTGGCCAGGACGCCGGCGAGGTAGGCGTGGTGGTCACGGGAGATGACCTGCGTGGACAGCGGGTCGTGAACCAGACCCAGGTGCTCGCAGACGTACTCCTCGACGAACGGGTCGATGGAGGAGTAGGTGCCCACCGCGCCGGAGATGGCGCCGAAGGCCACGTTGGCGCGGGCGTCCTTGAGGCGGTCGTAGTCGCGCTTGAGCTCCCAGGCCCAGCTGCCGAACTTCATGCCGAAGGTCATGGGCTCGGCGTGGATGCCGTGGGTGCGGCCCACGCAGAGGGTGTCGCGCTCCTCGAAGGCGCGACGCTTGCAGATCTCGCCGAGCTTCCTGCAGTCCTCGATGAGGATGTCGGTGGCCTGGACGAGCTGGTAGCAGAGGGCGGTGTCGCCGAGGTCGGAGGACGTCATGCCAAAGTGGACCCAGCGCGACGGCTTGGGCTCGCCCTCGGGGACGTCGCGGTCGATGTACTCGCCCATGTTGGTGAGGAAGGCGATGACGTCGTGGTTGGTCACGGCCTCGATGGCGTCGACCTCGTCCTTGTTGAAGTCCGCGTGCTCGCGGATCCAGGCGGCCTCCTCGCGCGTGATGCCGACCTTGCCCATCTCGGCGTGCGCCTCGCAGGCCAGCACCTCGATCTCCTGCCAGATGCGGTACTTGTTCTCCAGGGAGAAGATGTGGCCCATCTCGGGACGGGTGTAGCGGTCGATCATGCGGGGCCTCCTCGGCGTCTTGCGCGGCTGACCCCTCGATTCTACCGCAGGGCGCCCTCGTCCTTCTCGAGCGCGGCGCGCGCCTCGCCCATCTGCACGACAACAGCGTCGTGGCCGGTGCCGCCGTAGGTCACGCGCGCGTTGGCGATGCCGGCGGGGTCCAGGTCCCGCGCGATGTCCGCCTCGAAGAGCGGGCTCGCCGAGGCGAACTCCTCGGGCGTGAGGTCCTCGAGGCCCTTGCCGTGCTTCTCGCAGTAGAGCACGAGCTCGCCCACCACGCGGTGCGCCTCGCGGAACGGCATGCCCTTCTTGGCCAGGTAGTCGGCCACGTCCGTGGCGGCCGAGAAGCCCGTGCCCGCCTGCGCGAGCATGACGTCGGCGTTGACGGTCCAGGTCTCCACCATGCCCGCGGCGATCTCCATGCAGTCGGAGAGCGTGCGCGCTGCGTCGAGCGGGCCCTCCTTGCACTCCTGGAGGTCCTTGTTGTAGGCCAGCGGCAGCGACTTCATGGTGGTGAGCAGCGCCATCAGGTCGCCGTAGACGCGGCCGGTCTTGCCGCGCGTGAGCTCGGCGAAGTCGGGGTTCTTCTTCTGCGGCATGATCGAGGAGCCGGTGGAGTATTCGTCCGAGAGCGTGATGAAGCCAAACTCCGTGGAGCTCCACAGCACGATCTCCTCGCACAGGCGCGAGAGGTGCATCATGCCCACGGCGCAGGCATACTCGAGGTCGAGCAGGTAGTCGCGGTCGGAGACGGCGTCGAGCGAGTTGGGGATCGTGCGCGAGAAGCCCAGGAGCTCCGTGGTGCGCTCGCGGTTCAGCGGGTAGGTGGTGCCGGCGAGTGCGGCGGCCCCGAGCGGGTTGGCGTCCGCGGCGTCGCGCGCGGCGGCGAGGCGCGTGAAGTCGCGCGTGAACATCCAGAAGTACGCGAGCAGGTGGTGGGAGAGCAGTACCGGCTGCGCGTGCTGGAGGTGCGTGTAGCCGGGCATCACGACGTCGAGGTTCTTCTCGGCCACGTCGAGAAGGACGCGGCGCAGCTCGACGTTTCCGGCCATGAGCTCCTCGCAGAGGTCCTTGGCGAGCAGGCGGATGTCGGTGGCGACCTGGTCGTTGCGGGAGCGCCCGGTGTGCAGGCGCCCGCCGGCGGCGCCGATCGCGCGGGTGAGCGCGCCCTCCACCGCCATGTGGACGTCCTCGTCGTTGACGTCCCAGGCGAAGGTGTCGGCGTCGATCTGCGCGGCGATGTCGGCGAGGCCCGCGTCGATCGCGGCCTGGTCCTCGGCAGAGATGATGCCCTGCTCGGCGAGCATGCGCGCATGCGCGCGGCTGCCGGCGATGTCGTGGGCCGCCATGTTCTTGTCGACCTCGAGGCTCGCGCCGAACTCCTGCGTGAACTGGTCCACGCCCTTCTCGAACCTGCCACCCCACAGCGCCATCATGGCTCCTTCCTCGGGTTGCTTGGTGACTAGCTTAGCAAGACGGCCGGCCGGGAGCCCTCCCAGCCGGCCGTTTCTCGTGAAACGTACCGAGCGCCTAGTGGACGGGCTGGAGGCCGGAGCCGGGGCCCTGGACCTTGGACCAGGTCTTGGACTGCAGGCCGTGGAGCTCGATGAAGCCGCGCGCCGCGGTGTGGTCGAAGGAGTCGCCCTCGTCGTAGGTCGCGAGGTTGTAGTCGTAGAGGCTGTAGGGGCTACGCACGCCGTCGACGAACAGGCCGCCCTTGCACAGGATGATGCGGACGTCACCGGTGACGAACTTCTGCGTGTAGGCGTTGTAGGCGTCGATGGCCATGCGGTTCTGGCTGAACCACAGGCCGCGGTACACGGTCGAGGCCCACTCGACGTCCATCTTGGCCTTCTGCTTGAGGGTCTCGGCGTCGAGGCAGAGCTGCTCGAGGGTCTGGTGCGCCTGGATGAGCAGCAGCGCCGCCGGGCACTCGTAGCACTCGCGGCTCTTGATGCCCACGACGCGGTCCTCGATCATGTCGATGCGGCCGTAGCCGTTGCGGCCGGCGATCTCGTTGGCCTTGATGATGAGGGAGAGCAGGTCCATCTTCTCGCCGTTGAGCGCGGTGGGGATGCCCTCCTCGAAGGAGATCACGACCTCCTCCGGCTCGGCGGGGCAGTCCTCGAGGTTGTTGGTCATCGTCCAGATGTCCGCGGGCGGCTTGTTCCAGGTGTCCTCGAGCACGCCGCACTCGATCGCGCGACCCCAGAGGTTGTCGTCGATGGAGTAGGGCTTCTTCTTGGTGGTGGGCACGGGCACGCCGTTGGCCTCGGCCCACTCCATCTCGGAGTCACGCGTGGTGAGGTCCCACACGCGCACGGGCGCGATGATCTCCAGCTCGGGATCGAGCGCGCGGATGCAGGTCTCAAAGCGGACCTGGTCGTTGCCCTTGCCCGTGCAGCCGTGGGCGATGTACTTGGCGCCGTACTGGTGCGCGATATCCACGAGGTGCTTGGAGATCAGCGGGCGGGACAGCGCGGAGAGCAGCGGGTAGACGCCCTCGTACTTGCCGTTGGCCCAGAGCGCCTTGGAGAGGATCTTCTCGGCGTACTCGGCGCGCATGTCGATGGCCTCGGAGGCGATGGCGCCCATGTCCAGCGCCTTCTGCTTGATCCAGGAGAGGTCCTTCTCGTCCTGGCCCACGTTGCCGCAGATGGCGATGACGTCGAGGTTCTTCTCGACCTGCAGCCACTTGACGATGACGGACGTGTCCAGTCCGCCGGAGTACGCGAGGACGACCTTTTCCTTCTCTGCCATGATGCTCCCTTTCTGTGGGTGGGTTACCTGCTGGGTGTGCTGCCTACGAAAAAGCCCCGACGTCGCGGGGCGCTGGGCTGGCTGGCGATAAGAACCGGCATGCTTGAGCGACGCGCGACATCTAGGGCGTGATTCGTCGGTTCTGGCGTCGGGATGCGAGGAGGGCGGCACACACGGGTGCGCTGGAAACGTTCTTCAACGTTGGCCTCCTCAGTAGTTGAGCGGGCGCGGGCTATTGGCCCGCGGCTGTCTGACGTGCTGAGTGTAGGTCCTGGGCGTGAGGGCGGCGAGAAGCGACTTCGTCTTGAAACATTGGCGCGGATTCGACGTGTCTCTGGCTTGCTCAAGCCCCCTTCGGAGGGTTTGGGTTCGAGAATCAGGCGAAAAGTCTGTTGAATCCTCTATTTTCGCAGCTAGTTGTGTCGTGCGAGTTTTTATGCCGTCGCGAGGGGGTGTTTTCTGAACCCAAACCGTTTTCGGGTTTGGGTTCGATTTTTCGGACAATCAGCCGCATGTTCTTTTGAACCATGCATCTACCTGCGGTTTCTCGGGCGGTCTGCTCGGCCCGCCGGCAATCGTGAACCCAAACCCTCGACGGGCCGGGGACGGGCGACACAAAAGAGGGCCGGGCGTCGAGAAGGACGTCCGGCCCGGGCCGTGCGATGGTGCGCCCTCAGGGGTTCGAACCCTGGACCTTGGGATTAAAAGTCCCCTGCTCTGCCAGCTGAGCTAAGGGCGCGCGGGTCGATTTTACTACTCCCAGGCCCACTGCCCGTTCACGAACACGGGGACCTCGGTGCCGTCGGCGCAGATGCCGGTGATGGTCATGTCGTCGGTGCCGATCATGAAGTCGACGTGCGCCGCGCTCTGGTTGACGCCGTGCGCGAGCAGCGTCTCCTTGTCCATCTTCACGCCGCCGGCGACGCACTCGGGAAATCCCATGCCCAGCGCCAGGTGGCAGCTCGCGTTCTCGTCGTAGAGGGTGTCGTAGAAGAGGGTGTCGCTCTGACGGATGGGCGTGTTCTTGGAGACGAGCGCGCACTCGCCGAGGCGGCGCGACCCCTCGTCCGTCTCGATGATGTGACGCAGGACCTCGCGCCCCTGCTCGGCGCCGAAGTCCACCACCTCGCCGCCCTCGAAGCGCAGCCAAAAGTCGCGCACGACCTGGCCGGTGTGGACGAGCGGCAGCGCCGAGCGCACCACGCCGTCGGCGCGCAGGCGGTCCGGGGAGGTGAAGACCTCCTCGGTGGGGATGTTGGGGAAGAAGGTCACGCCGTCCTGCGTGCGACCCGCGCCGCCGTCCCAGACGTGGCCCTCGGTCAGGCCGACGGTGAGATCGGTGCCGTTGGAGGCCTCGTAGCGCAGAGCGTCGAAGCGGTGCTCGTTGAGGAAGCGCTTGGTCTTCTCGAAGGAGGCGTTGTGCGTCTCCCAGGCGCTCTCCGGGTCCTCGCCGTCCGCGCGGGAGACCTCGAGAATGAGGAGCCACAGACGGTAGAGCGCCTCGGCCGGGGAGAGCTCGGGGAACACCTCGCTCGCCCACGCCTGGACCGGCACGCCGGCAATGCACCAGGCGTTGCGGCCGAAGTCCATTCCGTCACGGAACGAGCGGCACTCGGTGTTGCGGGCGCGCGACGCGGCCGCCGGCTTGGCGGGGTCGATGCCGCGCAGGATGGAGGGGTCCTGGCCCTCCAGGAACAAGAACGCCGCACCGGCCTCGGCGAGCGAGTTGAGCTGCTCGACCTTCCAGGACGGGGTGTGCTCGAAGGCCTCGAGCGGGCAGTTCTCGTAGGTCAGGCGCGTGACCTCGTCGTCCGCCCAGATCACGGTCACGTGCGAGGCGCCGTTGCGGTACGCGGCGCGCACCACGCGACGGGCGAAGTCGGCGCGCTCGACGGGCGCCTCGAGCACAAGCTCCTGGCCGCGCTGCAGGGCCACGCCCTTGCGGACGAGCAGGGCGGCGTAAAGGTCGAGCTGCTCGGAGAGCCGCTCCGTGGCGATGCGGCACTCCTCGTCGGTCATGGGGATGTCTGCCATGGTCTTCCTTCCTCGGCCCGCGGGCGGGCGGCGGCAACAAAAAAGGGCCCCGGCGTGGGGCCCCGGCTGTTCTGGAGCGGGCAACGGGACTCGAACCCGCGAATGTCAGCTTGGGAAGCTGATGCCTTACCACTTGGCGATGCCCGCGATCACACGCCAGACGCTCCGGCGCATGGAGAAGTATACCCTGCCGCGACGCCGGCGGGCAAGGCGCGCCGAAAGCACACGCGGCGGGCGGCGAGGTGACGTGGAGAGTCCGTGGCGGCGGACGGTCCCGACGTCGGGCGGGTGACCCGGCGTCGATTTCTGACCGAGCCCCCTGCCGGCGGCGACGCGCTCGCACGGGGCGCCGGGGCAGCTTCGTGGCAGCGGGCGGCAAGCGAGCGTCACAGTGGGGGAAGCCGCGCCGCGTAACGTGAGGCCTCCCATCCCCGAGAGGACAGGAGGCCCGATGTCAGAGAGAGCACTCGGCGCGACGGCGCGCACGGCGAGAAGAACGGGGTCCCCGCGCTCCTCTCCGAGGGGAGGCGACCTGCCCCGCGGTCGGAGCAACCCCGCCGTGGGACACGCCGGACGAGCGCGACGGCCCTGGCGCGCGGCCGTCGCCTAGGGGCGCTACGAGCGGCGGATCATCTCCGTGACGAGCGCCGCGACCTGGGCGGCCTTGTCGCCGTTGACGTTGTCCTCGACGTCGTCCGCGGTGCGCGAGAGCGCGGGCAGGCCGTTGGGGCCGAGGCCCATGAGCGTCACGGAGCGCAGCGACGAGCGCATGGCGGGCGTGGCGTCCGTGTCCTCCCAGTCGTGGGGCTCCTGGGCGAGCTCCACGTGGAGGTCGGAGGCGACGCCGGAGAGGAGGCGGACCATCCTGCGGTCGGCACGGCGGGTCTCCTCGAGGCCCTCGGTCTTGAGGGCGGTGAGGTGGCCGGCGCCCACGCAGGAGAGGTTGACCACGAAGCAGCCCCTGATGTCGGAGCGATGGCGCGCGAGGAACGCGCGCATGCCGGCGTTGCCGAGGGAGGAGCCGCCCAGGGCGACGAACCAGATGTCGTGCGCGAGGAGCGCGTCGTCGCCGAGGGTGAGGACGGCGTCGCGCAGCTCCTCCTCGCTCGGCTCGTCCTCGGCGGGCTGCTCGTCGGCGACGGACTCGTCGTCCTCGACGAGGCGCAGGCCGGCGCGCGGGGCGGCGCCGCCGCGCCAGGTGCCGTCGTCCTCGGGGGCGTCGCCATCCGGCTCGGCGTCGGCGTCGGAGGACGGCCTGCCGCGGAACCTGCCGAGGAGGGAGCGGAGGCCGCGCTTGGGTTTCTCGCCCGCACGGGCGACGTCCTCGGGCGTGATCGTGTCGACGGGAACGGCGGGGGCGGGAGCCTCGGCCGGCTCGGCAGCCGCGCCGTGCACGGCCCCTCCCGGGGCCTGGACGCGCGTGGCCTGGGGGTCGGTGGCGAAGGGGTCGGCCTCGTTCTCGGACGGGTCGGGGAGGTCGAAGAGCGAGGCGCGGCGGGCGACGCTCGAGAGCTGCGGGCGATAGCTGGTCTTGCCCCACTCGGGGTCGCTCGGGGCGTCGGGGCGCTCGACGGGCGCGGAGGGACGCGTGGCGTCGGGGTCGAAGTCCTCGACCAGCTCGGAGAGGCCGGCGTCGTCCTTGGGGCCGACGCCCTCACCGCCCTCGTCCATGACCGAGAAGCGGCCGGTCGACATCAGGTCCTCGCGCGTGGTCTCCGCGTCGGCGGCGACGTCGAACGCCATCGTGGCGGCGGGCTCCGGCGCGGCGGGGACGACGTACTCGATCTCGCAGCTCTCGGGAAGGATGCCGAGCGAGCGGAGCACCTCCTCGCCGTGGCGGGTACCCAGCACGGGCTCGTCGGCGGCAGGGGCGACGACGGGCGCGGCGGCGTCCGTTTCGACGGCACCGGCCTCCTCGGACGGCGCCCCGTTCTCGTCGGCCTCCGGCTGCTCGGGCTTCGCGACCTCGCGCGCACGGGGCTCGGCGCCGCTCGGGCGCACGTTCTCGAGGATGCCGAGAAGGGCGGCCACGCCGGACTTGTTGTCGTTGGCGCCCTCGGTACAGGGGGCCATGCGCTCCGCGATCGAGCCCACCGCGAGCACGGCCGCGGGGACCGCCGCGAGGATGCCCACGACCCAGAAGAGGACGCGGAACGCGCCCGGCAGGAAGCCGAGGATCTGGATGAAGGCGCAGGCCGCCACGCCCAGCGCGCACGGGACCGTGAGGCGGCTCGCGAGCGTGAGGTACGGGGCGACGGGGGACGTGTAGAGGGGGTTCTCGTGCGGGGAGTCGTAGTGGGCCACCACGACGATGGTCCTGCTCCCCTTGGTCACGAGCGGGCCCGTGGCGCGGTGGACGGCCACGACGTTCTGGCTCTGGGCGCGCGGGCCGAAGGAGATCGAGAAGCGGTGCCCGAAGAGGCGGGCGACGGAGACGGCCGCCGGGGCGACGGCAAGAAGGAACCCGATCAGCGTGAGCGGGAGGACGCCCACCCCCACGAGCACGATGCCGACGAGCGACGCGATGGCGAGAATCGCCGGCGTGAGGCCGGAGACCACGGGCTCGTCGAACTCCTCCGTGCTCACCTCGACGTCGTGCTGGGCCATGAGGTCGGAGATGACCTCGGCCGCCTGGAGCTCCTCCTGGCTGTTTGCGGGGGAGATGTCGATCCTGCTGTTCAGGAAGTCAAGATAGTCGTGCGTCATGGCCATGCGAAGCATCCTTCTGACAAGTTCCGCGAACATCGCCGCGAGGCCTGCATACAATCAAAAGAGTATACGTCTTGTCCTCGCGTTACGCAGGAAAGACAACAAAGGCTCAATGAACGGGAACGTCTGACGGGCAGGAGGTTTCGTGAGGCTCACGCACGACGACGAGCGGGCGAGAAGGATCTGCTCGCTCGCACTCGACTTCATGAACGCACGCTCGCCGCTCCCCACCTCGGCGATCGCCCGCGCCCACTACCCCGACCTGCGGGAGGACGCCTTCCGCAAGGCCTTCTCGCGCGACCGCGCCATGCTCGAGGCCTGCGGGGTCTCGCTCGTCGAGCGGCGGCAGGGCGGCGGCGAGGCCCTCTGGGAGGCGGACGTCGAGCGCTCGTTCGCCCAGGGCGCCGAGCTCGCGCCGGCGGGCGCCGCCGCGCTCGAGCTCGCCTGCCGCCCCCTCGCGCAGGACCCCTCCTTCCCGCCTGCGCGGGAGCTGCGCCTGGCGTTGGCCAAGGTCGCGCGCGCCTTCGCGGAGACCCTGGCGGTCGGCGACGCGGTGGGGGCGGGCGCGCGGCGGGAGGTCGCGACCCTGCGCGGCTGCCTGACGGGGCGCCGTGCCGCCCGCGTCACCTACGTGGACGCGAGCGGGCACGAGTCGGAGCGCCTCATCGCCCCCTATGCCTTCTTCGGCCTCCGCGGCGTCCTCTACCTCGTGGCGGGTCTTCTCGACGAGAGCGGCAACGAGGTGGCGGACCACGTCCGCACCTACCGCGTCGACCGGTTCCGACGCGTGCGTGAGGAGCCCGGCGCCTCCTTCGAGCTGCCCACCGACTTCTCCGTCGACGACTGGCGGCGCCTCCCCTTCCAGCTGGGGCCGACGACCTTCGAGGCCGTCTTCCGCGTCGAGGCCGGGCGCGAGGAGGACGTACGTCGCGCGGTCGACCGCCAGGGTCGTCTTGAGCGGCGCGGCTCAGACCTGGTCCTTCTCGTCCCGGGAAGCGACGTTGAGGCCGCGGCGAGCTGGGCCGTGGCCATGGGGGTCCGCCCGGTCGGGCCCGAGGAGCTCGTGGGCGCGTGGAGACGCGTCCTGGAGGGGGCGATGCGCGATGGCAGCTAGACGTGAGGGCGCCGGCCGCCCCGGCGCGCTCGACGAGGCGCGCGAGCTCGTCGCGCTCGTCGCCAGCCTCTCGGAGGCCGGCGACGCCCTGAGCGCGGACGCGGTCGCCGAGCGGCTGGGCACGGACGCGGAGCACGCCGAGAAGCTCGTGGGGCTCGTCCTCTCCTCGACGCTCGTGGGCGGGACGGGCCTGCCCCTCGCCGACGAGGGGGGAGCGCTCACCCTCGTCGACTCCGGCGGGGTGCGCGGCAGGCGCCTGCGCCTCACCCGCGACGAGACGCTCGCCCTCGCGGCCGCGCTCGAGCGCCTGGGCGTCCCGGAGGACGACCCGCTCCGTGCTCGGCTCGAGTCGTCGCTCTCCGCCGAGCCCGTGGACGAGGGCCTGGTGCGGCGCCTCATGGCCGGCGAGGGCGGAGGGGACGGCGTCGCCGACGCCCTCGAGGCCTGTGCCCGGGCGCGCGCGGCGAGAAGGGCCCTGCGCTTCTCGTACCGAAAGGCCGCTGATACGCAGGCCGAGCGGCGGCGCGTGCTCGTGACCGGCCTTCGAAGCGAGGACGGGGCCTGGTACCTCGACGCCTTCGACCTCGACCGCGACGACGCGAGGACCTTCCGCGTCGATCGGATGGCGGAGGCGGAACTCTCCGAGCGCGTCGAGCCGCCCGCCGCGGCACCGCCCGAAGAGCCGCGCACGGTCACGCTCTCGTTCTCGGAGCCCCGCTACCTCACCCTGCTGCCCTGGCACGACCTTCGGGTGACGAGCGCCCCGGGCGCGCGGCCCGTGGTCGCAGAGACGCCCTACTACGGCGGGGAGTGGCTCGTGAGGATGCTGGCGGCCTGCGGCGGCACCGCGCGCTGCGACGACCCATCGCTCGAGGCCCAGGTCGAGAGGTACGCGCGCGAGCAGCTCTCCTAGCGGCGCCCGTCCTTCTCGCCGCGCGTCGCTCCGCTACTCGTGGCTCGCGCGCCACATCCTCAGGTAGCGCCCGACGTTGCCGGACTCGAGCTGCGAGACGTTGCCCGACGGCAGCGACCTCACGAAGAGGCTCCCGTAGCGCTTGGTGGCCACGCGGGAGTCCGCCAGCACCAGCACGCCGGTGTCCGACGCGCTGCGGATCAGGCGGCCGGCGGCCTGCTTCACCGAGATTACGGCCTCGGGCAGCGAGTAGCGCCACCACGCGCGCTCCTCGCGCAGGTCGCGCTCGCGGACGAGCGGCTCAGTGGGGCTCGCAAAAGGAAGCTTGGGGATCACCACGCAGCGCAGGGTGTCCCCCGCCGCGTCGAAGCCCTCCCAGAACGAGCGGAGCGCCATGAGCGAGAGGGTCTTCTCGGCCATGAAGCGCGTGCGCAGCCGCCGCGGCGAGGACCCGCGCTCCTGGCAGGCGAGCTCCAGCCCCTCGGCGGCGAGCCGATCGCGCAGGCCCTCGTAGACGCGCTCCATCTCGCGCCTGTTGGTGAACAGCGTGAGCACCGAGCCCCCCATAGCCACGTGCACGTCGAAGAGCAGGTCCTCCAGGGCCTCGAGGTAGCCCCGCTCGCTCGGCGCGGGCAGGTCGCGCGCCACCACCACGGACATGTGCGCGTCGTAGTCGAAGCTCGAGTCCAGGCGCACGTCGCGATGCGACCCCTCCGGCAGCTCGGCGAGGCCCACGGCGCGGTCGAAGTGCGAGAAGTCGTCCCCGACGGCGATCGTCGCCGACGTGAAGACCACGCTCTGCGTCTCGGGCAGCCAGCGCCGCGCGATCTCCGCTCCCACGTCGAGCTTCTCGGCCACCAGCCGCTCGGAGGCGATTCGCTTGCGGGACTTGGAGAGCTGCGCGGAGTAGACGTAGCTCTCGTCGGTGCCGTCGCAGACGAGGCGTATGCCGGCGAGAAGGTCGCGCAGGTAGCGGGTCCTCTCGGCAAGGTCGCCCGCCGCCTGCGGGGCCTGCGGCTCCAGCGCCGCCTCCGCGTCGACGAGGGCGCGCACGGACTCGTCCAGCGCGTCGGTCGCCACCGACGCGGCGTCCCGCACGGCGGCCCACCCGGCCCCCTCGCGCACCTGCGCGTCGATCCAGAGCGTCAGCGTGTCGTAGCCCCCGTCGCCGCGCGCCTCGCCCGCGAGGGCGTGCACGGCCTCGAACAGGTCGGCGACGGCAACCGACGAGCGCGCCACCGAGGCGGCCGCCTTGGTGAGCAGCCCCACCATCAGCGTCGAGCCCTCGAGTGGCATCGCCTGCGTCAGGGCGGCGTGCAGGGCCCCGGAGCGCGTGCCGCCGATCGCCTCGAACACGGCCTTGGCCTCGCTCCCGGACACCTCGACCGCCCACTGGCGGCGCGCCTCGGCCTCGAAGGCGTGGGCCTCGTCGACCACCCAGTGGCGGATCGGGGGCAGGATGCGCCCCTCGGCCTCCACGTCGCGCAGGAGCAGGGAGTGGTTCGTCACGACCACGTCGGAGCACGAGGCGCGCCGGCGGGCGCCGTGAAGCATGCAGGTCCCGGGGTAGTACGGGCAGCGCCCGCGCTGGCACTCGCTCGAGGTGGTGGTGAGCATCTCGCGCGGGACGTAGCGCCAGCGGATGCCCAGGGCGTCGAGGTCGCCCTCCGGCGACTGGCAGGCGAACGCGTAGGTCACGGCTATGGCCGTGAGCATGTCGCAGCCCACGGCGTTGTCGGAGCGGCCGTCGTGCGGGACCGCCCCGAGCGGGAGCTCCTCGGTCGTCGCGCGGTCGAGCCGCCGCAGGCAGGGATAGTGGTCGTAGCCCTTCAGGCTCGTGAACGTGAGGCCCCCGGGCAGCGCCGCGGCGAGGGCCGGCAGCTCATGGCTCACGAGCTGGTCGGTCAGGGCGTTCGTCTTGGTCGCCACGCCCACGCTCACGTGGTTGCGCTGCGCGAACAGGACCTCGGGCAGCAGGTACGCCACGGACTTGCCCACGCCGGTCCCCGCCTCTATGGCGCGGTGGGTCGACGTCGCGAGCGCCTCGGTGACCTCGGCCGCCATCGCCGCCTGCTCGGGCCGGTGCTCGGCGTGCTCGTACATGCGCGAGACCACGCCCCCGCGGCCGAACTCGGCCGCGACCTCGTCCGCCGTGGGCGCCTCCAGCCGGTCGAGCTGGGCCGCGTCCGCCCGCGCGTCCCGCCCCAGGCCCCGCACGAGGTCGCCGCGGTGCGCGCGCAGCGAGAAGGGCTCGGGGTCGACCTCAGCCGCGCCGATCCCGGAGAGGTACGAGAGCACCGGTCGGAACGGCCAGTCCACCTCGGGGTGCATCGACGCCAGGCGGGCGAGAAGACCGGCAGGCAGGTCCGAGAGGGCGGTCAGCAGGATGCGCCACATGCCGCAGAGCGCGTCGACGTCGTCCTCGGCACGGTGCGTCACGGAGGCGCACCCGAAGGCCTCGGCCATGTCGGCGAGGCGGTGCGACGACAGCCGCGGCAGTGCGATGCGCGAGAGCGCGAGGGTGTCGATCCAGGTGTCGCTCACCCGGGCACCGCCCGGGACCGCTTCGACGAACGTGCGGTCGAAGATCGCGTTGTGCGCGAGCACGGGGCTGCCGGCGACGAAGTCCGCGAGCGCGGCGACTGCCTCCCGGGCGTCCGGCGCCCCGGCGACGTCCACGCTGCGTATGCCCGTGAGCCGCTCGATCTCCTTGGGGATGGGCATACCCGGGTCGACGAAGGTCTGGAAGCGGCCGACCACCTCGCGCCCGCAGAGGCGCGCGGCGGAGATCTCGATGAGCTCGCAGTCCTTGAACGAGAGGCCCGTGGTCTCCGTGTCGAGCACCACCACGTCCTCCTCGAGCGGCCCGAAGTCGAGCCCCCGGGCCCGTTCGGCGAGGCTCAGGTAGCGATCTCGCACGTCGGCGGGCGTGCCGGGCAGGAGGAGCTCGCCCACCGTGGCGGCGCTGCCCTCCGCCATGCGCTAGCCGCGCCTCTCGGCGCCCTCGAGCGCGTACTCGACGAAGCGCGTGCAGAGCTCGGGGAACTCGATGCCGCCGTGGCGGGCGGAGTCCGGCAGCAGGCTCTCGGCCGTCATGCCGGGGATGGTGTTGGTCTCCAGGATCACGGGTGTGCCGTCCGCGCGGACGATGAAGTCGCTGCGCGAGCAGCCGCGGCAGCCCAGCGCGCGGTGCGCGCGGACGGCGAGCTCCTGGGAACGCTTGTAGACGCCGGGCTCCAGACGCGCGGGGATGACGTGGTGCATCGCGGAGGGCTCGTACTTGACCTTGAGGTCGTAGAACTCCGAGCCCGTCACGATCTCGACGATGGGGAGGGCGTGGGCCTCCTCGCCGTTGCCGAGGACGGGCACGGTGATCTCCGTGCCCTCGACGCAGCTCTCCACCAGCACGCGGCCGCCGGCGCCCGCGGCGAGCCGCGCGGCGTCGGCGAGCTGGCCGCGCTCGGTGACGCGGGTGATGCCGTAGCTCGACCCGTTGGCGGCGGGCTTCACGAAGAGCGGCAGCCCCAGGCGCTCGACGAGCGCGTCGGCGGCCTTCTCGCTCAGCGGCTCGTCACCGGGCAGGTCGACGCCCTCGGGGACGGGGATGCCGGCGTCCTGGAACACCGCCTTGGCAAGCTGCTTCTCCGAGGCGACGGCAGAGGCGGCGACGCCGGAGAAGGTGTACGGGATGTGCAGGACCTCCAGGAGCCCCTGAACGCAGCCGTCCTCTCCGTAGACGCCGTGCAGCGCCACGAACGCGACGTCGTAGGACCCCGCGACGAGCCGCGCCACGAAGTCGTGCGCGGCGAGGTCGAGCAGGTCGACGCTCTGGAAGCCGGCCTCGCGGAGGGCCGCCTGGCACTCCGTGGCCGAGCTCAGCGAGATCTCCCGCTCGTCCGACCAACCGCCGCCAATGACCACGACGCGCTTGCCCAACAGCTGCTCTCTGTCCATCGGTGTCCCTTCGCCCCGGCGCGCATGCGCTAGACTCTCTGAGTGTTCACCCGAAGAGGATACTCCAACGGACGCGTCGCAGAGGACAGGGGCAGAGATGGGCACCAACGCAGACACCGAGAAGGACGCGAGAAGAGACGTCCACTCCCTCACGCGCGGCGAGCTCACGGAGCTCCTCGCCGGGCTCGGCCAGCCGGGCTTCCGCGCCAAGCAGGTCGAGGAGTGGGTGTGGTCCAAGAACGCCCGCTCGTGGGACGAGATGACCAACCTCCCCAAGGCTCTGCGCGAGCAGCTCGCCGAGCGGCTCACCCTGGGCGCCGTCGAGGAGGTCGCGCGCCAGGCCTCGTCGGACGGCAGCCGAAAGTACCTGCTTCGCCTCTCCGACGGCGTGTGCGTCGAGTGCGTGGGCATGCCGAGCGGCAGCCGCCTCGCCGTCTGCGCCTCCACGCAGGCGGGCTGCGCCATGGGCTGCGCCTTCTGCGCGACGGGCGGCGCGGGCCTCACGCGCTCGCTCACCGACGCCGAGATCTACGAGCAGGTCATGCACGTGCGCGACGACTTCGGCGAGCGCGTCACGAGCGTGGTCCTCATGGGCCAGGGCGAGCCCTTCATGAACTACGACGCCACGCTGGCGGCCCTGAGGCGTCTGAACTCCCCCGAGGGCGCCGGCATCGGCGCGCGCCATCTCACGGTCTCCACCTGCGGCGTGATTCCCCAGATCATGCGCTTCGCGAACGAGCCCGAGCAGTTCACGCTCGCCGTCTCCCTGCACTCCGCCGTCCAGAAGACGAGAAACGCCCTCATGCCCGGCGTCCGCAAGTACTCGCTCGTGAACCTCTACAACGCCATGGGCGAGTACGTCGACAAGACCGGGCGGCGCCCGACCTACGAGTACGCGCTCATCGGCGGCGTGAACGACACCGATGCCGAGCTCCAGGCGCTCTGCGACTTCTGCGAGGGGACGCTCGCCCACGTGAACCTCATCCAGCTGAACGAGGTCGAGGGGTCCAAGCTGCGCCCGAGCACGCCCGCCCGAGCCGAGGACTTTGTGCGGCGTCTCGCGTCGGTCGGCGTGGAGGCCACGGTGAGGAACTCCCGCGGGGCCGACATCGACGCCGCGTGCGGCCAGCTCAAACAGCGCGTCGAGCGCGGCAGGTAGCCCCTGCGACATCCCTGGCGAGAAGAGCGCCCCGGACCCGCAGGGAGTCCGGGGCGTATTCGTGTCTTTCTTGACTAGAACATACGTTCTAATATCCGAGCTGCTCCCAGTCGGAGATGGTCCTCTCCCGGTTGGGAAGACCGTCTTCCTCGACGAGCTGATCCCTATCGATCGCTCTGCTCACCTTGTCTGCGGCGTCGCGGACGCCTGACGCGCACTCTCTGAGCGACTCCTTCGCCGCGTCAGAGAGCAGGAACCTATAGGCGACCACGCCAGCCGCCGCGGCAATTGTTGCGAGCAGTAGTGTCCCCCCGATTCTCCTCATCAGTCGGACCACGACCTCGGGCCGGCGAGAAGCTCCACGATGTGGGCCAGCTCCTCCTCGTCGCTGAACTCGATCTCGACCTTGTTCTTGCCGCGCACACTCCTGACCTTAACGTTGGTGTCCAGGGCAAGGCGCATCTGACGGGCGGCTCGCTTGAACGACTGGGGCATCGGCGTACGCACTGCCCGCTCCGTGTGCTCACTGACAGAAAACAGCGGTGCGAGACTTTCTGTCTGACGGACCGACAGACGCTCCTCGACGACCTTCTTGGCAAGCCTGATGCGCCCGTCCTCGCTCGGCACGGCAAGGATCGCCCGGGCATGCCCTGCTGACAGACTCCCGTCGTCGACGAGCTCCTGCACCTCCTTGGGGAGGTCGAGCAGGCGAATGGTGTTGGTGATCGCCGAGCGGGACTTGGACAACGCCTTCGCGAGCTCCTCCTGCGTCAGACCCTTCTCCTTGATCAGCTGTCGATAGCCCCTCGCCTCCTCGAGCGGCGTGAGGTCGGAGCGCTGGAGGTTCTCAATGAGGGCGAGCTTGAAGACATCCTCGTCGGAGATGTCGCGAATGACGACCGGGACCTCCGTCAGACCGGCGGCTCGAGCCGCCTGGTACCTGCGCTCGCCTGCGACGATCTCGTATCCAGTGCCCTTCTTGCGAACGAGGATGGGCTGCAGGATGCCGTTCTGCTTGATGGAGTCGGTCAGCTCTGCGAGGTCCTCCGGCTTGAAGCGCTTTCTCGGCTGTCCCTTGTTCGGCTTTACACGGTCGATGGGAAGGGTCGAATCCGGGCGCATCCCAGCAGTCTCGGCGTCGGCCTCGCCGACGAGAAGCCCGAGACCCTTACCAAGCCCTGTTTTCTTAGCCACGAGCAACCACCTCTTTCGCCAGCTTCATGTATGCCAGAGATCCCTTGCTCACACGTGCGTACTTCACGACGGGAAGACCGTGGCTCGGCGCCTCGGACAGCTTCACGTTCCTCGGGATGATCGTGTTGAACATCTTCTTTCCGAAGTAACCCTTGACCTCCTCGACCACCTGGTTTGAGAGCGTCGTTCTGCTGTCGTACATCGTCATGAGCACACCAAAGATGTCGAGGTCAGGGTTCATGCGGCGCTTCACCATCTCCATCGACTCGAGGAGCTTTGCAACTCCCTCAAGTGCGTAGTACTCGCATTGGATGGGAATGAGCAGCGAGTTTGCCGCGATAAGTGCGTTGATGGTCAGAAGGCCAAGTGAGGGGGGACAGTCGATGAACACGTAGTCGAACTCGTCCTTCACCTTTGCGAGGGCATCCTTGAGGACAGACTCGCGAGCCATCGCAGTCACAAGCTCGATTTCTGCAGTCGCCAGCTGGATGGTTGCCGGGACGATGAAGACATTGGGCTCGCAGGTCTCCAAGATCACGTCCTCGATGGGATAATCGTGCAGAATCACGTCATAGACGTCGTGTTCGAGCTCTTCCTTCTCGATGCCGTAGCCACTCGTCGAGTTCCCCTGAGGGTCAAAGTCGACAACAAGTACCTTCTTCTTGTTCTCTCCCAACGTCGCAGAGAGATTGATGACCGTCGTCGACTTTCCAACGCCACCCTTCTGGTTGATGACAGCTATCACCTTGCTGTCGCGCTGGGGAAGTCCTCGCTTGGTATCTTTGTAGCTCATTTGACCTCCGTTTCACAGCCAAGCTCTAGTCAGCATGATACGAGAATGTTCCACGTGAAACATCCACATCTTTTCTCAATTTTGTTTTGCTCTCTGTTTTACGTCAAAACGGGCTGTTTCACGTGAAACTACTTCAGACCAAGTGGACTGTTCTTAGCCATGCCTACCTTGCGCGGCAGCTTAATCTTGCTCTTTCTGACACGCCTATACAGAAGGATCTCACGATGTCCAAGATCTCGTGGAAGCTCAAAGGTTTCACGTGAAACAAGGGCAAGTCCGCAAATCTCAGCGGCACGCTCTGCCTCGAGGAGCTCGCTGTCCTCAGGACGGCCCTTCTCGACAACAAGCATGCCGTTTTGCTTCAGAAAGGGAGTAGCGTATTCGATGAGCACGTTCGTCTGTGCAACAGCGCGCGCGAAGACGTAGTCCTGTGAACCAGGGATCATACGAGCAAGATCCTCGAGACGCGAGTGCTTTGTCGAAACCCCTGTCAGTCTGAGCTGTCGAGCAAACTCTTCGACCGCTGCAACCTTCTTTCCGACAGAGTCGACGAGAAGTGCCTGGGCACCAGTGAGCACTGCGACGGGGACGCCAGGAAAGCCGGCACCCGTTCCCATATCGAGGAAGCTATCCTCAGGTCTGATGGTTATCTCATCACAGGAAAGCGGCAGCAGTGAGTCGACGAGGTGCAGTGTCACGGCCTCGACAGGGTCTGAGATGCGCGTCAGATTAACGACCTTGTTCTTCTCGATGACTAGATCGAGATAGGACACGAGCAGATTACCCTGCTCCTCGGAACAGGGGATGCCATAGGTGGCGAGCTCCTTGCGTAGTTGCAGAACAAGATCCATGTCGGTCACACTCTCTGACAGAAACCAGTGTCTCAAAAGGAATTGTCACAGAAATGGGGAGGGCACTCAACATGCCCTCCCCATCGATTCGTATATGGATGCAAGCCTAGCGAACCGCCGTGATGACGACCCTGCGCTCGGGCTCCTCACCCTCGGAGTGCGTGGTCACACCCTCGTCACCGACGAGCGCCAGATGGACGATGCGACGCTCGTAGGCGTTCATCGGAGACAGCGTGACCTTCCCGCCACGCTCCTTGGCGCGAGCGGCGGAGCTGCGCGCCATGTCCTCAAGCTTCTTGCGACGGCGGGACTTGTAGCCCTCGATGTCGACGACGATGGGATAGTAGAACTTGATGCGGCTGCTCATGAGAGACGTCAGCACCATCTGAAGCGCGTCGAGCGTGCGACCGTGGCGTCCGATGAGGACGGCGAGGTCACCGCCGTTCACGTCGAGAATGAGCTCACCATTCTCGCCGTCGTACTCGTCGATGGAGCAGGAGTCCTCGCCGAAGAGGGAGAGGATCCCCTTGAGATAGCCGACGGCAAGGTCCGCGATGCGATCCATCTCGTCGTCGCTCAGCTCCTCGCCAGCCTCGAATCGGCTGCGGATGTCAGAGAAGTCGTCCTCGACGACGGTAGGGGCGCTCTGCTCCTCCGTCTCCTCAAGGATCTGAGTCTCTGTGTCCTCGGCCATGTCCGCCTCCTGTGAAAACAGATAAATCAGTGAATTAGAAATCTACTATCACAACAGTTGTTGGTCTGTTGTCGCTAGTTCTTCTTGTGCGGACGCGGCTTCTTCTCGCGACGCACGACGTCAACCTCGATCGGCCTGCTGGCCGCCTCGGCCTCCGCCTCCGCCTCCGCCTTCGCCTTCTCGACGACGCGCTGCGTGATCACCTTCTGCTGGACGACCTGCCAGAGGGAGGAGGTCACGTAGTAGAGCAGGACGGCGGCGGGCACGCCCCAGCCGAAGACGAGCATCATGACGGACATGACCGCACCCATCGTCATGGTCTGGGAGCGCTGGGAGGCGTCCTGCATGGAGGTGTTGAGCACCATGGGGATGAAAGTCAGGACGCCAAAGAGAGCGACGAGGATGAGGTAAGGCGCCGCGGCCGCCCAGTTCCCGGACTCCACCATCTGGGAGCAGGAGACCGAGATGGACGGGAGGATGCTGAAGAAGCTCGCGTTGGCGTCGAGCTGGGAGATGTCGCGGGCAACCGAGAAGAGGCCGAAGAAGACAGGCATCTGCAGGATGATGGGGAGGCAGCCGCCGAGCGGGTTGAACTTCATGTCGGCGTAGACCTTGCGCAGCTCCTCGGCCTGGCGGGTCGGGTCGTCCGCGTAGCGCTCCTGGATCTCCTTCAGCTTGGGCTGCATGACCTGCATGCGAGCCGTGGACTTCGTGGAGTGGGCCATGAGCGGCGTGAGGATGAGGCGGATGATCACCGTCAGGACGATGACCGCGAGACCCCAGTCCCCGACGAACCCCTCGATGCCCGAGAGGACGGACGTAAGAAAGCTAATAAACCATTCCCACATGGTTCCTCCGTGGCCCGTCTCCCTCAGGGGACGGGGTCATAACCTCCGGCGTGAAGGGGGTGACACCTGAGAATCCTGCGAAACGCAAGCGCTCCCCCTCGAACAAGCCCGTACTTCTCGATGGCGCGATAGGCATACTCGGAACACGTGGGCGAGTAGATGCACCGTGCGGGAAGCTGCGGGGAGATTCGCCTCTGATAGAAACGAATCAGGGCGCGGGCACCCCGTGCGGGGAGCGCGCCCAGAGTACCGGGAACCATCTATGCGTCGACCTTCTTGAGGAGCTTCCTCAGGGAGGCGGCGACCTCCTGCGGGTTGCTGTCGTGCGTCTCGTTCGTGGAGAAGAGAATCACGTCGCGGCCTGCGACGGGAAGACCCTCCAGCCGAGCGGCCTCGCGCAGCACGCGCTTGCACCTGTTGCGGTACACCGCGTTGCCGAGCCGCTTGGCGGCGACGAAGGCGACCCTGCCGGGCCTTCCGTCCCCCGTCGCGACCGAGCGGACGCGAACGAGGCGGTCTCCCGACCGTCTCCCCCGCGAGAAGACCCGCTCGAAGTCCCCCCTGGACTTGATGGTCCCCTTCACGGCACTAGACGGTGAGGCGCTTGCGACCCTTCGCACGACGGCGGGCGAGAACCGCGCGGCCGCCCTTGGTGGCCATGCGGGCACGGAAGCCGTGGGTGGTGGCGCGCTTGCGCTTGTTGGGCTGGTACGTACGCTTCATTTCTATTCCTCCCGATTGGGTATGAACGTCCAGATAGAGCAATAAGCTCAGAGATTGTAAAGGTCTCGCGCGGGCGCTGTCAATTTTCACGACAGAATATCTTCACGATTGCTCCGCAGGTAGAGAGCACAGGAAGGCCCATGCGGCGCTTCTCGGCCGCTCGTGAAATCCCGATTTCACGAAACCGAAGAATGGATTCATTCTTCCAAATCGAGAAACCACGTCGTTTCAATGCTATGATTTTTCAGAATTTCCTCCCGTGTCAGACGAGTTATCAACAAGTTTTTATCGCCTGTTGAAAAGTTTCATTCGAATAGAATTCTCAGCGAAAAGTTTTCTACAGGTGACGAACGGTTGTCGAAAGGTAAGCAGTGCCGCAGGACTTCTATCCATTCGTCGAGAACGGCGAGACGGACGTCACGGACGGGCGCACGGGCTCCATCCAGGTCGAGCATCCCGCGCGCGTGGCCGTCTACGACGACGCCTCGGCGGCTCCGCGCGTGGTCGTCATAGAGCCCCAGGACGTGCGCTCCTACCTCGAGGAGATAACGGCGACCGTGACCAGGCTCGCCCGCGAGCAGGGCGGCGCCATACCCTTCATGGTCATACGCGAGATCGTGGAGAACTTCATCCACGCCTACTTCCAGGCCCCCACGATCTCGATCCTCGACAACGGCAACACCATCCGCTTCTCCGACCAGGGCCCGGGGATACGCGAGAAGGGCCTGGCCCTCGAGTTCGGCACCTCCTCGGCGACCGAGGAGATGAAGCGCTACATCCGCGGGGTGGGGAGCGGCCTTCCCTACGTCCAGCAGTACATGGAGGACAAGGGCGGGAGCCTCGAGGTCGAGGACAACATAGCCGGCGGCACCGTCGTCACGCTCTCGACGAGGCCCGCGGACGAGGCCCGCGGCATATCCGGCGCCGAGCGCCTCGGCGCGCAGGAGGCACCCGCGGCCGTGGCCGCACCCGCGTGGCAGGGAGCGCCATCGCAGACCTACTGGACGCACTCGCAGCAGCAGACCTGGCCCGCAGCAGTCCCGCCGCAACCCTGGCCCGCGACGGCCCCACAGCAGCCGGCGTACGCCCACGCACCCGCCGCGCCTCAGATGCCCGCGATCGAGCTCGACGAGCGCTCGTCCAACGCCGTCTCCCTCATCGCCGCGCGCGGCAGCGCCGGCCCGTCCGACCTCACGCGAGCCTTCGGCTCGTCAGGTCCCACGTGGTCGCGGGTACTCTCCAACCTCGCCGCGCAGGGCATCGTGACCAAGGTCGGGCAGAAGTATCAGCTCACCGGGATTGGACGCACGCTCGTCTAGGTTCTCCGGGCCAAGTTATCTACAATCGCTATACTATGCGTCGCTGTTTTCAACAATCGGGAATGCGACACATATGGAACTCTCTCTGGAATCAGACGCCGAGGCTCTGTGGCAGGACACCCTTGACCTGCTCGCCGCGCGGGACCTCCCCGAGTCGACGCTCGCCATGCTCAGGAACTGCACACCCACGAGCATGGAGGGGGGCACGCTGCGCCTCGAGACCCCGATGAGGCTCGTGCTCAAGACCGTCTCGAAGAACGCCTCAATCATCGAGGAGTGCCTCTCGCAGGCAGCCTTCGAGCCCATACGCCTCGACCTCGAGTTCGCGCCCGCGCAGGCGCGGCCCGCCGCGGCCCCCACCTCCTCCATGTCCCGCGAGGAGGCGGACAGCTGGGCGGCCGCCACCGGCGACGGACACGTCGCCACCTGGAGCGGCCCGACCACGCGCGTCATCGCCGAGGACACCTGGGAGGAGAACAGCGGCGAGGAGGCCCGCGCGGCCGCCGCGATGCGCCGCAGGAACAACCCGCTCGTCGAGGACATCTCCCAGACGACCTCCAAGCTCACCTTCGACCGCTTCGTCCGCGGCGAGGAGAACGACATCGCCTACCAGGCCGCCCTCCAGGTGGCCAACGGCATGAACAGCACCTACAACCCGCTGTTCATCTACGGCAAGAGCGGCCTCGGCAAGACCCACCTGCTGCGCGCCATCCAGAACTACGTGGCAAAGAACGACCCGTCGCGCCTGTGCGTCTACCGCGACGCGTCCTCCTTCATAACCGACTACACCGAGGCCATGCGCCACTCCGAGCGCTCGGCGGCCGCGGCACTCAGGCAGAGCTATGCCGACGTCGACGTCCTCATCATCGACGACGTCCAGAAGATGTCCGGCAAGGCCGGCACGCTCGGCTTCTTCTTCGACACCTTCAACGAGCTCATCGCCAACGGCAAGCAGATCGTGCTCGCCGCCGACCGGACCCCGGCACAGCTCGGCATGGGCAAGGACGGGTTCGACGAGCGCATCACGAGCCGCCTCTCCGCCGGCTTCACCACGCCCATCCAGGTCCCGAGCTACGAGCTCAAGCTCCGCCTCATCGAGACCTTCTGCGAGCGCATGCGCGACGACGCCGTGCGCGAGAACGTGGCCGGCCTGACGGGCACCGTCCCGCCCGAGGCCCGCAGCTACATGGCCGAGCGCGCGGGCAACAACATCCGCGTCATCGAGGGCTTCTGCCAGCGCTGCCTCTTCGCCGCCACCACCGCGGAGCGCAGGGGCTCCTCCATAACGAAGGAGGAGATCGAGACCGTGGCCAAGGAGTGCTGGCCCAGCTCCGGGCGAGCCGTCTCTATCGAGGACGTGCAGCGCGCGGTCGAGAAGTTCTATGACATCGACCACTCGAGCCTCGTGGGCAACAAGCGCCACAAGGGGCTCATGGAGGCGCGCCACGTGGCCATCTGGCTCTCACGCGAGCTCTGCGACCGCACGCTCGCGGACATCGGCAAGCACTTCGGCGGGCGCAGCCACGCCACCGTCATGCACAGCATCAGCGTCGTGGACGAGGCCAAGCGGGAGGACAAGACCTTCTACGACCGTCTCATGCAGATCCGCGAGTCGATCACCGGAAACGTCTGACGCTGTAGACCGTCTGTGGGAACGTTGTAGAAAGGGGGTGAAAAGGAGGGAATCGATGTCGAACGTTTTTCTCGCCGTCTCTCCGATGTCGGTAGCTGTTGAATTCCAAGCCCCGTCACATGACGAGAAGAACTACCTCTGACCTCGCGGGTCTCGACTTTTCTTCTTTTCTGCAGACTCTTTTACTACTACTGTTCTTATTCTTTTTAATAAGTACCTAGAAGAAGGGGCACCCGATGAAGTTCACAGTCAGCCAGTCCTCCCTGATGAAGGCCCTCACCGTCGTGTCGAAGGGCATGGGGACCAACTCGACGCTGCCCATACTCTCCGGAATCTATCTCCGCGCGGCGGAGGGGACCCTTGAGCTCCAGACGAACAACCTCACGATCTCCATCCGCCACCTCGTCCCGGCCAACGTGGAGGAGGAGGGCGAGACCGTGGTCTCCGGCAAGGTGCTCCTCAACATCGCCAAGACGCTTCCGGACGCGGCCGTGACGTTCGAGACCGAGGGCCGCATGGTCACGATCTCCTGCGTGAAGTCCACGTTCCGCCTCAACACGCTCTCGGCGGCCGACTGGTCGTCCTTCCCCGAGGTCGAGGCCCAGCGCACGATCGAGCTGCCGAGCGAGCTGCTCGCCCGCATGGTCGACAAGGTCTACCGCGTCACCTCGAAGGAGCCGACGCGCCAGTACCTGCAGGGAATCCAGCTCACGGTCGAGGACAACACGATCCGGCTCGTGGCCACCGACTCCTTCCGCCTGGCGGTCTGCGACTCCTCCGTCGAGGCCGCTCCCGAGGAGCCCTTCTGCTCGGTCATCAACGGTGCCGTCTTCCACGACGTCCTCGCCATGCCCTCCATGACCGACACCCTGTCGATCGGGACGAGCGAGAACCAGGTCGTCTTCACGTTCGGGACGACGACGTTCGTGACGCGCCAGCTCGAGGGCAACTTCCCCTCCTACCGTCAGCTCCTTCCCCAGTCCTGCGCGACCGCGGCGACCCTCAACGTCGAGGAGTTCTCCTCGGCGCTCAAGCGCGTCTCCGTCATCGCGCAGCAGAAGGCGACGATCCGCTTTGACGTCGACGCCGACGGGGGCCTCATCCGCCTCTCCGCGAGCTCCCCGGACCAGGGGGACTCCTCCGAGACGATCTCGTGCGAGGTGGAGGGGCAGACGCTCTCGATCGGCCTCAACTACCACTACGTCTTCGACTGCGTGAACGCCGTCTCCGACGCGAGCGAGGTGCGCCTGGAGCTCCAGAGCGCCAACCAGCCGAGCATCTTCAAGTGCAACGGCAAGATCAACTACCTCTACCTGCTCATGCCGATGCGCCTCTAGGTGTTCGATGGGGCTTCTCGTCACGCACCTGTCCCTCGCGGACTTCAGGAACTTCGAGCGCCTGGAGCTCGAGCCGTCGCCGACCGTGACCGTGCTCGTGGGGCACAACGCCGTGGGCAAGACCAACACGGTCGAGGCGCTGCAGCTGCTCACCGCGGGCACGTCCTTCCGCCGGCCCTCCCCGCGCGAGCTCGTGCGCGAGGGGGAGCGCTCGGCGCGCCTGGACGCGCGGCTCGAGGGTGACGGGCGCGTCATAGAGCTTCGCTGCGACGTGACGACCGAGCCCTCCGCGCGGCGCTTCTCGCGCAACGGCAAGCGGTGCCAGGCCGCGGACATGCCCGGCGACCTCATGTCGGTGCTCTTCTCGCCGGACGACCTGTCCCTGGTCAAGGGCTCGGCGCGCCTGAGGCGAGACGAGCTGGACGCCTTCGGGCGCCAGGCGAACCGCGGCTACGCCAACGTGCTCGCCGCCTACCAGCGCTCCGTCGAGCAAAGGAACCGCCTGCTGAGGGACGAGTACCCCGACCCCTCCCTGCTCGACGCCTGGGACGCGTCGGTGTCCCTGGGCGGGGCGACGCTCCTGGCGGCGCGCCTCAGGATGTTCACCCGCCTGGCGGAGAAGGTCTCGCGCGCCTACGAGGCGATCGCCGGCGGGGAGAGCCTCTCGTGCGCCTACCGGTGCACCCTCGGGGAGGGCTGCGAGGGCATGGGCCGAGAAGAGCTGCGCGAGCTGCTCCTCGAGCGGCTGGCCGCGAACAGGCCCGAGGACCTGCGGCGCCAGCAGACCTGCGTCGGGCCGCACCGGGACGACGTCACCTTCACGGTGGGCGGCCGCGACGCGCGGACCTACGCCTCGCAGGGACAGCAGCGCTCCGTGGTGCTCGCGCTCAAGATGGCGGAGGTGGAGCTCGCCGGGGAGATCCTGGGGAGCCGCCCCGTGCTTCTGCTCGACGACGTCATGAGCGAGCTCGACGAGCGGCGCCGCGCCGCGGCGGTCGAGTTCGTGGGGGGCGGCATACAGACGCTGATAACGACGACGAACCTCGGGTACTTCTCGCCCGAGCTCCTCGCCGCCGCCGAGGTGGTGAGGTTCGGTGAGTGAGAGAGACCGAGACGCCCGCGCGGCGAGAAGCGAGATAGAGCGGGAGACCGTCCGGCGCGAGCGCGCCGCGGAGAGCCTCGCCGACCTGCTCGGGGACGTCGCCGCGAACGAGGACATGGGCGATGGCCTGCGCTCCACGTGGAACGTCGGCAGGGCGTGGTTCTCGGTCAACGGGGACTACGAGCGAGCCCACACCGTGGGGACCTACGTCGACGACCGCCGAGCGGGCGTCGACCCGGTGCTCGTGGTCTACGTGGACAGCAAGGCGAGCGAGGTCGACCTCATGGCCCGCCGGGAGATCTACCCCGCGCGGCTCGCGACCTGCGGCCTACGCTTCTCCGAGGTCCGCTTCAAGCTCTCCAGGCAGCGCTACCTGGACCGGCGCGCGGACGCCTCCCGACCGGTGGCGGCCCCGAAGGCCGCGCGACCCCTCCCGGAGCTCACCGCGGAGGAGGAGCGCCGCGTGGACGAGCTCTGCGCGGGGCTTCCCGAGCAGCTGCGCGACAGCGTCTCTCGGGCGATGAGAGTGTCCTACCAAGCACAGAAGCAAGAACATAGCTAATTTGTTGAGAAGGGCCTTAGAAGCTCTCTCACAGCCTCACAACCGCTATCATTGCTTGGGTTATGCCTGTTTTGGTATCAGCCCGAGCAAGACAGACGCCTTTTGGGACAAACCATCGGCGAGAGGATGTGAGCGTGGCAAAGAAGAACGACTACGGCGGGGATTCCATCAAGATCCTCGAGGGCCTCGAGGCGGTGCGCAAGCGCCCCGGCATGTACATCGGCACGACGTCCGCGTCCGGCCTGCACCACCTCGTGTGGGAGATCGTGGACAACTCCGTCGACGAGGCCATGGCCGGCTTCTGCTCCAAGATCAAGGTGACCGTCCACCCGGACAACTCCATCACCGTCGACGACAACGGCCGCGGCATCCCCGTGGAGAAGCACCCCGTCAAGAAGATCCCGACCCTCGAGGTCGTCCTCACGATCCTGCACGCCGGCGGCAAGTTCGACAACAACGCCTACAAGGTCTCCGGCGGCCTGCACGGCGTCGGCGTCTCCGTCGTCAACGCCCTCTCCAAGAAGCTCGTCGCCCAGGTCAAGCGCGACGGCAAGATCTACGAGATGGTCTTCGAGCGCGGCAAGACCGTGCAGAAGATGAAGGTCGTGGGCAGCTCCAAGGCCACGGGCACCTCCATCACGTTCTGGCCCGACGAGGAGATCTTCGAGACCACCACCTACAGCTACGACACCCTGCACGACCACCTGCAGGAGACGGCGTTCCTCAACAAGAATCTCAAGATCACGCTGGTCGACGAGCGCGAGCTCACCCCGCGCACCGACGAGTTCTGCTACGCCGGCGGCATCATCGACTTCGTGAAGTTCCTCAACGCCGAGAAGGACATCCTGCCCGGCCTCTCCCGCCCGATCTACATCGAGGGTCGCTCCGCCGCGGACGCCCCCGAGGCGCAGACCGGCGAGGTCGAGGTGTCCATGCAGTGGAACACCGGCTACTCGGAGCACACCCTCTCCTTCGCCAACGACATCTACACCGAGGAGGGCGGCATGCACCTCGAGGGCTTCCGCACGGCCCTCACCAAGGTGATCAATGACTACGGTCGCGCCAAGAACATCATCAAGGAGAAGGACGCCAACCTCACCGGCGACGACATCCGCGAGGGCCTCACGGCGGTCATCTCCGTCAAGCTGCCCGACCCGCAGTTCGAGGGTCAGACCAAGGCCAAGCTCGGCAGCTCCTACATGCGCACGCTCGTGAACCGCGTGGTGTCTCAGGGCATGGCCGAGTACCTCGAGGAGCACCCCAACCAGGCCAAGGAGATCCTCAAGAAGGCCTCCCAGGCCGCCAAGGGCCGCCTCGCCGCGCAGAAGGCGCGTCAGGCCACACGCCGAAAGAGCCTGCTCGAGAGCGCGGCGCTGCCCGGCAAGCTGGCCGACTGCTCCGTGCGCGACCCCGAGATGACCGAGCTCTTCATCGTGGAGGGCGACTCCGCAGGCGGCTCGGCCAAGGACGGGCGCCGCCGCGACATCCAGGCCATCCTGCCCCTGCGCGGCAAGATCCTGAACGTCGAGCGCGTGCAGGACCACCGCGCCTTCTCCTCCGACACCATTCAGGCGCTCATCACCGCCATCGGCACCGGCGTGACCACCGGCTCCGGCGAGGGCGGCGACTTCGACATCTCCAAGGCCCGCTACCACAAGATCATCATCATGACGGACGCCGACGTCGACGGCGCGCACATCCGCATCCTGCTGATGACCTTCTTCTACAAGTACATGCGCCCGCTCATCGACGCCGGCTACGTCTACATCGCCACGCCGCCGATCTTCGGCATCAAGGTGCGCAACAAGATCCACTACGTCTACCCGGACGGCAAGACGCCCGAGGACGAGATCTTGAACCGCTCCATCCGCGAGCTCGGCCTCAACCCCAACGAAGAGGACGAGTCCGACGCCAAGTCCCAGGCCGCGATCAAGGGCTCGGGACGCCGCCGCAAGGGCTACTCCGTCCAGCGCTACAAGGGCCTGGGCGAGATGGACCCCAAGCAGCTGGCCTCCACGACGATGGACCCCAAGACCCGCATCCTCCAGCGCGTGAGCATCGAGGACGCCGCCATGGCCGACCGCGCCGTCCGCGAGCTCATGGGCAACCAGGTCGAGTACCGCCGCGACTACATCGAGAAGCACGCCCACGACGCCCGCTTCCTCGACGCGTAACCACCCCGACGGGGTGTGGAAAAGGGACAGTCACTTTTCCACACCGAGAGCATGTGGAAAAGTGACTGTCCCTTTTCCACACCAGAGAAAGGCCACACGTGGCAGACGAGAAGAACAACAGCGCTGAGATGCCCGAGGACCTGCGCCGGCTGCTCGCCCGCGCCGAGTCCGACGAGGGCTCCGACGTCTACGTCGAGGACGACACCGACGACGAGGAGGACGTCGACGACGACGAGCTCGAGGAGAGCTTCGGCGCCAACTCCCGCGGCACCGACGCCGGCGAGACGGACATCAACGGCGGCCAGCTCCAGGTCAGCGAGTTCGGCCAGGAGATGAAGCAGTCCTTCATCGAGTACTCCATGTCCGTCATCACCGCCCGCGCCCTGCCGGACGTGCGCGACGGCCTGAAGCCCGTCCACCGCCGCATCCTCTACGCGATGAACGAGTCCGGCATCTTCCCCAACCGCCCGCACAAGAAGAGCGCGTGGACGGTCGGCGAGGTCATCGGCAAGTACCACCCGCACGGAGACTCCGCGGTCTACGACACGATGGTTCGTCTCGCCCAGTGGTTCTCCATGCGCACGCCGCTGATCGACGGCCACGGCAACTTCGGCAACATCGACGGCGACGGCGCCGCGGCCATGCGTTACACCGAGAGCCGTCTGGCCAAGCCCGCCATGGAGCTCCTGCGCGACCTCCAGAAGGACACCGTCGACTGGCAGCCCAACTACGACGAGTCGCTCGCCGAGCCCGTGGTCCTGCCAGCGCGCTTCCCCAACCTGCTGGTCAACGGCTCCTCGGGCATCGCCGTCGGCATGGCCACCAACATCCCGCCGCACAACCTCGCCGAGACCGTCGAGGCCACCTGCGCCTTCATCGACAACCCCGACATCACGGTCGACGAGCTCATGCAGGTCATGCCCGGCCCCGACTTCCCGACGGGCGCCGTCATCATGGGCTCCGACGGCATCCGCCAGGCATACGAGACCGGCCGCGGCTCCATCACGATCCGCGCCAAGGCGCACGTCGAGTCCACCAAGACCGGCCGCAGCCGCCTCGTCTTCACCGAGATCCCCTACCAGGTGAGCAAGGGCACGCTGCAGGAGAAGATCGCCCAGCTCGTCAACGAGAAGCGCATCGACGGCATCTCCGACATGCGCGACGAGTCCACGCAGAAGGGCATCCGCCTCGTCATCGAGCTCAAGAAGGGCGTGGTGCCGGAGGTCGTCCTCAACAACCTCTACAAGTTCACCGCGCTGCAGACCACCTTCGGCGTGAACAACCTCGCCCTCGTGGACGGCGTGCCCAAGTGCCTCTCGCTGCCCGAGATCCTGCGCCACTACGTCGACCACCAGGTCGACGTCGTCACCCGCCGCACCCGCTACGACCTCAAGAAGGCCCAGGCCCGCGCGCACATCCTCGAGGGCTACCTCCTGGCGCTCGACAACATCGACGAGGTCATCCACATCATCCGCTCCTCGCAGACCGACACCGAGGCCTCGCAGCGCCTGATCGAGCGCTTCGGGTTCTCGCCCGAGCAGACCCAGGCCATCCTCGAGATGCGCCTGCGCCGCCTCACCGGCCTCGAGCGCGACAAGATCGAGGAGGAGCTCGCGGGCCTGCGCCAGGCGATCGCCTACTACGAGGACCTTCTCGCCCACGAGGAGAAGATCCTCGGCGTGATCAAGGACGAGATGCGCGAGATCGCCGCCAAGTTCGGCGACAAGCGCCGCACGGAGATCGGCGGCGCCGTGAAGAGCCTCGACGTCGAGGACCTCATCGCCGACGAGGACATGGTCGTCACGATCACCCACACCGGCTACATCAAGCGCATCCCGGTCGCCACCTACCGCTCGCAGAAGCGCGGCGGCAAGGGCGTCCAGGGCCTCAGCCTCAAGGACAACGACTTCGTCGAGGACCTCTTCGTCGCGAGCACCCACGACTACGTACTCTTCTTCACCAACTTCGGCAAAGTCTACCGCCTCAAGGTCCACGAGCTGCCCATCGGCAGCCGCCACGCGCGCGGCTCGGCCATCGTGAACGTGCTCTCCCTCGCCGAGGGCGAGCGCACCAAGGCCGTCATCACCTGCCGCGAGTTCCCGGAGAGCGAGTACCTCATGTTCGCCACCGCCTCCGGCATGGTCAAGAAGACGGCCATGAGCGAGTACGACAAGAGCCGCCGCGACGGCATCATCGCCATCAACCTGCGCGAGGGCGACGAGCTCGTGAACGTGCGGCGCGTGCGCGAGGGCGACAAGGTCATGCTCGTCTCGACGGACGGCAAGGCCATTCTCTTCGATGAGTCCGAGGTCCGCTCGATGGGCCGCAACACCTCCGGCGTCCGCGGCATCACGCTCAAGGGCAACGCCCGCATGCTCGGCATGGAGATCACCAACGGCAACGGCGACCTGTTCGTCATCACCGAGAACGGCTACGGCAAGCGCACGCCCGTCTCCGAGTACCCGGAGCACCGCCGCGGCGGCCAGGGCGTCTACACGATCGCGATGACGGCCAAGAAGGGCAACCTCGTGGCCTGCCGCGTCGTGGGCCCGCAGCACGAGCTCATGATCGTCTCCGAGGAGGGCGTGGTCATCCGCGTCAAGGCCAACGACGTCAGCCGACTCGGCCGCTCCACGCAGGGCGTCAAGGTCATGAACATGGTGAGCGGCGACCACGTGAGCGCCGTGGCGCGCATGGTGGCCCGCAAGAAGAAGGCGCCGAAGCGCGACGAGAACCAGGGCGTGCTCGACCTGGCCGCCGCCGGCGCGAGCGACGCCGGCGAGCCCGACTCCGTCGACATCGGCGGCGACGAGGACATGGACGACACCCTCCTCGACGACGAGGAGTAGCGTCCGCACGGCGACAAGAACGGGCGCCCGCGAGGCCGACACAGCCTCGCGGGCGCCCCTTTTCTGTAGGTTGGGGACAGTCCCCAGCTTACAGGCGCGTCCTACTCGCTCTTCTCGTCGTGCGTGACGTTGAAGTCCTCGGGCGAGAGGTTCTCCACGAAGGCGTGGAACTCCTCGAGCTCCGCGGCCTGCTCGTCCTTCTCGACGCCCTGGAAGTCGGGCAGCGCGGCGGTGGCGAGCACCGACTCGTCCGCGTAGACGGGGACGCCCGTGCGAACCGCCAGGGCCACCGCGTCGGAGGGCCGCGCGTCCACGAAGACGCGCTCGCCGTCCTCGCGGACGAGCTCGAGCTGCGCGAAGAAGGTCGTGCCCTGCACGGCCATGACGCGGACGCTCGCGCAGTGCGCGCCGAGCGCGGAGAGCGTCGAGGCCAGGAGGTCGTGCGTCATCGGGCGGCCTCCGGAGCGCTCGCGGGCACCCATGGATATGGCCGTGGCCTCGACCTGCCCGATGCGGATGGGCAGCCTGAGCGAGCTCTCGCCCATGGGCTCGCGCGTGCGCAGCAGGAGCAGGGACGCAACCGGGCCCCCGCCCACCACGACGCTCTCTATGTCCATCCTTCTCAGCGGCACGCTTCCTCCGTTTCCTTGCTCGCCTATCCTACCCATTGTGGGTCGCTTCGCAACAGTTCCCCCGCGGCCGACAAGAAATTGCAAAAAAGCGTTGACCCCGTCTCGCGAGCCGTGTAATATATCTCCTTGCGTTGGGCCTGTAGCTCAGTTGGTCAGAGCGTCCGGCTGATAACCGGGAGGTCACAAGTTCGAACCTTGTCAGGCCCACCACTTCCTGACAATAGTCGCCCCAGCGTTAGCCGAGTCGCCGCTGGGGCGATTATTCTTTTCCGGGGACGTAGCTCAGCCGGGAGAGCGCGGGCTTTGCAAGCCTGAGGTCGTGGGTTCGATCCCCATCGTCTCCACCAGAAGGACGCGGGTCGTCGGGCTTCTCGCCCGGCGGCCCTTTTTTCTGGCGCCGGGCCGACCTGGCGCCGAGCCGACCAATTAACGGACAAAATTCGAATTCGTCGAAAAAACCAACTGCGGATATACATATAGAAATCGAATTTTGCCCGTTAATCGGAGGTGGGCGCGCCGAGCCGGGCACCCACCGTCGGCTGCGGTATCATCTCAGCAGCACATCAGCGCGCGAGGAGGGCACATGGCCGAGAAGAACGAGCTGCTCGACGGGGTATCCCCCGAGACGGACGAGCTTGCGAGCACCCTCATGGGCGACGCGCTCGACCTTCTCGCCGCGGGCGACCCGTTCTGCGTCCTTCTCGCCGTGCAGGACGCCTCCGGCGAGGTGACGAGCTTCGAGTTCTCCGACGACGGCGCGGAGGCCTGCCTGGACGCAGCCCGCGCCAAGGTGGGGCAGGTCGCGGGCGCCCGGCGTTACGCGATCGCCTACGAGGGCGCCGTCGAGGCCGCAGACGACGGATTCGCCGACGCGCTGCTCCTCGAGTTCGGCGAGCGCGGCTGGCGCTCCTACTCCGCCTACTCGCTCGTGGACGGCGCCGGCTCAGGTGATGGTTTCACGTGGACCGACCCCGCGCCGGCCGGAGAGGTGCCCCCGCTGCTGTAAAGTACCGTATGGCGAAAATACGGAACCGCCGGCCGAGAAGAGCCGGCTGAGCAGAGGCGAGAGGGACCCATGCGCCAGGAGAACATCAGGAACATCGCGATCATCGCGCACGTCGACCATGGCAAGACCACGCTGGTGGACCAGATGCTCAAGGCCACCGACGCCTTCCGCGAGAACCAGCAGGTGCAGGAGCGCGTGCTGGACTCCAACGACCAGGAGCGCGAGCGCGGCATCACGATCCTGGCCAAGAACATCTCGATCGAGTATCAGGGCGTGAAGATCAACGTCATCGACACCCCGGGCCACGCCGACTTTGGCGGCGAGGTCGAGCGCGTGCTGCGCATGGCCGACGGCGCGCTGCTGCTCGTGGACGCCGCCGAGGGCCCCATGCCCCAGACGCGCTTCGTCCTGCGCCACGCCATCGACGCCGGGCTCGCCATCATGATCGTGGTCAACAAGATCGACAAGCCCGCGGCCGAGCCCGAGCGCGCCGTCAACACCTCGCTCGACCTCATGGCCGACCTCGGCGCCACCGACGAGCAGCTCGAGTTCGCCATGGAGCACGTGATCTACGCCTCCGCCGTGAACGGCTTCGCGCGCCTGGACCCCGCCGACGACAACGCCGACATGACCCCCATGCTGGACATGATCGTGAACGACCTGCCCGCGCCCGAGGTGGACGTGGACGGCCCGCTCGCCATGCAGTGCGTGACGATCGACCACTCCGAGTACGTGGGCCGCATCGGCATCGGCCGCATCTACTCCGGCACGATCCACGCCGGCGACAAGATCCTCGTGGTGAAAAACGACGGCTCCCGCGCCATGAGCCAGGTCAAGCAGCTCTTCACCTTCGACTACCTGGGCCGCAAGGAGTGCGCCGAGGCTCAGGCCGGCGACATCGCCGCCGTCGTGGGCATCGACTCCACCGACATCGGCGACGTCTACACCGACCCCGACAACCCCGTCGAGCTGGAGCCCATCGAGATCGACCCGCCGACGCTCTCCGTCGTCTTCGAGCCGTCGACCAGCCCGCTCGTGGGCCGCGAGGGCGACATCGTGGGCGGCCGCCAGCTCAAGGAGCGCCTCATGCAGGAGCGCGAGAACAACGTGACCATGCGCATCGAGGAGCTCCCCGACAAGACCGGCGTCGAGGTCGCCGGCCGCGGCATCCTGCACCTCTCCGTCCTCATGGAGACCATGCGTCGCGAGGGCTTCGAGTTCCAGGTGGGCCGCCCGCGCGTGCTCTTCAAGAAGGACGCCAACGGCCAGATGACCGAGCCCGTCGAGCAGGCCGTCGTCGAGTGCCCCGGCGAGTACTCCGGCAAGGTCATTGAGGTCTTCGGCAACGCCGGCGGCACCATGACGAGCATGGACTCCGGCACCACCCAGACCCACCTCGAGTTCAAGATCCCCACCCGCGGCATCATGGGCCTCAAGAACCGCATCCTGAACGTCACCCACGGCGAGGCCGTCTTCTACCACACGTTCCTCGAGTACGGCCCCTTCGCCGGCGAGATCGGCGTCCGCCAGAACGGCGCGATGATCTCCATGAGCACCGAGAAGGCCGTGGCCTACGCGCTCGGGACGCTGCAGGAGCGCGGCGCGCTGTTCGTGGGCCCCGGCGACGAGTGCTACGAGGGCATGCTCGTGGGCGAGCGCTCCAAGCCCGGCGACATGGTCGTCAACATCGCGCGTACCAAGAGCCTGGGCAACCAGCGCTCCTCCACCGCCGACATCGCCGTGCAGCTCACGCCGCCGCGCACGTTCACGCTCGAGGAGGCGCTCGAGTACATCATGGACGACGAGCTCGTGGAGGTCACGCCCAAGAGCGTCCGCATGCGCAAGCGCCTGCTCTCGGAGATCGAGCGCCGCAAGTGGGCCGTCCGCAACGGCAAGGTCAAGAAGTAGCGAGAAGGACCTCGGGGCCCTTCTCGCCCGCTAGCGCCGCCGAGCGCGGCGCCGGGTGATCCGCACGATGCGCGCCGCGCGCCGGACGGGCTCGCTCACGCGCGGGCCGAGGTCGACGTCGGCCGGGGTCTGCACGTCGAAGCGCAGCGACCAGCGGCGCAGGCCGATCGTCACGGCGATGCACAGAAGTCCCGCCCACAGCTTGCTCACCGAGAAGAGGACCACCGCCGCGTAGTAGGCGGCGCTGCCCGCGAGCGCGCAGACGGCGTAGAGGTTGGAGCGCTGGAAGATGCGCGGCACCTCGCCGAGGAAGACGTCGCGCAGCATACCGCCGCCGACGCCCGTCATGATGCCCATGAGCAGGCACGACGCGGGAAGGAGGCCGTAGACTAGGGCCTTGTCGGTGCCGACGAGCGCGAAGAGCGCCACGGCGGCGATGTCCAGCCACTCCAGCAGACTGCCGGCCCGGTCGAGCGGACGCGGGAAGAGGAAGGCGACAAGCGCCGTGGCCGCACTCGCGGGTATGGCGAACGGCGAGTCCAGCATGTAGACGCTGCCGACCTGCATCATGACGTCGCGGATGAGGCCGCCGCCCAGGCCGCACAGCAGCGCCAGGCCCACGAACCCGACGGCGTCGAGGTGGCGCGCGCGGGCGACGGCGACGCCGCCGGCGGAGCCCACGATCACGGACGCGAGGTCGACCCACGTGGGCAGCGAGACGGCGGCAAGCTCCGGGTAGGTTGTGAACAGCTCTGGCACGGACGCTCCTTCGGTGTTTCGGCCCACCCATTGTGGCGCATCGGACGCCCGCCGGAGGCGAGAAACCCGTGCGCCCGACGTTCTTCTCGCCTCGCGCCCCCGGTAAAGTTCTTCTCGCCAGCCGGCGAAACATACGCTATACTGTCCGCTGCACCATCTCATGGAGAGTTGTCCGAGTGGCCGAAGGAGCACGATTGGAAATCGTGTAGGCGCCTAAAGCGTCTCCAGGGTTCAAATCCCTGACTCTCCGCCAGAGCTTTCACGTGGCCCCGCAAGGGGCCACGTCACCCTTCGGAGGGGTGGCAGAGTGGTTGAATGCGGCGGTCTCGAAAACCGTTTACCCCTTCGGGGGTACGAGGGTTCGAATCCCTCCTCCTCCGCCAGAGCACGTCAGACCGGTCCCTCGGGGCCGGTTTTTTGTTGCCGCGACGCATGGCCGATCGCTGGGGTACCCTACAGACAGGTGACTTCACGAAGGGAATCAGGATGAACGACGCCGACCTCGAGGGCTTCCGCCCCGACCACTACTTCTCCCGCGCCTGGGCGCTCCTCACGCGCGACCGGGGCTGGATCAAGCCCGTGCTCGTCATGTCCGCCGCGGCGCTCGTGCCCGTGGTGGGCATGCTGGGCATCCTCGGCTACATCGTCGAATGGGCCCGCCTCACGGCGTGGGGCGTCAACTCCTCCCCCAAGCAGCGCAACGTCCAGGTGGGCGGCTGCATCGCGAGCGGCGCGCGGGCCTTCGTGGTGATGCTCGTCTGGGGCATCTGCTGGGGCGTCGTCGGCGGCCTGCTCGTCATGGTCCCGCTGCTCGGCGGCCTGCTCTCCTTCGCCTGGACCATCGTCAACCTCTTCGTGAGCCTCGTGATCATGATCGCCGTCCTGCGCGCGACCATCTACCAGAAGATCGTCGCCGGCCTGCGCGTGACCAGAGTCTGGAGGATGGCCACGCACGACCTCGGCGGCGTCATGCGCGTCTTTGGCCTGCAGGTCGCCGGCGGGGCGCTCATCGCCCTCGCGGCGGCGGTCGTGACCCTCGTCGCGCTCATGAGCGCGCTCCCGTCGCTCGTCTACTACTCCTCGTATCTCTACGACTACGGCTCCGTCATGGCCGAGTCGCTCCAGGCCTCCATCGCCCTCGAGCTCCTGGCGTCGCTCCTCGGTGCGGCGCTCCCCGCGCTCCTCGTGCTCTACGTCCTGGGCACCCCGGCGACGATCGTGCTGGCCATGCTCGTCTACACCGCGCTCGCGCTGTGGATGCGCCAGTTCGACGTCCCCTCGTGGGGCCGCGAGGAGGACCCGCTGCCGTTCGAGACGCGCGGCTCCTCGGACTGGGCGGCGGACACGCTGCCGCCCGTCGTCCCCCCGACGGCCGACGCGCCCGCGGCGGACGACGCTCCTGCCGAGAGGCCCGCCCCGGCCCCTGCGGACGAGCCCTCGCCCGCGCCCGACGCCGAGGAGGCCCCCGCCGGACAGGACGAGTCCCCGGTCGCCCCCGCCGACCCCGAGCCGCCTTCGGGTGACGGCCCCTCCGAGACCCAGGACACCCCCTTCGAGTAGCCCTCCTTGTGGAGAACCTATGTGCGACGCCCTTCTCGCCCGCCCGGCGGGAAGGGCGTCTGACGTCATCTGCCTCGGCTTTGTGAGCTGCGTGGCAGATAGCGGAAAGCGAACGTCAGATTGGCGTCACCTCCCCCGGCTACCATCGCAGCAACGGGACGCGTGGAGAGTTTTGGCAGGTAGGCATTATGTGCTATGATGCTTCGCCGAACCTTTCCTGCTCCGGGCGCGCCTTCAGGTCCCGGAGCCATTAGCCCAGAGGAGGTGAACACATGAAGGCCTATGAACTGCTGTATTTTGTCGACCCCACGTGCAACGAGGAGACTCGCGCCGCCGTCATGAAGCGCATCGAGGTTGCGCTCGGCGAGACCGGCAAGGTCGACAGCGTCGAGGACTGGGGCAAGCGCAAGCTCGCCTTTGAGGTCGACGACCTGACGGAGGGCGACTACACCCTCATCAACTTCCACGCAGATCCCACGGTGATCGCCGAGCTCGACCGAGTTCTGCGCATCAACGACGCCGTGAAGCGCCACATGGTGGTGCGTCGCGTCGACAAGGACTAGGCATGGAGGTAGCGGGTACGCGCCCGCAGGAGGGAGCGAGACATGAGCATCAACAGGGTCAACATCTCGGGCAACCTCACCAGGGACCCCGAGCTGCGCTCGACGGCGGGCGGCATGCCGATCCTCGCGTTCGGCGTCGCCGTGAACGACCGTCGCCGCAACCCGCAGACCGGTGAGTGGGAGGACGTTCCCAACTTCGTCGACTGCGTCGTCTTCGGTGCCCGCGCCGAGGCGCTCTCCCGCTTCCTCTCCAAGGGGTCGAAGGTTGCCATCGAGGGCAAGCTTCGGTACAGCTCCTGGGAGGCAAAGGACGGCTCGAAGCGCAGCAAGCTCGAGGTCATCGTCGACGAGGTGGAGTTCCTCTCCTCGAGGAACCAGCAGGGAGGCGGAGCGCCCATGCAGCAGGCTGGGCCCTCCTACGCCGCCCCCGCCGCCGCGCCGCAGCAGAGCTACTCCGCGCCCGTCCAGACCCCGCCGTCGGCTGACGTCTACGACGAGGACATCCCGTTCTAACCACCGGCGGCCCCGCGCCGCCAACAGAAAGGCAAACAAGACATGGCTCAGCAGAAGCAGGATTTTCAGCGCCAGCCGCGTCGCAAGTACTGCCAGTTCTGCAAGGAGGAGACCGAGTACATCGACTACAAGGATGTGCAGCTTCTCCGCAAGTACATGACCGACCGCGGCAAGATCAAGCCGCGCCGCGTCACTGGCGCCTGCACGCAGCACCAGCACGACATCGCGCTTGCGATCAAGCGCGCCCGTGAGATGGCGCTTCTGCCCTACACCGTTCCCGTGGTCTCCAGCCGCGGCGGCCGCAACCGCGGCTAGCGGCGGGGGCACGACCTAGGCAACACGAGCGGTCGGGAGACCGACCGACCTAAGGAGTGTCACATGAAAGTCATCCTTTTGGGTGAGCTCCGGGGCAAGGGCGGCGAGGGCGACATCGTTGACGTCGCCCAGGGCTACGCGGAGAACTTCCTGTTCCCCAACAAGATCGCCCAGCCCGCCACCCCGGGCAACATCAAGCAGCTCGAGGAGCGCCGTCACAACATCGAGAAGCGCGAGGCGGAGCGCATCGCCAACGCCGAGGCCGTCAAGGCCGCCCTCGATGGCAAGTCGGTGACCGTCGACGCCAAGATCGGCGAGGAGGGCCAGCTCTTCGGCTCCGTCACCCCCGCCCAGATCGCCGAGGCCATCCAGGCCCAGCTCGGCATCGAGGTCGACCGCAAGCGCGTCGGCCGCGGCAACAACATCAAGACCTCCGGCAAGCACGCCGTCGAGGTCAACCTCTACCGTGAGATCACGGCCACGGTCAACGTGCTCGTGGGCGTCACGGAGGAGGAGCCGGCCGCCGACGAGGCCCCGGCCGAGGCGGTCGTCGAGGAGACCGTCGAGGTCGAGGCCGAGGAGAGCGCCGAGTAGTTTCGGCACTTTTCGACGCCGTGTTTTTCTGAACTGCGGGTTTCTACAATATCCGCAGGTCAGCGAAACGTAAGAAAACGCCCCGGGCAGCACGTCGTTGCCCGGGGCGTTTTGTGGTTCTTATCGGTAATACCAGTCTCTACCTGCGGTTTTGCAAACGGACGGACAACTCCGCAGGTAGCTGGGCAGTGACCCGGAAGCGCTCCGTCGACGTGTCGAAATGTCGAAAACTCGTCGGAAACGTGCCCAAAATGGCGAGAAAAAAATTGTTGAAAACGTTGAAACGGTACATATCGCCCGCTCGCGCCGCATGGGTTTCCGTCTTGTGCTGTAGAAGAGCGCCCGCGGCCAAAATCACCCCTTGACAGCCGCCCGCGCGCGTGCGCCCGAGCGCCTGTTCCCCTTGGCCGAAACCGCCGGTTGTTCGTCGCATGCGGCGTGAGGACCCCATCGCTCGCGTTAGAATGGTCGGACGCAGAAAGAGGAGGAGTGCCCGCGCATGAGCGACTACGACGTGAACCCCACCAGGATGACGGTCGACACCGGTGCGGCCATGCCGCAGGACGTCGAGGCGGAGGCCTCGGTCCTCTCGGCGATGATGGTCTCGGCGGACGCCCTCCAGGAGTGCCTGATCGACCTCGAGCCCGACGACTTCTACCTCCCCTCCAACCGCACCGTCTTCGTGGCCATGCGGGAGATGTTCGACAAGAACCTCCCCGTGGACACCATCTCGCTCGCCGACTACCTCAAGAGCACCGGCGACCTGGAGCGCGTGGGCGGCCGCAGCTTCCTTCTGGGCCTGGGCAACAACTCGCTCGCGCTCGTGGGCTGGCGGCGCCACGTGGAGATGCTCCACCGCGACACCACGCTGCGCCGCATGATCAATGCCTCCGCCCAGATCACCGCGCTCGCCTTCGACGCGCCCGAGGACACCAAGGAGGTCGTGGACCGCGCCGAGCGCCTGCTGCTGGACGTCACCAACCGCGACGTGCGCTCGAGCGAGCAGTCCCTCGAGGAGATTATGGGCGACCTCTACGAGGAGCTCGGCACCAACGCCGCCGACAAGGACCACATGCTCGGCGTCAAGACGGGCTTCCCCAAGATCGACGAGTGCCTGCTCGGCCTGCGCCCCGGCCAGATGGTGGTCATCGGCGCGCGCCCGGGCGTGGGCAAGACGTCGTTCGCGCTCAACCTCATGACCAACGCGGCCTTCGCCGGCGCGAGCGTGGCCATGTTCTCGCTCGAGATGTCCAAGGTGGAGATCGCGCAGCGCCTGCTCGCCGCCAACGCCCGCGTGGGCCTGCAGGAGATCCGCGCCGCGCGCATCCGCAACGAGCAGTGGCCGCAGATCCTCCAGGCAACCAACGACCTCTCCCAGCTCGACGTCGTGATCGACGACACCCCCGGCACCACGGTGACGGAGATCCGCGCCAAGGCCCGCCGCATCCTGCACGGCAAGAAGCTCGGCCTCGTTATCATCGACTACCTGCAGCTCATCTCCCCGCCCGCCGGCCAGCGCCGCGCGGACAGCCGTGCCACCGAGGTCTCCGAGATGAGCCGCGGCATCAAGATCATGGCCAAGGACCTGGGCGTCCCGGTCGTCGCGCTCTCTCAGCTCAACCGTACCGTCGAGAACCGCACCGGCAAGCGCCCGCAGCTGTCCGACCTGCGCGAGTCCGGCTCCATCGAGCAGGACGCCGACATCGTCGCCCTGCTCGACCGCTCGATGAGCGAGGACGAGGCCGCCCGCGACGACCGTCCGGCCATGAACGAGACCACGTTCATCATCGCCAAGAACCGCTCCGGCGCGCTCGCGGACATCCCGCTCACCTTCCTGCCGGGCTCCACCAAGTTCGTCGAGGTCGACGCCTTCCACGATTAGGGGTTTTGGCCGAGGTCTCGTCGAGTCTGTAGTTTTTTGGGGACCAGCCGAGTACAGACTCGATGTCGGGCAACGAATCAGCAGGTCAACGCGTTGCGCGTCGAGTCTGTACTGTGTTGATGCCCGTAAAACTACAGACTCGGTGATGAGTGTCGACTAACGAGACAAGCGAACCCGTCCCCTCCGTATGTCCGTCTGCCCTATAATGTAGATTCGTATGTGAATCGCGACGAAAGGGCGCACATGTCGGCATCGGTGCTCGTGGGAACTCAGTGGGGCGACGAGGGAAAGGGCAAGGTCACCGACCTCATCTCCGGCGACTTTGACGTGGTCTGCCGCTACGCCGGCGGAGCCAACGCCGGCCACACGGTCATAGCAAACGGCAAGAAGCTGGCGCTTCACCAGGTCCCCTCCGGCGTCATGTACGAGGGCACCTACCCCGTGATCGGCAACGGCTGCATCGTGGACCCGGAGATCCTCCTCTCCGAGATTGACATGCTCGCCGAGCAGGGAATCTCCGCAGAGCGCCTCAAGATCTCCGGCAACGCGCACATCGTCATGCCCTACCACAAGGACCTCGACGGCGCGCACGAGAAGAAGCTCGGCAAGAACCTCATCGGCACCACCAAGCGCGGCGTCGGCCCCTGCTACATGGACAAGATGAACCGCACCGGCCTGCGCATCCAGGACATGCTGGACGAGAAGATCTTCCGCCAGAAGCTCGAGAGCGCGCTCGCCTACACCAACCCGATCCTCGAGAAGGTCTACGAGCTGCCCACCTACACTGTTGAGCAGATCTGCGAGACCTACCTCCCGTACGCCGAGCGCATCCGCCCCTACATCGTGGAGAGCAGCCTCTTCCTCAACGAGCAGATCGAGGGCGGCAAGAACATCCTCTTCGAGGGCGCCCAGGCCACGATGCTGGACATCGACCACGGCACCTACCCGTTCGTGACCAGTTCCAACTGCACCGCCGGCGGCGCCGTCACCGGCTCGGGCGTCGGCCCCACCAACATCGACCGCGTCCTCGGCGTGGCCAAGGCCTACCTCACCCGCGTCGGCTCGGGCCCGTTCCCCACGGAGCTCTTTGACGAGATCGGCGACAAGCTCGGCGAGGTCGGCCACGAGTACGGCGTGACCACCGGCCGCAAGCGCCGCTGCGGCTGGTACGACGCCGTCGTCGTCAACTACGCCGCCCGCGTCAACGGCCTCACTGACCTGGCTATCACCAAGCTCGACGTCCTCGGCTGCCTGGACGAGATTAAGGTCTGCGTGGCCTACGAGTGCGACGGCGTGGAGTACCACACCGTCCCCGAGCACCAGAGCGTCTTCTACCACGCCAAGCCGGTCTACGAGACCCTGCCCGGCTGGAAGTGCGACATCTCCGGCATCCGCAACTTCTACCAGCTCCCGCGCGAGGCCAAGGACTACATCGACTTCCTCGAGCAGCTCGCCGGCGTGCGCGTCTCCATCATCACCGTCGGCCCGGACCGCGAGCAGACCATCGACCGCTACTGGCACTAGGCGTCCCTTTTTCGGGTTTGGGTTCGAAAATCGGGTGTCCGGCGAGTAGCGGCGAACAAAACCGCAGGATTCCATCGCCCGGCCGCCTGAAACCGAACCCAAACCCGATTCGAGTTTGGGTTCGAAAAACGGGACAAAGGCCCGCGCGGCGAGAGAAACCGCAGGATTCGCTTTCCCGCGACCGCGCGACCGAACCCAAACCCTAAATGACGGAGCGTGAGGGCCCCGCGAGGGGCCACGACAAGGAGGGTTCCCATGGGCAAGACCGTTGACATCCTGCTGCTCGGCTCCGGCGGGCGCGAGCACGCGCTTCTCGCCAAGCTCGCCGAGTCGCCGCGCGCGGGCAAGCTCTACGTCGCCCCGGGCAACGGCGGCATGGACGTCATGGCCGAGAAGGTCGAGGGCCTCGACGCCGAGTCCCCGGTCGCGGTGGCCGAGTGGGCGCGCGCCCACGAGATCGGCCTCGTGGTCATCGGCCCGGAGGCCCCGCTCGTGGCGGGCGTCGCCGACGCCGTGCGCTCCGCGGGCATCGCGTGCTTCGGCCCCAACGGCGACGCGGCCCAGATGGAGGGCTCCAAGAAGTTCGCCAAGCAGGTCATGAGCCGCGCCGGCGTCCCCACCGCCGCCTACCGCTCCTTCACCGACGAGGAGTCCTGCGCCGACTACGTCCGCCGCGTCGGCGCCCCCATCGTGGTCAAGGCCGACGGCCTGGCCGCGGGCAAGGGCGTGATCGTGGCCAAGACCCTGGACGAGGCCCTGGCCGGCGTCCATGAGTGCTTCTCGGGCGCGTTCGGCGAGGCCGGCGCCACCGTCGTCGTGGAGGAGACCCTCGATGGCCCCGAGTGCTCGCTGCTCGCCCTCACCGACGGCAAGACCGTGGTGCCGCTCGCCACCGCGCAGGACCACAAGCGCGCGCTCGACGGCGACAAGGGCCCCAACACCGGCGGCATGGGCGTCTACTCGCCCGTCCCCGAGCACCTCGTCTCGGCTGAGCAGCTCGCCGCGATGGTGGACGTTGAGCGCAAGGTCGTGGCCGAGCTCGCCGAGGAGGGCATCACCTACTCCGGCTGCCTCTACGGCGGCTTCATGCTCACGTCCGAGGGCCCCAAGGTCCTCGAGTTCAACGCCCGCTTCGGCGACCCGGAGACTCAGGTCGTGCTGCCGCGCCTCAAGGGCGACCTCGTGGAGCTCTTCCTCGCGTGTGATAACGGCACGCTCTCCGAGGACATGGTCTCCTGGGACGACGACTGGGCCGTCTCGGTGGTGCTCACCTCCGCCGGCTACCCCGGCGCGTACGAGAAGGGCAAGGTCATCACCGGCATCGAGCGCGCCGAGGAGCTCCCCGGCGTGACCGTCTACCACGCCGGCACCGCGCTCGCCGCGGACGGCTCGCTCGTCACCGCCGGTGGCCGCGTGCTTGACGTCACCGCCGTGGCGCCCACCTTCGAGGAGGCCCGCGCGCAGGCCTACGCCGCCTGCGAGCTCATCGACTTCGAGGGCAAGACCTACCGCACCGACATCGGCGCCCGCGCGGTCAGGCGATAGCGTCCGCGTCGCCGCACGGGAGGGCAACCGCGTCGCAGGCGGCCGCTCGTGAATTCACGAGCGGCCGTTTTTAACGCAAAAGCGAGAAGAACCAGCCCTCGTGAATTCACGAGGGCCCATCAGCGACACGCCGCTTGCCCTATCATGGGGGTTCGGAAGCAGCTAGCACCCAAGGAGGACATATGTCCGACACCGATAAGAACCAGCAGCAGGCGGCCATCGACGACATGCGCGCCTCGGTCGCGGCGTTCACCTACGACGGCGACCGCACCTCCCCCGCCGACCACCGCTCAGGCGCGCCGGAGGCCCGCGATCTCGTGCTCGGCGACGACGACCCGCGCGACGCCGCGCTCGCCGAGCGCCCGCTCACCGAGGACGTCGCCTGGACCGGCCGCATCTTCAACGTCGACCGCCTGCGCGTCGAGCTCCCCGACGGCCGCGTGGCCATCCGCGACGTGGTGCGCCATCCCGGCGCCGTCGCCGTCGTCGCGCTCACCGACGACGGCCGCATCTGCCTGGTGCGCCAGTACCGCACGGCGCTGGGACGCGTGACCGTGGAGCTGCCGGCCGGCAAGCTCGCTCCCGGCGAGGACCCGCTCGAGTGCGCCAGCCGCGAGCTCCTGGAGGAGACCGGCATGTCCGCCGAGAAGATCGCGTTTCTCACCACAATTGCCACCTCCGACGGCTTCACCGACGAGCTCATCCACATCTACATGGCCACCGGCCTTGACTTCACGCGCTCCGACCCCGACGCGGACGAGTTCATCAACGTGGACCTCGTCCCGCTCGGCGAGCTCGTGGACGCGGTCCTCGACGGCCGCATCGAGGACGCAAAGACCGTGGTGGGCGCGCTCATCTGCGACTCCGTCATGCACCGACTGACGCCGGCGCCGGAGGAGTAGCCCGCCCCATGTTCAAGCGCTTCCTCACCTACTACAAGGGCCAGCTGCACCTCTTCGTCACCGACATCGTCGCCGCCGTCACGGTGGCCGCCGTGGACCTGGCCTTCCCGCAGATCCTGCGCGGCCTGGCGGGCGGCCTGTTCACCGAGGGCCCGGACGCCATCCTCGGCGTTCTCGCCTACATCGCCGTCGGCCTCGTGGCCATGTACGCGCTGCGCTTCGTCTGCCGCTACTTCGTCATCTACTGGGGCCACGTCATGGGCGCGCGCATGGAGAGCCGCATGCGCGAGGACCTCTTCGACGCCTACGTGCGCCAGAGCTTCTCGTTCTTCGACCGCAGCCGCTCCGGTGACCTCATGAGCCGCCTGGTCTCGGACCTCTTCGACATCTCCGAGGCCGCCCACCACGGCCCCGAGTTCCTGCTGATCGGCATCGTCGAGATCGTCGGCAGCTTCGTGATCCTCCTCACGATCAACGTGCCGCTCACGGCCGCGCTCGCCCTCATCGCGTGCCTGCTCGTGGCCTACAACGTGTGGGCCAACGTCCGCATGCGCGCGGTCTACACCGAGAACCGCGTGCGCATCTCCGGCGTGAACTCGCGCCTGGAGGACGCGCTCGGCGGCATGCGCGTGGTCAAGGGCTTCGCGGCGGAGGAGCAGGAGAGCGAGAAGTTCCGCGCGAGCAACGACGCCTACCTCGAGTCCAAGACGCGCATGTACCGCGCCATGGGCCGCTACCAGGCCGCCATTGCCGTCATGATGGGCGCGCTCAACACCGTCGTGGTGGTCCTCGGCGGCTGGCTCATCGCACGCGGCCAGATGGAGGCGGCCGACCTCGCCACCTATGCGCTCTACATCTCGCTGTTCACCGCGCCGATCACGCAGATCCTGGACTTCACGGAGACCTTCCAGAAGGCCATCGCCGGCTTCCGCCGCTTCTGCGAGGTGCTCGACGAGCAGCCGCAGATCCAGGACCGCCCCGGCGCCCGCCCGCTGCGCGTGAGCGAGGGAGCCATCCGCTACGAGGACGTCCACTTCGCCTACGAGGACGCGCCCGGCGAGAAGGACGACGAGGTCATCCGCGGCCTCACGCTGGACATCCGCCCCGGCGAGACCATCGCGCTCGTGGGCCCGTCGGGCGGCGGCAAGTCCACCACGTGCGCGCTCTTGCCCCGCTTCTACGACGTGGACGCCGGCTCCATCACGATCGACGGCCAGGACGTGCGCGACGTCACGCAGAAGAGCCTGCGCGAGGCGATCGGCCTGGTGCAGCAGGACGTCTACCTCTTCGACGGCACCATCGCCGAGAACATCGCCTACGGCTGCCCGGACGCCACCGCGGCCGAGATCCGCCTCGCCGCCCGCCGCGCCAACATTGCCGAGTTCGTCGAGAGCCTGCCCGACGGCTACGAGACGCAGGTCGGCGAGCGCGGCAGCCACCTCTCCGGCGGCCAGAAGCAGCGCATCGCCATCGCGCGCGTGTTCCTCAAGAACCCGCCGATCCTGATCTTCGACGAGGCCACGTCCGCGCTGGACAACGAGTCCGAGCAGGCCGTCCAGGAGTCGCTCGACGAGCTCGCGCGCGGCCGCACCACGCTCGTGATCGCGCACCGCCTCTCCACGATCCGCCGCGCGGACGAGATCGTCACCATCGAGGGCGGCCGCGTGGTGGAGCGCGGCACCCACGAGGAGCTTCTCGCCCGCGGCGGCACCTACGCGCGCTATTACCAGATGCAGTTCGCCTAACCGCGCGCCCGCGCGCCGCGACCGTCCCGGAATCGCCGGGTTTCTCGCCAGGCGAGAAGGACGTGTCCCGGAATCGGCGACCTTCTCCGCGCGCCTTCGCTTGCTGTCCCGGAATCGCCGGGATTCCGCAGCTGCGATGCGCTTCCGGCGGAGAACCCCGCCGATTCCCGGACGAGAAGGACCTTCCGCTGCGGAACCCCGCCAATTCCGGGACGCGCGTCGCGCCCGCCCGCGGAACCTCCCGGATTCCGGGACGCCCCCGCCGTCCGCCCGCGGAACCCCGCCGATTCCCGGACGTTACGCACCCGCGGCGGCCACCCGCCCCGCGCGGCGAGAAGGACGGTCCCCTTGTGGACGTTTCCGGCAGGTCAGCCGGCCCGTCGCGCGCCGCGGTATACTGGCGCACAGCTGGTTCGTGGTTCGTCAGGAAGGCCGGGAATGTTCAAGTGGAAGGCGAGTCCCCGCGTGCAGCGCGGCGCCCTCTCGGCCGACGAGGCCGAGGAGCTGTTCTCGACCGTCGACCACAGCGGCCACTCCGACGAGGAGCGTGCCCGTCGCCAGCGCGCGCATCGCAAGGAGAAGGGCGTCGCCGTCGACGTGGACCCGCTCTCCGGCGACGACCCCTCCGGCTCGGACGTGGGCAAGGTCATCACCCGCACCACCGTCGCCTTCGTGCTCGTCCTGCTCGTGCTCGTGGTGGGCGGCCAGCTCGTCTTTGGCTTCATCCGCCGCGCCAGCACGGCCAACCTTGCCGACACTGCGAGCGTGCGCACCGTCGCCGATGCCCTGCGCCTGGGCATCGAGTGGGGCGACGGCTTCACGCAGTACCCCGAGGAGTTCACCGTCCAGGAGGCGGACGAGAACACCGGCCGGATCGAGGTGAGCGTCGTCGACACACGCTCGGCCAACACCCTGGAGTGCTTCTCGTCCTCGCAGGTCCAGGCCACGGCGCTCGCGGTCAACGCGCTGCTCAACCCCAACATCGACACCGTGGTCTACCACGTGAGCGTCCACGTCGACGAGGAGGGCGAGCTGCAGCACTCCACCCTCTTCGGCTTCCTCAACCCCACCGGCGACGTGGCGTCGTTCATGACGTTCGTCTGGCAGAAGACGCAGTCCGCGACGGGCGTCAACTTCTCGTGTACCATCACCGGAATCGACGAGACGCTCCAGAGCGAGCTCCGCGACCAGGTGACCACGTCGTTTACGCCGGTCCGCGCCCTCCCCGAGGACGAGTAGCGCCCGCGCGCCCGCCCGTTGCGCCCCACTTGCCGCGAAGTTGGCAGCTCAGGCGGCATGAACGCCCCGTTCGGGGGCGCTTCATGGTACCTTGTGTGATGCTCAGCTGACATTTTCCTGAATGTCGAGAGGACCTGTCATGAAATGCAAGAACTGCGGCGAGGAGCTCCCCGAGCGCGCTCGGTTCTGTTATGCCTGCGGGACCCCCGTCGAGGACGTGCCCGCGCCCAAGCGCCTGGAGGAGCCGCTCGCGGCCGGTGCCGTGCCCCTCGTCCCGCTCGCGCCGCCGCCCCGTGCCTACCGCATGGAGTCCCGGGCCGCCCGCGCCGCCGCCCGCGGCGACCGGAGGCTGGCCCGCGCCGTCACGCGCGCGCTGGGGACGGACGCCGACGAGCAGAAGAAAGACGCGGAGCCCAAGAAGGACGAGCTCGGCGAGAAGGACGCCGCGACAGAGGCGGCGGTCGAGGAGACGGCTGCCGAGAAGGACGTCGCGGTCGAGGCCGAGCCAACGGTCGAGAAGGACGTGACGTCCGAGGTCGAGGAGGACGTGACGACGGAGGCCGAGGAGACCGCCGAGCAGGCGCCCGAGGCCGAGGAGGACGTCGAGGCCGCGGAGGACGCGCCGGAGGAGGCCGTCGAGGAGGAGCCGGGGCCCGAGGGGGCGGACGAGGCCGAGGAGGCCGCCGTCGCCGAGGACGCGCCGGAGCCCGAGGGGGCCGACGAGCCCGAGGAGGAGCCCGAGGCCGAGGCCACGGAGCCCGAGGCCGACGCTGCTGAGGAGGACGTCGCCGACGACGAGCCCGCCGGGCCCGAGCCCGCCGCCGAGCCCGAGCCCGACGCCGCCGAGCCCGAGCCCTCCGCCGCCGAGAAGACCGCCGCCGGCGCCACCGCGCTTCTCCACCGCATCTCCGAGGCCGCCTCGGAGGACGTGATCCCCGCGGCCAAGCGCGGGCTCTCCGCCACCAAGGACACCCTCTCCACCGCCGGCGAGGACCTCTCCGCCGTGGGCGGCAGGCTCTCCGAGTACGTCAAGGAGATGCAGGGGCCGCGGCCCGTGATCATCGGCATCGCCGTCGTCGCGCTCGCCGTCGCGATCGGCGCGCTCGTGTGGTTCGGGACCAGCCCGCTGGGCCCGTTCGCCCCGCGCGACGAGAACGTGCCCGTTGTGCAGCCGCCCTCGGACGGAAGCATCCCGCCGCTCGAGGACGACAGCGAGGAGGCCGAGGAGCCCGCCGAGGAGGAGCCCTCCGAGCTCGCGCCCCGCGCGAGCGTGGCCGAGTACAGCTGGGACGAGCTCTCGCAGGTCTCCGCGCTCATAGCCGCCGCGCCCTCCGACGAGGAGGCCGTCGCGATCGCGACCGAGTACCACCTCTGCACCGATGACGGCAAGCTCGACGGCACGCAGACCAAGGAGCTCGAGCTCACCGACGGGACCAAGGTCACCGTGGCCGTCGCCGGCTTCCGCCACGACGAGAAGGCCGACGGGTCGGGCGTGGCGGGCGTCACGTTTGTGACCCTGGGCTCGATCGGCAAGCAGGCCTACAACCCCTCGGGCGACGTGACCGCCTGGGAGGACTCGCCGCTGCGCTCGTGGATGAACCAGAGCCTCATGGGCGAGCTGCCCGAGGGCCTCGCGGACCTCATCGTCCCCGTCACCAAGGCGACCGGCACCCCCTCGGGCGACCTCAGCGAGACGTCCGACTCCATGTGGCTGCTGTCGGCGACCGAGCTGGCGGGCCTGGCGACCAACGGCGAGGAGGGCAGCCAGTACCAGCTCTTCTCCGACCAGGGCGTCGAGGGCCAGTCCTCGGTCCTGAAGCTGTGCGACGACTACTGGTGGCTGCGCGGCCTCACGTCCGACGGGCAGTGGCAGCGGACCGTGGACAAGGACGGCTCGCCGTCCAGCGGCCGCAACTCGCTCTACGAGTTCGACGTCGTGGCCGGCTTCTGCCTCTGACGCAACCCGACCAGACATGACAGGGGACGGGGCGCGCATCGTCGCCCCGTCCCCCTGCTTTTCTCGGTCCTTTTCTGTCGCCCTAGGCGAGAAGCGCCGTCACGTCCCCGAGCACGCTCTCGAAGCTCACGCCGCGCACCTCGTAGTCGGGCTGCTCGGGCGTGATCTGCATGGCGTGGCGCACGAGCTCGCTCGCGAAGTTCACGGAGGACAGCAGGCTCTCGCCGGCGTAGACGGCCGCGACGAGGCCGGACGCAAAGAGGTCGCCGGTCCCGTGCAGCATGTAGGGCAGAAGCTCGCCGGAGACCTCCTCGGGCGCGCCGTCGCCGTCGGCCACGGCCACGTAGTTGCGGATGATCTTCTCGCCCTCGTGGACCACGCCCTTGAGGACCACCGACTTGGCGCCCATGGCGAGAAGCGCGTCGGTCACGCGGCGCACGTAGGCCTCGTCCACGTCCTGGCCCTCGTAGGGGATGCCAGTGATGATGGAGGCCTCGGTGAGGTTGGGCGTGAGCACGTCGGCGCCGTCCACCAAGCCCTTCATGGCGTCGCAGAGCTCGTCGGTGTAGGTGAGGTACTTCTCGCCGCCGTCGCCCATGACCGGGTCCACGAGGCGCAGCGCGCCGGGGTGCTCGCGGTAGAGGCGGGTGATGGCGTCGACCTGCTCGGGCGCACCCAGAAAGCCGGAGTAGACGCCGTCGAGCTGGATGCCCTCGGCGACCCAGGCGTCGAGGTACTCGGTCAGCATGGGCGTGGTGTCGTGCATGTAGAACTCGGGGAAGCGCGTGTGCGCCGAGAAGAGCGAGGTCGGGACCGGGCACACGTCGATGCCGGCGGCCGAGAGCACGGGGATGGCCACCCCGAGCGAGCACTTGCCGTAGCCGCACAGGTCGTGGACGGCCGCGACGCGCGGCAGGTAGCCGCCCTCGCGCTGGTAGAGGTGCAGATTGCTGGCGTTGTTCATGGGATTCTCCTTTGTCCGCGGACTGATGGACCAGCGTACAAGGGCACAGCATAGCCCTTTTGGGCGTCCCGTGGAGGCCCGTAACCTGACGGTAGCCTGCGGGTCGTCCAGCACGGCGCTCGACCTGCGGCGGGCGGGTCTCGCGTCAGCCTGCGGAAAGCCACCGGTCAGCGTGCGGGAAGCGTCACCCGCTACGCTCCTCCCAGAGGGCTCGGACACACAAAGGTATTGAATCCATACCGATTCAATACCTCTACTAGGGAGGAGGTACGGTGAGGACGCGAGAGTTCGAGTGGGACCCGGAGAAGAGCAGGGCGTGACGCGGATCATCTCGGTCCGGCGCTCGAGAAGGAAGGAGAGGGGGGACTATGATTCGCTCGCGTGACGGGAAGAAGGCCATAACCGAGGAGGAGTTCGACGAGATGTTCGACAACGGCGAGGACATCGACGAGTTTCTCGACTACGACAGCGCGCGCCTGGTCGAGCCCGATCCCGACGAGGTGTTCGCCACCACCCTCACCAGGAAGGTCAACCTCGACCTGCCCGTCGACATGATCGAGCAGATCGATGTCCAGGCGCGCCGCTGCGGCCAGCCGCGCCAGAGCCTCCTGCGCACCTGGGTCTGGGAGCGGCTGCGCGAGGAGCAGGAGCGCGACCTGCGCCTCGGCGTGCCCCCGACTTCCGAGAAAGGGCGCAAGTAGGCGGCCCTTCTCGGCCGCTTTGTCCCTATACTAGGGGCGTATGCAACGACAGAGGAGGCATCATGGCAGACCAGCCGCTCGTGGGTATCATCATGGGTTCCAAGTCCGACATGCCCGTCATGGAGGCGTGCACCGCGCAGCTCGAGGAGCTGGGCGTCCCGTACGAGTTGGTCATTGCCAGCGCGCACCGCAACCCCGACAAGGTCCACGAGTGGGCCGGCTCCGCAGCCGACCGCGGCCTCAAGGTGATCATCGCCGCCGCCGGCAAGGCGGCGCACCTCGGCGGCGTCGTTGCCGCCTTCACGCCGCTGCCCATCATCGGCGTCCCCATGAAGACCTCCGACCTCGGCGGCATGGACTCGCTGCTCTCCATGGTGCAGATGCCCTCCGGCGTGCCGGTGGCCTGCGTCGCCATCAACGGCGCCAAGAACGCGGCCATCTACGCCACGCAGATCCTCGGCGCCACCATGCCCGAGTACCGCGAGAAGATCGCCGAGTTCAAGCGCCAGATGGCGGAGGCCTAGGCCCGGCCCGCGGGCCCGGCGCGCCGCGGCGAGAAGAACGGAGGGGCCATGGCCTCGCACTTCAAACAGCCTGAGGGGAAGGGCGGCGCCCGCCGCGCCCCCGCCGCCCGGACGGGCGGCAACCCGCGCGCCGGCCTGCGCACCCGCAAGGGCGGCGACGAGTCCTACCACGCCCCGGAGGGCAACCCCCACGCGGCCTCCACGCCCCACAGCGCAGAGGCGCGCTACATCCCCGTCGTCTCCGGGGCCGACGAGCGCGGCTCGGGCCGCCGCGGGCGCCACAGCGCCCACTTCGTGGAGACCGACCCCTACGACCTCTCCGGACGCCGCAGCAAGGACCCCAGGAAGCGCGTCGGCCGCATCGTCTCCGTCGTGCTGTTCGTGGTGGGCGCCGGCCTGCTCCTCGCCGCGGCGGGCATCTGGATCTACAACCAGTGGCAGTACCACCAGCAGGACGTCCTCAACGAGGAGCTGGCCACCTACGCCGACGTCTCCGACAACGGCACCACCGCGCCCTCGGTTGACTGGGAGGCGCTGAAGGCCGTGAACGACGACGTCGTGGGCTGGGTCCAGATCCCGCGGACCGTGGTCAGCTTCCCCGTCTACCAGGCTGAGGACAACGAGAAGTACATCCGTACGGGCGCCGACGGCAGCTACGCCGTGGGCGGCCTGATCTTCATGGACTACGCCAACACCGCGCCGGGCATGGTCGACGGGCAGACGCTCATCTACGGCCACCACATGCGCAACGGCTCCATGTTCAAGGCGGTCTCGGACCTGGCCAACCAGGAGATGTTCGACAAGGTGCCGAACGTCTGGTACGTGACCGAGGAGGCCACCTACGACCTCGTGCCGCTGCTCGTCTACCAGACCGACGGCAGCGACGAGAACGCCCGGAAGCTCACCTTCGAGTCGGACGACGAGCTGCGCGCCTACCTCACCGACCTTCTCGGCAGGGCCGTGGCCAAGAACCCGGACGCCGAGGCGCTCATCTCCGGCGCGTCGCACGTGCTCACGCTCTGCACCTGCAACTACGACTACGGCGACGACGGCCGCACGCTGCTCGTCTGCGTGCCCAAGGCCGGCGCGTAGGACGCCGGGGAGGGTCGGATGGACGAGAAGATCCACGAGGAGTGCGGCGTCTTCGGCGTGTGGGCGCCCGGGCGAGACGTGGCGCGCCTCACGTACTTCGCGCTGCGGGCGCTGCAGCACCGCGGGCAGGAGTCGGCCGGCATCGCGGTGGGCAACGGGAGCACCGTGCTCGTGCGCAAGGACCTCGGCCTGGTCACGCAGGTCTTCACCGACTCCGACCTCTCGGCCATGCCGGGCAAGGTCGCCTGCGGGCACTGCCGCTACGGGACCGCCGGCGCCAAGGGCTGGGAGTCCGCGCAGCCGCACCTCTCCGTCGTCGACGACGTGGTCCTCGCGCTGGCGCATAACGGGACGCTGGTGAACTTCGAGGCGCTGCGCCGCGAGCTCATCGAGATGGGCATCCCGTTCCGCTCCAACACCGACTCCGAGGTGGCGGCCAAGCTCATCGGCTACTTCACCCAGCGCGCGGGTCGGCTGCGCTCCGGCATCGCGCACACGATGCGCATGCTCGAGGGCGGCTACGCGATGGTGCTCGTGCGCGAGAACGCGCTCTACGCCTTCCGCGACCCGCACGGCATCCGGCCGCTCGTGCTCGGGCGGCTCGGCGACGACGGCTGGGTCGTGGCGAGCGAGACCTGCGCGCTCGACATCGTCGGCGCCACGCTCGTGCGCGAGATCGAGCCCGGGGAGATCGTGCGCGTCTCCGACGACGGCATCCGCTCCGAGCGCGGTCGCGTGCCGGGGGCGCGCGCCAACTGCATCTTCGAGCACGTGTACTTCTCGCGACCCGACTCGGTGGTGCGGGGGTCGAGCTTCTACCTGATGCGCCACAACATGGGGCGGCGGCTCGCGCGCGAGACGCCCGTCGACGCCGACCTCGTGATCTCCGTGCCGGACTCCGGGACGCCGGCAGCCGAGGGCTTTGCCCAGGAGCTGGGGATTCCCTTCGGGACCGGGCTCATCAAGAACCGCTACGTGGCGCGCACCTTCATCCAGCCCACGCAGGAGCTGCGACAGATGGGCGTGCGCCTCAAGCTCAACGCGCTGCCCGACGTGGTGCGCGGCAAGCGCCTCGTGATGGTGGACGACTCCATCGTGCGCGGCACCACGAGCCGCCAGATCGTGCGCATGCTCAAGGCAGCCGGCGCGACCGAGGTCCACGTGCGGTCGGCGTCGCCGATGGTCGCCTGGCCGTGCTTCTACGGCATCGACACAGGAAGCCAGGACCAGCTCATCGCCGCTCAGATGTCGCTCGACGAGATTCGCGCCCACATCGAGGCGGACTCGGTGGGGTTCCTCTCCGTCGAGGGGCTTCTCGCCTGCGTGCCGGAGGACGGCTACTGCACGGCGTGCTTCACCGGCGACTACCCCGTGGAGATCCCGCGCTCCTGGTGGGAGGAACGGTTCCTGCCGGGGCGCGAGCCCAACAACCTGGAGGCCGCCTCGGAGGCGTCGCGCACGCCGCTCGCCGAGGTTCCCGTAGAATGACGAAGAAGGAAGACCGCCCGTCAGGAAGGACCATGATGGCCGAGAACACCAAGCACGTGAGCTACGCCGACGCCGGCGTCGACACCGCCGAGGGCGCCCGCGCCGTGGACGCGATCAAGGCCGCCGTGGCCGCGACCAACCGACCCGAGGTCATCGGCGGGCTGGGCGGCTTCGGCTCGTGCTTCTCGGCCGCCGCGCTGAAGGACATGGAGGAGCCGATCCTGGTCTCCGGCACCGACGGCGTGGGCACCAAGCTCGCGATCGCGCAGCTGCTCGACCGCCACGAGACGGTGGGCGAGGACCTGGTGGCCATGTGCGTGGACGACATCGTCCCGATGGGTGCCGAGCCGCTGTTCTTCCTGGACTACGTCGCGATTGGCAAGCTGCGTGCCGAGCACGTCGCCAAGATCGTGGGCGGCATCGCCGAGGGCTGCCGCAAGTCTGGCTGCGCGCTCGTGGGCGGCGAGATGGCCGAGCACCCCGGCGTCATGGCTGCCGACGACTACGACCTCGCCGGCTTCGTGGTGGGCGTCGTGGACCGCCCCAAGCTGCTTGGTCCCGAGCTCGTCCGCGTGGGCGACGTGATCCTGGGCATCCCGAGCTCCGGCATCCACTCCAACGGCTACTCGCTCGTGCGCAAGGTCGCGATCGAGGGGCGCAGCGTTGAGGAGCTGGAGACGCCGCTTCCTGAGCTGGGCGGCGAGTCGCTCGCCGACGCCGTGATGCGCCCGACGAGGATTTACGCGGGCCAGCTGCTGGCCGCGCTGCGCGCCGGTGCGCCCGTGCACGCGATGGCGCACATCACCGGCGGCGGCATCACCGAGAACCTCGACCGCGCGATGCCCGAGGGCGTCGACGCGCTGGTCTACCGCGGCGGCGAGGACGGCCCCGCCTGGGATGTGCCGCCCGTGATCTCCTACATGGTGCGCGCGGCCGGGCTCACGACCGAGGAGGCCTACCGCACGTTCAACATGGGCGTGGGCATGAGCGTGATCTGCGCGCCCGAGGACGTGGAGCGCGCGCGCGAGCTGCTCGCCGAGCAGGGGCTCGAGACCTTCGTCATGGGCGAGTGCGTGGCCGGCGAGGCGGGCGCCAAGGGCAAGGTGGTGTACGACGATGAGCGTTAAGATCGGCGTCCTCATCTCCGGCAGCGGGACCAACCTGCAGGCCATCATCGACCGCATCGCCGACGGCTCGCTCGACGCCTCGATCGAGCTCGTGGTGAGCTCGCGGCCGAGCGCCTTCGGCCTCAAGCGCGCCGAGGCCGCCGGGCTGCAGACGCTCACGCTCTCCAAGGAGATCTACGCCGATCCGGAGAATGCGGACGAGATCATCGCCGCCGAGCTCACGCGTCGCGGCGTGGACTATGTCATCATGGCCGGCTACATGCGCAAGGTGAACGACCCGATCCTGGCGGCGTTCCCCAACCGCGTGGTCAACCTTCACCCGGCGCTGCTGCCGAGCTTCCCCGGCGCCCACGCCATCGACGACGCGTACGCGCGCGGCGTGAAGGTCACGGGCGTGACGGTGCACTTTGCGAACGCCGACTACGACGCCGGCCCGATCATCGCGCAGCGCGCGCTCGCGGTCGAGGAGGGCTGGACGGTCGACGAGCTCGAGGAGCACATCCACGAGATCGAGCACGAGCTGTACCCCGAGGTCGTGGGGATGCTCGCCGCCGGGCGCGTCCACGTGCGCGAGGACCTGACGGTGGCGATCGACCCGGCCTAGCGGCCGACCCAGGTATTCGACAGGAGGGATCCGCCCGTGAGGGCGGGTCCCTCCTGCGTTCTCGGTCGGGTCGCGGGCCGCTCAGCGGCGCTCGAGCGTGACGACGGACTCCACGTGCTTGGTGTGGGGGAACATGTCGACGGGGGCGACGCGGGTCAGGCGGTAGCCGCGCTCGCGGAGGACCTCGAGGTCGCGCGCCTGCGTGACGACGTTGCAGCTCACGTAGACGATGCGCCGCGGCCTGAGCGCGGCGGCGCCGGCGAGGAACTCGGGTGTGCTGCCCGCGCGCGGCGGGTCCATGATGACGGTGTCGAAGTGCTGGCCGCGACCCTCGCGCTCCATCCAGGACGTGGCGTCGGCGGCCACGAAGCGACATCGGTCGGCGACGCCGTTCGCCTCGGCGTTGCGCCGGGCGCAGGCCACGGCGGACGACACCTGCTCCACGCCGGTGACCTGCAGCTCGTTCGAGCGAGCGGCGGCGCAGATGCCGATGGTGCCGGTGCCGCAGTAGGCGTCGAGGACGTGGCCGGAGGACCCGGCCCCCTCGAGCGCGAGCTCGTAGAGCACCTCGGTCTGAGCGGGGTTCGTCTGGTAGAAGCTGGTCGGGCCGATCTCGAAGCGGCAGCCGAGCAGCTCGTCGTGCATGACACCGGGACCGAAGAGCGTGCGGCTTCGACGCCCGAGGATTGCGTTGGTACGCCGGTCGTTGACGTTGAGGACGATGCTCGTGACATCGGGGCATGCGGCGCGGAGCTCGTCGACCACGCGACGCTCGTCGCGAAGCTCCGCCACGCGGGTGACCAGCGTGAGCAGAACGTCATCGGTCTTCCACCCGCAGCGGACCACGGCATGGCGGAGCACGCCGGTCCCACGGTCCTCGTCGTAGGGCGGGATGTGGAGGCGCTCGGCGACGCGAGCGACCATGTTCAGGATGGCGCGGGCGCGCGGGTCCTCAACGAGGCATTCGTCGCAGGGCACGATGCGGTGGGTGCCCGCGGCGTAGAAGCCGCAGTGCACGCGGCCGCCACGTGCGTGGGCGAACGGGGTCGCGGCCTTGTGCCGGTAGCGCACGGGCTCGTCCATGCCCCGGATGTCCTCGAGGCTCGCGCCGTCGGCGGAGGCCATGTCCCCGAGCAGGTCGAGGACCTGCTCCTGCTTGCGACGCAGCTGTATGGGGTAGGGAACGGCGAGCCACTCGCAGCCGCCGCAGTCCCAGGAGATCGGGCAGGTATAGGTCTTGTATCCCATGGGGCCTCCTTCGCAGCAAGCATACCCGACCGAGGCGGCGCGCGCCCCTTCCAACAGGCTCCGGGTCGTTCGTAGGACCCTCCGCCCGTTGAAAGCGTCGCGCGCCGCGGCCTCCGGGACCAATTTGGGTCTTCGGCTCATCGAGTCTGTACTTTTTCGGCGTACCTTGAAGTACAGACTCGATTTTTGAGACAGAAACCGCTGGTAGGAGAGCTGCTCATCGAGTCTGTACTACGCGATAGCGCCAAAAACTACAGACTCGATGAATCGAGGGCTCAAAACAGGCGGCTTGTGGGGGAAAGAAGGGTGTCGTAGAGGGCCATCTGTGCCTGCCGCTCCTCAGGCGAGTACTCGGGCTGGACGAGCCCGAGCCTCTTCCGAAGCATCCAGGTGAAGTTCTCGAACTTCGCGAAGGTGTCTATCTGGCCATAGGTCGCCGATACGGTCTTGATCCCCATGGCCTCTATCGCGTTTCTTCGTGCCTGCGTGTGGTCGAGACGATATTGACCGGTATGGAACCTGCGGCTGTCGTATTCGAGGTCCGTGCCGAACTCGGGCAGGTAGAGGTCGCCCTTGAGAAAGCGGGAGCCGAGGAGCTCCTGTATCCGCTCGTCGATCTCGATCCTCTGATTGGCGTGCATGACGAAGGGACCCATCCCTCCCAGGCTCGGCGGCATCCCGTATCCCATCCCGAGGAAGACCTCCATCGGCGACGCCAGACCGTCGATGACATATGCGAGCGCCTCGCGAGCCCGTCGCACGCCCCGGGTCCCCGGAGGGAGGCGGTCAACATAGGCCCGAAGGCTCTCCACCGTGGTGAGCTGTCCCCGCTCGCCGACGTAGTCGCGGCCGTCGTCGCCAATGGAGAAGGTGGAACAGAGATAGCATCCGATGCGCACGGTTTCGATGAAGGGCTCGGACGCGGCCATCTGTGCGTAGGTGAGCTCGGGCGAGGCTATCGTGTTGTCTCCCGAGAGGCGGCAGAGGGAGCCCTCCGGCAGGGGGCGGCTTATCACGTGGGCCACGGCGCCGTCCATCCTATGCCCCAGCCGGCGATCGGGAACGAGCAGGTGCAGCGGCCGCCGCTCGTTCGGGCCGAACGGCAGCGACTCCGCCCGCACCTCCCGAAGCCCGGCGGTCGCCCGTGCAATGGCGGCGCTGCCGGCGGGTTCCGGGAGCGCTTCGTCCGCGGTCTTGGTGAGCCAGTAGCGAAGTGAAGAGTCGAACCCGACGCTCAGTCCCATGAGGCACCTCCCCAATCGAAGAGCCCCACATCTTACGAGGCGCAACTTACCGCTAGCTGCCACATGCGCGCTCGCCCGGCACATGGCGCCGTTCGCCGCCGTCTCGACGGATTCTCCATTTGCGCAGAAACCAATGTGATATCACAATGACCTCAGTCGAGGCGGCCACCCCGGGCCCGCACGACACCAGGAAAGGAACTGCAATGACTGTAGAGAAGCAGGCCCGCGCCGGATCGGGCTGGCCCATGCTCTTCGTCACCCTCGTCGCGTATGCCGCCTCCATCTGGGGCATAGTCCAGGGCATCATCATCCTCGCCACCGCGGAGGACGCCGGCGTGCCCGCCCCCGTCACCGGCCCCGGGCTGCTCGTGGGCGGCATCGTGCTGCTCATCGTGGCCATCATCGTCACCTGCGGATTCTTCTCGCTGCAGCCGGGGCAGGCCCGCGTGCTCGTGCTCTTTGGCAACTACGTGGGCACCGTCCGCGAGTCCGGCTTCTACTGGGTCAACCCCTTCTACTCCCACAGCCTGGGCTCGGACGGCACCGGTGCCTCCATCGACGTCAGCCTGGAGGAGGGCACCCCGTCCGTGAAGGCCGCCGCGGCCGCCAAGACGCTCTCCACCAAGGTCTCCCTGCGCGCCCGCACCCTCAACGGCGACCGCCTCAAGGTCAACGACAAGATGGGCAACCCCATCGAGATCGCGACCGTCGTGGTCTGGCACGTGGCCGACACCGCCAAGGCCCTCTTCGACGTCGACCACTACCCCAGCTACGTTGCCATGCAGACCGAGACGGCCCTGCGCCACGTGGCCAGCGTCTACGCCTACGACCACATGGAGGACGACGACGCCTCCAACAGCTCCATCACGCTGCGCTCCAACATCGAGGAGGTCTCCGAGACCCTCAAGCAGGAGCTCGATCGTCGCCTCGCCCCGGCCGGCGTCTCCGTCGACGACGCCCGCCTCACGCACCTCGCCTACGCGCCGGAGATCGCCCAGGCGATGCTGCGCCGTCAGCAGGCCGAGGCCATCATCGCCGCGCGCAAGAAGATCGTCGAGGGCGCCGTCTCCATGGTGGACATGGCCCTCAAGGAGCTCTCCGACGGCGGCGTCGTGGAGTTCGACGAGGACCGCAAGGCCGTGATGGCGTCCAACCTCATGGTCGTCCTCTGCGGCGAGTCCGAGGCCCAGCCCGTCCTCAATACCGGCTCCCTCTACCAGTAGGGGCGCGAACCCGTGGCCGCGCGCAAGCAATACCCGCTCCGCATAGACCCCGAGGTCTGGGCCGCGGTCGAGCGCTGGGCCGCGGACGAGATGCGCAGCGCCAACGGCCAGGTCGAGTGGATCCTGCGCGACGCCCTGCGCCGCGCAGGCCGGCTCCCCAAGAGGGGCAAAGCCGAGAAGGACGACAAGCCCGAGAAGTGAGACGGGGCGGGGAGCCAGGCTCCCCGCCCCGTGCCGTTGCCTAGAGGCCCGCCGCCGTCAGGCGCCGCTCGAGCGCCTCCTGGTGCACCGCGTACTGCAGCGCGACGTCGCGCGCCACGCGCCCGGACTCCACGAGCGCGAACAGGCTCTGGTCCATCGTCCGCATGCCCAGGTCCCCGCGCGCCGCGATCGCTGAGTCGATCTGGTGCGTCTTCTCCTCGCGGATGAGGTTGCGGATCGCGGGCGTGCTCACCATGATCTCCCAGGCGGGCGTCACGCCGCCGTCGACCGTCGGCACGAGCTGCTGGCTCACGATGGCCTGCAGCACCATGGCCAGCTGCAGGCGGATCTGCCGCTGCTGGCTCGCGGGGAACGCGTCCACGATGCGGTCCACGGTGCCCGCCGCGCCCGTCGTGTGCAGCGTGGAGAAGATGAGCTGCGCGGTCTCGGCCGCGGTCACGGCGGTGGAGATCGTCTCGGCGTCGCGCATCTCGCCGAGCAGGATGACGTCGGGCGCCTCGCGCATCGCGGAGCGCAGCGCCTCGTCGTAGGTGGCCACGTCGGTCGGAACCTCGCGCTGCGTGACGATGCACGTCCCGTGCCGGTGCACGAACTCGATGGGGTCCTCCATCGTGATCACGTGGCCGGAGCGCCCGTGGTTCATGCGGTCGACGATGCACGCCAGCGTGGTGGACTTGCCGGCGCCCGCCGGACCGGTCACGAGCACGAGGCCCTTCTGCAGCTCGGCGGTGCGCAGCACCTCCTCGGGGATGCCGAACTCCCCGGGGTTGGGCAGCCCGAAGGGGATCACGCGCACTACGGCGGAGACCGAGCCGCGCTGGCGGAACACGTTCGCGCGGAAGCGGCCCACGCCGGGCAGGGCAAACGAGAAGTCCAGGTCGTGGTTGCCCTGCTCCTCGATCCAGTCGGTCCGGCGCCCCGCGGCCGAGAGGATCGCGCGCACGGCGGCCTCGGTGTCGGCCGGCATGAGCGGCTCGTCGCCCAGGCGGACCTGCCGCCCGGCCGCGCGGTACGTCACGGGGAGGCCGGCGATGAAGAACACGTCGGACGCCCGCTCGTCGACCATCTCCTTGAGAAAGCCCGTCAGATCCATGATGCCTCCCGTCACTTCTGGCCCGTCCACAGGACGTCGCCGGTGTCCTCGTCCCAGAGCGTGGTCGCCCGCCAGGACCCCACGCTCACCTCTCCGTTCTCGCCGATGGCGAGAACGACGTCAAGGCAGCGCCCGCTCCCGGACTCGATGTGCGCGCTGAGCTGCCCCTCGTTGATGGTTGCCGTCACGGCCGGCCCGCCCTCGGCGGAGCAGGCGACGAGAAGGTCGTCCAGCCGCGCCCCCACCCCGTCCGCGCCGCCCTCGTCGGCGACGGCGCGCACGCGCGCGAGGAGCTCCTGCCCCACGGCCTCGTTGGCGTAGTCGTCGGCGGTGAAGGCCGCCTGCCGCTCCGCGAGCGCCATGCTGGCGCGCGCCGTCGTCACGGCGAGCACGGCCATGACGGCAAGGCACAGCGCCACAACCAGTGCGAACAGGCTGACCGGGCCCATGCGGACCCCGCCGCCCGAGGCCTGCGCCCCGCGGGCCCGGCTCATGACGCACCACCTCCCGCACGCGCGGTCTCCAGCCGGTAGACCTCGGCGCCCTCGGCGTCGCTCACGGTGATGACGGCGCGCAGCAGCCCCGCGACTTCGTCGTCGCCCGTGACGTCGACGCGCACGCTCAGCGCCCCGACCTCGCGCTCGCCGGCGGCGTCCTCCCCCTCGGCGGCAAAGACCTCGGCCGCGTCGCGCGCGGCCACCACGGCGCGCGTGAGCTCCTCGGCCCGCGCCCCCTCGAGGCCCGCCCGCGAGAAGAGCGCGGCGAACACCGCCACGCAGCCCGCGACCACGGCGAGCAGCAGGCACGCCTCCACGAGGAAGGCCGTCCCGCGCCAGGGCGCCGCCGGGCGCATCGCCTCGCGCCCGCTCATGACGCCACCCCCTCGACCTGGGAGCGGAGCGCCGCCCGCGCGGTCCCCGCGTCGCAGCTCACCGTCAGCATCCCGTCGTCCAGCTCAAGCGAGAAGGACCCGGCCTCGGCGAGCCACGTCGCCCCGTCGGTCTCGTAGGGTGCGCCCGCGACGGCATACTGCTCCACGAGCCAGCCGTCGCACAGGAAGAAGCGCGTCTCGTATGTGCCGGTCTCCAGTCGCTCCACGAGCACGAGTGCGTCGCCCTCGGGCCCCTCGCCGCGCTCCACGGAGCCGGGGGCGTCGGTCGCCCGCGCGGCGTTCACGATCACTCCGAGCGGCGAGCGCGCGCCCGCCGCGCCGACGGAGCGCTCGTTGAGGCGCTGGTAGACCTGCGTGCCAAAGGCGACGCTGCCCAGCAGCGCCAGGAGGAACAGGGCGAGAAGCGCCACGGCGAAGACGTGGGTCGAGCGCCCGCCGCGCTCGGCGCCGCGCGCCGCGCGCGCCTCGCCGATGGCGTCGAGCAGCTGGTCCATGCGCGCGCTCATCGCGGCGTCACCACCACGCTCGGCGTGACGTTGGACGCGTACGCCTCGTAGATGACCACGTAGTCGTCATGGTTGACCGTGAGCCCGTAGTGCTGCTCCAGGTGGCGCAGCGTGTGGGGGTAGGAGCCCTCGATGGCGCAGCACTGCGCCGCCGCGCGCAGGACGGCGTCGCGCACGCTCGCCGCCCCCTGCTCGCGCAGGGCGCCCGCGACCGCGGGCCCCGCCGCGGCCACCAGCGCGCCCGCGACGGCAACCGCTGCCAGCACCCACGGCCACCTGCGCCGTTCGCGTCTGTCCCTGCGGGCGCCCACCTAGCCCACCGACCCCATGATGCCGATGAGGGGAAGCATCACCGAGACGAGCGTCGCGCCCACGGCCACGGTGAGAAACGCCGCCAGCGCGGGCTCGGTCGCGTCGATGACGCGGTCCACGCGCGCGACGGCGTCATCGAAGCACGCCTCGGAGAGCCGCTCGAGCACGGCGTCGGTCGACCCGGCGCGCGAGCCGATGGAGAGCATGCGCGCCTGCGTGGGCTCGAGCACCTCGCTCTCCGCGATCGCCTGCGCGAGCCCCAGCCCGCGGCTCACGTCGGTCATGGCGGCGAGCACGGGCTCCAGCTCGGAGCGCAGCCCCTCGCTCTCCACGGTGCGAAGCGCCTCCTCCATCGCGGCGTCCTCGTTGGATCCGGCGGCCAGGCAGGTGGAGAGCGTCCCCAGGAAGCGCGACAGCGCGAGCTGGCGCATGGCGTCACTCGTGAGCGGCAGCCGCTCCAGCAGGCGCACGATCGCCGCCTGTCCACGGACGCTCCTGCTCGCGGCCACGCCGACGAGCGCGGCGGCCGTCGCGAGAACCACCACGACCAGCGCGACCCAGCCCACGGCGATCGACGCGCTCACCGCCAGGCCCGAGCCCGCCGTGAGCGAGCCGGCCATGTCCTCGTAGACGCCGATGAAGACCGGCAGGATGACGGCCACGGTGAAGACCAGCACCACGCTCATCACGCACAGCAGCGCGGCGGGGTAGCCCACGGCCGTGCGGAGCTTCTCCATGACGCGGGCCTCCTCGGCGTAGTAGCCCGCCAGCCCGCGCAGCGCCCGCTCGGTGCGCCCGGCGCGCTCGGCCGCCGCCAGCGTGGACACGGCGTGCGCCGGGAAGCGCCCGCCCGCCGCCATCGCGGCCGACAGTGCCTCGCCGCCGGCGACGCTCCCGTACAGCTCGTCGCACACCGGCGCGATCGGCGTGCCCGCGGCGCCCTCGCCGAGAAGCCCCAGCCCCTCGTCGAGCTGGATCCCTGCCGCGAGCATGGCCGCCAGGCCCTCGCAGAACGCCGCGACCTCGCTCGCCGGCAGCGTCCCCGCCCCGCGTCCCTCGCGCCCCGTCGGGCTCTTCAGGCTCTCGCTCATCCCCGCTCCTTAGTAGACGTACCGGTCGGTGTACGACGTGCCGTCGCCCACTGTGTCCCCGGCGCCGGCCGCGGCGAACGTGAGGTCCACGCGCGACCACTCGCCCTCGCGCACGGAGAACTCGACGCTCGTCCAGCTCCCATTAATGTAGACCAGGTTCCACGCGTGATAGACCCCGTCCGGCGACACGTAGCCGGTGACCACCTTGCACGGGATCCCCAGGCTCCGCAGCATCGCCGCGGAGAGGGACGCGTAGTCAAAGCAGATGCCCGTTCCCGAGGCGAGCGTCTCGTCCGGGCTGGGCACGTAGCCGCTCGTGCCCGAGAGCTCGGCGGCCTTGTCGTAGTCGTAGGTGATGTTGCTGGCGACCCAGATGCAGACGTCGCGCATCACGTCGCCCTCGTTCTCGGCGCCCGCGGCGAGCTCGCGCGCCTTGGCCACGGCCGCGCTCGAGTCGTCGTAGTCGCAGAAGAGATTGGGCCGCAGGTACGGCGCGAACTCGCTCTCCAGCTCCACGTCCGCACCCACGGAGTAGACCTCCACGTAGTTGTTGCCGCTCGTGTTCTGCATCACGCGCACGCGGTAGGCGCCGTCGCCCATGTTGAGGGGCACCACGATCGGCGAGCCGTCCGAGGGCAGGTCGTAGTTGTAGCTCATCTCCCCGCAGACCACCTGCAGCTTGAGGCGGGCGTCGGAGGTGGCCGACGCCGCGACGTAGCCCTCCGAGGCATGGGAGAGGTCCACCACCGGCTCGGCCGCGGAGACGGCGTCCGCCGAGAAGGGCGAGAGGAGCGCGGCGGTGGGCATCGTCCACGCCGGGCCGCTCGTGGTGCCGGGGTCGAACCCGCCCGCGCTACCCGACGACCCCCCGGAGCATGCCGCCAGCGAGAGCGCGCAGGTCAGCGCGATGGCGGCGACACCTCTTTTCCGGGGGAAACGCACGGCAGCCTCCTGTTTCGGCCAATGACGCCATTATAGGGGAGGGGTCCGCCGTCCGCCCCACGCTCGCCCGAGCGCCGCCCCGCCGACAGAAACCCAAGCTCGTGAATTCACGAGCGCCGTTCCGGGCACCGTTTCCGCCCAAAACCCGCCTCTCGTGAATTCACGAGCGCCAACTTCCCGCACGCCAACGCGTACAAATATAGATGCGCTCCCGCCCAGCGAGAAAAAATCGGCAGAACCGGAGATTTTTTCGACCCAACTCGCCTACCGCAAGTGCCAACGCCGCCCCTCAGAAGGGCTCGTCTCCCCAACATGTGCTTTCTGAAAGCCGCTCACCCACAAAATCTGGCCTCTGGGCATCACCCATTAGTTCAGCCAAGAGAATAATGGGGCGGTTTGGAAACCTGAACTCGCGGCAACAAAATGTGTTAACGAAACTCTCAAGTCCGGCTAGAGAGAGCATTTGTTCGAAAAATGCGCAGGTGAATGCAAAGTGATAAAAAACTGTCAAATTGCTGCAACATAAAAATAGATATCGTCAGACACAATGTTAACGTTAAACCTAGCAGCACAGGCCATAAAATGAGCCAGCGAGCGCCGCGTAATGTGTGCTAACGTCTCGAGTATCTAGCCTAGGGACAGCTGCCTCTAGAGCGGATGCACAAGCAAATGGGCGTCTTCGGGAGGCGCCCCGGCACTGAAGAGGTGGTTTGTATGAGTGAGGGACGCGAGGGCAGGAACCTGAAGCGTCGCGAGGCGATGAAGAAGTGGAAGGCCGTGCTCGCGGTCTTCCTGAGCGTCGTCCTCGTGCTGCAGTCCTCCAACATCCAGGCGCTCGCTGACGTCATCGTCGGCGACGGCGAGAGCGGTCGCGAGGAGATCGTTCTGGACAAGCCGGCCGAGGAGACCGAGCCGTCCGAGTCGACCGACGAGCAAAAGGACACCCCCCCGGTTTCTGAGCCCAAGGAGGCGGAGGAGCCCGCGGAGCCGACCGAGCCCGCCACCCCCGAGGAGCCGACGGAGCAGAAGGACGAGCCGGCCGAGAAGACCGAGCCCGTCGAGAAGGCCGAGGAGACCAAGCCGGTCGAGACGACCGAGCCGTCCAAGGAGACGAGCAACTCCACCGCCGACGAGCAGTCCTCTCCCGAGACCGAGGACACCACGGCAACCCTCAAGTTCGACGTGACCGGCGCCACGCTGACCTACAACCAGGACGGCGAGAAGAACGTCACCGCCGACACGGCTGACAAGACCGCCAAGGTCGAGACCACCCAGGACTTCAAGTTCACGGTTACTCCCGATGACGGGCAGCAGATTGCCTCCGTCAAGGCCGTGACTTCCGACAGCGCCGAGTCCGACGTCGCCGCCAACGACAGCGGCGTGTACACCCTCGCCGCCGCCAACGTGACCGACGGCACCACGATCAAGGTCACCACCGAGGCCGTCCCCGAGGCGGAGACCCCGGTCGAGGAGGAGACGACCGAGACCGACACCACCGTCACCGACGAAACGACCGTCGAGGATGAAGAGACCGCTCCCGAGACCACGCCCAACTCGGTCCAGAGCGTCGACAACAGCATTTCGCTGATGGCCGCCACGGGTAATGGCATTCTGGACGGTAGCGGAACCGAGTGGGATCCCTACGAGGTTACCGCCGGCTCGAGCGTGACGATTACCGAAGACTACAAGAGCGACAGAGCGAAGTGGTCGATTTCGGATGGAACTCAATACGGCAGGCTGTCGAATACGAGTATCGGCAGCGAAGGTCGGTGGACTTGGGATGGCTACCAAGAGGGCGAGGATGCCCGTGCGACACTGACTATTAATGACGGCGTAAGAGTCGGTGCTGAGATTACTGTTCGTTTTGGCTATAGCGGCGCCTGGACTGGTAACAATTACGAGTACACCTACTTCGAGGTCGTTGCTGAGCCTGTTGCTGCTACCGGTATCGAAGTGACCATCGAAAAGGACACGATCACCTCCGGAGATTCCACCCAGGCTCATGCGACCCTCACGCCGTCCGACGCCAACGAGAAGGTGACGTGGTCTTCGAGCGATACCTCAGTTGCTACCGTTGACCAGAGCGGAAGGGTCACTGGCAAGGGGTTCGGCGGCACCGCCACCATTACGGCGCGTACCGCAAGTGGCCTCAGCGGCAGCGTGAGGATCACCGTCCGCCGCAACACGAGTGGGGACGTGAGGCAGAAGGCGTACTTCTATCTCGTGTATCCGGGGGTTACTCCCGGAGAGGGCGCAGCGTATCAGGCTGGCGACTGGCTCTATGGCGGCGAGGGCGTGATTATCGCTCCTCGAGCAAGCGCAGAGCTTAACGGTACGATCATTTCCGCGGGTCTTAGTTCGATGATTGAAGATGCCGGCGATTACTATAAGGACAAGACGATTACCGTCAACGGCAAAACGTATAAGTTCGATACCGAGGGAACCGGTGCGGACGGCACGTTCAGCATCGTCTGGGATAAGGCGATTGTGGCTGCCGGCTCCAACAACAGTCATAAGTGGGACGGCGAAAACGGTCAGGTTGTGTATCTTACGAATACACATGACTGGCATGTTGATGGACGCCTTGTTCTTCACGATACCAAGTACGTGAACGCAGCATTTTATGTAAAGGACCCTGGTCAGTCGGGCATCCAGCTTGTGGATGGTGGCCTGGGAAGCCAGCTCGTGGAAATCGGCAAGGATGTCCAGGTCCCCGATATGTCGGAGACCAAGGAATATGGTGGAGTTACGTTCACCTTTGACGGTTGGTATAAGAGCTACAACCGCGAAACCGGCGAGATGTCGGATAAGGCGACCGCTGCCGACTTCAAGAACCTTCAGGCAGATGTTACGTTCTACGCAAAGTACGTAACCGAGGTGACGTACACCTACAGTGCAACCAAAGGCGGTTCTGTGACTCGTCCCAGCGAGTCTCTTGACCCCGAGTCGGGTACGGCCCAGGGTTCAACTGCAGGAGACCCCCAGAAGGGTTATGCCTTCGACGGTTGGTATGTCGGTAACGTCAAGATTACCGAGAGCAACGCTGCTCAGTACAACGTCAAGCTATCGAACGACGGCAAGACGCTGACGCCTCAGAAGAACGATTCGAATATCTACGAGGGCGGAACGTTCCAGGCTCGCTACACGCAGGTTAAGTTCGACGGTTCGACCATCACGATTGTCGTGTATAAGAATGGCGAGCAGATCAGTGTCGATGGGAATATCGAGCCTTCGAAATGGGGCGACCGGACCGAGGACATTATTTTCACGCCTACAGAGGATGGCCTGAGCTACACGGTCGATTACGTCTATGAGGAGCGTGACTGTGCCGACTTCCTGCTTGGCGTGAATGTTCCCGACGGTTATACGGCGAAAATCACCGCTCCGCAGGCAGGGGCTACGACCGGGGACGCCGAGTTTTCTGCAAAGGACACGTCGGACGGCGCTGGTAAGAGCTGGGAGCTCGACAACGTCCCCGGTGGTTCGGAAGTCAGGGTTGATCTAACACCCAACACCGACACCAAGTACACGGTCGAGTACTACTACCAGGTTGACGGCCAGTACCCCGTCTCCGCCGACGACTCCGTGACCCGCGGCGGCACCACCGACACGGCCTGCGCCGTGACCGACGGGGA